>JAZKCD010000006.1:48464-50173 GCA_040388355.1 Pseudomonadota bacterium | reverse complement strand
CCCGGCCACCCTTACTTTAGTAGCCTATGGGTGGCCGGGAGGGGGAGCGGGCCGGCACCGCCTATCGGCGTGAGCCGATCAAGCAAAATCAAGCGAAGGCGGGGGTTCCCGGGCGGTAGGGCATGGCGCCCACACCGGAAAGATCCTGCAGGCGGCGGCGGACATTTGCCGCCATCAGGTTGACGTAGATGCGGCAGGTCTCGTTGAGGCGGTGCGCCTCGCCGGCCAGCTCGCGGATCTCGGCATTGGTCGGCTCGCCGTCATGCGCCGCGGCGGCGTCGATCGCGGTCAGCTTGACGCGGGTCGCCGCCTCGAGCGCGGCGACATCGTTCGATTTGAGCGCGGCGATCTCGGCGTGGAGCGCCTCGATCACGCCGATCAGTGCGTCACGCCTCGTCATTGGGATTCCATTCCATCTTGAGCGCGAGCAGGCGGTCGGCGACGGTCGAGGGCACCAGCGGGAAGTGCCCGTCCTCGATCGCCTTCTTGATCCGCGCGACGCGCTCGGCGTCGACCGGGGCCGAGGCGGCCATCGTGCTGGAAAGCTGGGTGGCGGCAGTCGCGACCTTGGCTTCGGTCTTGACCGGCTGGGGCGCGGCAGCCGCCTGCGCGGCGCCGACCTGCGCCAGGCGGCGCTCGCCGATCGTTCCTGCCTTGATGCCGATGGGATCCACCATTGCCTGCAATCCTTGCTATGCCTGCACAGGATACAACGACGGGCTTCGCCGAAACTTTAACAAAAAAATTCAGTCGCCCGCGCCAGGCAGGCGGGCATGGCCGGGTTCGACCGCAACCGCCTGAATCGGCTGCTGTTTTCCATCGACCTTGACCATCACCCGTGCGCCCGGCGCGGCGTCGTTCATCGCCACCCCCTCGCGCGTGATCGAAAAGCCCGCGGCGCCGGCCTCGAGCGTGATGGCATCGCCGCGGCGGATCACCGGCTCGGCCTTGACCGGTATCGCCGGACGCACGATCGCAGCCGCGGGCGCCGCGGCGGGCTTGGGCGCCTGCGGCGCGGCGAGCACCGGCACGAAGATCCGCCATTCCGGCGTCATGCAGCGCACCACGACCGCGTCCTTCGCCTCGGTACGCCAGCTCAGCTGCGGCGCGGCGCACGAAGCGAGCTTGAGCCGGGTATCGACCGGCGCGCGCGCGCCGCCCTCCTGGCCGATGGTGCGGCCGGTGAATTGCGAGACGATCGTGTCGAGCATCTGAGTCGACTGGAAGTCCTGCGCGGCGGCGGGGCCTGCGAAGGTGAGCGAGAGGAACAGCAACGGCATCTTGGTCTCCCGTGGAAATCTGATGAAGCGGCAAGGCCGCGTTGCCGGGCGGCAAATCATTGCCGGCCGCCGTCGTAACCGAGCGTCAGCACCGCGCGGCGCTGACCCTTGCCGGTCGAAATCGTGATGCGCCCGGGCGCGACGGCCCCGGCGCGGATGAGCAAAGTGGCGACCGCGCGGGCGCGGTCGGCGGCGAGGATCGGGCCGCTGCCGGTCAGCGGATCGACATCGCCCGGGCTGCCGTCGACTTCGCCGGTGACCTTGAGCCGCGTGCGCGGATCGCGCTCGGGGTGGTGATACCAGTCGAGAATGGCACGGCGCCCGCCGACGTGTGGCATAATCAGATGGTTTTCGGGGTCGTCGGCGTAGGCACGCCAAAGCAGCTCGAGCGGCCAAGCACCCGGTTGCACGCTTTGGCCCTTCATGTCT
>JAZKCD010000006.1:0-48454 GCA_040388355.1 Pseudomonadota bacterium | reverse complement strand
CGATCCGCGCCCAGGCGAGCGCGGCTTCGGTTTCGGGCAGCGCCGCCGATCCGGGGGCGAAGCCATGGACCGTCGCGAGATCGACCGGCATCGCCGGCGGCTGCGACGAGAAGCCCGACCGGAACGCAGCGGCAAGCGCCTGCGGCCCAAGCCCCTGATTGGCTTGCAGAAAGACGAAGAAGCCGACCAGCAGCAGCGCCAGGTCGGCGAGCGTCATCAGCCAGACCGGGCGTGCCGGGGCTTCCTCCATGTCGTCGAAGGTCACGCCGCGACCTCGCGGATTTCGCGGCGGACACCGGGCTCGATCCCGGCGAGCGCGACCAGCGGCGCCTCGATCCGCGCACGTTCCTGCGCCTCGTGGCGCGCCTTGCGCTTGAGCCGCGCGGCGATCGGCACCGCGACGAGATTGGCGAGCGCGGCGCCGTAGAGCGTGGTGAGCAGCGCGACTGCCATCGCCCCGCCGATCACCGCCGGATCGCGCATCGCCGTGAACATCTGGACCAGTCCGACCAAGGTCCCGATCATCCCCATCGCCGGTGCAGCCTCGGCGGCGCCCGCCCAGAGCTCGAACGCGGCGCGGTGCCGCTCGGTGCGCGCGGTGTGCAAGTGGCGGAGCAGCGCCTCGACATGCTCGGGGCTGGCCCCGTCGACCGCGGCGGCGACCGCGGCGGCAACGTCGGGATCACCGATCACCGAACGATCGAGCGCGATCAGCCCGTGGCGCTTCGCGATCCGGGTCAGCGCCGCGATCTGGCCGAGCAAAGGCTCGGCGTCGAAGCGGCGGCGCGGCAGCGTCCGCAGCGCCGAGACGCCGCGAACCAGGTCGCTGGCCGGGGTCCGCAGCACCATTGCCAGGGCGGTGCCCCCGCCGACGATGGCGAGCGACAGCGGATCGAGGAAAGGGCCGAGGCCGGGAAAGGCGGTAAAGTCCATGCGCTCGCGGATGCAAGGCGTGGGCCAATCCGCGGAGTCGCCGAAACCCCCTCTGTCACCCCGGACTTGTTCCGGGGCTCATGCCGCTCCGGCAAGTGCCGGGCTGTTCCCCTGCGAAAGCAGGGGCCCAGGGTCACAAGGGTCGAACTGCTTGGCTCTGGGCCCCTGCTTTCGCCGGGCAACAAGGAAATTGGTACAGGGGATAACCACCGAACGAGTCCGGTTTCACAGCGATGACAGCGGAGGGGACGGCAGCCGGTTGCCGCCACACCGGCAAGATCTTGCCGCCGCCTTCCGCCTCGCACCCCGCAGCGCCACTTCCCGCCTCCCCGCAGCGACTTGGCACGGTCATTGCGTACCTCACGCCCGAAACTTTGTGCGGAAGGGCGCAAGATGGGTGACAACAGTCTTTTCGGTGTGCACGGCGCGGCGCTTGCCGTGCGGTCGCAGCGCATGGGCCTGCTGGCGTCGAACATCGCCAATGCATCGACCCCTGGCTACAAGGCCAAGGACATCGACTTCCACGCCGCGCTCTCGGCGATCGAGACGCCCGGCGGCGACATCGACAATGCGATCGACAGCGCCACCCAGTACCGGGTGCCGCTCCAGCCTTCGGCCGACGGCAACACCGTCGAGCTCACCACCGAGCAGACCGCCTTCGCCGAGAACGCGGTCGGCTACCAGACCACGCTCGCCTTTCTGAACGGCCGCATCGGCCAGATCACGCGCGCGCTGCGGGGAGAATAAGCATGGGTGACCAGCCGCTCTCGATCTTCCAGGTCTCCGGCCGCGCGATGTCCGCGCAGCTGGTACGCCTCAACACCACGGCGTCGAACCTCGCCAATGCGGGCACCGTCGCGTCGAGCGCCGAGACCGCCTACCGCACGATGAAGCCGGTGTTCCGCACCCATTTCGACGATGCGAGCGGCATGTCGACGGTCGATGTCGAGCAGATCGTCACTGCGGGCAGCGACCCGACCAAGCGCTACGATCCGGGCAACCCGATGGCCGACAAGGACGGAAACGTCTGGGAATCCGCGGTCGATGAGACGCGCGAGCTGGTCGACATGCTCGAGACCGCGCGCAGCTACCAGAACAATGTCGAAGTGATGCAGACCGCGAAGACGCTGATCATCGACACGCTCAAGATGGGACGCTGATCCTCATGACCACCACCAGCTTCGATTCCACGCTCGCCAATCTCGGCGTCAAGCGGACGGGCGCGAGTACCGCGAACACCGCGACCGCCGACACGTCGCAGCAGATGGACCAGGGCGACTTCCTGACGCTGATGACCGCGCAGCTGAAGAACCAGGATCCGTTCGATCCGGTCGACAATTCGCAGATGGTCGCGCAGATGGCGCAATTCTCGTCGCTCGCCGGCATCAGCGAGATGAACACCACGCTCAAGGCGATGGCCGCCCGGCTCGGCGCGACCACCACCACCGACATGATGTCGTGGGTCGGCCGCACCGTGCAGACCGAAGGCGATGTCGCCTATCCGCGCACCGACGGCTCGCTCGGCGGCTCGATCGATCTCGCCGCCGACGCGGCCAACGTCACCGTCACCATCCAGGACGCCAACGGCCAGGTCCTCAAGACCGTCGATCTCGGCGCGCAGGGCAAGGGCACGCTCGATTTCGAATGGGACGGCTCGACCGACAGCGGTGACGCCGCCGGCGCGGGTCCGTTCACGATCCGCGCTTCGGCGCGGGGCGGCGATGGCGGCACCGTCAGCGCCACGCCTTTGGTCTGGGCCCCGGTCACGTCGGTGACGATGGGCTCCGACGGCACCCCGGTCCTAACCCTTCCCGGCCTCGGCCAGGTCTCCGCCAATTCCGTCCGCAAGGTCGGCTGAACCACTCGCTTCCCAGGAGTAATCTCATGTCCTTCTACACTTCGCTCAGTGGACTCCAGGCCGCCCAGACCGACATGTCGACGATCTCGCACAACCTCGCGAACGTCTCGACCAACGGCTTCAAGCGCTCGATGACGATCTTCGCCGACGTGATCGCGTCGACCAAGGACTCGAACCCGAACCAGATGGTCGGCTCGGGCACCGTGGTGAAGTCGATCCGCCAGCAGTTCAGCCAGGGCGGCTATACCCAGTCGAGCTCGGCGCTCGATCTCGCCATCACCGGCGACGGCTTCTTCGCGGTCCGCTCGGACACCGGCAATGCCGGGGTGATGTTCACCCGCAACGGCGGCTTCACCGTCGACAGCGACCGCTTCGTCACCGACCAGCAGGGCAACAAGCTGCTCGTCTACCCGGTCGACGGCTCGGGCGCGGTGGTTGCGACCGGCATCGACGCGGCGCAGAGCCTGCGCCTGCCCCAGACCAGCGGCACGCCGCAGGCGACCGCCAATGTCGGGCTGACGCTCAACCTGTCGGCCAATTCGTCGATTCCCGCGAACGCCCCGCGCTTCACCACGGCCAATCCGTACGCGTTCGACCGGTTCGATCCGGGCACCTACAACCAGTCGACCCAGACGACGATCTACGATGCCAGCGGCAACGCGCTGACGATGACCAGCTATTTCGTCCGCGAGTCCGCGCCCAGCGCCGGCGACCAGACGAGCAGCTGGAAAGTCTATTCGTTCGTCGGCGACCAGCAGCTCGATGCCGACGGCGCGACTGCCGGCACGCAGCCGATCACGCTGAACTTCGACGCGACCGGCAAGATCACGTCGCCGACCGACGGCACGACCTTTGGCGGCTTCCTGTCGCCGGGGGCGACTTCGGAGCAGGTGCTGACGCTCGATTTCGGCGGCGGCACCACCCAGGTCGGCTCGCCGTTCAGCGTCAATGCGCGCAGCCAGGACGGGGCCGCGGTCGGCCAGTTCGAGAGCGTCACGGTGGGCGACGACGGCATCGTCCGCGCGAGCTTCTCGAACGGCGATTCGCAGCCGCTCGGCAAGGTCGTGCTCGCCAATTTCGCCAATCCCTCAGGGCTTCGCCAGCTCGGCAACTCGACCTGGTCGGTCACCGGCCTCTCCGGCGAGGCACGGCTCGGCGAGCCCGGCGCCAACGGCTTCGGCTCGCTGATGGCGGGCGCGGTCGAGCGCTCGAACGTCGACATCACCGAGGAGCTGGTCGGGCTGATCGCGGCGCAGCGCAACTTCCAGGCGAACGCCAAGGCCTTGGATACCGCGAGCCAGATCTCGCAGACCATTTTCAACATCCGCAGCTGATCAGGGGCGGAGGGGAATAGACTATGGACCGGCTCGTCTACACGGCGCTTTCGGGGCTCAGGAGCCAGATGCAGGCGCAGGCGTCGATCGCGAACAACATCGCGAACGCCTCGACCATCGGCTACCGTGCCGACAGGGTCACGTTCGACCGGATGGTGCTGAGCGGCTCGCCGCTCGACACCCGCACGCTCGCGTCGGAGGAAGTCACCGACGCCGATCGGCGCGCGGGCACCATCGTCCAGACCAGCCGCCCGCTCGACGTGGCGGTGACCACCGATTCGTGGATCGCGGTGCAGGGCACCGACGGGACCGAAGCCTATACGCGGCGCGGCGATTTGAACGTCGCGACCTCGGGCGTCTTGGAAACCGGCGACGGTTTCCCGGTGATGGGGTCGGGGGGCCCCATCACCGTGCCGCCCCATCAGTCGATCAGCATCGCCGGCGACGGCACCGTCTCGATCGTGCCCTTGGGCGGCGACTCGAACGCGCCGCAGGTGATCGACCAGATCAAGCTGGTCAGCACCCAGGGGTCGCAGACCGTCAAGGGGCTCGACAACAATCTTCACGTCAAGGGCGGCGGCGTGCTGCCGGCCGATCTCGATGCGCAGCTGGCGTCGGGAAGCCTCGAACAGTCGAACGTCAATCTGACGCAGGCCCTGGTCGACATGATCGAGAACCAGCGCAGCTACGAAGTGCAGGCCAACCTGCTCAAGGAAGCCAAGGCAATGGACGAAAGCACCGCATCGCTGATGCGGCTGCCGGGTTAAGGGAGTTTAGACGATGGGTTCCTCGGCAATGCATATCGCGCGGACTGGGCTCGACGCCCAGGACATGCGCATGCGGGTGATTTCGAACAATCTCGCCAACGTCAACACGACGGGATTCAAGCGCGACCGCGCTTCGTTCCAGACGCTGGCGTATCAGGTCATCACTGCGCCCGGTGCCGCGAGCACCGCGCAGACCCAGTACGCGACCGGCATCAACATGGGCACCGGCGTCAAGATCCAGGGCACCGGCCGGATCGAGACCCAGGGCTCGCTCCAGACCACGGGCAACGCGCTCGACATGGCGATGGACGGCGACGGCTTCTTCCAGATCCAGATGCCCGACGGCACCTTGGGCTACACCCGCGCGGGCAATTTCTCGCGCTCGGCGCAGGGCCAGCTGATCACCTCCGAAGGCTATCAGGTGATGCCCGGCATCACCGTTCCCGAAGGCGCGACTTCGATCACCGTCGGCAGCGACGGCACCGTCTCGGCGACGCTGCAGGGCCAGGCCGAGGCGAGCCAGCTCGGCCAGCTCCAGGTCGCGACCTTCCCCAACGCCGCGGGTCTCCAGGCCAAGGGCGACAATTTCCTCGTCGAGACCTCGGCCAGCGGCGCCGCCAGCCTGGGCAATCCGGGCGAGCAGGGCCGCGGCACGATCCGCCAGGGCATGCTCGAGGGCTCGAACGTCAATGTCGTCGAGGAGCTGGTCGACATGATCGAGACCCAGCGCGCCTATGAGGTCAATTCGAAGATGATCTCGGCGACCGACGAGATGCTCAAATACGTCAACCAGAACATCTGAGGTGCGGGCCGTGAAATTCATCGCCGGGCTCGCCACGGGCGCGCTCATCGCTTGCGGGATGGCGCTCGCCGCCACCCCTGCCAAGGCGCAGATCTTCGGCAAGAAGAAGCCCAAGGAGGATTATTCGGTCTCGCTGCCGACCCCCGTGTCGGCGCAGCCGCGCGTCGCCAATGGCAGCATCTTCCAGGCCAACGAAGGCTATGCCGCGCTCTACGAGGGGCAGCGCGCCCGCCGCGTCGGCGATCCGCTGACGATCGTGCTGGTCGAGCGCACCTCGGCGTCCAAGTCGGCGGGCACCAAGCTCGACAGCGGCGGCGGCTTCTCGATCACCCCGCCGACCACCGGCGCGCTCAACCTGTTCAACAAGACCGACGCCTCGATCAGCGGCGCGCGCAACTTCACCGGCAGCGGCGCCGCCGACCAGGCGAACGCGCTGTCGGGCGAGATCAGCGTCACCGTGGCGGAGGTCTATCCCAACGGCACGATGCTGGTGCAGGGCCAGAAGCGCGTCACGCTCAACCGCGGTGACGAGTTCGTCCAGATCAAGGGCGTGGTCCGCGTCGCCGATATCGATGCGAACAACCGCATCCCGTCGACCCGCGTCGCCGACGCCCGCATTTCCTATACCGGCAAGGGCGATGTCGCCCGCGCTGCCCGCCAGGGGTGGCTGTCGCGCTTCTTCCAGATGCTCAGCCCGTTCTGATTTGGCCTTTCTGACGTGGGAACCCCGCACATGATCCGCATCATCTTCGCTTTCCTCGTCGCAGCGCTCGCGGTCCAGCCGGCCGCGGCGCAGCGCGTGAAGGATCTGGGCGGCTTCCAGGGCGTCCGCACCAACCAGCTGACCGGCTATGGCGTGGTCGTCGGACTTCCGGGCACCGGCGACGACAATCTCGAATATACCGTCCAGTCGATGAAGGGGGTCGCCTCGCGCTTCGGCTTCCAGCTCCCCGCCGGCGTCAGCCCGGGGCTCAAGAATGCCGCGGTGGTGATGATCACCGCCGAGCTGCCCGCCTTCGCCAAGCCGGGGCAGAAGCTCGACATCACCGTCTCGTCGATGGGCAAGGCCAAGTCCTTGCGCGGCGGCACGCTGATCCTGACGCCCCTGCTCGGCGCCGACGGCGCGATCTATGCGATGGCGCAGGGCAATCTCGCCGTCGGCGGCCTCGGCGCCGAGGGCAAGGACGGATCGTCGGTGGTGGTCAACATCCCGTCGAGCGGCCGCATCCCCGAAGGCGCGACGGTCGAGCGCACCGTCGACACCGGCTTCGACACCACGCCCTTCCTCACCTTCAACCTCGCCCGCTCGGACTTCACGACGGCACAGCGCGTCCAGGACGCGATCAACGGCCGCTTCGGCGCCGGCCGCGCCCGCGCAGTCGACGCGATCTCGATCGCGGTCTCGGCGCCGCCGGGCGCCGATGTCCGTTCCGAGCTGATGAGCGAGATCGAGAATCTCACCGTCGAGGCGGCCGAGGCGCCCGCGCGCGTCATCGTCAATGCGCGCACCGGCACCGTGGTGATCAACTCGGCGGTGCGCGTCAGCCCCGCCGCGGTCACCCATGGCAAGATGACCGTGCGCATCGACGAATCGCAGCAGACCAGCCAGCCGATGGCGTTCAGCAAGGGCGAGACCCGCACCGAAGAGCACAGCACGGTCGGAGTCGAGGAGCAGAAGCATCCGATGTTCCTGCTCGAGCCCGGCCCGCGGCTGTCCGACGTCGTCAAGGCGGTCAATGCGATCGGCGCCTCGCCGGCCGACCTGGTCGCGATCCTCGAGGCGCTGCGCGAAGCCGGCGCGCTCAAGGCCGAGCTGATCATCCTGTGAGCGGTCTCGGCCCCATCTCTGCAACCGGCGGCGTATCGACCGATACGACGCGGCTTGCCGGCAAGGACAATCTCGAAGCCGCGGGCAAGCGCTTCGAGGCGATCTTCGTCGGCATGATGCTCAAGTCGATGCGCACCGCCAAGCTCGGCGACGGGCTGTTCGACAGCAAGGCGACCGAGCAGTTCCGCGACATGCAGGACCAGCAGCTCTCGCAGAGCATGGCCGAGCACGCCCCGATCGGCATCGGCAAGGCGATGACTCAGTTCCTCGAGCGCGCCGCCGCCGCCGAAACCGCGGCGCCCGCCGCGAGCGAAACCGCGGCACCCGCCGCAAACGGGAGCGCCGAATGACCGACATGCTCTCGATCGGCGCGTCGGGCGTTCGCGCCTATCAGTCCGCGCTGACCACGGTCTCCGAGAATATCGCGAACGCCGGCACCGCCGGCTATGCGCGCCGCACCGCCGCGCTCAAGGAGGTCGTGGCGGTGAGCGGCACCTCCAGCGGCTCGGTCACCGGGCTCGGCGTCGCGGTCGACGGCATCGTGCGCGCGGGCAGCGACATGCGCGCCGCCGAGGTCCGTGCCGCGGGCTCGGATCTCGCCCGGAGCGAGGCCGGCGCGACCTGGCTGCAGCGCATCGAGAATTCGCTGACCGGCGCGCAGCTCGGCGACCAGCTCACCAGCTTCTTCACGTCGGCCAATGCGGTTGCCGCCGATCCTTCGGCGATCGCGCCGCGCGCGGCGATGCTCGAGGCCGCGGCCAGCGTCGCCTCGGCGTTCGCCGCCACCGGCGATGCGCTCGAAGGTGCCGCCGCGGATCTCGACGCGACCGCCGATGCCGCGGTGTCGACGCTCAACGCGCTCTCGGCCGGGCTGGCCAAGGTCAACGCCGGGCTCGGCCGCACCCAGCCGGGAACCAGCGGCGCCGCCGCGCTGCTCGACCAGCGCGACCAGCTGCTCGAGCAGATGAGCGCGATCAGCGACGTTTCGGTCAGCCTCGATTCGGTCGGCCGCGCCACCGTGCGCGGCAGCGCGTCGGGACCGGTGCTGGTCAAGGGCGACGAGGCCGCGATCGTCACTTATGTCCGCAACGACGAAGGCGCGGTCTCATTCGCCGTCCACGCCAATGGCGAGACGCTGGCGCTCGGCCCCAATGGCGGCGCGCTCGCCGGCCTGGCCGAAGGCGCGCAGCGCATCGCCGCGGCGCGCATCCGGCTCGATCAGCTCGCCGGTTCGTTCGCCACCGGAGTCAACACCGTCCAGTCCAAGGGCTGGGACCTGAACGGCACGCCGGGCCAGGCGATCTTCGCGACCGGCGCCAGCCCGACCGACATCACCGTGGCGCTGTCCGATCCGCGCGGCATCGCCGCGGCGGTGATCGGCGGCGGCGTGCGCGACAACCGCAACCTCGTCGCGCTGGCAGCGCTGCGCACCGGCGGCGGCTATGAGACCAGCCTCACCGATCTCGTCTCGACCAACGCCGCGGCGCTGGCCTCGCGCCGGCACGTCGGCGAGGCGCAGACCGCGATCCGCGACAATGCCGTCGCGGCGCGCGATTCGGGATCGGGCGTCAATATCGACGAGGAGGCGGTCGATCTGATGCGCTTCCAGCAAGCCTATCAGGCGTCGAGCCGCGTGATCCAGATCGCGCGCGAGACGCTCCAATCGATCCTGGATATCCGCTGATGCGCATCGCCACTTCGCAGCTGTTCGAGCGTCCCGCCTCGCTGATGGCGAGCCTGACGCAAAAGGCCGACGCGCTGCAGACCCGGATCTCGACCGGCAAGAAGCTGCTGGCGCCCTCGGACGACGCCGGCGCCTATGTCCAGCTGCGCAGCCTCGCCCGCGCCGACGCCAATGGCGCGTCGTACGCGGCGAACGTCAAGCTCGCCCAGGGCGTGCTGGCGCAGGCCGACGGCACGCTCGACGGCATCGGCACCCAGCTCCAGCAGGCGCAGGAGCTCGCGCTCCAGGCGTCGAACGGCACGCTCTCCGCCGCCAACCGCGTCGCGATCGGCGCGACGCTCGGCGCAGTGATGGACGAGCTGCTCGCGCTCGCCAACACGGTCGACACGCGCGGCCAGCCGCTGTTTGGCGGCGCCAATGGCGGCCCCGCCTATGTCGAGGCCCCGGACGGAACGGTCAGCTTCGCGGGCACCGGCGAAGCCTCGCCGATCCCGGTCGGCGATCATGACTCGGTCGTCACCACGGTCCGCGGCGATCGGCTCTTCGGCGACATGTTCGCGACGATCAAGGCGCTGAGCGATGCGCTTTCGGCCGGCGGCACCGTGCCCGCCGGGACGCTCGACAAGCTCGGCACCGCCACCGAAAGCGTCGCCGCGGCGCGCGCCTCGGTCGGCGCGCGCGCAGTTCGCGTCGACATGGTCGCCGAGCGGCTGAGCGACACCCAGCTGATCCGCAACGAAACCCGCCAGGGCATCGAGGCGGCCGACATCACCACCACCGTCACCGAGCTGCAGCAGACGCTGACTATTCTTCAGGCCACCCAGGCGAGCTTTACCAAGCTCTCCAGCCTGTCGCTGTTCGATTATCTGCGCTGAGCGGGGCGGCATTAACCATATCGCGACGCATTTCGGCTGAAAGTGAAGCCCGAACGGTCGTTAACCAGCTAGAGCCGCGCGCGCGGCGACGGGGGAATTCGCAGAAGTCATGTATCCCGTAATCGGTCTCGTCGTCCTGCTGGTGATGGTCTTTGGTGGTTTCACGATCACCGGCGGCGCACTCGGACCCGTGATGGAAGCGATTCCGCACGAGATGCTGATCATCGGCGGGGCGGCGCTCGGCGCGCTCATCATCGGCAATTCGATGAAGGAGCTGAAAGCGCTGGGCGGCGGCTTCATGAAGGTCATGAAGGGCCCGAAATACAAGAAGCAGGACTATCTCGACACGATCTTCCTCGTCTCGAAGCTGATGAAGATGCTGCGCACCGAAGGGCCGATCGCGCTCGAGCCGCATGTCGAGGATCCCGCATCGAGCGCGGTCTTCGCCGAATTCCCGCGGCTGCTCGCCGACAAGACCCTGGTCAATCTGATCGCGGACACGCTCCGCCTCGTCGTCGTCTCGTCGGGCACGCTCGACGTCCACGCGGTCGAGGAAGTGATGGACAACGCGATTCGGACCCACCATCACGAAGTCCAGGGCCCGCAGACCACCTTGTCGTCGCTGTCCGACGCGCTGCCCGCGCTCGGTATCGTCGCGGCGGTGCTCGGCGTGGTCAAGACGATGGGCTCGATCGACAAGCCGCCCGCGATCCTCGGCGCGATGATCGGCTCGGCGCTGGTCGGCACCTTTCTCGGCGTGCTGCTCGCCTATGGCCTGGTCGGACCGCTCGCCAACCGGCTCCAGCAAGTGATCGACGCCGACGGCGCGATCTACCACGTCGTCAAGCAGATCATCATCGCCTCGCTCCACGGCCACCCCCAGCCGCTGGTGATCGAGGCGGCGCGCTCGGGCATCGCCCACGCGAACCAGCCCAATTTCGGCGAAGTCTTCGACGGCCTGCGGGGTAGGTAGTCATGGCCCGCGCGCCGCACGGATCGAACCAGCCGCCCCGGATCATCTACAAGAAGATCTATATCGAAGGGCATGGCGGCCATCATGGCGGCGCGTGGAAAGTCGCGTACGCCGATTTCGTGACGGCGATGATGGCGTTCTTCCTGCTGCTCTGGCTGCTCGGCGCGACCAACGAGAAGCAGCGCAAGGCGCTCGCCGACTATTTCGCGCCGACCTTGGTCGAGATGAAGCAGAACAGCGCGGGCTCGAACGGGCTGCTCGGCGGCGACGCGATCAACGCGCAGGACAATTATCCCAACAAGGCCTCGCAGACCGGCACCAAGTCGATCACCGTGCCGGTCGGCGGCACCGGCGGCAAGGATGTCGGCACCGGCGATAAGGGCACGCTCAAGGACCAGCGCGCGATGGCGGCGCAGGACCAGAAGAACTTCAACGAGATGAGCAAGACGGTGCAGAGCCGGATGCGCGCCACCCCGGCGCTCGCCAAGCTCGCCAAGCATATCCGCTTCGTGCCGACGCGCGAGGGGATGCGGATCGACCTGATCGACGACGCCAATTATTCGATGTTCGATGTCGGCACGACCGCGCTGGTGCCCGATGCGAGCACGCTGATCGGGCTGATCGCCGCGTCGATCGGGTCGATGGAGAACCCGATCATGATCCGCGGCCATACCGACAGCCTCGCCTATGGCGATCCGCGCAACATGAACAACTGGATGCTGTCGAGCGGCCGCGCCGAGGCGACGCGCCGGCGGCTGCTGGGCGGCGGCGTGCCCGAGATGCGCTTCGAGCGGATCGAAGGCGTCGCCGACCGCGAGCCGATGATCGAGGACAATCCCGCCGATCCGCGCAACCGCCGCGTCTCGATCACCATGCTCTATCGCCGCGCGATGACCGGCGGCTTCGGCCAGCCGCGGAAGATGGCCTTCGCGCGCTGAAAGGGGGCGGTGTGGCGCCCACCAGTCTCGCCGATCGCCGACCGAAACTCCGCCGGCAATAGGGCTAGATTTTACTCGCCAAAGATCGCCACGCAAGCGGCATAGTCTGCTTGCGCGGCTGCGAGGTCTTGCTGCTTGATCCCTTTTTCGTAGTACAAATCGGATCCCTCTTGGTCCAGATCAAACATGGCAGCATTACGATCATCCAAAGCCTCGAGATGGCATACATAGTTACTGCCGCAGCCATTGGCGACGATGTAATATATGGTGTAAATCAGATTGGTCTTGCTGTCATAGCTTCCAGACCATGAGCTGTAATTGCTGCTTGCCCTCGTCATAGGCAATTTGAGCAAAATTCATCGTCGTTGCAGGGACGTCACAGGCTTGCGCCAACGCAGCGGAAGCGGAGAACTGGCCAAAAACAACCAGAAAAGCCGATAGCAACGTCTTTTTCACAGTCACCCCCTCGCGCTGATCTCTGGAAGCTATCGACCACAAGATAGTCAGTAAAGCTCCTCTTGATCTATCATGCTACAAGTATGACTGGCAAGCTTCGCTGAAGCCATTGGCAATCCGCTAGAAGAACATCTTGCGGAAGGTCAGCCGCACGACACGGCCGAGCGGATCGCGCAGGTTCGGGGCATAGGCCGAGGGAGTCACGCCGCTGGCATCGGTCACGCGCTGCCTGGCATCGAGCAAATTCTCGACGCGCAACTGAATTCGCGATCCGCGAAACCAGGGATGCTTGAGCAGGAAGTCCACGTCCTGGCCCGGATTCCACTCGGCCAGCAGGCCAAGCTTGGCCAGGCTGCCGAAGTTCAGTTGGGTCTGGCTGCCGAGCGGGCCGGTCATCCGCTGCGTCGCGCTTTGCCAGTTGGCGGTGGCCTGGAGCAGCCATGCGTCGCGCTTTACTGCGGCCGTCGCATCGACTTGGTGCGCGGCGACGCTTTGACCGCCGGAGCCATCGAGCCGGTCGATGACCGGCAGGCCGGTCCGGATCAGGATCTCGTCGCGGAAAACCCAGACATGGTTGAGCGAAAAGCGGACGATGTTGCCGCCACCACCACCGCCGCCAAAGCCGCCGCGGCCGCCGCCGCCGCCGGGGCCGCGTCCGCCGCCTTGCCCGCCGCGGAAACCGCCGCCTGCGCCGGGGCCCTGGCCCTCACCCTGATTCCGGCCCGGGTCCTGAGCCGCCTGCCCCTGCCCCTGCCTCGGGCCCTGTTGGCGCTGCTCGCCGCCGAACAGGCTTGCCTGCTGGCCAAGCCGGCGGAACTGCTCGAGCTGCGCAGTGAATTCAGGCGGCAGCGGCTGGCCGGTGCGCCGAGATTCGGCCATCGCCTGCTGGAATTCGGTGCGGCGTGCCTGCAGGCGCTTCGCCTGCGGCGACGAGATCGGGATCGAAAAATCGATGCCCCAGCGCAGCTCGGAGCGATCCCGGCGCTCGTAGTTGATCGGCCTATAGTCGATGCTGAGCAGACGTCCGCTCGCGTCGCGCACGAAACGTTCGGGAAAGGCCGCCTCGATTTCGGCCGAGGCCCCCGGAAAGCTCGCCGTCGGGTTGCGGAAGCGCGAATTGCTGTAGCTCGCGTTGATGTTCAGATTGGTGCTGACGAGCGGCTTGATCGAAAGGCGCGCGTTGAACACGCGGCGGCTGTCTGCCCGCAACAGGGGATTGCCGCCGGCGACGGCAGTGATGTCGACGCTCTCGTTGCGAACGAAATCGAAGACGCGCTGATTGGGCGTCACCAGCACCGGATCGCCCAGCTGGCCGGCGCTTGGCGCGCTCCGATCGTTGGTGATGCTGACGATCGCGCGAATCGCCACGATCGGCGACCAGTTCAGTCCATAGCCGGTGGTGGTGAGCCGGCCGAAGTCGGACAGCTGCTCGACTTCGAAATTGGCGTTGAGCGACAGGTCTCCGATCGCATCGAGCACGCCGAGACGACGGCTGGTGAGCGGCAGTGTAATGTTGCCGCGCACGCTTGCGCTGTCGCGCGCAATGTCACCCGACCGCAAACTGCCGGCGATGAAGGACTCGCTGTGCTGATCGTTGGTCCGCCCCGCCACCCGCAGCGAAGTGCTGACATTGCCCGCGGGCATCTTGAACAGCGAACCGAAGGTTGCGAAATCGATCCGCGCGTCGCTCGTGCTCGTTCGCGAGGTCTGGGCAGCGCGATTGACGATCAGCGTGTAGGGAATCGACCCGAACGGATTGAAGTCGGGATCGCGCGCGTCGAGCGCGGCCTGCATCAGCGCGGAGTCGATGCCGGTCGTGGTGAGCGAATCCGATTCGCTGCGATTATAGCTGGCCTGGAGCGACCAGCGCCAGCTCGAGAGCCAGGGCGCGGTATCGCCGTTCACGCTCAACTGGCCATTGACTGCCCGGCTGCTGCTCGAGCGCGACAGCGGAAGGAGATCGTCATAATAGCGCAGCAACTGCACGTCGCGCGAGAAAGGCGAATAGGGACTGCCGGCCGGCAGCCGCAGCGTCGCGCTCGGCAAACCGAGCAGCGAATCGTTCTGATTTACCGTCAGGCCGAACGTGGCGGTGGCGCTGACCTTGTCCGAAATCGCGGGGGTATAGACGCCGGTGATCGCGAGGCTTTTCTGTGGCGTGGAGCTCAGACCTCCCGCGCCGCCCCCGGAGAGGGTCCGATAGGGCGAGAGGTCGGTCACGTTGGCGCGGTTCGCTCCCGCCGCGAAACCGGCGAGTGTCGGCACCGAATCTGCCGCGCCCTCCGGTACCCCCGCGACCGTGACCGCGGTGCCGGCGGCGGCGCTGAGCGCAGGATCGATCTCGGCGCCCGAAAAGCCGGTGATGTTGCCGCGCGTGTCGAACAGCGACGAGGGGGCGCGGGACACGCCCCGCTCGCTCTCAAGGATGCCTGAATTCTGACTGTACTTGACGTCGAGCTGGACGCGGGCCCCACGGCTGATCTTCTGGATGTTGACGTTGCCGTTCTGGCCCGAGTTCCCGCCAGCCGTCGGCATGGCACCTTCAAGCACTGTCGTGACCGCCTGGAACCGGCGTCGCAGCACGAAATTGATTACTTTCTGGTTGGCGGCGTAGCCGAACTGAAGCGCCGCTTCCTCGGGCAGAATATCGATGCGCTCGATCGCTTCGGTCGGTAGGTCGCGAATCTCGGCAAGGTTCGATCGCCGGCCGCTGAGCAGGATTATGGGCTGCTCGCCGCCACGGCCCGAACCGCTGCCGAGTTGCGCCGAAAGCGAAGTCATCAAATCGGTGACATTCGAGGCGCCAAAGGCGCGGATGTCGGCGGGGCTGAGCGAGACTTCGGGCTTGATGTCGCCGGGGACCGCGCCGCGCAGCTCGCCGGTGACGACGATCTCGTCGGACTCACCCTCCTCGGGCGGGGCCTGCTGCGCCACGGGTGCCGGCGCCGCGGCGGGCGCGGGGGTGGGCGCCGCGGCAGGCACGGGCTGGCTCTGCGCCGCCGCCGCGATCGGCAGCGAACCCGCCACCAGCGCCGTCAGCGCGCATCCCAGCTTCAACCCACGCTTCGTCATCGCCACCCATCGCTCCCTGTTCGACTGCGCAACGCGATACGCCGCACAGCTGAATGCGGGGTGGCTAACCCCGACTTGTCGCAGAATTGTGCCAGCGTGCGGAAAAAATGCGGCAGTGCGGAATATCGCGATGGCCAACGCCGTCATTCCAACACTCGACAAGCCATGCCATATCCTGTGAAATAGCGCTGTACCAAGGAAAAGGCGCGGCAGCGCCCCGGGGAGAGGGACCGTCATGAAGCTCGCGACCATCGATATCGTCGTGCTGATCGTCTACGCGATCGGCATCTTCGGCCTGGCCCAATGGGTGAGCCGCGAGAAAGCAGGGCACACCAAGGATTCGAGCGACTATTTCCTCGCTTCGAAGAACCTCCCCTGGTGGGCGATCGGCGCGTCGCTGATCGCGGCGAACATCTCGGCCGAGCAGATCGTCGGCATGTCGGGTTCGGGCTATGCGATCGGCCTCGCGATCGCGTCGTACGAATGGATGGCGGCGGCGACGCTGCTGATCGTCGGCAAATGGTTCCTGCCGATCTTCCTCGCCAACCAGATCTACACGATGCCGCAGTTCCTCGAGCAGCGCTTCGGACCCACGATCCGTACGGTGATGGCGGTGTTCTGGCTGATCCTCTACATCTTCGTGAACCTCACTTCGATCATCTGGCTCGGCTCGATCGCCGTCACCCAGGTGGCGGGCATCAACCAGGACATCGCGCTGATCGGCCTCGGCGCCTTCGCATTGCTCTATCAGCTGCGCGGCGGGCTCAAGGCAGTGGCGCTCACCGACATCGTCCAGGTGACTTTGCTCGTATTCGGCGGGCTGGTGGTTTCCTATCTCACGCTGAGCAAGATCGGCGGCGACGCCGGGGTCTTTGCGGGCTTCATGGAGCTGACTCGCCGCGTCCCGGATCATTTCGACATGATCCTCTCACCCGACAATCCGCACTATAAGGACCTGCCGGGCCTCGCGGTGCTGATCGGCGGCATGTGGATCGCCAATCTCAGCTATTGGGGCTTCAACCAGTATATCATCCAGCGCGCGCTGGCGGCGAAGAGCCTGGCCGAGGCGCAGAAGGGCGTGATCTTCGCGGGCTTCCTCAAGCTGCTGATGCCGGTGATCATCGTGCTGCCGGGAATCGCCGCGGTGGTGCTCGCGCCCGGCCTGACCAAGCCTGACCAGGCCTATCCGACGATGATGGCGCTGCTGCCGACCGGGCTGCTCGGGCTGGTCTTCGCCGCACTGGTCGCGGCGATCGTCGCCTCGACTGCCTCCAAGATCAATTCGATCGCGACGATCTTCACGCTCGACATCTACGCCAAGTTCAAGGGCGTGCAGAGCCGCGCCGAGGATGCGACGGGCAGCGCCGCGCATGAGCAGAAGCTGGTGCTGGTCGGCCGGATCGCCGCGACCGTGTCGATCATCATCGCGATCCTGATGGCGCGGCCGCTGCTCGGCAGCCTCGACCAGGCCTTCCAGTATATCCAGGAATTTTCGGGCTTCGTGACGCCGGGGATCACGGTGATCTTCCTGCTCGGGCTGTTCTGGCCGCGGGCGACCGAGGCGGGGGCGCTGTTCGGCGCGATCGCGTCGGTGGTGGTGAGCTTCATCTTCTGGTTCCCGGCCAAATGGGGCGGGTCCGAGATGCTCAACGCCGTCCCCTTCATGAACCGCATGGCGATCGTGTTCTTCGGCTCGCTGGCGCTGGCAGTGCTGGTGTCGCTGGCCAAGCCCGCGCGGTCGGACAGCAACCTGATCACGATGCAGGGGGTGTCGTTCCGCACCACCGCGAGCTTCAACATCGCCGCGCTGGCGATCGTCGCGATCCTGGTGGCGCTCTACGCGACCTGGTGGTGACGAGGCAGGGAGGAGCCCGGCGCGTGCCGGGCTCCCCTTTTAGCCATCACCGATTTCCGGGACTTTGGTGCGGTCGAGAAGACTCGAACTTCCACGGGCTTTCGCCCACAACGACCTCAACGTTGCGCGTCTACCAGTTCCGCCACGACCGCATCTGAAGTCCGCCGGGGGGTGCCCGGCGGCTGGTAAGGCGCGGCCCCTAGCAAAGGCCCAGGCGGCTGGCAAGCATTGCGGGAATCGCGGACCGGCCCTAGGCGCAGGCCATGGCCGTCTCCGAGACCGACATCCAGCTCGCCCACCGCCTCGCCGACGTCGCCGGCGCGGCGATCCGCCCGCGCTTCCGATCGGAGCTCGGGCTCGAGGCCAAGGCCGACCTCTCCCCCGTCACCCTCGCCGACCGCGAGGCCGAGGAGGCGATGCGCCGGCTGATCATCGCCGAGCGGCCGATGGACGGGATCTTCGGCGAGGAATTCGGGGTCCGCGAAGGCAGGAGCGGGCGCGTCTGGGTGCTCGACCCGATCGACGGGACGCGCTCGTTCGTCGCCGGGCGGGCGATCTTCGGGACGCTGATCGCTTTGGTCGAGGATGGCTGGCCGGTGCTCGGGGTGATCGACCAGTGCATCCAGCGCGAGCGCTGGATCGGCGCGGTCGGACGCCAGACCTTGTTCAACGGCGCGCCGGCCAGGACCCGTACCTGCCCCGCGCTCGCAGGCGCCGAGCTGGCGACGACCAGCCCGCATCTGTTCGACGCGCACCAGGGCGAGCATTATCTCGCGCTCGCCGCGGCGGTGGCGGCGGGCAACATGCGCCAGGGCCCGATCTATGGCGGCGACTGCTATAATTACGGGCTGCTCGCGAGCGGGCATGTCGACATCGTCGTCGAGACCGGGCTCAAGCTCTACGACTTCGCGGCGCTGGTGCCGGTGGTCGAAGGCGCGGGCGGGCGGATGTGCGACTGGGCGGGCGATCCGCTCCATGCCGGCAGCGCGGGCGATGTCGTCGCGGCAGGCGACCCGGCGCGAGTCGAGGAAATCCTCGAGGCGCTCGCCTGCGGGCACGGGTGACGGGCAGCGCGGAAGTTTAGGAAGTTGAGGGCACGCCTCCCTCGGAATCGCCCCCTCCTGGAAAACGCCGGCTCCCTGGCGATCGGACAAAGAGGCGTGGCGCCCGTTCATGGGACGAACTGAGCACGGCGAATCCTACATTTGAAGGCCGTTCGTCCCCGATGCGGACCGATTCAGAAGATCCCGAGGAACTTCCTGCGCTGCTTCTGCCGTTCGCCCTTCGACTGCTTGCCGCTCTCCGACTTGGCGGTGGTCCCGCGCCCGACATCCTGCCGCGGATTGCCCTTCGCGTCGCGCTGGCGGCGGGCCGAGGCGCCGGCGAGGACCGGGCCGCAATCGGCCGCCTTGGCGTCGCCGACATCGACGAACGCGATGATCGCCGCGAGCGGGCTCACCGCGAGGCCGAGGCCGAGGCCGATCCCGGCGCGGCCGACCAGCTCGCCGCTGATCGGATTGATCCGCGGCGCCGCGAAATAGCCCGAAAGCGACACCGGTGACTGGCCCGAGAGCAGGCTGAACTTCTTGCTGTCGGCCTCGAACGACAGGTCGATCGATTCGTTCTTGAAGCTGAAGCCGCCGCGCCCGACGGTGACGTTGCCCGCGGTATCGATCAGGATCGGATCGGCCGCGCCGATACCGTTGCGGACGGTGAAGCCGATCAGCCCGCAATTGATCTGGACCGGCTCCTTCAGCCTTTTCTCGAACATCTTCTGGAGGAACACGCCGATATCGAGCTCGGAGAGCTGGACGTTGCGGGTCCACAAGGTCCCCTTGGGGATGATCACGGCGATCCGGCCATTGGCGGTGCTCAGCGAATCATGGACGGTGTTGCCGGTGCCGGTGAGCTGCGCGCGCGCCTTGAGCGTGCCCGAGGTGCCCGCCTCGGCGACGCCCCAGCCGGCGAGCAGGGTGCCCATCGGGGTGGGCGAGAGGCGGATGTCGTAATCGGTGACCACCGCGGGGTTGCGGGCATTGATCGTGATGTCCGAGCTGACCGTGCCGCGCGCCATCGCGAAGTTGAGCGGCGACAGCTTGAGCAGGAGGTTGTCGAGGGTCAGCCCGAGGGTGATGTTCGAGATCGGCAGATGTTCGGCGCGGACGGTGCGGACGTGCCAGTCGACTCGCGCGTCGAAATTGCGCAGCGCCGCGACCCGGAGCGGCGCATCGGGAAGCAGCCGCGGCGCGCCGCCGACGTGCGTCATCGCGCCGGCGCCGCCCTGCGCTTCGAGCCGCTGCGGGTTGTAGCCGATGAACGGCCCGGCATCGACGATGTCGAGCACGTTGGTCGAGAGATCGGCGGTGATCATCAGCCGCGGCTCGCGATTCTCGATGGTGAACTTGCCCGACAGGTCGCTCTCGCCGAAGCGGCCCTTGACCCCGGTGAAGCGCCATTCGCGGCCATGCTTGGTCAGCGCCGAGGTCATGCCGTAGCTGCGCGTGTCGGGCACCGCGACCCCGGCGACCGAGAAGAGATCGGCGAGATTGCGCCCGCGGACCCGGGTGTGGAGGTTGGCGCCTTCGAGCTCGGTCGCGCCGGGCAGCGTGCCGGTGACGTCGGCGACCGTCTCGGCGCCGCGGATATGGAGCTCGAGCCGGTTCTCGCCGCCGCTGACGGTGGCGTTGGGGGTGAGCAGCGCGCCGGTGATCGTGAACGGAGTCCCGCGCGCGGTGCCGGTGCCGTTGAAGCGGATCGTGCTGGCGAACTCGGTGTCCTTCGCCAGCACCGTCTCGAAGCCGAGCTCGGCGAGCAGCGCCATTTGCGGATCGCTGTAGCGCAGCGCGGTGCCCGCGGCACGGGCGCGGCGGATCAGCGGCAAATCGAGCGGCTCGCCCTTCTTGTCGGGATTGCCCAGCGTCCAGCTGTTGCGCTTGTGGCCGGCATCCCATTGCAGGTCGAGATGCGCGTCATCGAGCGCGAGCCAGTTGATCCGCTGGCGCCCGCTCAGCAGCGACAGGCTTGAGATCACCGAATCGACCTTCTTCGCTTCGAAAAAATTGCCCTTGGCCCAGGCCGGATTGGTGACGGTCAGCCCTTCGGCGACGAACTTGACGTTGAACGGATTGAGATAGAGCTGGAAATCGCCGGCGACGCGCACCTGGCGCTGGGTCTGGCTGCTGGCGATGCGCTCGAAGCTGTGCTTGAGGAAGCGGCCCTTGGTGAGGAACAGCACCGCCCAGGCGAGGACGATCAGGCCGATGAGCGTTGTGACGACGGATAGCGTCGCGGCAACTGGCGTGCCGAGCGCGCGGGCCGGTCGCGCGGGGGCGGTTTCGTCTGCCATAATGGTCTAAAGTCTCGTAACCCGGCGGGGTTCCGATTCCGCGCTCCGACTCCGGTTGCAATGCGGCAGGGCTTGCGCTAAGCGCCCGCCTTTCCTCGAGCATTCAGGAACACGCCCGGCCATCAAGGGCTGCCGCGGCTGTTTGCACGCTCGGGACTGCAAGGAGACCAAAATGCCCAAGCTCAAGACGAAGAGCGGTGTAAAAAAGCGCTTCAAGTTCACTGCCACCGGCAAGGTGAAGCATGGCGTCGCTGGAAAGCGCCACCGGCTGATCAGCCACAATTCCAAATATATCCGGACCAATCGCGGCACTTCGGTGCTCTCGGATGCCGATGTCGGTCACGTGCGCCTCTGGGCGCCGTACGGCCTTAAGTAAGGAGGCCGGGACATGGCACGAGTCAAAAGGGGTGTAACCACCCGCGCGAAGCACAAGAACATCCTCGAGCAGGCGAAGGGCTATCGCGGCCGTCGCAAGAACACCATCCGCGTCGCCCGCCAGGCAGTGGAGAAGGCCGGGCAGTACGCCTATCGCGACCGCAAGGTTAAGAAGCGCACGTTCCGCGGCCTGTGGATCCAGCGCATCAACGCCGGCGTCCGCGCCGAGGGCCTGACCTATTCGCAGTTCATGCACGGGCTCAAGCTCGCCGGCATCGAGCTCGACCGGAAGGTCCTGGCCGACATCGCGATGCACGAAGGCGAGGCGTTTACCGCCATCGTCGCGCAGGCGAAGGCGGCATTGCCCCAGGCCGCCTGAGGCGATCTGCAGCGACGCTCACAGGGGCGCCGGTGGCAACACCGGCGCCCTTTGCGTATCCGGGCCCGACCGCTAGAGCATCCCTCCGCTTTCCACGAGGACTTCATGACCACCGATCTCGACCATCTCCGCCAGGACCTGCTCGGCGCGATCGACGCCGCCGCGGGGCTCGACGCGCTCGAATCGCTGCGCGTCCATGCACTGGGCAAGGCCGGGGCGGTCACCGGGCTGCTCAAGTCGCTCGGCGGGATGAGCCCCGAGGAGCGCCAGGTGACCGGTCCGCGCGTCCATGGGCTGCGCGAAGCGGTGACCGAGGCGCTGGCGGGCCGCAAGGCAGTGCTCGAGGCCGGGGTGCTGAACGCGCGGCTGGCGCGCGAGACGCTCGACATGACCCTGCCCGCCGACGCCGCGCCCGCGGGCAGCGTGCATCCGGTGAGCCAGGTGATGGACGAGCTGGCGGAGATCTTCGCCGATCTCGGCTTCGCGGTGGCGACCGGGCCCGAGATCGAGGACGACTGGCACAATTTCACGGCGCTCAACATCCCCGAGACCCATCCGGCGCGGGCGATGCACGATACCTTCTATTTCCCCGAAGAAGCCGGCGGCGAGCGCAAGATGCTGCTGCGCACCCACACCAGCCCCGTGCAGATCCGCGCGATGAAGGCGGCGGGCGGCAACCAGCCGATCCGCATCATCGCGCCAGGCCGCACCTACCGCTCGGACAGCGACGCGACGCACACGCCGATGTTCCACCAGGTCGAGGGGCTGGTGATCGACAAGGGGATCACGCTCGGCCATCTCAAATGGACGCTCGAGACCTTCCTCAAGGCGTTCTTCGAGCGCGACGATGTCGTGCTGCGGCTGCGCCCGAGCTATTTCCCCTTCACCGAGCCGAGCGCCGAAGTCGATGTCGGCTTCTCGATGGTGGGCGGCAAGCGCGTGATCGGCGGCAGCCCAGATTCGGAAGGGGGGGGCTGGATGGAAGTGCTCGGCTCGGGAATGGTCAATCGCAAGGTGATCGAGGCCGGCGGCTACGACCCCGACGCGTGGCAGGGCTTTGCCTTCGGCTGCGGGATCGATCGCCTCGCGATGCTCAAATACGGGATGGACGATCTGCGCGCCTTTTTCGACGGCGATATCCGCTGGCTCAGGCACTACGGCTTCTCGGCGCTCGAAATGCCCACGCTGAGCGGGGGAGTCGGGGCATGAAGTTCACATTGGGCTGGCTCAAGGAGCATCTGGAGACCGACGCCTCACTCGACACGATCGTCGAGGCGCTGACTCGCGTCGGGCTGGAAGTCGAGGGCGTCGAGAATCCGGGTGAGAAGCTTGCAGGTTTCCGCGTCGCGAGGGTGCTGACCGCGGCGCCGCATCCGCAGGCCGACAAGCTGCAGGTGCTGACGGTGGATGCCGGGGACGGCGTTCCGCTGCAGGTCGTGTGCGGCGCGCCCAATGCATGCGCGGGGCTGGTCGGCGTGTTCGGCGCCGCCGGATCGGTGGTGCCGGCGAGCGGCATGGTGCTCAAGGTCACGGCGATCCGCGGCGTCGAATCGAACGGGATGATGTGCTCGTCGCGCGAGCTCGAGCTGGGCGACGAGGATGACGGGATCATCGAGCTTCCCGCCGACGCGCCGATCGGGACCGCCTACCCGGACTATGCTGGCCTTGGCGATCCGGTGATCGACGTCTCGATCACGCCCAACCGGCAGGACTGCATGGGCGTGCGCGGGATCGCGCGCGACTTGGCCGCGGCCGGGCTGGGGACGCTCAGGCCGCTCGCTGCAGTGTACCGGATGGACGCGATCGAGCCGGTGGCGGGCGAAGGGCCGGGTCCGGATGTACGGACCGACGATCCCGAGGGCTGCCCGGCCTTTTACGGGCAGGCGGTGTCGGGGGTGACCAACGGCGCGGCGCCCGGCTGGATGCGCGCGAAGCTGACCGCGATCGGGCAGAAGCCGATCTCGGTGCTGGTCGACATCACCAATTTTGTCTCGATCGACTTGGGACGGCCGCTGCATGTCTATGACCAGGCGAAGCTGACCGGCGGCCTCGTCGCGCGGCGGGCGAAGGACGGCGAGCAGGTACTGGCGCTCAACGGCAAGACCTACACGCTCGACGCGACGATGACGGTGATCGCCGACGATGTTTCCGTCCACGACATCGGCGGGATCATGGGCGGCGAGCATTCGGGGGTGTCGAACAAGACCACCGACGTGATCATCGAATGCGCGTATTTCGACCCCGACCATATCGCCCGCACCGGGCAGAAGCTCGGGCTGACCAGCGATGCGCGCCAGCGCTTCGAGCGCGGCGTCGATCCGGCGTTTCTCGACGATGGGCTGGCGATCGCGACCCGGCTGGTGCTCGATCATTGCGGCGGCACCGCCAGCGGCGTGACGCGCGCGGGCGCGCCGCCGGTGACGCCGCGGACGGTCGCCTATGATCCGGCGCGCGCGGAGACGCTGGGCGGGCTCGCGGTGGCGGACCATCGCCAGCGCGAGATCCTCGAAAGCCTCGGCTTCGACGTGGCGAGCGACTGGACCGTCATGGTGCCGAGCTGGCGGCGCGACGTCGATGGCTGGGCCGACCTGGTCGAGGAAGTCATCCGCATCGAGGGGATCGACAATGTCCCGTCGGTTCCGCTCGACCGCGCGCCCGGCGTGGCGCGGCCGACCGCGACTGCGGAGCAGAAGCTCGAGCGCAAGCTCAGGCGCACCGCGGCGGCGCGCGGGCTGAACGAGGCCGTGACCTGGAGCTTCATCTCCGAGGCCGAGGCGGCGCCGTTCGGCGGGGGTGCATGGAGCCTCGCCAATCCGATCAGCGAGGATCTCAAGGTGATGCGGCCGTCGCTGCTCCCAGGCCTGCTCGCGGCGGCCGAGCGCAATCTCAAGCGCGGCGCGACCAGCGTCCGGCTGTTCGAGATCGGACGGCGCTACCTTGCCGATAGCGAACGCCCGACGCTCGGCGTGGTGCTGGCGGGGTCGCGATCGCCGCGCGGCTGGCAGGCGGGCAAGGCGCAGGGCTTCGGCGCGTTCGATGCCAAGGCCGAGGCGCTGGCGTTGCTCGAAGCCGCCGGGGCGCCGGTCGCGAACCTCCAGGTGATGGGTGAGGCCGGCGAGGTCTATCACCCCGGCCAGTCGGGCACGCTGCGGCTCGGCCCCAAGACCCTGCTCGCCGCGTTCGGGATGGTGCATCCTTCGGTGCTCAAGGCGTTCGACCTCGACGGCGATGTCGCCGCGGTCGAGCTCTATATCGACGCGCTGCCGGCCAAGCGCGGCAGCGGCTTCATGCGCCCGGCCTATACCCCGCCCGCGCTCCAGCCGGTGACGCGCGATTTCGCCTTCCTGGTGCCCGATACGCTGGCGGCGGGCGATCTCGTCCGCGCGGTCAAGGGCGCCGACAAGGCGGCGATCGTCGAGGCGCGGCTGTTCGACGTCTTCACCGGCGCGGGCGTGCCCGAGGGGCAAAAGAGCCTCGCGGTCGAAATCACGCTCCAGCCGGGCGAAAAGAGCTTCACCGACGAGGAACTGAAGGCCGTGGCCGACAAGGTCGTGGCGGCGGCGGCCAAGCTCGGCGCGACGCTGCGCGGATGAAGATCGACCGGTTCCTCGAAGGCTTCGACGCGCTGAACGAGGATTTGGGCGACATCGCCACGCCGATCCTGATCCCCGGCAACCTCGATCCGCACGAGCGGCACGAGCGCTTCACACGATATATCGATGCCGAGCTGCGCCTGACCAGACTCGGCAGCGCTGGCGGCGGCTGGCAGATCCGGTCGTACGACCCGGATGACGAAGAGGATGAGGGTCAGGTCGAATATTCGATTATCGACACCGACGTGACCGAGCTGGAGGCGGGCCTGGCGCTGATCCAGCACGATCTCGTCGAGCTGGGCTGCCCGCCGGGGACCTTGGTCCAATATGACGCGCTCGAGGACCGCTGGGACGGCGAGCGCTGGAACCGCGGCGAAGCCCGGACGAGCGATGACGACGATCATACGCCCTGGCGCCAGGCGTGAGGGAGGCATGAGCGAATTCGAGGCGATGGAGCGGGCGGCGAAGGCGGCGATCGCCTATCGCCGCGGCATCGCCGAGGCCGAGACGACTCCGGTCGCCGACTATGCCGCGATGCTGGCGGCGTTTGCCGGGCCGGTGCCCGACCGGGCCGGCGATCCCGATACGATCATCGCCGAGCTGATCGACAAGGCCACCCCCGGCATCCGCGCCGCGACCGGCCCGCGCTTCTTCGGCTGGGTGATCGGCAATTCGCATCCCACCGGCGTCGCCGCCGACTGGCTGACCGCCGCCTGGGGGCAGAATGCCGGCAATCTGATCTCGGCGCCCGCGGCCTCGGCGGTCGAGAAGGTCGCGGCGGACTGGCTGCTCGACCTGCTCGGGCTGCCGGACGAGGCGTCGGTCGGGTTCGTCACGGGCGCGACGGTCGCCAATTTCGTTTGTCTCGCCGCGGCGCGGAGCGAAGTGCTGCGCCGCGCCGGCTGGGACGTCGAGGCCGACGGGATGTTCGGCGCGCCGGCCATCGACGTGGTGATCGGCGCCGACGCGCACGCGACGGTATATTCGGGGCTCAAATATCTCGGGCTCGGCGCGAAGCGGGTGAAGATCGTCGCGAGCGATTCGTCGGGGCGGATGGAAGCCGCGGATTTCGAGCGGGTGGTGCGCGGCTGCACCGGGCCGGTGATCGCGATCGCGCAGGCGGGGCAGATCAACACCGGGGTGTGCGATCCCTTCGCCGAGATCGCGCCGGTGGCGAAGGCGGCGGGGGCATGGCTGCATGTCGACGGCGCGTTCGGGCTGTGGGCGCAGGCATGTCCCAGCCGCGCGCATCTGACCGCGGGCGTCGAGGCGGCGGACAGCTGGGCGACCGACGGGCATAAATGGCTGCAGACGCCCTATGATTGCGGCTTTGCGATCGTCCGCGACGCCGAAGCGCATCGCCGATCGATGGCGATCACCGCGAGCTATTTGCCGGTCGCCGAAGGCGCCGAGCGCGATCCCTCGGCCACTGTCCCCGAGCTGTCGCGCCGCGCGCGCGGCTTCGCGGCCTGGGCGATGATCCGGCAGTTCGGGCGGGCGGGGATCGCCGAGCTGGTCGAGCGCCACTGCGGAATCGCGCGCCACATGGGCGAGCGGCTGGCGGCGGAGCCGGGAATCGCACTGGTCGCGCCGGTGCCGCTCAACCAGTTCATGGTCCGCTTCGGCGATAGCGACGCAGCGACGCTGGCTTGCGTGAAGCGCGTCCAGGACGACGAGGTCGCGTTCTTCGGCCCGGCGCTGTGGCGCGGCGACTGGGTGATGCGGGCGTCGGTCACCTCTTCGGCGACGACGATGGCCGAGGCCGATGTCGCAATCGACGCGGTGATCGCGGCGTGGCGGGCGGTGCGCGGCTAGGGCCTGGGCGGTGGCAGCAGCACCTTGTCGAGTCGCGCGGCGACGCCGACGCTGCGGCCGGCGA
The DNA here is from genome assembly GCA_040388355.1 of Pseudomonadota bacterium. Lineage (GTDB taxonomy): Bacteria > Pseudomonadota > Alphaproteobacteria > Sphingomonadales > Sphingomonadaceae > Sphingomonas. The sequence goes on along the minus strand of JAZKCD010000006.1, from coordinate 21,507 downwards.
GATTGGGCACGCTGAACCGGACCGCGGTGCCCATCACTTGCGCGGCCTGCGACAGAGTCAGCCCGTAATCCTGCTGGAGCCACAGGATCATGCCGGTGCTCGCCGCCTTGAGCGCCTCGTCGAGCGAGCCCGCCTGGCCGAGCACCATGATCTGGGTCGGCGATTCGACGCGCGGCATCGGCACTGCGCGGCGCTTGATCAGCTCGACGCTGAACTCGACATCCATCGAGGTCTCGAGCGCATACTGGCTGGTCTCGCCGTCGCCCTGCAGCGCGTGCGCGTCGCCGAGACAGAGCAGCGCCCCCGGCTGCTGGACGGGCAAATAGACGGTGTTGCCTCCGATCGCTTCGGGGAAGTCCATATTGCCCCCGGGGCGGCCGGTGTCGCCGGTCGAAAGCGGCGGCGAGCCGAAGCCGCTGGCGAGACCGACTCCGCCGAGCATCGGGCGGAGCGGCACTGCATAGTCCATCAGCGCGCCCTCGGCATGCGCGGGCCGCGCGAGGCCGGCGGCGCGATCGAGCGTCCAGCGGACCGGCTTGCCGAGCTCGGTTGAGCCGCAGCTTGCGCAGATGGATCACCATTGATCCTTGTCCCCTGTCGCAGCAGTGGCGCAAGGCATAGCGATCCCTGGTCCGAACCTCGGAAGAATATCTGGAGTGCCTGCCGCCATGATCCATATCGCTTCCGGCCGGCTCTCGGCGACGATCAACCCGTTCGGCGCCGAGCTGACCCATCTGCGCGACGCCCAGGACCGCGCGCTGATGACCGACGCCGATCCCGCCTTCTGGAGCGGGCGCGCGCCGTTGCTGTTCCCGATCGTCGGGCGGCTGGTCGGGGACCGCTACCGGCTGGGTGGCGAGACCTACGAACTGCCCCAGCACGGCTTCGCGCGGCGGCAGGACTTCGCGGTGGTCGAGGCCACGGCGGACCGCGCGGTGTTCCGGCTGGCGGACAATGAGGCGACGCGCGCGGTCTATCCGTTCGCCTTCACGCTCGACGCCGCCTTCACGCTCTCGGAAGCGACGCTGTCGATCGACGTCACCGTGACCAACACCGGCGACGCGGCGATGCCGGCGAGCTTCGGCTTCCATCCCGCCTTCGCCTGGCCGCTGCCCTATGGCCGGCCGCGCGACGCGCATCGCATCGTCTTCGAGAAGGACGAGCCCGCCGAACTGGCCGCGATCGTGCTGGGCGGATGGATCGACGACCATGGCTGGCCGAGCCCGCTCGACGGGCGCGTGCTCCACCTCGACGATGCGCGGTTCGAACGCGACGCGCTGGTGTGGGAGCAGCTCGCCAGCCAGTCGGTTCGCTACGATGGCGGCGAAGGGCCGGGGCTGGAAGTCGAATTCCCCGACACCCCGATGCTCGGCATCTGGACGCGGCCCGGCGCGCGCTTCGTCTGCATCGAGCCGTGGCACGGCATCGCCGACCGCGCGGGCTTCACCGGCGAGATCTGGGACAAGCCGGGGATGATGCGCTTCGAACCCGGCGAGTTCCGCACCTTCACGATGCGGGTGACGTTGGCCGATTGACCCGCTAGACGCCCGCGATGCCTATTCCCCAGGACCGCCGTACCTTCGCGATCATCTCGCATCCCGATGCGGGCAAGACGACGCTGACCGAGAAGCTGCTGCTGTTCGGCGGCGCGATCCACCTTGCCGGCGAGGTCAAGGCACGCGGCCAGGCACGGCGGGCGCGGTCGGACTGGATGAAGATCGAGCAGCAGCGCGGCATCTCGGTGACCAGCTCGGTGATGACCTTCGAGCGGCAGGGCATCACCTTCAACCTGCTCGACACCCCGGGGCATGAGGATTTTTCGGAGGACACCTACCGGACTCTGACCGCAGTCGATTCGGCGGTGATGGTGATCGACGCCGCCAAGGGCATCGAGCCGCAGACGCGCAAGCTGTTCGAAGTATGCCGGCTGCGATCGGTGCCGATCATCACCTTCGTCAACAAGGTCGATCGCGAGGGCCGGCAGGTGTTCGAGACGCTCGACGAGATCGCCGACATGCTCGCGCTCGACGTGGTGCCGATGACCTGGCCGGTCGGGATGGGCGGCGAGTTCGAGGGGATCTTCGACCTGGTCGACAACCGCCTGCTGCTGCCCGAGGGCGGGAGCCGCGAGTTCAAGGGCAAGGTCGAGCAGACCGGCGGCTTGGACGACCCCAGGCTCGATACGCTGCTGAGCCAGCGCGCGGTCGCGCGGCTGCGCGAGGAAGTCGAGCTGGCGGGCGTGGGCTATCCCGAATTCGACGCCGAGGCGTATCGGAGCGGCGACCTGACCCCGGTCTATTTCGGCTCGGCGCTCAAGGAATTCGGCGTCGATTCGCTGATCGACGCGATCGCCAGGCACGCCCCGCCGCCGCGCACCCAGCCCGCCGAGCCCGCCCCGGTCGAGCCGACCCGCGACGAAGTCACCGGATTCGTGTTCAAGGTCCAGGCCAACATGGACCCCAACCACCGCGACCGCATTGCGTTCATGCGGCTGGTGTCGGGGACCTTCAAACGCGGCATGAAGCTGACCCCGACCGGGCACGGCAAGCCGATCGCGATCCACTCGCCGATCCTGTTCTTCGCCCGCGAACGCGAGCTGGCGGACGAGGCCTTCCCGGGCGACATCATCGGCATCCCCAATCACGGCGTGCTGCGGGTGGGGGACACGCTGAGCGAGAAGGCGCTGGTCCGCTTCACCGGCCTGCCCAATTTCGCGCCAGAAATCCTGCGGCGGGTGGTGCTCAAGGACCCGACCAAGACCAAGCAGCTCCGCAAGGCTTTGGACGACATGGCCGAGGAGGGGGTGACCCAGGTCTTCTATCCCGACATCGGATCGAACTGGATCATCGGCGTGGTCGGCCAGCTCCAGCTCGACGTGCTGCTGTCGCGGCTCGACGCCGAGTACAAGGTCGCCGCGGGGCTCGAGATCGCCCCGTTCGAGACTGCGCGCTGGATCTCGGCGGAAGACCCGGCCGAGCTCAAGAGCTTCATGGAATTGAACCGCGGCGCGATGGCCAAGGATCGCGACGGTAACCCGGTGTTCATGGCGAAATCGGCGTGGGAAGTCGGGTACATCGCCGACCGCTATGCCAAGGTGAAGTTCGCGGCGACGCGGGAGCGGTGACGCGGCCCCGGTGTTGAAGCCGCGCCTCTTAGCTTCACAGTTTTGACGCGATTTGTGAAATTCCGTTGCGCATCGGCGCATGTTTCTTGCGTGATGGCTCTCTGTGTCAACGGAGTTGCGCCGGAACATATGATGAAAATACTATTGGCGAGCAGTGTAGGAAAGCCGGATTACTCCACCCACTCGGCCCGCAACGGTTTCGCCGCCAGCCACATCAGCAGCGCGGCGAGCAGGTAGAAGCCGAGGCTGAACAGCATCGCGTGGCGCAGCGCCTCGGTGCCGAACACGGGCACCAGCCAGTCCGCCACCTGCGCCAGGAAATAGATGCCGCCGCCGATCCCGATCAGGTTGTTGATCAGCAGGAAGCTCGCCGAGGCAGTCGCGCGCATGTGCGCCGGGACGAGGTGCTGGACCGCCGAGATCACCGGGCCGAGCCAGATATAGGCGAGCGCCTGCGGCACCACGAAGAACAGGAAGGCGGCGGTAACCGTGCTCGACATCACCCCGCCCGCGAACAGCGGCACCGCGAGGACGAAGGCGATCGCGGGCAGCCGCGCATAGGCGGCCTTGTCGCGCTTGCCGAACCGGTCGCCGATGAAACCACCCGCCAGCACCCCGGCGACCCCGCCAAGCAGCAGGATCGCGCCGTAGAAATTGCCGGTCTCGGCGGAGTCGAGCCCGAAGCTCTCCTTCATCAGCGTCGGCAGCCAGAAGGCGAGGCCATAGCCGAGCATCGAGCTGGCCGAGGCGCCGAACGCCAGCAGCCAGAAGCTCCGCTTGCGCGCGAGGATCGCGAACACTTCACCGAAGCGCGCCGACGATCCGGCGCGGCGATCGCGCGGCGCCTCGCGGACGACGAGACGGAACAGCGGGGCGATCAGCAGCCCGAGCACCCCGACGACGATGAACGCCGTCCGCCAGTCGACCGACTTGGCGATATGCCCGCCGAGCATCACCCCCGCCGCCGAGCCGAGCGGGATGCCGAGCGAATAGATCGCCAGCGCCCGCGCCCGCGAACCCGCGGGGAAATAGTCGGCGATCACGGCATAGGAGGGTGCGACGCCCCCCGCCTCGCCGACGCCGACCCCGAGCCGGCACAGGAACAATTGCGCGAAGCCGCCGGCCGCGCCGCACAAAGCCGTGAAGCCGCTCCACACCGCGAGGCTGCCGGTGATCACCCAGGTCCGGCTGGTGCGGTCGGCGAGCCACGACAAGGGTATCGCCAGCGTCGAATAGACCGAAGCGAAGGCGATGCCGCCGAGCAGCCCGAGCTGGCTCTTGGTCAGGTGCAGCTCGGCCATGATCCCGGGCGCGAGGATGCTGAGGATCTGCCGGTCGACGAAGTTGAAGGTATAGACCAGCAGCAGCATCGCCAGCACGACTCCGCGATAGGCGGGGGTGGTCGCGGGCGCGGAGGCTTCGGCCATCGGGGGTTCCTGTCAAAAGAAGCGGGCCGGGAGTCGTCAGACGCCCGGCCCGCAGGATCACGCGTTCGGTGGGAGCCGCGTCAGAATTTTACCGTGCCGGTGACGAACACCTGGCGGGGATTGCCGTAGAAGGCAGTCGCGATCCCCTCGAGGCCGAGCGTCGAGGTGTAGACCCCGGTCGTCGCGTTGCGCGACAGGTAATTGTAGCCCGAGGTGATGTAGCGCTGGTCGGTCAGGTTCTTGCCGTGCAGGCCGAGCGAGAAGTGATCCCCGGCGAAGCTGTAGGTCAGGTTCGCGTCGAGCAGCGCATAGCCCGGCTGGTCGAGCCACGGGATCGGCACTTCGAACTGATGCGTGTCGCTGCGATAGGACAAGGTCGACGACAGGTTGAGGCTGCCGTCGCCGATCGGCACATAAGTGCCGAGCGTCCCCGAAAGCGTCCATTTGGGGGTGTTCTGGATGGCGCGCTGGCTGGCGACGTTGACGCCGCCCACCAGGAACTCCTTGTACTTGCCGTCGATATAGCCAAGCGTTCCGGCGAAGGTGATCGCCGAGCCCGGGCCCGCATAGTCGCGGGCGACGCGGCCGCTCACTTCGGCCTCGACGCCCTTGAACTCGGCGCGCGCGGCGTTGGTGGTGACCCCGGCGAAGCTCTCGAACACGCCGTCATTGTTGGCGTCGACTCCGATCGAGCCCGGGATCTGGACGTCGCTATATTTGGAATAGAAGCCGTCGATCGCGAAGGTCAGCGCGCGATCGAACAGCGAGCCCTTCAGGCCGACTTCGTAGCTGTCGACCGATTCGGGATCGAAGCCGATGAAGTCGTAGATCTCCTGGTAGCTGCGGACGCCGTCATGGTTGGTGTCGGGCGCGATCCCGGCGCTGCCGCGCGGATCGAAGCCGCCGCCCTTGAAGCCCTTCGAATAGGACGCATAGGCCGTCATGTCCTCGGTCGGCTTGAAGCTGATCGAGGCGCGCGGGGTGAACTTCTTGAACTCGGCCTCGCCGGTGAAATTGGTGCCGGTGGCGAGCACCACCGCGACGCCGCCGAATTCGGGCGAGGTGCCGAGATACTTGGTCTGCTTGAGCACCTTCGAGCGGCGCTTGTCCCAGGTGTAGCGGCCGCCGACCGAGATGCTGATCTGGGGAATGATGTCCCAGGTGACGTCGCCGAAGAACGACGGCGAGTGGGTGCGCACGTCGCCCGCGGTATAGGCGTTGTAGCCCGGCAGGCCGACCACCGGCAGCGCGCCGGTCGTGCCCAGGATCACGTCGAACGACGTCGATGCCTTGGCGTCGAGATAGTAGAAGCCGAAGATGCCGTTCACGTTCGAGCTCGAATAGAGCAGCTGGAATTCCTGGCTGACCTGCTCGTTGCGATAGACCGCGGGCACGTCGACATCGACCGAGGGCAGCGAGTCGAAGTCGATCGGGGCGTAGCTGACGTCCTTGCGCCACGCGCTGATCGAGCGGACGGTGACATGGTTGGTCAGCTCGGCGCTGACGCTCATCGCCAGCCCGCCGCCCTCGACGTCCTGCTTCGGATTGTTGAGCCCGGCCTGGGTGTCGTAGACATTGGCGAGCACCGGGGCGTGGGTCAGGAACGAGGTGAACAGGCGGTGCCCGTTGCGCGGGTTCGACTTGTCATGGGTATAGTCGCCGGTCAGGCGGAAGAAGACCCGGTTGTCGGGGGTCTCGAACTCGATCGTGCCGCGGCCGGCCCAGACATTCTTGTTGTAGTTGTCGAGCCCGTTGACGAGGTTCTCGCCGAAGCCGTCGCGGGTGAGCCGCGCCACCGCGCCGCCGATGCGCAGCTTGTCGCCGATCGGCACGCTGACGGTGAGGATGCCGTCGGCCTGATTATACGAACCATAGGTGCCGCGCAGGCTCGCCGCGAAGGTGTCGGGCAGGCGCTTGGTGACATATTTCAGCGCGCCGCCGATCGTGTTGCGGCCATAGAGCGTGCCCTGCGGCCCGCGCAGCACTTCGATGCGCTCGACGTCGTAGATGTCGAGCACCGCGGCCTGCGGGCGATTGAGGTAGACGTCATCGAGATAGATGCCGACGCCGGCCTCGAAGCCCGGCACCGGATCCTGCTGGCCGACGCCGCGGATGAAGGCAGTCAGCGTCGAATTGGTGCCGCGCGAATTCTCGAAGGTCACGTTGGGGGTGACGTTGGAGATGTCGGTGATGTCGATCGCGCCCTGCTTCTCGAGCGCGTCGCCCGAAAAAGCCGTGACGGCGCCGGGGACGTCGATCAGCCGTTCCTCGCGGCGGCGCGCGGTGACGACGATCTCGCCGCCCTCATCCGCGGTGGCGGCGGCTTCTTCCTGGACCGGGGCCGACTCGTCCTGCGCGAAGGCGGGGGCGGCGATCAGCGCGGCGAAGGCGGCGCCGGCAAAGAGAATCGTGCGTGCGGAATGCGTGCGTGACATCAGGACTTCCTCCCCAAGAGACGACCCGCTCTAATGGACGGGTTGTAAGCGGTTGCCGGACGCTATACTGAAACCTGAACCAGGTTTCAACTTGGGAATCGAAAGGGGATGATGAAATGGCGGACGGGCGTGGCATGACGGCCACATCACCCTCGCTGGGGACGGCGGATTCGGCGAGCGCGGGCAAGGAGCCGCGCACCGCACGCGGCCGCAAGACGCTGCGCGCGATCCTCGACGCCGCGGCGGTCGAGTTCGGCGAAAAGGGGTTCCACGAGGGCTCGATCGCGGGGATCACCCGCCGCGCGGGCGTCGCGCTCGGCAGCTTCTACACCTATTTCGATTCGAAGGACGCGGTGTTCCGCGCGCTGGTCCGCGACATGTCCGAGCAGGTCAAGGAGCATGTCGGACCGGCGATCCGCGCGGCGGGGCACCAGATCGAGGCCGAGCGCGCCGGCCTGCTCCACTTCATCAAGTTCGCGCGCGCGCACAAGGAGATCTACCGGATCATCGACGAGGCCGAGTTCGTCGACCCCGAAAGCTTCCGCATGCACTATGCGACCACCGCCGAGCGCATCGCGACGCGCCTCAAGGCCGGCGCGGCGCGCGGCGAGATCCGCGGCGACATCTCCGAGATCCACGCCTGGGCGATCATGGGGATGAACGTGTTCCTCGGCCTTCGCTACAGCGTGTGGGACGACGGCGTCGATCCCGAGGAGATCGCCGACACGATCGCGTCGATGCTGGCGCGAGGTATCGGCACGACCGGGTAGCCGGCGCGGTTGCGGCGGTCGCGGAAAGCGGACACGCTGCGCGGGTGACTCGACGCTATCTGTTCCTGCTGCTCGCCGCGGCGCTGCTGGTGGTGCTGGCATTGAGCTGGCGCCAGATCCTGTTCGGCTATGCGATGCTTGCCGCCGAGCGGCGTCCCGCGCTGATCGCCGATGCGGCACGGGAGCGGCCGGAGAGCGCCGTCGCATTCGGGCGGCGCTTCGCGCGCGGCGTTGCCGAGGCCGAACTGCTCGGCTGGCTCCGCGAGAACGGCTTCTCGATCTACCCGCGCCAGCACCGCGCCGAACGGCTGGTGCTGAGCCTGCCGTGCAACGAGAATATCGTCGTGACCTGGTCGAGCGACGCGGCCGGGCGGCTCGAGCGCGCCGCCGCCACCGTCCGCGAGGCCGGCTGCCTTTGATGGGGCTCATCCTGGTCGAACAAGCTTTCTTGTTCTCCTGCGAAAGCGGGAGCCCAGGGTCACATGGGCTGAACGGCGTGGCCCTGGACCCCTGCTTTCGCAGGGGAACAAGGAAGTAATCGGCTCCGCTTACTACTTCCCGAGCTTGTCCCTGAGCGCCGCCAGCCCCGAGAAGGGCCCGACTTCGTCCTCGCCCAGCACCCCCGCCGCCTTGAGCGCCTGCGCCGCGACCGGGCTGCGCGGGAAGGGATCGAGCGCGAGCGCCAGCGTCTCCGCCGCCGCCTCGCCCAGATCGATTGCGCCGCCGGTGTAGAAGACGGTATCGCATTCCGCCTCGGACAGCTCGACTTCGTCGGCGCCCGGCTCGGCCTCGGGGAGGAAGCGCAGGTCGAAATCCTCCTCGATCACTGCCGGCACCGGCTCGTGGCTGGCGACGCACGCCTGAGTGACGCGCGCCGACAGATGCCCGGTGGCGCGGATTTCCGCATTGTCGCGGCGGATCGCGTAGCGCGCGTCGAGCGAGTCGATCGCGAGCAGCCCGAATCGCGCGGCCAGCGCCGCGCATTCGCCGGGCTCGGCGCCGATCTCGACGATCGTCTCGCCCGCGCCGATCTGGTCGAGCCGCCGCTCGCGCGAGAATTCGGGCGCAGTCATCGGGGCAGCGCTCCGCCGAGCAGCAGCCCCAGCGGTGCCGCAGCGAGCGACTCTTGAAACGCGAGCAGCGCCGCCTCGACATGCGCCAGCGCCGCCGGATCAGGCGCAGCACCGCGATAGAGGTTGCGCACCAGCGCGGGCTTGAGATCGCCTTCGGCCAGCCCGGAGCGATACGCGCCGAGCCGCCCGCCGAGCATCCCCATCATCCGCCCCATATGCTTGCCGACGACGATGTCGCCGATGCCGATCTCGCGCAGCTGGCCGTCCATGTCGTCGATGAAGCATTCGGCGACGAGCGTGGAGAGCGGCACCCCCTCCGAATCGCCTTCGAGCCGCAGCAGCACCAGCGTCAGCACCGCCGCGATCATGTCGAATCGTCCGTCGACGCTGTCGGGCACGCCGCCCGCTTGATACCAATGCGCATCGCGGCCGCGCGCCACGACCGCCGCATAGAGCGCCGGCGCCGTCCCGCGATCGGGCCGGCCGAACAGCCGCTGGAACAGGGTCATCATCCATCCATCTAAGGCGCGACCTTGTTTGGCCGCAATTAGGCGCATATTGAGGCGATCGATGCGTGATGCAAATCGCGCGAGTTTAGGCGCGCGAGTTTTCTGGCGTGCGCCTGTGGAGAAATAGATGTCGGTGTTTCCTGTCCGCATCCTGGCCTCGGCCGCGATGCTCGCCGCTCTCGGCACCACGGCCTGCGTGCCGATCCGCAGCCATCAAGGCTATGTGATCGACAAGGAGCTGGTCGATTCGATCCAGCCCGGCGTCGACAATCGCGATTCGGTGCTCAAGACGCTCGGCCGGCCGACGCTGACCAGCCAGTTCAACCAGGGCGAGTGGTATTATATCTCGCGCGACAGCAGCAACATGGCGTATAATTCGCCCAATCCGAAGGACCAGACGACGCTGCGCATCCGCTTCGATGCGGCGGGCAACGTCACGGCGATCGACCGCACCGGCAAGGAGCTGATCGCCTCGGTCGATCCCTCGGGCAAGAAGACGCCGACGCTGGGCCGCCATCGCAGCTTCTTCGAGGATCTGTTCGGCAATATCGGCACGGTCGGCGCCCCCGGCGCGGGCGGCGCCGGCGGCGGACAGGGCGGCGGCGGCCAGTAACACTCCTTGCCGGGAGATGAAGCGCGCGTTCCCGCGCGGTTCACCCGGCAGGCTCCAAAGACGTTCCAGCAGACGCAACGCCCCGATCATCGCGGGCGATCGTCAGCAGGAAAATGTCTGAGGAGGATCGGATCATGAAGAAGCTCATTACGGCCGCATTGCTTGCCGCCGTCGCCATGCCAGCAGCCGTGGCGCTGCCCGTGACTGCGCAGGCCCAGTCGCAGCGCGAGCTGCGCCGCGACCGCCAGGATGTCCGTCAGGAGCGCCAGGACGTGCAGCGCGCCCGCCGTAGCGGCGATCCGCAGCGTGTCCGCCAGGAGCGCCGCGAGCTGAACGGCGCCCGCCAGGAGCTGCGCGAGGACCGTCAGGACCGCAACCGCCGCTGGGGCAACAACGACTGGCAGAACCACCGCAACGGCAACCGCGGCATCTATTCGCGCGGCAACTGGCGCGCGCCGTTCCGCTACCAGAGCTTCCGGCCGGGCCTGCGCATCGGGTTCGACCTGTTCGGCTCGCGCTACCGGATCTCGGATCCCTGGCGCTATCACCTGCCCAATCCGGGCTACAACCAGGTCTGGGTGCGCCACTATGACGACTTGCTGCTGGTCGATACGCGCCGCGGCACGGTCGTCCGGGTGATCCGCAACTTCTACTGGTAAGCCGCCAGAAAATTGGGCCCCGGCGCGGACCATGTCCGCTCCGGGGCCCTGTTTGCGTCCGATACGCCGACGCGGTTGGTCCCGGAAAGGGGGGAGGGACCAATGCGCGCAACGCGGCAGATTCCAAAAGGTTCGATTTTTTGTTGCGGTGCCGGCCCGCTCCCGCTCCCAGCCACCCATTTCAGGATACGCTGTGGGTGGCCGGGAGGAGGAGCGGGCCGGCACTGCGCTTGCCGACGCAGACTCTATCGGACCGTAAAAACGATCTGGTCGACGACTTTCCCGCTCAAATCCACGAGTCGCAGCCGATGCTGCCCCCGCGCCGTAAGCACCTGCGGCTTCGATTCCGCCGTCCCCAGATCCTGCTTGTCGAGCATCAGCCGGTGCCCGGTGACGTCGCCGCTGACCGTGACTGCGATCCGCTGCTGGTCGCGCGGAATATCGGGGTCGAGCGCATAGACGGCGCCCCCCGCCGGATTGACGATGCGCGGGCGCCGCGCGGTTGCGGGCGCCGCGGCGACTCGAGTCAGCGCGGTCCCTTTGAGGAAATATTCGCGCCGCGGCTGCTCGATGCCGTCGGCGAAGCTGATGCGGTGCTCCTCCACCGTCGCCGGGCGCGCGGGCTGTCGCCCCGGATTGCCCGCGTGCAGGGCCATCATCAGGTCGCGCCACACCGGCGCCGCGCCGCTGGTGCCCGAGACCGCGCGCATCGGATCGCCTTCGAGATTGCCGACCCACACCCCGACGGTGAAGCGATCCGAGAAGCCGATGCACCAATTGTCGCGCATCGCCTTCGACGTGCCGGTCTTGGCCGCGGCCCAGAAGGGTAGCCGCAGCGCCGAATCGATCCCGAAAGTCCCGGCCCGCGCGTTGGGATCGGCGAGCATGTCGGCGACGATCCACGCCGCCTCGGGCGAAGTGCCGCGGCGGAAGGCCGCGCGCGGATCGCCCGACACCAGCCTGAGCGGCGACCAGCGCCCGCCGAGCGCGAGGCTGCGATACGCCGCGACCTGCTCGACCAACGTGACTTCGGCCGATCCGAGCGCGAGGCTGAAGCCGTAATAGTCGCCGTCCTCGGTCATGCCTTCATAGCCGGTGTCGAACAGCCGGTCCTTGAATGCCTCGACGCCGACCAGCAGCAGCGTGCGCACCGCGGGCACGTTGAGCGATCCCGCCAGCGCGATGCGTGCCGAGACCGGGCCCTTGAACCCCTTGTCGTAATTCTGCGGGACATAGAGCCCCGAGGCGGTGTCGAGCTGGACCGGCGAATCGTCGAGGATCGAGGCGGCGGTGAGATAGCCCTTCTCGATCGCCTGCGCGTAGAGGAAGGGCTTGAGCGTCGACCCGGCCTGGCGATAGGCAGTCGCGCCGTTGACCGCGGGCGCAGTCGAATTGCCGCCGATCCCGCCGACCATCGCGAGGATGTCGCCGCTGGCATTGTCGACCACCACCACCGCGCCGTCGCGCGCGCGGGTGCCGCCCAGCCCCTGGAGCTGGCGGCGGAGCGCTTCGATCGCCGCCTGCTGGACGCGCGCGTCGATCGTGGTGGTGACCTTGAGGCCGGGCTTGTCGAGCAGCATGCCGGCGAGGTGCGGCGCAAGCCCGGGGTCGAGCGCGAGGCTGCGCGCCGGCCCGAGCATCGAGGCGGCGGCGGCGGCGAAGCGCGTGCAATCCGCTTCGTGGCTGAGCGCGCAGGCGCGCTGGGCGATCTGCGGGGCGGTCGCGCCGGGATCGGGAAGCAGCGCGGCGAGCAGCAGCGCATCGTCGCGGCTGAGCGCGGCGGGGGTCTTGCCGAACAGCCCCAGCGCCGCCGCGCCGATCCCCTGCGCCTCGCCGCGAAAGCCCGCGAGGTTGAGATAAGCCTCGAGGATCTGGTCCTTGGTCCAGCGCGCTTCGAGCGCGGCGCCGGCGCGGAGCTGGCGGAGCTTGTCCCAGGTCGTGCGCGATCCGGGCATGGCGAGATCCGGGGCGAGGAAGGCGGCGACCTGCATCGACAGCGTCGAGGCGCCACGGCCGCGCTTGCCCTCGAAGCGGTCGCGGACCGCGCCGCCCAGCGCGAGCCAGTCGATCCCGCCATGGTCGCGGAATCTTTTGTCTTCGGCGGCGAGGATCGTGTCGCGCGCGACCGGCGCGATCTGGTCGAGCGGAGTCCAGGCGAGGCGGCGGACCTGGTAGTTGACGCGCGCGCTGTCGATCAGCCGGCCGCCCCGGTCATAGAGCCAGGCCTCGGACGGGGTGTAGGCGGCGCGGCTCTGGGCATAGTCGGGGAGCGGCGGCGGGAGCGTGGTCCAGTCGAGCGTCACGAAGGCGGCGATCAGCGACAGCGAGACGGTGAGGACGATCCGCGGCGGGGTGAGCAGGCCCCTCCACCCCCGTTCGGACCAGTCGCGCTGAAGCGGCGCGATACGCGCGCGCATCCACCCAACCGTCCTCCCCGCGAAAGCGGGGACCCATCGCCCGACCTTGCCAATCAAACCACGGCCGTGATCGAGGAAAGCGCCCGATATGGGTCCCCGCTTTCGCGGGGATGACGGTGGTGCGTCGCCTTGTTCGCCGCTCACGTCACCGCTGCGCCACGGTCACCGGCTGGTTGGGCACCGCCGCGCGGATCTCGGGCGAGTACATCGCCTCGACTCGCGTCGACGGCAGGCTGAACACGCCCGCCGAATTGACTCGCATCACGTACGACACCGTGAAGCTGCCGCGCGGCACCCAGCCATAATAGGCCCGCCACGCGTCGCGGCCGCGCTCGACATAGCTGGGCGACACGCCCTCATTGTCGTTCGCGGCGGCGCCGAGCATCTGCGATTGCCCGCCGAGGCTGCCGATCACCGTCGCGCCCGCGGGTACCGGATCGCTGACCACCACCCAGTTGCGCTCGGCGGTCGCCTCGACCGTGATCGTCACCTTGACGACATCGCCGCGGGTGAGCTGGCCAGGCTTGTAGGCCTGCACGATCGTGGTGGTCTTGGTCATCTTGTAGCCGGCGTACAACGGCTGGGTCAGCGGCACCGCCGCCTTGACCGAGACGAACGCCCAGGGTCCGGCCCCGCCCGCCTGCGCGATCGCCATCGGCGTGCTCGCTACGGGCAGTGCGAAGCTGAAGCGGCGCTGCGGCTCGTCGAGCGGCCAGGGGCGGCTGAACGACTGGCCGCCGAGCGAAGCGGTGGTGATCCCCGCGACTGCCTGCGCCGGGTAGAGCGCCATGAACTTGCGCGCGGCGATCGTGCCCCAGGCATTGGCGGTGGTGGTGTCCCAATGGCCGCGGGCCTGGCGTGCGCCGACCCCGATCATCATCTTGCCCGAGTCATTCTGCCAGCCAGGGCGGCCGAGCGTCGCGATCAGCAGCTTGATCGAGGCGGTGTCGCCCGATCCCATCAGCCACCAGGGCTGATTGTCCTTGTCGACCAGGTCGATGCGGGTGCCTTCATAGACGAGGCGGGTGCGGAGAATCCGCTCGCCCTCGGCGCGCAGCGCGGCGCCGTTGGCGAGATCGGGGATACGGCCGAGCGCCGAGAGATAGTCGGCGAGCGTCTCGGTCGGCATCTCGTTCGCCGGGATACCGAGCTGGCCGAGCATCGCCGCGGTCGCCGCACCCTGGCGCGCGAGCGCCGAGAAGGCCGCGACGCGCTGCAGGCGGACATCGCCATAATCCTCGTGGCGGGTGCGTCCGTCGATCACCGACTTCATCGCCTCGATCATTTTCGCGCGGGGACCTTCGGGGAGCGGCAGCCCCGCTTCGGCGGTGACCGAGAGCAGATAGGCAGTGAGCGCCTCCGACCCCGGCCAGTCGCCGGTGAAGTAGCGCGCGAAGCCGTCCTTATCGAGATAGGCAGGCAGCTCGGCGGCGATCAGGTTCCATGCGCCGGTATCGCCGCTGACGATCGCCTTGGACGTGCGCTGCTCGAGGCAGCCATAGGGATAGCCCGCCATATAGTCCCGCACGCCCTGGAGCGGCGGCGCGAGCGTGTCGGTGAGGAAGACGTCGACGCTGCCGCGCCCGGGCAGCGCGCCCGCGGGCGGGGCGATGGTGACGCTGCTATTGTCGCCGACGCGGAGGATCGTCGCCGCCCAGGTCTCGATCGGAACCGCGGGCGCGACTTCCTGCGCGACGGTGATCTGGTCGCTGGCCTTGCCGTCGGCGGTCTTCGCCTCGACCGACCAGCTGATCGCGCCTTCGTTGGCGGGCGCGGTGAGGTTCCACACCACCGGCACCGCGGCGCCGGCGGGGATTTCGACGGTCAGCGGCTTGCCGGTCGCGATCGCCGGGGTCAGCTTGACCGCGGCGGTGACCCGCATCGGCTTGTCCGATCCGTTGCGCAGCGTGAAGGTCGCGCCGAAACGGTCGCCGGTGCGGACCAGCGGGGGGAGCCCCGAGAAGATGCTGAGATCCTGCGCGGTGCGGACATTGGCTTCGCCGGTGCCGAACTGCTGCATCCCGTTGGTGGCGATCGCGACGAGGCGGAACGAGGTCAGCGCGTCGCTGAGCGGCACCTTGACCTGGGCATGGCCGTTGGCGTCGAGGTCGAGCTTGCCCTTCCACAGCAGCACCGGCTGGAAATTCTCGCGGTTGAGTCCGGAGAGATCGCCGCCGCCGCCGCCGCCGGCCTCGACGGCCTTCTTGCCGTAATGGCGCTTGCCGACGACCTGCATCTGCGCCGTCGAGGTCAGCACCGACAGCGGGCGGTCGCCCATCATCGCAGTCAGCACGTCCCAGCTGTCGTTCGGCGCGAGCTGCATCAGCGCCTCGTCGACCGCGGCGAAGGCGACGTCGGCGGTCGCGGCGGGCTTGCCGTCCGGCGTCTTGACCGTGATGTCGACCGTCGCGGTGTCGCGCGCGCCATAGCGTTCCTTGTCGGCCTTCACGGCGACGCCGAGCCGGTGCGAATCCCACCCGACCTTCACCTTGGCGATGCCGACGCGGTAGCTCGGCTTGGCAAGGTCCACCGTCGCGGTGGGCTTGCCGCCATCCTTCGAGAAGAACGGCACCCCCCAGTCGCGCGCCATGTTCGACGACCAGAGCGACCACCCCTCGACTCGCCCGCGGACCGCCATCACCGAGACATAGACGTCGGGCGCGTAATCGCCGGGCATCGGCACTTCGATCACCGGATCGGTGCCGGACAAGCCGACGACGAAGCTCGACAGCACGCCTTCGCGCTCGACCGTCACCAGCGCGGTCGCCTCGCGGAAGGGCATGCGGACCTGGAATTTCGCGGTCTCGCCCGCCTTGTATTCTTGGCGTTCGGGGATGAGGTCCATCCGGTCGCCATTGTCGCCGCCGAACCACCAGGCGTCGTCGCCCGCCAGCCACACCGATCGCACCGCGCGCGCGACATTGCCGTTGGCGTCCTTGGTGGTCGCCACCGCATAGACTTCGCCCGAGACCCCGGCGTTGATCTGGCACTGCGCGAGCCCGAGCGAATCGGTGGTCGCCGAGCAGGTCGCGGCGAGCTTGGTGGTCTTGAGCTGGTTGTCGTAGGCGTAGAAGCCGCCGATCAGCCGCCGCCGCGCAGTCAGCACTTCGCGGCTGTAGAGCTCGACCGACACTGCCTGGTTGGCGATCGGCTTGCCGCTGGTGTCGACCGCGACGAAGCGCAGCCTGAGATCGTCATTCTTCATCAGCCAGCCGTCGGTCTTGATGCCGAGCTGCACCGCCGAGGGGTAGAGCGCGATCCGCCGCGACGCGGTCAGCACTTCGCCGTTTGCGTCCTGATAGTCCATCTCGACCATCATGCTGGCACCATCGTCGAGCCCCTGCGGCACATCGATGCTGGTGCGCGCGCTGCCGTCTGCGCTGAGCGTCACCGGCAGCGTCTGGGTGGGGGGCAGGTTGTTGCTGCTCTCGTCCTCGTCGCCATTGCCGTTCATCGGCACGACGCCCTCGGCCATCGCCTTGCCGCCGAAGCTGTAGGCGTCATAGCCCGATGGGGTGCGGTCGCCGGCGAAATAGCCGACGCGCAATTCGACCGGCAGGTTCGACGCGCCGCCGCCCGAGAGATAGCCGACGAACAGGTCGAGCGGCATCGTCGTCGGGCGGATCGCGGCTTCCTTGGGACCCGCGACGCTCGCCTTCATCGTCGGCAGGCGATACTCGTCGACCTTGAACGACTGGCGGGTGTAGATCGTCCGCTCGTCCTTGCCGTCGGCGGTCTTGGTGATGACCTGGAGGTCGTAATCGCCCATCGGCGCGCCCGCCGGCGCGGTCCAGTCGCTCTCGCCGACGCCGTTGGCGTCGATCGTCAGCGGCAGCTCGAACTGCGTGTCCGAGCCGCGGTGCGACAGCCGCAGCGTGCCGCTGAACGCCGGCGACGCGCCGAAGCCCGCGGCGATCGGCTTGCGGACGATGTGCTTCATGTGGATCGCCTCGCCCTGGCGGACCAAAGCGCGGTCGAACACGGTGTGGAACACGTCTTCCTGCGCGCTCCAGCCATAGGGCAGGTCGAAATCGCCCGGGCTGATGCCTTCGCCCCAGGCAGTGAGCGCAAAGCTGAAATCATCGGCCTTGCGCGCCGAGACCATCAGCGGATGCGGGCTGGTCTCGTCGCAGCTCGAATAGCTTTCGGGCTCGGGCAGCCCCGCGGGGACGCCGAGCCGCCCCGACGCGTCGGTATTGCCCTTGGCGAGCAATTGCCCGGTGCAGCTGTCGGTCACCGCCACCGCGGCGCCGCCGACCCCCGCGCCGGTGTCGAGCGCGGTCACCCACACCAGCGAGCCTTCGCGGCCCCATTTGAAATGCACTGCCATGTTGGTGACCAGCGCGCCCGCCGCGACATAGCGCGGGGCCTTGCGCCCGAGCAAAGCCTCGCCGAGCCGCGGGCTGGCGAGCTCGACGACATAGAATCCGGGCTTGGTCAGCGGGATGCCGACCACTTCGAATTCCTTGCCCGCGCTCGGCAGCCCGAACTCGAAATGCGACGCCCCCGCGACCCCCGCGAGGATCGGCTTGGCGCCGGTCTGGTTGATCCGCACGGTCTCCTTGCCGCGCTTGACCTGGTCGCTCTTGTCGTCGTCGGCATCGTCGATCGTGCGCAGCCATCTGGCGATGTCGGCGTCGCTCTCGACCTTGAGGCTCTGCCCCGGAATGCCGAGCTGGCTGCCGCCCAATTTGGCCTCGACGTTGCGCACCGAGACGGGGAGCACGCCGCCTTCCTTGAGCTCGAGGATGCCGAACGACGCGGCGAACTTCACCAAGGGCGGCGGCTCGTCGAAGCGGATGTCGAGCGGGAAGCGCTCGGCATTGCTCAGCTTGCGCCCGCTCTCGTCGGCGATGCCGGGCGGCAGGATCAGCTTGGCGGTCATCGCCTGCGGCAAGGGCGCCTTGAACTTCACGTCGCTGACGAAGGCGTGGTTCTTGTCGTCATCGGTGAGGATCGGGGTCAGCTCGGTGCCGTCGGGCTGCTTGATCCGGATCGCCAGCGCCTGCGCGACCGGCACGTCGGCCGAGAAGCGCACCCACGCCTCCTGCACCGGGCTGCACCCGGCCTGCGGATTGACCCGCGAGCATTCGAAGCGCGCGGTGAACGGCTTGCGCACGGTGAAGTCGAAGCGCTGGTCGGCGCCGGCGAGCCGCCCGGTCGGGCTCTTGATGTCCTTGCCCCACACCAGCGAGACGTCGCGCCCCGGCGGCAGCGGCCGGCGGCACTTGACCGCGATCAGGCTCTCGGTCGCCTTGGCACGGTCCGCGGCGGCGGCGGGCAAGGTCTGCGGCAGCCCGGCCTCCTCGAGGAAGCTGCGCACTTCCCAGCGGTCGGTGCCGAGGTCGGAGACCAGTTTGCCCGGCAATTCGGCCGGCAGCACGTCCACGGGAATCTTCTCGCCGAGCCCGTCGACCGCGCAATAGGCCCCGGTCGCGACCGAGGCGCGGTCGACGCCCATGTTGGCGGCGACGAGGAAGACTTGGTCCTCCTCGATATCGTTGCCCCAGCGATTGGGCAGCACCGCGCGCGCGATCGGCCCGCCGCTGTCGACAGTGAAGGTCGATTGCCCCGCGACCGCATAGCCCGCGAGGCTCTTGAGCTTGTCGCGGAAGCTGAAGGTGCAGGTGACCCCGCCGGGTAGCGGGCTCGTGAATTCATGGACGAACGTGGTCTGGTCGACCCAGCGGCCTTGCCCCTCGACCGGGCATTTCACATCGAACGGCGAGGCGGCGCGCGGATCGCCCAAGGCCACCATCGGCTGAGTGAAGCGGACGGTGAAGCGCTCGATCGCGCCGTCGCCGATCCCCGGCGTGGCCATCTCGACCTGCGGGCTGTTGTCGCCGAACGCAGCGATCGCGCCGATCGGTGTCAGCGCAAGCGCCAGAATCGCGACCCGTGTGACGAGCTTCATGGCACCCTGTCCCCTTTAGGCCCGATTGCTCGGGCGCGGTAACGATAGCCGGGCGGAGAGCCGAGTCCAGCCGAATTAACCAATGCCTGTCCCACGCGGCTTGATCGCCGCGCCGCCACAACGGATAGTGTTCCGTCCGAATCGGAGGGATCGCGGTGGAGGGGGCAGGCCTCGGTTCGATCGATATCATCGCGCGCGAAGCCACGCTCTTCGCCGCGATCTGGTTCCTCGTCGGCGGGCTCGACGATCTGGCTGTCGACCTGGTCTATATCGCCCGGCGAATCCGCGCCTGGCTGCGCGCCGAGACGATGGCGGCGCTCCCCGAGACCATCCCCGAAGGCCGGATCGCCATATTCGTCGCCTGCTGGATGGAAGCCGCGGTCATCGAGCAGATGCTGCGGACCGCGCTCGAGCGCTTCGACCATCCCGACTATCGCCTCTATGTCGGCACCTATCCGAACGACCGCGACACGATCGACCGCGTCGCCGAAGTCGCCGAGGCAGACTCGCGCGTCCGGCTGGTGATCGGGCCCAATCCCGGGCCGACGACCAAGGCCGACTGCCTCAATGTCCTGTGGCGCGCGCTGCTGCGCGACGAGGCGGCGGAGGGGCCGGTGGCGGCGGTGATGCTCCACGACGCCGAGGACCTCGTCCATGCGCAGGAGCTTCGCATCGTCGCCCACGCGATCGGCGCGTACGCGGCGGTGCAGCTGCCGGTGCTCCCCCTGCCCGATCCCCGCTCGCCGCTGGTCGCCGGCCATTATTGCGACGAGTTCGCCGAGGCGCATGCCAAGCAATTGCCGGTGCGCCAGGCGCTCGGCGCCGCGCTGCCGCTCGCCGGGGTCGGCTGCGCGATCCGGCGCGACATGCTGGCGCGCATCGCCGAACGCCGCGGCGGGCTGCCGTTCGACGAGGCCAGCCTGACCGAGGATTACGAGCTGGGGCTGACCGTCGCGGCGATGGGCGGGCGGACCTTGTTCGCGCGCGTCGCCGAAGTCCCCGGCGGAAGGCCGGTGTCGGTGCGCGCCTATTTCCCCGCACGGTTCGACGCGGCGGTGCGCCAGAAGGGACGCTGGATGACCGGGATCGCGCTCGCCGGCTGGGACCGCACCGGCTGGGGGGCGCCCGGCGCGCTCAGCGATCACTGGATGCGGATGCGCGACCGGCGGGTGACGCTGTCGATGCCGGTGCTCGCCATCGCCTATCTCGCGCTGGTGCTGTGGGGCTGCTCGCTCGCGGGCCACGCGCTCACCGGCTTCGCCCCGCCGCCGCTGCACCCGGCGGTGCGCGCGCTGCTGTTCGCGAACCTCTCGCTGCTCGGGTGGCGCGTCGCGGTCCGGGTCGCGTTCGTGTGGCGCGCCTATGGCTGGCGGCAGGCGGGCTGGGCGCCGGTGCGGATGGTGGTCGCCAACGCGATCGCGCTGCTCGCGGCGCGGCGCGCGGTGTTCGCCTATGTCCGGATGCTCGCCGGCGGCGTCCCGCACTGGGATAAGACCGAGCATCATTTCCCCGACGATCCCGGTCGCGCGGCCGCGTGAGCGCAAAACCGGTCCGGCGCGGGCGGCCGCTGCGCTTCCTCGCGCTGGTGAGTGTCGGCTGGGTGGGGATGCGAGTCGCGATCCTGTGGTCGCAGACCGGCTCGCTGCCCGACGCGATCCGCGCCCTTGCGGCGCCCGTAGTCGCGTCGTTGCCGCCACGCGAGGCTGCCCCTGCGGGGCCGCTTCCGATGCAGCGCGCGGTGCGGACCGCGGCGCGCCCGGCGATGGCGCCCGCCCGTCCCCCCGCCGCCCGCCCGCGCGGCGATCCGGTGCGCGTGCGGATGGCGTTGCTCAACCTGCTCCAGTTCGGCGAGGCCGAATATACCGACTCGCCCGCCGCGCTCGCTCCCGCGCTGTTCCCGTCGCCGCAGCAGCCCGCCGGTCCCGTCGCCGGCCGCTGGGCCGCGAGCGCCTGGGTGTCGCTGCGCCCGGGCAGCGCAGTCGGAGTCGCGCCGGGCGGGCAACTCGGCGGCAGCCAGGCCGGGCTGCGGCTGGTCTACACGCTCGATCGCAAGCGGCGGATCGCGCTGTTCGGGCGGCTTGTGACTCCGCTTTCGGGGCCCGGCCGCGAAGCCACGCTCGGAGTCGAATGGCAGCCGACCCGCGCGCCGGTCCGCCTCGTCGCCGAGCAGCGCTTCGCGCTCGACAACGGCAAAGGCGGCCAGGGGCTAGGCATGGTCGCCGGGCTCGACCGCGACGTGGCCGGCTTCCGCCTCGAATCCTACGGCCAGGCCGGCGCGATCCGCCGCGCCCGTGTCGAGCCCTATGCCGACGGCGCCGCGCGCGCCACGCGCCGGATCGGGCACAGCCGCTTCGCACTCGGCGTCGGCGTCTGGGGCGCGGCGCAACGCGACGCCGCGCGCTTCGACATGGGCCCCTCGGCGACGCTGGCGCTGCCGCTCGCGGGCCGCGACCTGCGCTTCGCCATCGACTGGCGCCAGCGCGTCGCGGGCGCGGCCCGGCCGGGCTCGGGGGTCGCGCTCACCCTGGGAAGCGATTTCTGAAGCCCCACCCCGGCGAAGGCCGGG
>JAZKCD010000005.1:187558-298882 GCA_040388355.1 Pseudomonadota bacterium | reverse complement strand
GGCGCGCGGCGCGACGAGGAGAAGAGCCGCGCCAAGGAGCGCGTGTTCAGCTTCCGCTCGGCCAATCACCGCTGGGACCCCAAGAACCAGCGCCCCGAGCTGTGGAACCTCTACAACGCCCGCAAGGCGCCAAGAAAAAATGGGGGGGGCGAGAGCATCCGCATCTTCCCGATCAGCAACTGGACCGAGCTCGACATCTGGCAATACATCCTCGCCGAGGGGATCGAGATCGTCCCGCTCTACTTCGCCGCGCCGCGCCCGACGGTGGTGCGCGACGGGCTGCTGCTGATGGTCGACGACGACCGCTTCCGCCTGAACCCCGGCGAGGTCCCCGTGGAACGCTCGATCCGCTTCCGCACGCTCGGCTGCTATCCGCTGACCGGCGCGGTCGAGAGCGAGGCGGCGACGCTGAGCGAAGTGATCCAGGAAATGCTGCTGACCACCACCTCCGAACGCCAGGGCCGCGCGATCGACCACGACCAGGCCGCGAGCATGGAGAAGAAGAAGCAGGAGGGGTATTTCTGATGACCCCCGCTTTTGAGTCACGCGAAGGCGCGAAAGCGCGAAGAAGTAAAATTGGTTCACGCGGAGGCGCGGAGGCGCGGAGATTGATGCGCGCCGCGCAAGCGGCATCCAAAGCCGCCACGCCGCAGCATTCCCTGCCGCTGACGCGGCGCGATCCATCGCCGCGAATCCAGACACCTCCGCGCCTCCGCGCCTCCGCGCGAACCAAGTCTCTTCTTCTCTTCGCGCCTTCGCGCCTTCGCGTGAAAAATGGCGGAGGCGGGCAATGACTTCCTCCTACCGCCCCGACGCCCTCATCGCGTCCGACATCACAGCCTATCTCGCCCAGCACCAGAACAAGTCGCTGCTCCGCTTCATCACCTGCGGATCGGTCGACGACGGCAAGTCCACCCTGATCGGCCGCCTCCTCTACGATTCGAAGCAGATCTTCGAGGACCAGCTCAGCGCGCTCCAGGCCGACAGCGAGCGGGTCGGCACGCAAGGGCGGAACATCGACTTCGCGCTGCTGGTCGACGGCCTCGCCGCCGAGCGCGAGCAGGGCATCACCATCGACGTCGCCTACCGCTTCTTCGCGACCGAGAAACGCAAGTTCATCGTCGCCGACACCCCCGGCCACGAGCAATATACCCGCAACATGGTCACCGGCGCCTCGACCGCCGACCTCGCGGTGATCCTGATCGATGCGCGCAAGGGGGTGCTCACCCAGACGCGGCGCCACTCGTACCTGGCCCACCTGATCGGCATCCGCCACATCGTGCTGGCCGTGAACAAGATGGACCTGGTCGGCTATAACCAGTCGAAATTCGACGATATCGTCGCCGACTATCGCGAATTCGCCAGCTCGATCGGCATCGGCGCCTTCACTGCGATCCCGATCTCGGGGCTCGGCGGCGACAATATCGCCACGCCCTCGACGCAGATGGACTGGTATTCCGGCCCGACGCTGATCCATCATCTCGAAACCGTCGAGCTCGACGTCGATGCACAGCGCGCCAGGCCGTTCCGGATGCCGGTGCAATGGGTCAACCGCCCCAATCTCGACTTTCGCGGGTTCGCGGGGCTGATCGTCGGCGGCACCGTCAAGCCCGGCGACCCGGTGCGCATCCTGCCCTCGGGCCGCACCACCACCATCGCCCGCATCGTCACCCTCGACGGTGACCTCGACGAGGCCGGCGCGGGCCAGTCGGTCACCCTCACCCTCGCCGACGAAGTCGATTGCTCCCGCGGCGACGTCATCGCCATCGCCGACACGCCCCCGCAGGTCGCCGACCAGTTCCAGGCGACGATCGTGTGGATGGACCAGGAGGAACTGCTCCCGGGGCGCGCCTATTGGCTCAAGCTCGCGACCCAGACGGTCAGCGCCACCGTCCAGGAGCCGCGCCACGCGGTCGACATCAACAGCCTCGCCGAGCTTTCGGTCAAGACGCTCGGCCTCAACGATATCGGCGTGGCGGAGGTCTATACCGACCGCGGCATCGTCTTCGAGCCCTATGCCGACAGCCACGACCTTGGCGGCTTCATCCTGATCGACAAGATCACCAACGCCACCGTCGCCGCCGGGATGCTCAACTTCTCGCTGCGCCGCGCGCAGAACGTCCATTGGCAGGCGACCGAGATCAACCGCGAGGCGCATGCCCGCCAGAAGAACCAGCTGCCCCGGCTGCTGTGGTTCACCGGCCTCTCCGGCTCGGGCAAGTCGACCATCGCCAACATGGTCGAGAAGCGCCTCCATGCGCTCGGCAAGCACAGCTTCCTGCTCGACGGCGACAATGTCCGCCACGGGCTCAACAAGGATCTCGGCTTCACCGACGCCGACCGCATCGAGAATATCCGCCGCATCGGCGAAGTCGCGCGGCTGATGACCGATGCCGGGCTGATCGTCCTGACCGCCTTCATCTCGCCGTTCCGCGCCGAGCGCGACATGGTCCGGTCGATGATGCCCGAGGGCGAGTTCTTCGAGATCTTCGTCGACACGCCGCTCGAAGAGGCCGAGCGCCGCG
The DNA here is from genome assembly GCA_040388355.1 of Pseudomonadota bacterium. GTDB lineage: Bacteria > Pseudomonadota > Alphaproteobacteria > Sphingomonadales > Sphingomonadaceae > Sphingomonas. The sequence continues at coordinate 296,357 of JAZKCD010000005.1, read as the reverse complement.
ACGTCAAGGGGCTCTACAAAAAGGCCCGCGCGGGCGAGATCGCCAACTTCACCGGCATCACCAGCCCGTACGAGGCGCCGCTCCATCCCGAGCTCCGCATCGACACCACCCGCACCACGCCCGAGGCGGCGGCCGAGCGGATCGTCGAGGAGATCATGGGCGTGTGGAGCCCGACGCTGTGAGCGCTTCGGACCAACGCCCTTCCCGTTCCCCTGCGAAAGCAGGGGCCCAGGATCAAGCAGTGCGCCGCCCCTGGCCCTGGACCCCTGCTTTCGCAGGGGAACAAGGATGACCGACGCCGAACTCGCCGCGGCGATCGCCACCGAAGCCGGCGCGCTGCTCCTGCGCATCCAGCGCGACGGCGCGCCCGATCGTGGCGCGCGCGGCGATCGCGAGGCCAATGCGCTGATCCTCGAACGCCTTCGCGCCGCGCGGCCGGACGACCCGATCCTCTCCGAGGAATCGGCCGATGCCCCCGATCGCCTGACTTCGCGCCGCGTCTGGATCGTCGACCCGCTCGACGGCACCCGCGAGTTCGGCGAGGGCCGCGACGACTGGGCAGTGCATGTCGCGCTCGCCATCGACGGCGCCCCCGCGGTAGGCGCAGTCGCGCTGCCCGGGCTCGGCCTGACCCTGTCGAGCGACGCGCCACCCGCGCTCCGCCCCGCCGCCGATCCGCCCCGCATGCTGGTCAGCCGCACCCGCCCGAGCCAGCTCTGCGCAAACGTCTGCGGCATCATCGGCGCGGAGACCGTCGGCATGGGCTCGGCCGGCGCCAAGGCGATGGCCGTGGTCCGCGGCGAGGCCGAGATCTATCTCCACTCGGGCGGCCAGCACCAATGGGACAATTGCGCCCCCGCCGCAGTCGCGCTCGCCGCAGGGCTCCACGTCTCGCGGATCGACGGCAGCCCGATCGTCTACAACCTGGCGAGCACTTCGATCCCCGACCTGCTGATCTGCCGCCCGGAATTCGCGGCGTGCGTGCTCGAGGCTATTGTTGCTTGTTAGCGAACCACGCCTCGGCATCGGGGCGGAACAGATAGCTCACCGACCAGGCGCGCAACAGGTACGAGGCCCAGCTCAGCACCGTCACCAGGTCGAGCCGCACTCCGAACCGGAACAGCGCCAGCGCCATCGTCACCGTGCTGTAGACGAACCAGATCGAGATTATCCATTTGGCGACCACGCTCCGCCGCCGCGCCGCGAAATACCACAAGGCGAGCACTGCGGCCTGGATCGCCACGATGATGCAGGCGAGCACCGCCGGGCCGACCGCCGTGAGCTGCGGATTGGCGTGCAGCGCCGTTACCGCGGCATCCCAGGTCAGGATGGTCACGAGGATCCCGAGCGCCATCGCGGCGAGGTACAGGCGTTCGAACTGGACGATCGAGGCGGGCCGCATGGAATCTCCCTTGTTTTCCGGGGGCACGATAGCCGCAGGCGGCGTCCGCGCAATGCTGTTGTCACGGCTGGCGATGCGCAGCGCTTCTCGCTAAGGCGAGCGGCGTGACTCCGTAGCTCAGCCGGATAGAGCACCAGATTCCTAATCTGGGGGCCGCGCGTTCGAATCGCGCCGGGGTCACCACTTCCCCCTCCCCAACGGCGGCGGCCGCACTGCCTCGGCATCTTCCCTCGCTTGACAGTCCGGCGATGCGGCAGCCAAGTCGCGCCGCAATGGCCGGGGTTTCGAAACAGGGGGACGCGCGCAAGACGCGGATCGGCGACGGCGCCAAGCCCGCGCGCCCCACGATCGACGATGTCGCCGCCCTTGCCGGAGTCGCGCGCACCACCGTGTCGCGGGTGCTCAACGACCAGGCCAATGTCCGCGACGAAGTCCGCGACCGCGTGATGCGCGCGGTCGCCGCGCTCGATTACCGAGTCAATCCGCAGGCGCGCGGGCTCGCCAGCAAGATCAGCAAGACGCTGGCGCTGATCCACTGCACCGATCCCGATTCGGAGCCCAATTCCTATTATGATTCGGGGATCGAGCTCGGCGCGCTGCGCGCCGCCGCGACCGCGGGGTTCGAGCTGACCACGCTCGCCCTGGTCACCGACGATCCGCGCCGCAACGACAAATTGATCGAGCTGCTGACCTCGGGCCGCTGCGCCGGGGCGATCCTCACCCCGCCGCTGTCCGACGATGTCGCGCTCGCGCACCAGCTGATCGCGCTCGGCTGCCCGGTGGTGTGCGTCTCGCCCGGCGACGAGGTCCGCCGGCTGCTTCCCGGGGTCGGGCTCGACGAGGAAGCCGCCGGCCATGCGATGGGCGGGCATATCGTGTCGCTCGGGCATCGCCGCTTCGGCTATGTCATGGGGATCGAGGGCCACCGCTCGGCGCAGAACCGCTATGCCGGCTTCGTCCGCGCGCTCGCCGATGCCGGGATCGCCGAGCGCGAAGTCACTGCGGTCCGCGGCGACTTCACCTTCCGCGCCGGAGTGCTGTGCACCCAGCAGCTGCTCGAAGCCGCCGAACGCCCGAGCGTGGTGGTCTGCGCCAATGACGACATGGCGGTCGGCGCGCTGTTCGCGGCGCACCGGATGAACCTCGCCATCCCCGCCGAGCTGTCGATCGTCGGGTTCGACGACGCGCCGATCTCGGCGCACACCTGGCCGCCGCTGACCACGGTCCACCAGCCGATCCGGCGAATCGCCGCGCGCGCGGTCGAGCGGCTGGTCGAGACGCTGCGCCGCGGCACGCCCCCCGAATCGGCGGTGTTCGAAGTCATCGACTATCAGCTGGTGCTGCGCGAATCGGCAGTCCCGCCCGCGGCTTAGCCCGCTATTATCGCGACATCGCCAACCCGCCATTGACGCCGACCCCCGCTTGCCGCTACAAATTGGAAGCGCTTCCAATTCCGATGGCCCGTCATCGGCGTTGCAGGCGCCAAAAGCGTGCAGGCCGAAACCGCGCCGCACACGGGAACGGAATGGGGAGATTCTGAATGAGCCGATTCGCCGGCGCGCGCCGCACCACTTCTTTGACCAGAACGCTCGGCCTCACCGTGTCGGCGCTCGCGCTGTCCGCGGCGCTGCCCGCTATCGCCTTCGCGCAGGATGCGCCCGCGACCGACGACCAGGCCGACGAGGGCGAGCCCGCGATCGTCGTCACCGGCATCCGCTACGGCATCGAGACCTCGATCAACACCAAGCGCGACAACACCTCGATCGTCGAGGCAGTGTCGGCCGAGGATATCGGCAAGCTGCCCGACGTCTCGATCGCCGAATCGATCGCGCGCCTGCCCGGCCTCGCCGCACAGCGCGTCAACGGCCGCGCGCAGGTCATCTCGATCCGCGGCCTCGCCCCCGATTTCACCACCACTCTGCTCAACGGCCGCGCCCAGGCGAGTTCGGGCGACAACCGTGCGGTCGAGTTCGACCAGTATCCGTCCGAGCTGCTGTCGAGCGTGGTCATCTACAAGACCCCCGACGCGGCGATCGCCGGCATGGGGCTTTCGGGCACCGCGGATCTCCGCACCGTCCGCCCGCTGACCTTCGGCAAGCAGGCGATCGCAGTCAACATCCGCGGCGAGCTGACCGAGGGCGGCCGGCTCAACAGCGACGTCCGCAACTGGGGCGGCCGCGCCAGCGTCTCCTATATCGACCAGTTCGCGAACGGCACGCTGGGCATCGCGCTCGGCTACGCCCATCTCGATTCGCCGTCGAAGAACATGCACTACAAGGCCTATGGCTATGAGTCGTTCGGCGCCATCTGCCAGCCCGATCCGCTCAATCCGCCGCCCTGCACGCCCAACACCGTCACGCCCGATTCGGCGGACAACGCGCTGATCCTCAACGGCCAGGAAGTCTTCGCGACCTCGCGCCTCAATCGCCGCGACGCCTTCATGGGCATCCTCGAATGGCAGCCGAGCGAGGCGTTCCATTCGACGCTCGACCTCTATTATTCGCGGTTCCACCAGGAAGAGACCACGCGCGGCGCGCAATGGTTCTCGAACGGCTGGGCCGACGGCGCCTATTTCACCAACGTCACGGCCGAGGATCGCGGCGGCACCCCGGTGGCCGCGAGCGGCACCGCCAACCGCGTCGTGCCGATCATCCGCAACGACTGGAACACGCGCGACGACGAGCTGTTCTCGGTCGGCTCGAACAACGAGATCAGGATCGGCGACCGCACCCACCTCACCGCCGACCTCTCCTATTCGAACAACCGGCGCAAGGAGCAGATCCTCGAGACCTATGCCGGCTATGGCGTCGGCGCGGGCTTCGTCAGCGGCGCTACTCCCGACGCGGGCCGCACCTTCGACACTATCGGCTTCACTGTCCCCGACGACGGCTATCCGACCTATTCGGAAGGGCTGAACTATGCCGATGCGGCGAATGTGTCGCTCGGCGACCGCGCCCCCTGGGGCGGCTGGGCGCATGATGGCGCGATCCGTTTCCCCGATGTCGAGGAGAGCATCTACGCGGTCGACCTCAAGGCCGAGCATGAGTTCGACGGCTTCCTGAACCGGCTCAGCGCCGGCGCGAACTTCACGCGCCGCGACAAGGACAAGACCGTCGACGACAATGATCTGTTCCTCAAGAACGGCCGCCAGCAGGTGCGAGTCGATCCGCAATATCTCGTGTCCCCGACGGCGCTCGGCTATACCGGCTTCGGCGAGGTGCTGAGCGTCGATCTCAGCCGCGCGCTCGATGTCTATTACAACATCACGCCGATCCGCGACGCCAACTACTTCGACAAGACCTGGCAGATCCAGGAGGATCTGCTCACCGGCTACGTCAAGGCCGACTTCAAGGCCGGGCCGATCCGCGGCAATATCGGCGTGCAGGTCGTGCGGCAGCGCCAGGAATCGACCGGCTCGCTGATCAACGGCACCGGCGGCGGCCCGATCGTGCCGACGATCAGGACGCTCGGCGCCGAATATACCGACATCCTGCCCAGCACGAACATCATCTGGGAGCTGGGCGGCGGGCACCGGCTGCGCGTCGCTGCGTCCAAGACCATGGCGCGGCCGCGCATGGACGAGATGCGCGCGAACGTGACTCCGGGCTTCGACTTGTTCCAATGCTCGAACGGGCCCGGCTGCGCGACCGGCCAGACCGTCAATCCCTGGTCGGCGAGCGGCGGCAATCCGCGGCTCAAGCCGTGGCGCGCCACCGCGCTCGACATCGCCTATGAATGGTATGTCAACAAGACGACCTATTTCTCGGTCGCCGGCTTCTACAAGGACCTGAGCACCTACATCTACCAGCAGTCGACGGTGTTCGATTTCACCGGCATCCCGGTGCCGGCGGCCGGACAGACCACCTACGCCAACCAGGTGATCAGCCCGCTCGGCACGCTGACCTTGCCGGCAAACGGCAAGGGCGGGACGCTCAAGGGAGTCGAGATCAGCGGCGCGCTCGACTTCGGGACGCTGATCGCGCCGCTCGCGGGACTGGGCGTCCTCGGCAGCCTGTCGCTCACCGAGTCCGACCTCAATCCGACCGCGGGCAACGACGTGGTCCGCATCCCCGGGCTTTCGGGCACGATCTACAACATCACCGGCTATTACGAACGCGGCGGGTTCCAGGCGCGGGCCAGCTATCGCTACCGGTCGGCGTTCAAGGGCGAGGTGGTCCAGTTGTTCGCGACTCGCGGCCAGACCGAGATCCTCGCCGACCGGCAGGTCGACGCGCAGATCGGCTACACCTTCGACAAGGGGCCGCTCGACGGCTTCGGCGTGCTGTTCCAGGTCAACAACCTGACCGACTCGCCATACCGGACCCGCCTCGGCCTCGACGCCGGCGGCACCCATACCAGCGACGGAACCTCGCTGCTCGAGACCTATGAGAAATACGGCCGGCAGTTCCTGCTCGGGTTCAACTACCGGTTCTAGCCATCCTCCCCGGACGTAATTTCTCCGGGGTCCTTCAGGGAGGCGTCGCAGGGCGCCTCCCCTTTTTTCTCCCGCCGGGACGGGAGGTTCTGCAAGGATGAACAGGCAAGCCATGAAGAAGTTCGGTTCCGCGCTCTGGCTCCTCCCGCTCCTCGCCGGATGCGCCGCCGGCGGGACCGGCTGGACCTCATGGCAGGGCAGCGACTGGCCCGCGCTCCATTCGCCCACCGCGCCCGACGCGGCGATGGAGGCGCGGATCGGACGAATCGTCGCCGGCATGACGCTCGAGCAGAAGGTCGGCCAGATGACCCAGGCCGAGATCCGCTCGATCACCCCCGACGAGGTCCGGCTCTACTATATCGGCTCGATCCTCAACGGCGGCGGCGCCTGGCCGGGGATGAAGAAGGACGCCCCCGTCATTGCCTGGGCGGCGCTGTCCGAAGCCTTCACCCGCGCCTCGATGGCGACCGACATGCCGGTGCAAGTGCCGGTGATCTGGGGCACCGACGCAGTCCACGGCCATGGCAATGTGATGGGGGCGACGCTGTTCCCGCACAATATCGGGCTCGGCGCCGCGCACGACCCCGCGCTGATCGAGCGGATCGGCCGCGCCACTGCGAAGCAGGTCCGCGCCACCGGCATCTCCTGGGTGTTCGCACCGACGCTCGCGGTCGGCGAGAACCGCCGCTGGGGCCGCACCTATGAAAGCTGGTCGAGCGATCCGGGAATCGTCGCCACTTATTCCGCGGCGATGGTCCGCGGGCTCCAGGGCGGGCTCACCGGCGACGGCGACGTCGTCGCCACCGCCAAGCATTATCTGGGCGACGGCGGCACCTTCGACGGCGTCGACCAGGGCGAGAACCGCGCGACCCGGCAGGCGATGATCACTCGCCACGGCGCGGGCTACTACCCCGCGCTCGAGGCGGGCGTGCAGACCGTGATGGTCTCGTACAACAGCTGGAACGACAGGGCCGCGGGCAAGGATTACGGCAAGATGCACGGCAGCCGCGAGCTGGTGACCGACGTGCTCAAGGGCCGGCTCGGCTTCGACGGGCTGGTGGTGTCGGACTGGAACGGGATCGAGCAGGTTCCCGGTTGCACCAAGTCGCATTGCCCGCAGGCGATCAATGCCGGGATCGACATGATCATGGTCCCCGAGGACTGGAAGGCGTTCATCGCCAACACCGTTGCCGATGTCCGCGAGGGCCGTATCCCGATGGCGCGGATCGACGACGCGGTGACTCGCATCCTCCGCGTCAAGATGCGCGCGGGGCTGTTCGATCGCCCGCCCTATGCCGGCATCTACAACGGCCGCGCTGCAATGCTCGATGCGCGCGAATTGGCCCGCGAGGCAGTGCGCAAGTCGGCGGTGCTGCTCAAGAACAATGGCGCGCTCCCGCTCCCCCGCGGCAAGCGCATCCTCGTCGTCGGCACCAGCGCCGACAGCCTGTCGAACCAGACCGGCGGCTGGTCGCTGACCTGGCAGGGCACCGAAAACACCAACGCCGATTACCCCCGCGGCACCACCCTGCTCGCCGCGCTCCGCGCCCAGCTCGGCGACACCAACATCGTCTATTCGCCCGACGGCAGGAATGTCGACGTGACTCGGTTCGCCGCGGTGGTCGCGGTGCTCGGCGAGACTCCCTATGCCGAATATCATGGCGACGTCCGCGCGCCGAAGCCGATCGGCCACAGCGCGCTCCACCCCGCCGATCTCGCCACGCTGCAGGCAGTGTCGGGCAAGGGGGTGCCGGTCGCGACCCTGCTCTATTCGGGCCGGCCCGCCTATGCCAACGATCTGGTCAACCTCTCCGACGCCTTCGTCGCCGCCTTCCTCCCCGGCACCGAGGGCGCGGGGCTGGCCGACCTCCTCACCGGCGGACCCTATGACTTCACCGGCCGCCTCTCCTTCGCCTGGCCCGGCTCGGCCTGCTCGACCGGCGAGGGCCCCGGCAGCATCGTCCAGTTCGCCCGCGGCTACGGCCTCAGCTACCGCCATGCGAAGCGGATGGGCATGCTTCCGGAACCGGTGTCACCGGCGATGTGCTGACTTTTTGTTCTCCTGCGAAAGCAGGAGCCCAGGGTCACAAGGGACAGCCCCGCTTGGCCCTGGGCCCCTGCTTTCGCAGGGGAACATGGAAGTATTCGGCGCAACCGGATAAGCCCCGGACGGGGTGACGAAGAGAGGATGAACCGAGCGGCATGGAGCAGATCAAGCGAGTCCTGATCGTCGGCGGCGGCACCGCGGGCTGGATGGCCGCGGCGCTGCTCGCGAAGCTGTTCGAGGGGCTCTACGAGATCACCCTGATCGAGTCCGAGGCGATCGGCACGATCGGCGTCGGCGAGGCCACCATCCCCGCGATCAAGAAGTACAACGAGCTGCTCGGGCTCGACGAGAACGCGTTCCTCCAGAAGACCCAGGGCAGCTTCAAGCTCGGCATCGAGTTCGTCGACTGGTGGCGCAAGGGCGAGCGCTATATCCACGGCTTCGGGGTGATCGGCCAGGATCTCGGCTGGCTGCGCTGCCACCATTACTGGCTCAAGATGCGTGGCGTCGGCCGCGCGTCGGACTTTGCCGCCTATTCGATCAACACCGCCGCCGCGCTCGAAAACCGGTTCATGCGCGCCGATCCCAAGATGGCGGAGTCGCCGATCGGCCATATCGCCCATGCCTTCCATTTCGACGCCAGCCTCTATGCCAGGTTCCTGCGCACCTATGCCGAGGAACGCGGGGTGGTGCGGCGCGAGGGCAAGGTCGGCAGCGTCCAGCTGCGCGAGGACGGCTTCGTCGAGTCAGTGACGATGGAGGACGGCGAAACCATCGCCGCCGACCTGTTCATCGACTGTTCGGGGTTTCGCGGCCTCATCATCGAGCAGGCGATGCAGACCGGCTACGAGACCTGGACCCAGTGGCTGCCGTGCGACCGCGCGATCGCCGTCCCCTGCGCGCGAGTCGAGCCCTTCACGCCCTATACCCGCTCGACCGCGCGGACCGCGGGCTGGCAGTGGCGCATCCCGCTCCAGCATCGCACCGGCAACGGCCATGTCTATTCGAGCGCCCACATCGACGACGAGGATGCCGAGGCGATGCTGCTCGCCAATCTCGACGGCGCCCAGCTCGCCGAGCCCAACCGCATCCGCTTCGTCACCGGCAAGCGGCGTCAGACCTGGAACCGGAACTGCATCGCGCTCGGCCTCGCCTCGGGCTTTCTCGAGCCGCTCGAATCGACCAGCATCCACTTGATCCAGTCGGCGCTGATCCGGATGGTGCGGCTGCTCCCCGATGCCGGCTTCGATCCCGCGACGATCGCCGAGTTCAATCGCCAGACCGACTTCGAATATGAGCGCATCCGCGACTTCATCATCCTCCATTACAAGGCGACCGATCGCGATGACACGCCCTTCTGGCGCCACTGTCGCAGCATGGAACTACCCCCCACGCTCCAGCGCAAGATCGACCTGTTCGCCGCCAACGGCCGCGTGTTCCGCGAGGATGACGAGCTGTTCACCGAGGAAAGCTGGATCCAGGTGTTCCTGGGGCAAGGCGTGATCCCGCGCGGCTACGACCCGCTGGTCGACCTCAAGACCGACGACCAGGTCGCGCAGTTCCTCGGCAATATCGAGACGGTGATCCGCAAATGCGTGGCGGTGATGCCGAGCCATGCCGACTATGTGGCGAAGACGTGCCTGGCCTGAACGTCTTCTTCGCCCTCTCCCGCCTTCGCGGGAGAGGGTTGGGTGAGGGTCTTCTTCTTTTTCACTTCTGCGCCGAGAAACCCGCAAGAGAGAACAAGACCCTCACCCTCCCACCGCTGCGCGGCGGGCCCCTCCCTCTCCCGCGAAAGCGGGAGAGGTGTGCGCCATCCGCACCGACGTGCTTACTTCCGCTGCAGGCTCGCAATCAACGCCCGACGCATCGCGGCGATATCCGACGGCGAGGTCGCCCCCATCACCCCCCGCGCCTCCGCCGGCAGATGCTCGCCCGGATCGCCATCGGTCAGGAACACATAGCGGTCGAACATCGCCCGCCACGCCCGCCGCTGGTCGGCCGGCAGCCCGCGCAGCCCGGCAAAGCCGTGCATCATCGCCTCCCAGGGCGAGCCCCCGACTGCCGGGTCCCACCAGTAATTCACCAGTATGTTGAAGCCGTCGAGCGCCTCGACATGGTGGTACCATTGGTACGGGATATAGAGCGCATCGCCGGGCTCCAGATCGGCGGTCTGCGCCGCCGCCAGCGCCGCGGCGAAGCGCGGGTAGCGCTCGAAATCGGGCGCGGTGACATGCGCCATGCCGACCTGCACCCCCGCCGGGGTGGGATCGAACGGCCCCATATAGAGATTGCCGACCTGCTCGGGCGCAAACAAGGTGAAGCGCCGCCGTCCCGCCGCGACCACCGCGACATTCTCGGTCGGATCGTGATGGACTGCGACCTTGGCGGCGTTGCCGATCCACAGCCGCGGCACGACGTCGGGGACGAAATCGAGCCGGTGCGCCTCGGCAAAGCCCGGCAGCAGGCCCGGCGCCGGCAGCCCCTGCAGCGCCAGCGCATCGGGCCGCGCCTTGCCCGCCTCGGCATCGAGCGCATCGAGGAAAGCCGCGAACGGGGCTTCGCGCCGCGCGAAATTGCGCGTGCCGATCGTGGCGCCATAATGCATCCGGCCCTCCACTTCGGGCGGCGCTTGCATATACCGGACCGGCCCGGCGTGCGCGCGTTCGCGCAGCCAGCCGGCCGGATCGGCGGCACGGACGAGCGGCCAGCCGGCGGCGACCGCCTTCAGCACCGCGGGCTCGGCCGCGGCGCGGATCTGCTGGAAAGTGTCGGGCGTGACGTCGTGCCAGGCGCGGATCGGGTTCATCGGGAGAGCGTATCAGTGGCGCACAGCGAGGGGCAACAATCGATCCGCGTCGACCGCATCGGCGCCGAGGGCGAGCCGGTGGTGGTGGTCGAGAATTTCTCGCCGCATCCCGATCGGCTGATCGCCGACGCGCAGACGCTGGCGTTCGAGACGATGGGCGAATTCTACCCCGGCATCCGCGCCCGCGTGCTGCCTTCCTATTTCGAGGGCCTCTCCCCCGTCCTCGCGCCGGTGATGCGCGAAGTGTTCGGCCAGAGCGACCGTATCGGCTTCACGCGTGCGCTCTATTCGATCGTCACCACCCCGCCCGCGCAGCTGACCCTCGCCCAGCGCATCCCGCATATCGACGGGCTCGAGCCGGGCATGATCGCGATCCTCCACTATCTCTCCGACGAAGCGTTCGGCGGCACTGCCTTCTACCGCCACCGCGCCACCGGCTTCGAGACCGTCGATGCCGCGCGCCACCCGCGCTATCTCGAAGCGCTCCGCGCCGACTTCGCCCGCCACGGCGAGCCCGCCCCTGCCTATATCCATGGCGATACCCCCATCTTCGAGCAGGTCGCGCGCTACGACGCGGTGTTCAACCGCGCGCTGATCTACCGCTCGAGCCTGCTCCACTGCGCCGACCTGCCCGCCGGCGCCGCTTTCCCCGCCGATGTCCGCACCGGCAGGCTGACGGTCGCCAGCTTCCTGTCGGGTCGATAAGGAGAGTGAAGATGCGTGCCCTCTCCGCCCTGCTCGCGCTAGGCCTCGCCGCCTGCGTTCCCGTCGACCGCCCGCGGCCCGCTATGGCGGTGGAAGTCTGGCTCACCACCCCCGACCAGTCGGCGCTGCTCGCCCCGCAGCCCGCGCTCGCCTTCGAGTCCGGCGAGGCCGCGAACCCAATCACAGTCGACTCGGCGACGCGCTACCAGCAGATGGTCGGCTTCGGCGCCGCGATCACCGACGCCACGGCCTGGCTGATCCAGACGAAGATGAGCCCTGCCCAGCGCGCCGCCCTCATGCGCGACCTGTTCGGCCGCGATCCCGGCATCAACCTCTCCTTCACGCGCCTCACCGTCGGCGCCTCGGACTTCTCGCGCAGCCATTACAGCTATGACGACATGCCCAAGGGCGAGACCGACCCGACCCTGGCGCATTTCTCGACTGCCCCGGCCAAGGCTGAGGTCCTCCCCACCGCCCGCGCCGCCCGCGCGATCAACCCCAGGCTCGCGGTGATGATCTCGCCGTGGAGCGCGCCCGGCTGGATGAAGTCGACCGACTCGTTGATCACCGGCACGCTGCGCGAAGCCGCCTACGCCCCCTTCGCCGCCTATCTCCGCCGCACAGCGCAGGATTTCGCGCGCGAGATCGGCGGAATCGACTATCTCAGCATCCAGAACGAGCCCGATTTCGAGCCCGATTCCTATCCCGGCATGCGCCTCTCCGCCGCGCAGCGCGCCCGGATCATCGGCGACCATGTCGGCCCCGAATTCGCCCGCGCCGGCCTCGGGACCCGCATCCTCGACTGGGACCATAACTGGGACCATCCCGAGCAGCCGCTCGCCGTCCTCGCCGACCCCGCCGCCGCGCGCTACACCGCCGGAGTTGCGTGGCATTGCTACAATGGCGATGTCGCCGCGCAGAGCCAGGTCCGCGACAAGCACCCGGACAAGGACGTGTTCTTCACCGAATGCTCGGGCGGCGAATGGTCGAAGGCCTGGCCCGACGGCTGGGCCTGGACGGTCCGCACCCTCGTCATCGGCGCGCCGCGCAACTGGGCGCGCGGGGTGCTGCTGTGGAACCTCGCGCTCGACCAGGATTTCGGCCCGCACCTCGGCGGCTGCGGCAATTGCCGCGGGGTGGTGACGATCGACAGCCGCACCGGCGCAGTCACCCGCAACCCCGAATATTACGCGCTCGCCCATGCCAGCCGCTTCGTCGAGGTCGGCGCGTCGCGAGTCGCCTCGGACACCAATCCCGGCGGGATCGAGACCGTCGCCTATGCCAATCCCGACGGTAGCCGCGTGCTGCTCGCATTCAACGCCGGCAAGGACCCCGCCGACTTCTCGGTGCAGGTCGGGGGCCGCCACTTCGCCTACCGCCTCCCCGCCAATGCCGCCGCCACCTTCCGCTGGCGGGACCCGCGCTGAGCCCCGCCCCGCCCCGCGGCGCCTCCTTCGCCTTCGCGTCGGTGACTCTGCTGTTCTTCGCATGGGGCTTCATCTGCGCGAACAACGACCCGCTGATCGCCGCGCTCCGGCGTATCTTCAGCCTGAGCTACACCGAGGCCCTCCTCACCCAGATCGTCTTCTTCGCCGCCTTCGGGCTGGTCTCGCTCCCAGCCGCCGCGCTGCTCGCCCGCGCCGGGCCGATCCGGACGATGCTGGTCGCGCTCGCCGCGATGGTCGCCGGCTGCCTCGCGATCCAGCTCACCTTGTGGGTGCCCGCCTTCCCGGTGGTGCTCGCCGGCCTGTTCGTCCTCGCGAGCGGCATCGTCACGCTCCAGGTCGCCGCCAACCCCCTCGCCGCGACGCTCGGGAGCCCCGAACGCAGCCATTTCCGCCTGACCCTCGCGCAATCGTTCAATTCGCTCGGCGTCGTCGCGGGCGTCCATTTCGGCGCGCGCTTCATCCTCGGCGGCGAGGTGTTCCGCGGCACCGAGCCGGTCCGCACCCAGGCCGCGCGGATGGCGGGGCTCGCCGCGGTCCAGAGCGCCTTCCTGACCATCGCGCTGCTCGTGCTGCTGCTCGCCGCGGCTTTGTGGCTGGTCCGCCGCCCGATCGAGGCCTTTGCTCCGCCCCCGGAGGCCCGCCCCCGCATCCTCGACGCGCTCCACTCGCGCTGGGCGCTGGCCGGCGCTGGCACGATCGCGCTCTATGTCGGCGCCGAAGTCGCGATCGGCAGCATGATGATCGCCTTCCTCGCCAGCCCCGCCACGCTCGGCCTGCCGCTCGCCACCGCGGGCCTCTATCTCGCCAATCTCTATTGGGGCGGCGCGCTGATCGGGCGTTTCCTCGGCAGCTGGCTGCTGACCCGCATCCCCGCCGCGCGCCTGCTCGCCGGCGCCGGGCTGGCCGCGGCGCTGCTGTGCGCCACCGCGCTGCTCGCCCCCGGCCCGATCGCCGCCTGGTGCGCGCTCGCGGTCGGGCTGTTCAATTCGATCATGTTCCCGACGATCTTCTCGCTCACGCTCGAACGCTCGAGCGCCCCCGCCCCCGCGACCTCGGGCCTGCTCTGCGTCGCGATCGCCGGCGGCGCGGTGATCCCGCTGCTCGCCGGACAGGTGGCGGACCGCTTCGGCCTCGCCTGGGTGCTGATCGTGCCGCTCGCCGCCTATCTCGCGATCATCGCCTTCGCCGCCGCCTGCGCGCGCCAAAAATAGCGAGGGCGCGCTAGTTCCGCGCCTGTGGCGGGATCACCGGGATCAGCAGCGGCGCCACCGCAACGCCATCCTCGAGCAGTTCCTTCGCCTGCGCCGCAGTCGCCTGGCCGTGGATCAGCACGGGGTCCTCGTCGCCATTGTGCATCGCCCGCGCGCGATCGGCGAAGGCCACGCCGACCCATTCCGAAGTCTCGAGCATCTTGGCCTGCGCCTGCGCGATCGCCGCCATCGCCGCCTTGACCGCCTCGGGCGGCGGCTCGCTGGGCTGGGGCGCGGGCGCGGCCGAGCGGCTGTTGCCCTTGGCGGCGACATTGGGCGCCATCACCGCCTTGGCGACCTCGCTGCTGCCGCACAAAGGACACGCCACCAGCCCGCCCGCGCGCTGCTCTTCATAGGACAGGCTCGACCCGAACCATGCCTCGAACACATGGCCCGACTCGCATTTGAGGTCGAAGACGATCACAGGCTTTCCACCGCCGGGATCGCCCGGCGATGCTGGAGCACCGGCACCCGTTCCCGCGCCGCGCGCACCCGCTCGGGGTCGATCTCGGCAAAGCCCAGCCCCGCCGGCTCGCCCAGGTCGAGCAGCAATTCGCCCCACGGATCGGCGACCAGCGAATGCCCGTAAGTCGCGCGCCCGTCCGCATGGATCCCGGTCTGCGCCGCCGCGATGACGAACGCCGCCGCCTCGATCGCACGCGCGCGCAGCAATATATGCCAGTGCGCCGCCCCGGTCGGCCGGGTGAACGCCGCGGGCACCGCCAGCAGCGTCGCCCCGGCATCGCTCAGCGCGCGGAACAGGTCGGGGAAGCGCAGATCATAGCAGATCGCCAGCCCCAGCACCCCGAGCGGAGTCGCCACCGTCACCGCGCGCTCGCCGCGCGAATAGCTGCTCGATTCGCGCCAGCTCTCGCCGGTCGGCAAGTCGACGTCGAACAGATGCATCTTGTCGTAGCGCGCGCGGATCTCGCCGCCGCCATCGATCACGAAACCGCGGTTCGCCAGCTTGCCGTCCTCGCGCAGCACCGCGAGGCTGCCGAGATGCACCCAGACCCCATGCTTCGCCGCAGCCTCGCGCACCGCCGCCAGCACCCGGTCGTCGCCCTCATGCGCCAGCGATCCTGCCGCGCGATCGCGGTCGCGGTCGACCAGCCCCGACATTTCGGGGGTGAACAGCATCGCCGCACCCCCGGCCGCGGCATCGGCAACGCCCTGCACCAAAGTCCGCGCATTCTCCGCGGGATCAATCCCGCTGGTCATCTGGAGAAGCGCGGCGCGACTCATGCGGCGAGCAGTTCGTCGAGCGCGCCCTTGCGGTCGAGCGCGGCGAGATCGTCCGATCCGCCGATATGCTGCCCGTCGATGAAGACCTGCGGCACCGTCGTCCGCCCGCCCGCGCGCTGAACCATCTCGGCGCGCTTGGCGCCGCCCATCGTCAGGTCGATCTCCTCATAATCGGCGCCCTTGGCGTCGAGGAGGTGCTTCGCGCGGTGGCAATAGGGGCAGAACGCCTTGGTGTAGATTTCGACTTTGGCCATGATCGCTCCGAGGTGATGTTGCTCCGGACGGTTGTCAATCTCCCAAAGCCCCTCCCCTGAGGGGCTAGAAATCGGTTTCCTCTCCCAGAACGCGCGCCCAGCACAGAAGGATCACTTCGCGCGCGCCGCCGCGCTTGAGCACCCGCGCGCAGGCGCCCGCGGTGGCGCCGCTGGTGTGGACATCGTCGACCAAAACCACCGTTTTCCCCTTCAGCTTCTCGCTTGCATCGGGCGCCAGCGCGAACGCCCCCGCCACGGCCTTCGCCCGCCCGCGATGGCCCAGCCCGCGCAGCACCGGCGTCGCCCTCACCCGCCGCAGCAGATGCGCATCGGCGGGCACGCCCTGCGCCTTCGCCAGCGCCGCGGCGATCAGCGCCGCCTGGTTGAACCCCCGCCCCCAGATCCGCCAGCGGTGCAGCGGCACCGGCACCAGCAGGTCGGCGCCGTCGGGCATCAGCCGCGCCATCGCCTGCGCCATCGTCGCGGCATAGGCCATCCGCCCGCCATATTTGAGCCGGAGCGCGACTTGCCGCGCGACCGCGCCATAGGCCACCGACGCGCGCACTCCGTCGTGCGGCGGCGGATCGGCCATGCACGCGGCGCACACCGCGCCTTCGCCCCGGTCGAACTCGAACGGCAGCTGGCAAGTGGCGCACCAGGGCGGCCCCAGAAAGCGCAGGCGCCCCCAGCAGGCGGCGCAGAAGCTGTGGTCGGCCGGAGTCACTTCGGCACAGCCCGGACAGCGCGGCGGCAGCGCGAGATCGGCAAGACGGACCAGGGGAGCGGCCAGGCGCATCGCCACCTTGTCACCTTGCCGGCGCCGCTGCACAAGCGCGCCGTGCCAGAGTCCCCGCAAGTTCCCGAAATCTTCGACCGCGCCCTCCGCCGCAAGCGCCGCGACCGCGCCGCGGCGCGCTACCCCGGCTTCGCCTTTCTGCGCGCGCATATGCTCGAGGGGCTGGCCGAGCGGCTCGACGGCGTGAAGCGCGCATTCCGCGACGTGCTCGATCTCGGCAGCTTCGACGGCAGCTTCGCCCTCCCCGGTGCCCAGGTCACCCGGCTCGACGCCGGCGCCCGCTTCGCCGCGCAATCGGGCGGCATCCAGGCCGACGAGGACCGCCTGCCCTTCCCCGAAGCCTCGTTCGACCTGGTGATCTCGGCGGGCGTGCTCGACCAGGTCAACGACGTCCCCGGCGCGCTCATCCAGATCCGCCGCGCGCTGCGCCCCGACGGGCTGTTCCTCGGCGCCTTCGCCGGCGCGGGCAGCCTCTCCCTCCTGCGCGGCGCCTTCCTCGCCGCCGAGCCCGCCGCGCGCTTCCACCCCCAGATCGACGTCCGCGCCGCGGGCGACCTGCTGGCGCGCGCCGGCTTCGCGCTGCCGGTCGCCGATGTCGAGACGCTGACCGTCCGCTACGCCGGCATCGCCAACCTGCTCCGCGACCTGCGCGGCATGGCGGCGACCAACCTGCTGCCCGGCCCCGCCCCGCTCACTCGCGCGACGCTGGCCCGCGCCGCCGAAGCCTTCGCCGCGCACGCCGATTCCGACGGCCGCACTTCGGAGCGATTCGAGATCGTCTACCTCACCGGCTGGGCCCCCGACGCCTCGCAACCCAAACCCGCCCGCCGCGGCAGCGCGACCGCGTCGCTGGCGACGGCGCTTAAAGAGCATCGCCGCTGACCTTATTGTTCGCTGCTTGACTTTGGCGAAGTAATAAATCGAGAAGTGAGTATTCAATACGGGATGTAGCGGATTCGGAAAACGGAATTTCTAATCGGGGGGTGGGAATGACGGATAAATTCAAGAGAAATTGGTTTCGTCGGAAGCAAATGTGGGTTCCGCCGTTCAGAATAACCCGCATCCGAATTACGAATGTCGGCATCATCGACGACCTTGAGATGAATTTCCCGAGTCCCAGCGCTACCTGCATCTATGCTGGAAATGGGGTGGGCAAGACAACCGTTTTGGAGTGCATCTCTCTGCTCGGGCATTTGCCCTGCTTTCCGCGATTTGACGATCAGTCGGGCTTCCAGCGGAGCGTCCTTTCCGAACTGCTCCGCAAACGGCAGCAGCTTCCGAAATATTATGATGAACGGTTCAAACTGGCGGAATTGCGGAATTGCGGAGCGACCGAATGGGCGAATTTGGTGCGACCGCCATACGAGCGCAACTTTGGATTGGTCGAGTTTGAAGTCGAGGACGTCTCACGGGACGCGACCTGCCGCAATCGCTTCTACATGCTCGTGCACGATCGGATGATCACCGGCGACAGGCAGCCGAAATTGACCGGCGTTCTTTCACGAGGGGATTTCGACAACAGGTCCAAGGCCAGTACCACGTCGCCCGATGGTCATGATTTCGATCTCGAGGAGTTCGGATTGCTCGTCTATCACGACAACGACCAAACCGGCCAAACGATCGATGAACTTATACACAAGATCGCGATGGGCCGGACATTCATTGTCCCCGACGCGAAATCCGGTCAGATCCACAAGGATGTACGCAAGGAGGTCCTTGCTCGGTACAGCTATCTTGAGCCTCGCTCGGTTTCATATGTCAACACCGACCTCAATGACTTCGGACGCGGAAACGACCTGCGGGAGTCGCCGAAGGATCTTGAGAGCAGCTTCGGCAATGAAATGTTCGACCGGCTCAAGGTAGAACGGCTCGACGATGGAATCCTCAAGCATCTGATGAGCCTTTCGGAGGCCTGCGATTTCGTCCTGAACTCCACCGACGTCGATGGCGAAAAAGGTCGCGTCGTCTGGCCGTCATTCGATCTGGAAGTGGTTCGCGTCGACAAGGACGGAAAGTTCAGCCTCACCATTAACCGTAGGGACGGCCTCTCTCCAAACTCGATTACGTTCCTGAGTGCAGGCGAGAATGAAGTCTTCTTTGTGTTCCTTGTATTGCTCAATCTCACGCGGAACACGTTTCAGGGCCAGTCGATATTGCTGCTCGACGAGCCCGATCTCCATATTGCGATCGGCAGCCGATCGAAATTCTTCGCAGAGATATTCCAGATTTGCTCGGGTTCGGGAAAAACGGAGCATCGCAATCTCCAATTGATCGCCTGTTCGCATTCTCCCGCCTTTTTTGACACGCTCCGTGCGCATTACCGCGATGCGCGCAAGGGTTGCATCCTGATCGCAAGGCAGATGCTGTCGAAACCGGACCCCAAGAGCACCATACCCCCAAAAACCAGGCTCATCTCATTTTATGACGAATTGTATCTGAGGCGGATGAGGGGGCGCACCTATCACGATTCCCTGTTCCGCAAGTCACGTCATGTGCTGACGTCGTTTATCCGGTACCATTATTGCCGAACACGTGACGCAATTCCCTGGAAAGGGAATGAAAGTGCCTGGCAAAGCGACGTAAGCGCGATATTCCTTATTTCCAGTGGATTGGTTGCGTTTTTTGTATTCCTCTACTTCGGCGCCGGAAAGCTGATCAACGACTCGTACGAGGCGTTTGATCCTGAGCGTAACCTTCTGTGGGTTCAGCTCTTTCTGAGCGGGCATACGGAAACCGAATATCATAAATATTCGAATGGGCCGTTCTACGATTCGATCTATACGATGGCTGGAATTCTTGCATTCACAATCGTTGCACGCGGTCTCAGGCGGTTTGGCCGGACGGCGGAAATGAGCCAATTCAAAAAAATGGTCGGAGGGCGGCGCCCACCCACCCGGAAATAGCGCAATCACATTTTTGACGGGGCGCGCTGCGCCTGGGCTATCGCCGCGCACGCGCTGGATTCCGGAGTGAGATGTGCAGTTAGGTTTCGTCACGGCATCGGTTTTGATGGGTCTGGGAATCGCCGTCGATGTGGCGATCGCGACGGTCCTGCGTTTCCGCGATTCCGGCCTCACCTTCAAAAGCTGGACAATGCCGGTGGCGGTCGCCCATGTGTTGCTGCCGGCTATCGGTTATTATGGCTGGTGGTTGCTCGGGCACGAGTTCGATGAACTGAAGATCATCCTCGGCCTCGCCGCATTCTTGATGATCGGGATATTCGTATACGAGTCCTTCTGCGAATGGATCGCCGCCAAACCCGTGATCACGCTCGACCCTCTCACTGGCTGGGCGTTGTCCAAACTCGGGGCAACCGCAAACGGCCGGATGGTCGTGATTTTTGCGGTGTCGCTCGATGCGCTCTGGTCCGGGCCGGCCAAGGCCGCCCAGGCGGAAAGCGGGCATTGGACGCCGGTCGAGGTCCTCGTGTCGTTCCTGATCGCCGGCGTCGTTGTGGCGATCGTATCCGAACTGTCCCTGTTGCTCGCTCTTCTGCTGAGGCGGATTTCCTTCAATGACCTGAGGCTGTTGGCTCGATACCTGGTCGCGGCAAAATATCTCGAAGCGACGATATTGTTTTCGTTCGGAATCCTTTCGTTGTGGAATGCCCTCTCGTTCTGGATCGGACTTGGCGAACTCCATCTCAGCATCACAGCATCTGCCGGGCTGATGCTCGTGCTCTGGCTGAGTTACTGGAAGCGATTGCTGAGAGAGCAGACGGCAGAGTTCGAAACATCGGCCAAGGGCGAATCGAACGGGCCTTAGATCAACCCCTCAAGCGCCGCGACCAGCGGCACGTCGGCCGGCGGCATCGCCAGCCCGCGCATCTCGCCCGGTGTCACCCATTGCAGCGCGCTCGCATGATGCGCCTCGGGCACCCCGGCCCATTCGCGCACCGTATAGAGCAGCAGCACCAGATGCCGCTCCCCCAGCGCCTCGCTCGCGAACGCCGCGGGCACCAGCGACTCGAGCGCCACCGCGACGCCCAGCTCCTCCGCCAGCTCGCGCACCAAAGCCGCCTCCGGCGCCTCGCCCGGCTCGACCTTGCCCCCGGGAAACTCCCACAGCCCCGCCATCGGCTTGCCCGGCGGACGCTGCTGGACCAGCACGCGCCCCGCCGCGTCGACCAGCGCCGCCGCCACGACGAACAGCACCGGCATGGAAACGCTTCCGGAACGACCGCTAAGCACTTCGTTAAGGACCTTTCTCTACATTCTGCAGAGGTTTGGAGGGAATTTCGCGCGAATGCGAGCTTTGGTGCGCTTTGTCAGTGTCCTGTACCGCGACCGCAAGGCCGCGACGGCAGTCGAATATGGCTTCATCGTCGCGCTCATCGTCATCGCGATCATGGCCGCGCTGATCGAGCTCGGCAGCACCACCACCGGAATCTGGACCAATGTCAGCACCAAGGTGCAGGCGGCGCATTGATACGCTTTCGTAACGTTGCGGCTTAGGCCTTTCTTTACCTCCCGCCCCTAATCTCAGACTTGCCGCACCGGAGTCTCTTTCGGATCGGCCGGGTGAATGAAGCACAATCACGAACGATGGAGACCGCTATGCAGAAGATTCGCAACTTCATTAAGAATTCCAAGGGCGCCACTGCGATCGAGTACGGCCTGATCGCCGCGCTTATCGCCGTCGCCGCGATCGCCGCGATGCAGGGTCTGGGCAACCAGCTCAACAAGACCTTCGGCAACGTGACGTCGAACATGAAGGCTTCGTAAGCCTTTATCGACCGATCTTGAGAAAGAGGGGCGGCGGGACTTCGGTTCCGCCGCCCTTTTTCGTGGGCGATTTCAGCCATCGTCAGAGCGCGGTTAACCAAACCTAAGAGATATTCCCGCTAAGGCTATGGTTCACAGGCTTTTTCGCAGGGATCCGAAAAGATGCTCCGTACCGTCCGCAAGCTCATGCGCGACTCGCGCGCCGCCACCGCGATCGAATATGGATTGATCGCCGCGCTGATCGCCGTCGCCGCGATCGTCGCGATGCAGGGGCTGGGCAATCAGCTGAAGAAGACCTTCGGCAACGTCACATCGAACATGAAGGCGAGCTGACGGCGGCGCAATGAACGACCTGTTCCCCTGCGAAAGCAGGGGCCCAGGATCACATGCGATGTCCTGTGCGGCTCTGGGCTCCTGCTTTCGCAGGAGAACGGCCTTAGCGCCTAGATCCGCCCCATCGCCAGGAACTTGCCGCGCCGCCCCTGGCGCAATTTCTCCGCCGACTGCGCCTCGAGCGGCCCCAGCGCCGCTTCGATCGCATCGCCCAGCGCGGCGATCGCCGCCGCCGGATCGCGGTGCGCGCCGCCCAGCGGCTCGGGGACGATCGTATCGATCACCCCCAGCTCCTTCAGGTGCTGCGCCGTGACCTTCATCGCCTCGGCCGCCTCGGCGGCCTTGTCGGCGGTGCGCCACAGAATCGAGGCGCAGCCTTCGGGCGAGATCACCGAATAGACCGCATGCTCCATCATCAGCACGACGTTGCCCGCCGCCAGCGCCACCGCGCCGCCCGAGCCGCCTTCGCCCAGCACCGCCGCGATCAGCGGCACGCCGAGGTTGAGGCACTGCTCGGTCGAGCGCGCGATCGCCTCGGCCTGGCCGCGCTCCTCGGCCTGCACGCCCGGAAACGCGCCCGAGGTATCGACCAGCGTGATCACCGGCAGCTTGAAGCGGTCGGCGAGCTGCATCAGCCGGATCGCCTTGCGGTAGCCCTCGGGCTTGCCCATCCCGAAATTATGCTTGAGCCGGCTGGCGGTGTCGTCGCCCTTCTCGTGCCCGATCACCATCACCCGGCGCCCGCGGAAGCGCCCGAGCCCGCCGATGATCGCCTGGTCGTCGGCAAACGCGCGGTCGCCGCCCAGCGGCATGAAGTCCTCGATCAGCCCGGTGACATAATGGTTGAAGTGCGGCCGCTCCGGATGCCGCGCGACCTGGGTCTTCTGCCACGGCGTCAGCCTGGCATAGGCTTCCTTGAGGAAGCGGTCGGATTTCGCCTGGAGCGGGCCGATCTCGGCGTCGATATCGACGTCGCCGCCCTCCGCGGTCTTGCGCAGCTCGTCGATCCGGCTCTGGAGCTCGGCGAGCGGCTTCTCGAAGTCGAGGAATGTTGCCATCAGGTCGCGTCGGTTAAGCTCCACGTTGCGCTACGTCAACGAGTGCGTGGGCGATTGGGTCCGCCGCCGGCCGCGATCAGCGGGCCTCGGTCTGGCTGAACGAGTACGAGACCAGTCTGGAAAACAGCGCGACCGCGTACCCGGCCACGGCGATGGCCATCAACAGGAAGCTGGGCATCACCGGCGCGCCGATTGTCGCGTCGAAATCGGGCTCGCCCATCACGAAAAGCATCAGCGACTGGCCGTTCCAGCACGCGATGCCGGCACAGGGCAGGAACAGGAGATGCAGCACCCAGGACCAGCGAACCCGCTTCGCCCACCGCCAGAACAGCGCCGCGATCGTGATCGGACCCAGGCTGGCGAGGATCCAGCCCGCCACGCCGGCCGCCGCCATCGTCCAGGGCAAATGCGCCCGCACGATATAGATATCCACCGCGGACAGAGTCGCGCCGAGGCACAGCACCATCACCAGGACCACCGCCACCAGGGCGAAGATGTCGAACCGGTTCATCGGCAAGGACCTTTCCCCGTTGCCCGGGCAGCGTGTCGCATTGTCCCGCGTCGGGAAAGCTAGCGCCTCGGCGCCCCGCCGGCCGGCTTCCGCAACGCCTCGCCCAGCGGGTGGCGGCTATTGACCAGATCGACCAGCCTCCGGCTGTCGACATGGGTGTAGATCTCGGTCGTCGCGATGTCGGCATGGCCCAGCATCGACTGGAGCGCGCGCAGATCCGCCCCGCCCTCGAGCAGGTGCGTCGCAAAGGCATGGCGCAGCACGTGCGGGCTCACGCGGTCGGGCGGGATCCCCGCCTCGGCCGCCAGCCCCTTGAGCAGCTGGTACAGCCGCACCCGCGACAGGTGCGCCTTGCCCGAGGGAAACAGCCAGGGCCGCCCGACCGCGACATGCTCGCGCCACAGCCCCACTGCCGCCCGCGCCCGGTCCGAGATCGGCACCAGCCGCTCGCGCCCGCCCTTGCCCTTGAGGATCAGATAGGGCCGGTCGGGCGCGATCGCGTTGCGCGGAAGCGACACCAGCTCGGTCGCGCGCAGCCCCGACCCATAGAGCAGCTCGACCAAAGCCGAGAGCCGCAGGTCGAGCGGATCGGGCGGATCGCGCAGCGTCCGCTCGGTAATCGCCAGGAACAGCCGGTCGACATCGCCGGTGCTGAGGATCTTCGGCAGCGGCCGTCCGGTCCCCGGCCGCGGCAGCGCTCCGCCGGGATCGTCGGCGCGCAGCCCCTCGTCGGCCAGGAACGCATAGAATCGCCTGAGCGCCGCCGATTTGCGCGCGACCGTGGTCCGCGCCAACGGCTCCCACGATGCGCCGAGCCTCTCGAGATCGCTCGCGCCCGCCTCGCCCAGCCGCCCTTCGAGCAGCTCGGACGCCAGCCGCAGGTCGGTGCCGTACGCCGCGATGGTGTTCCCCGCCGCGCCGGCCTCCGCGCTCATCATCTCCAGGAAGCGCTCGATCAGCGCCCGGTCCTGCGAAGCGCTCAAGCCCGCGTGACCGCCTCGACGGCGATCATCCGCGCATAGTTCGCCATCCCCACCGCGCGCAGCGCCGCGACGATGTGGAACAGCGCCTCGGGCGCCACCGGCCCCCAGCCGCGCGCCTGCATCCCCACCGCGGCGAGCAGAGTCACCGTCCCCGGGTCGCCGCGCCGCGCCGCATTGTCGATCGCGCGGGTCCAGGCATTGGCCGAGCCGACCTCGACATTGACCATCGCCGCCAGCCGCCGCGCCTCTGCCGGGTCGAGCCGTCCGAGACCCGCCAGCCCGGCAAAGACCAGCTGCGCCTTCCGCCGGTCGGCCGCGCTGCGATACGCTTCGAAATCGCCCGGGCTCACGCGCGCCGCCGGGGCCGGATCGGCCATCGCCAGCATCGCCCAGCCGTCGCTGCCGCGCCCGACCAGGTCGCGCCAGCGCATCGCCGCGGCGTCGAGCCCCGCGGTCAGCATCGACGCGATCAGCTGGTCGGCATCCGCCGCCACGGCGCGGTCGGGGACGATCCCCGCCGCCGCACGCGCGGTCAGCACCAGCCGGGCATAGCGCAGCCGCTGCGATTCGGGCTCGTTCCACAGCGTCTTGAGCGCCTTGATCCGCTCGGGCACCTCGGCGACCGTGTAAGCCGAGCGCAAGTCGCGCGCGACCGCGACCAGCGCGCTGCTCGCATCTTCCTCGGTCTCGATCTCGGCATAGAGATCGACCAGCCCGGCGTTCGAGAACACGCCTTGCGCCGCCGCCAGCTCGGCCGCCTGCGCCCGATCGCGCGAGGCGAGCGTCGGCGACAGCGCCTGCCAGTAGCGGACCTGCGGCCCGACGGTACGATAGAGCGCGTCGGGAACGACTTCGCCGGTCGCGGTGGCAAGCCCCCAGCGCCACGCAGTGAGCTGGTTCACCCCTGCCCATTCGATCGTCACCGCGCCGCGCCCGCCCGCGCCGACCACCTTCTCGGCCAGCAGATTGTCGATATTGCCCGGCCCGCCCGGGCCGCGCGCCGCGCTCAGCAGCTCGCCTGCCTTGTTGGGTTCGCCCGCCAGCCCCGCGCACATCGCCCTGGCCATCCGCCAGCCGCGCTCGGGCAGCGACTCCGCGGCCGGGTCGGCGAGCGGGCACAAGGCGCCCGGATCGCCGCTCGCCAGCGCCACCTGCATGCCGATGCGGAACAGCCGGGGGGTGTAGTTCTCGGTATCGACGTCCTGCACCACCGCGCGCGCGGCAAGCACCTCGCCCATCCGCAGCAGCAGCCAGGCGCGCTCGGCGGCGAAGTCGGCGCCGTTCGATCCCCTGGGGGTGTCGATCGGCGATTGCAGCGCGCGCCGCAGGATGATCGACACCCAGCGCGACGCGATCGGCGCGTCGAGCCGGTGCATCAGCGTCTGGAGATAGCGCCCGTCGGCCCGCCCGAACGCAGTCGCCGGGAACGACGGATTGCCCGTCACCGACGCGCCGACCCGGTCGAGCGTGCGCTTGGCATATTCGGGCAGCTCGTACTTCGAGAGGTCGACCGGCGGCCCGGTCTCCTCGCCGGCATCGGCGGTGTCGTTCCCGATCGTCGCGGGCGCCGAAGGCGTGCCCGGCTCCGCCGGGCGCGGCGCGGCATCGGGCGCGCGCGTCGCGGACGGCGCCGGCGCCGGGGCAGGCGTCGAGGGCTGGTCGAATCCGGGGGGCAGCAGCGATTCGGGGCGGTCCTGCGCCGCCACCAGCGCGGGCAGCGCCGCGCCGGCCAGCAGCAGCGCCCCGATCGCGAGCCTAGTTGGCGAGATTTTCAAGCGGAATCGCCTTTTCCACGCGCACGGGCTCCTTGTGGGTGTCGCGGCTGGCGAAGAAGAACAGCCCGGCGACCAGCACCAGCACGACGGCGATCAGCACGACTATCGATCGGGGCATGGGAAAACTCTTGGCCTGACAATGAATGGTTTCGCCCGGCCTTTTGCCCGAGCGTCCCCCTCGCTGTATAGCCCCCGGCACGATGCTGCAAACGCACCCTTCAGAGACCGCCTGGACGGGCAAGCCGATCGTGCTCGTCGGGCTGATGGGCGCGGGCAAGACCACGGTCGGCCGCCGCCTCGCGCAGCGGCTCGGCCTGCCCTTCGTCGATGCCGATCACGAGATCGAGACCGCGGCGGGGATGACGATCACCGACATCTTCGACCGCTTCGGCGAGGCGCATTTCAGGGATGGGGAACGCCGCGTCATCGCCCGGCTGATCGACGGCACCCCCAAGGTGATCGCCACCGGCGGCGGCGCCTTCGTCCAGGAGCAGACCCGCGCGCTGATCCTCGAACAGGCGACTGCGGTGTGGCTCAGCGCGGCCCCCGCGGTGCTGGCCGAACGCGTCCAGCGCCGCGACACCAGGCCACTGCTGCGCGGGCGCGACCCCAAGGCCGCGCTCACCGAGCTCGCCGCGATCCGCAACCCGTTCTACGCGATGGCGCCGATCCATGTCGAAAGCGTCGCCGCCCCGCACGACGCGACGGTCAACGCGATTCTCAAGGCGATCGGCCTGTGACGCTGGTACAGGTCGCGCTCGGCGCGCGCAGCTACGACATCCGCATCGAGGCCGGCCTGCTCGCCCGCGCCGGCGAGATCCTCGCCCCCCTCTCGCGCGGCCGGACGATGGCGATCGTCACCGACGCGAATCTCGCCCCCCATCTCGCCACCCTCCAGGCCTCGCTGGCCGCAGCGGGCGTCGCCAGCGAAGCGATCGTCCTTCCCCCGGGCGAGGGCACCAAGAGCTGGGCCCAGCTCGAATCGCTCACCGACCGGCTGCTCGATCTGGGCATCGAGCGCGGTGACCATGTCATCGCGCTCGGCGGCGGCGTGATCGGCGACCTGGTCGGCTTCGCGACCAGCATCCTCAAGCGCGGCTGCGGCTTCGTCCAGCTGCCCACCACCCTGCTCGCCCAGGTCGACAGCTCGGTCGGCGGCAAGACCGCGATCAACAGCCGCGCCGGCAAGAACCTCGTCGGCGCCTTCCACCAGCCCGCGCTCGTGCTGATCGACCCGCAAGTGCTCGACACGCTGCCGATCCGCGAGGCCCGCGCCGGCTATGCCGAAGTCGTGAAGTACGGCCTGATCGACGATTTCGCCTTCTTCGAATGGTGCGAGGCCAACGGCGCCGCCTTGCTCGCCGGCGACCCGCAGGCCCGCGCCTACGCCATCGCCCATTCGGTCGCCGCCAAGGCGCGCATCGTCGCCGAGGACGAGCGCGAAACCACCGGCAAGCGCGCCCTGCTCAACCTCGGCCACACCTTCGGCCACGCGCTCGAGGCCGAGACCGGCTTCTCCGACCGGCTCCTCCACGGCGAGGGCGTCGCCGCCGGCATGGCGCTCGCCTTCGCCTTCTCCGCAGCGCAAGGCCTCTGCCCCGGCCAGGACGCCGAACGCGTCGCCGCGCACCTCCGCGCGGTCGGCCTGCCCGACGGCCTCGCCGCAGCGGGCATCACCGCCAGCGGCCCCGCGCTGGTCGAGCACATGCTCCACGACAAGAAGATGGACGCCGGCACCCTCCCCTTCCTCCTCGCGCGGGGGATCGGGCGGACCTATTTGGACAAGAGTGTGGACCTCGCCGACGTCGCCGCTTTCCTCGACTCGAGCCGGTGAGTCGGCTGATCGCTATCCTCCAAAACCTCCGTCACCCCGGCCTTGTGCCGGGGTCCACCGGGAGGCAAGCGCAGGATAAGAGGTTCAAGCTCGGCCGGTGAGGATGAGTGGACCCCGGCACAAGGCTGGGGTGACGGCGGAATTGCGGAAAGGTCATGCACCCCGTCAGTTGCCGTTCAGCCCCCATCGGCATAGCAGGGCCGCACCCCCATCGCAGCGAAAGCCCATCATGCGCCGCCTCGCCCTCGCCCTCGCCCTGCTCGCCACCCCCGCCACCGCGCAGGTCATGCCCCCCGCCCCGATCCTCACCACCCCCGATGCCCGCGACGTCTGGACCCACGCCCAGCCGCAGATCGCCCGCGTCACGCATGTCGATCTCGACCTGCGCGTCGATTTCCCGAGCAAGACCGTCGCCGGCGAGGCGGTGCTCGACGTGCTCGCCGACGAGGGTGCGAAGGAAATCATCCTCGACGTCGACGACATGGTGATCGAGGCGATCACCGACGCCACGGCGCATCCCCTGCCCTTCGCCATCGGCCCGCGCGACGCCGAGACCGGTTCGGCGCTCACCATCCAGCTCAACCGCTCGCGCCAGATCCGCATCCGCTATTCGAGCAAGCCCGGCGCCAGCGCGCTGCAATGGCTCGCCCCCGCGCTCACCGCGGGCAAGGTCAAGCCGTATCTGTTCAGCCAGGGCCAGGCGATCAACAACCGCAGCTGGGTCCCCACCCAGGACAGCCCCGGCATCCGCCAGACCTGGTCGGCCAGGATCACCGTCCCCGACGATCTCGTCGCGGTGATGAGCGCCACCCGGATCGACGGCGCCAGGGGCAAGCGCGCCGGCCCGGGCGAGCGCAGCTTCCGCTTCAGGATGGACAAGCCCGTCCCGATCTACCTGCTCGCGCTCGCGGTCGGCGACTTGAAGTTCAAGGCGACCGGCCCGCGCTCGGGCGTCTGGTCCGAGCCGTCGATGCTCGACGCCGCCGCCAGCGAAGTCGCCGATGTCGAGAAGATGATCGACGCCGCCGAGGCGCTCTACGGCCCGTATCGCTGGGGCCGCTACGACATGCTCTTCCTGCCGCCGAGCTTCCCCTATGGCGGGATGGAGAACCCCACCCTCACCTTCCTCACGCCGACGATCCTCACCGGCGATCGCTCGAACACCGATGTCGTCGCGCACGAGCTGGCGCACAGCTGGTCGGGCAATCTCGTCACCAACGCGACCTGGTCGGACTCGTGGCTCAACGAGGGCTTCACCACTTATTTCGAGAACCGCATCATGGAGTCGGTCTACGGCCCCGAGCGCGCGGCGATGTACGCCGATCTCGACTGGGACGGCCTCCAGCGCGACCTCGCGGCAAACGGCGGCGCGACCGGCGCGACCACGCGCCTCGCCGGCGATCCCGGCGCCACCGCGGGCCAGCTCGATTATTTCAAGGGCTCCTATTTCCTGCGCACGATCGAGCGCGCGGTCGGCCGCCCGCGCTTCGACGCGTATCTGCGCGCCTATTTCGACCGGCACGCCTTCCAGCCCCAGACCACCGCGGGCTTCCTCGCCGACCTGCGCGCCAACCTCATCAAGGGCGACGCCGCGCTCGAGCTCTCGCTCCAGCTCGATCGCTGGGCCTATGCCGCGGGACTGCCCGACAACGCCGTCCGCGTGACGTCGGCGACGCTCGCCGTGGTCGACGCGAAGCGTACCGCGTTCATCGCCGGCGGCCCGGCATCGGCGGTCGATCCCAGGGGGTGGAGCACGCAGGAGTGGCAGCGCTTCCTCAACGGCCTGCCCCGCCAGCAGACCCCCGAGCGGCTCAGGGAGCTCGACGAAGCGCTGGGCCTGTCGGCCTCGACCAACGCCTATGTGCGCTCGGCCTGGGCCGAGCTGGCCATCGCCAACCGCTACGAACCCGCGCTCGCTTCGATCGAAGGCCTCGTCACCAGCGTCGGCCGCGGCCTGCTGATCCGTCCGGTCTATGCGGGGCTGATGGCGCAGGGCGAGTGGGGCCGCGGAATCGCCGCCCGCTTCTTCGAAAAGGCGCGCAGCGGCTATCATCCGGGCACCGCGGCAGGGATCGAGAAGATCGTCAGGCCGCAGCCTTGAAACTCACATGGCGAGAAATAGCTTGACAAATATAACCAGATAGGCTATCTGCCAACCTTCCGCTGCGCTAGGCCGGCACAGCGGGCAGGAAGGTCCGGGGAAGCGCAAGCCGATCCGGAAGGACCGATGCGGAGTCGTTCGGCATGAAGCCGGGTAGCTTCGCCCGTTACGTCAAGGGGGCGCCTCGCTATACATACCTCCACTCCCAAGCTGTAAGGGGAGGGAGGGGCCCCGACGCAGTCTCGACGCGACTTTTCTACCAATACCAAAGCCGTCGAGCCCGAACGCCAGGAGAAAGACGCATCGGTCCTTTCCTTCTTGGTCCAACCCGACGCGGTTCCCGCGCCGGGCTATCCGCGCATCCGCCAGAGTCGGCGCGCGCTACTGCAGGCAAGTGCCCATGGCATGCGCGAGCAGCTCGGCGCCCACCCAGGCCGGGAAAATGAGCAACGCCAGCATCCCCGCCGCAAGCGCCCACCCGCCAGGGCCCCGATAGAACAGGATCGCGACTGCCAGCGGGGGTATCAGCGCGTAGAGCAGGTTGAAGGCCATCGGCCGGCCATGGGCAGCGAGGAACGCCAGCGCGACCTCGGCCACGACCACGATCGCCACCGCGGCAAGAATCCGCGGCTTCGGTTCGAGCGCCCCAAGCGCCGCGCTCATGCGCCGGTTCTCCCCGCGCGCCACGCCAGCCACAGCCACCCGCCGATCAGCGCCGCCCCGCCCAGCGGCGTCACCGCGCCCAGCCAGCGGGGCAGCCCCAGCGCCATCAGGTACAGGCTCCCCGCGAACACCGCCGCGCCGCCGACGAACAGCCAGGCCGCCCCCCGCGCCCCCATCCGCACCGCGACCAGCGCCGCGACCGCATGGATCAGCTGATATTCGCCCCCGGTCCTCAGCCAGCCCGCCGCCTCGCCCTGCGCCGCGTGCGCCCCGAACGCCCCGGCGGCGACCGCGATCGCGCCGGACACGGCGGCCAGGACGGCGATCGGCTTCACGCCGCCTTCTCCCGACGGACCGAAAACCGGCAGCCGTTCCGCGCCGCTATGGCCTGCAGCATGGCGAGGTCGGCGGGCGCGATGTGCGCATCGTCTCCATCGATCCGAATATCCACCGCGCCATCGCCGCGTCGCGGCGACGGCAGGGTCGCGAACCACGACGCCCCCTCCCTGGCATGAACCGTGATAAGCAACGCGCTGCGGAAAGCCGGGCTCGCAGCCTCGCCCCACGCCCGCTTGCGCAGCCGCGCCTTGCCCAGCATGTCGACGACGATCGCCCGGTCGCGCCGCTTGAGCGAGCAGCCTTTGGCATCGACGACCGCGACTTCATCCGCGCCGGGGGCATCGACCTGAAGCGGCGCACGCAGGTAGCGCATCGAAACCGTGTCGATGCCCCGATCGCCGACCGGGCCCGCGCATGCGGAGAGCGCCAGCATCGCGCACAGCACGGGGACTCTCACCACAATCCCATCTCCGCCAGGAACCGCGGCCCCGTCGCCACCACCATCGCCGCGCCGACCACCAAGGCCGCGCAGCTCATCAGCAGCACCGCGCCCGCCAGCATGTCCTTGGCGGCCTTGACCGAGGGGTGAATGCCCGGGTGAAGCAAGTCGATCACCGCCTCCATCGCCGAGTTGAGCAGCTCGAGCGCCATCACCGCTACCGACACCAGCACCACCAGCGCCCACCAAACCGGCGCCGGCCGCAGCACGATCAGCGCGACCAGCGCCACCGCGCCCATCCGCGCCTGCGTCCTGAAGCTGTTCTCGCGCCGCCACCCCGTCCGCCAGCCCTCGATCGCGAAGCCCATCCGCTCGGCGAAGGGGCGGTTCTTCACCGGTCGGCGCCCGCTTCGTCGGCCGCCGCGGCGACTGCCTCGTCGCTGAGCATCGCCGCCGAATGCGCGTCCTGGCTGAACATGCCGTCGCGCCCGGCGCGGATGTCGCCGGTCTCCTTCTGGAGCTTGAGCCGCGCCGCGTCGCGCTTGCGATACTCGCTCTCGCTCTTGTCGATCTCGTGCTGGTCGACGCCGACCGCCTCCATCGCCAGCCGCGCCATCATCACGGCGCTCTCCATCACTTCGCGCACCACCCCCGCGATCGGCGCGCCCTTCATCTTGATGATCGAGCGCCGGTCATAGGCGCGCACGAAGATGCTCGCCTTGGGAAAGGCATGGTGCACCGCCTCCAATGCCTCGGTGTCCATCCCGTCGCCGTCCTGGCAGAACAGGATCAGCTCAGCATCGGCGGCGCCGGCCTGGCGCAGCAGGTCGAGCCTTGTGCCGTCGCCATAATAGACCTTCATCCCGAAATCGCCCGAGATCTCGATCATCTCGACATCGGTGTCGATCAAGGTCACCGGAATGTCCTGCGCCAGCAGCATCTGCCCGACGGTCTGCCCGAACCGGCCATAGCCGATGACGATCGCGTTGCTGCCGTCCTGCTGCGGCCCGTCGAGTCCGTCGGCGCTCGGCTCGGGGTCGGTGCGCAGCCGCTTGGTCAGCATCATCAGGAAAGGCGTCGTCGCCATCGACACCGTGATGATCGCGCCGAAGATGCTGGTGGCGTCCTTGTCGACCAGCAGCGCCGCATTGGCCTGCTGGAACAGCACGAAGCCGAACTCGCCCCCCTGGCTCAGGATCAGCCCGAGCGCGAACGCCGCGCGGCGCTTCATCCCGAACAGCATCCCCAGCCCCATGATGATCGCGGTCTTGGCCGCGACCAGCGCCACCGCCATCCCCGCGACGAAGAACGGCCGCTCGAGGATCGCATGGAGGTTGAGCTCCATCCCCACCGCGAGGAAGAACAGCCCGAGCAGGATCGCGCGGAACGGCTCGACATCGGCCTCGAGCTCGTGGCGGTACGGGCTGTCCGCCAGCATCACGCCGGCGACGAAAGCCCCCAGCGCCGGCGACGCCCCCAGGCTCTGCATCAGCGCCGCGCTGGCGACCACAGTGAACAGCCCGGCAAACACGAACATCTCGCGCTCGTCGAGATTGCCGATCAGCCGGAACAGCGGCCGCAGCACATAGCGCCCCGCGACCACCAGCCCGACCACCGCCGCCAGCGTGAACAGCGCGAGCTGCCACCCCGGAGTCGCGTCGGGCGAAGGCGGCACCCGCGACATCGCCGCGGTGATCGTGATCAGCGGGACGATCGACAGGTCCTGGAACAGCAGGATCGCGAACGCGCGTTCGCCAAAGGGAGTCCGCATCCGCCCCGCCGATTGCAGCATCGGCAGCACCTGCGCAGTCGACGACAGCGCCAGCGGCAGCCCGAGCGCGAGCGCCGCTGCAAGCGTGATATCGGTGCCCAGATGGACCACCGCGGTCAAGGCGATGCCGCACAGCACCACCTGCAGCAGCCCGAGCCCGAAAATCTCCTTGCGCATCCGCCACAGCCGCGCCGGGCTCAGCTCGAGCCCGACGAGGAACAGCAGCAGCGCGATGCCGATCTCGGCAAAGCCCATCTTCGATTCGGCGCCGTCGGCGAGCCGCAGCACTTCGGGGCCGACGATCGCCCCCGCGACAAGGAAACCCAGCGTCGCGCCCAGCCCGAGCCGGCGGAACAGCAATACGAAGGCCAGCGCGAAGCCGAGCATCGCCACGCCTTCGAGCAGCAGCGACATGCCGTGTGGCTCGTTCATGCCGCAGCGCTCCTGGCCGCGAGCGCCGCCGCCTCGGCCACCGCCTCGAACGCCAGCCTGATCGAAGGATGCCGCGCGCGGTGCGGCAGCGCAGGCGCGAAGACCGCCAGCCCCGGCCATTCGGGCACCGGCCCCTCGCCCGCCAGCCACGCGGTCAGCGCATCGCGGGCAACCGCCAGCGCGTCCGCCGATCGTCCCACGGCATGCGCCGCCATCAGCGCCGCCGAGGCCTGGCCCAGCGCGCACGCCCGCACCAGCATGCCCGTCTGCGCGACGCGCCCCTCGCCATCGAGATCGACATCCACCGTCACGCGGCTCCCGCACACCGGCGATCGTTTCTCGACGCTCGCTTGCGGCCGCTCGATCCGGTCGAGGAACGGCACCGACGCGGCGAGGCGCAGGATTTCATTGTTGTAGAGCGGGGCTGTCATCGCCCCCGATGTAAGGGAGGAGTGGCGGAAGGGCGAGGCCCTTGGCGCATATCTTCTTCCTGCTCTCCTGCGAAAGCAGGAGCCCAGAGCCAAGCAGTTCAGCCCTTGTGACTCTGGGCCCCTGCTTTCGCAGGGGAACAATTGGGTACTTGGCGCGGCGGGATAAGCACCAACCGCGTTCAGGGCGCGCTCGAATTATCCGCCACCGCATTCCCCGCCGGCTTGTCCCCGAACACCGGCTCGCCCTTCCTCCGGCGGTCGACGAAATCGGCGATGCTCGCGCTCGTCGCGTTGAGCAGCGGGTAGGTCATCGAGGTCGTGATCCACTCCGGCCGCTTCGAGGGCCCGCCCTTCACCGTGTCGACCACCAGCACCAGCATCAGGAACGCCAGGCTCGCGAGGATCAGCCCCTTGAGCGCCCCGAAGCCCAGCCCCAGCGCCCGGTCGACGGGTCCCAGGAACGACTGGCGCGTCCGCGATCCCACTGCGTTGACGATCAGCCGCCCGCCGAAATAGGTCACCCCGGCCAGGATCGCGAACGACAGCACCGCCGCGCCCTGCACCGTCCCGACCGGCCCCGCGAGCAATTCGGCCAGCGGCGAATGGAGCAATTTGAGCGCAAGCACGATCACCACCCATACCAGCAGCGCCAGCACTTCGGTCACGAAGCCGCGCATGAAGCCGAGCACCGCCGCCCCGCCGATCGCGAGCAGCACGGCAATATCCAGTCCGGTCAAAGCCATCATCCCACCCCGAGAAACCCCGCGCGAAGAGCTATCCTCGCCCGGGCCTATGGTCAACGCGGGTCACCCGTGGCGCGTCAGGCGCAGCGCCCAGCGGTCATAGCCGAGCGCCTCGACGCGCTTCATGATCGCCTCGGCTAAAGCGGGCGCCGGATGCGGGTCGCGCGCCAGCACCCAGAGATACCGGCCGCTGGGCTCGCCGACGATCGACCAGTCATAGTCGTCGCCATGGTCGAGCACCCAATAGTCGCCGGTGTAGAGCGGGCCGAAGAACGAGAGCTTGAGCTTGGCGCCGGTCGCCTCGTCGGCGACGATGGCGCGGCCGCGCGCGGCGGTGCGTGCCGGATCGGGCCAGCGCGGGGCACCGCTGTTGGTCACGTCGATTCTGCCGTCGCTGCGCAAGGCATAGTCGGCGGTGACGGCGTCGAGCCCCTTCTCGAAGCGGTTCTCGTGCCGCGCCAGCTCGTACCAGCGGCCGAGATAGCGCGCGAGGTCCACCGGCTTGCCCGGCTCGGGCACGGCGGCGTTGATCACCGGCGGACGCGTCGCGCGCGAATAGAGGATCGCGCCGCCGATCGCGGCCACCGCAGCCCCCGCGGCGATCGATAGGGCAGTCGATTGCTTCATGGTGACGGACCCTAGCGCCGCGCGGGGGCCGATGGCTAGTTGAGAACCCCTATTCCCTCCTTCGTCATCCCCGCGAAAGCGGGGACCCATCTCCAGAAGCAGCAGCAAAATGCACCGGCGCGACCGTGGATAGCTTCGGAGATGGGTCCCCGCTTTCGCGGGGATGACGGCTTGGGGCTAATCGCGCGCCACAAGACAATCGCTTATAGGCTCCCAACCTACCGCCCGAGCAGGTGATCGACGAACGCGCCGAGATTCTTGAACCCGGAAACCGCCAGCCCGCCCTTGTCGGCCTGCGCCGCCGGCCCCAGCGCCCGCTCGAACCCGAGCTTCGCCGCCTCGCGGCACCTGAGCCCGCCATGCGCCACCGGCCGGATTTCGCCCGACAGCGCGATCTCGCCGAACGCGACGCAGTCCGCCGCCAGCGGCCGCTCGGCCAGCGCCGAAACCAGCGCCGCCGCCACCGCAAGGTCCGCCGCCGGATCCTGCACCCGGTATCCGCCGGCGATGTTCAGATACACCTCGCACGACGAGAAGCTCAGCCCGCACCGCGCCTCGAGCACCGCCAGCACCATCGCCAGCCGCCCCGAATCCCAGCCGACCACCGCCCGCCGCGGCGTCGCCCCGCTCGCCAGCCGCACCGTCAGCGCCTGCACCTCGACCAGCACCGGCCGCGTCCCCTCGAGCGCGGGGAAAACGATCGTGCCCGTAACGCTCTCGTCGCGCTGGGTCAGGAACAGCGACGAGGGATTTGAGACTTCGCTCAGCCCCTCGGCCTCCATCGCGAACACCCCGATCTCGTCGGTCCCGCCGAAGCGGTTCTTGGTCGCGCGCAGGATGCGGTACTGGTGGCTGCGCTCGCCTTCGAACGCGAGCACGGTGTCGACCATATGCTCGAGCACGCGGGGGCCCGCGATGCTGCCGTCCTTGGTGACATGCCCGACCAGCACCACCGCGGTGCCGCGCTCCTTGGCGAAGCGGATCAGCTCGCCCGCCGAGGCGCGCACCTGGCTCACCGTCCCCGGCGCGCCTTCGATCAGGTCGGAATGCATCGTCTGGATCGAATCGATCACGACCAGCGCCGGCGCGGGCCCCTCGCCCAGCGTGGTCAGGATATCGCGCACCGACGTCGCCGCCGCGAGCTGCACCGGCGCCTGGCCCAGCCCCAGCCGCCGCGCGCGCAGCCGCACCTGGTCCGCCGCTTCCTCGCCCGAGACATAGGCGACCTGGAGCCCGCGCATCGCCACCTTCGCCGCCGCCTGGAGCAAGAGCGTCGACTTGCCGATCCCCGGATCGCCGCCGATCAGTGTCGCCGACCCCTCGACGAACCCGCCCCCCAGCGCGCGGTCGAGCTCGGCGATTCCGGTCGTCATCCGCTCGGGCAGCGCGACATCCTTGTCGAGCCCGGTCAGCTGGATCGCCCGCCCGCCCGACTGCAGATTGTGCCGCGCCATGAACGGCGTCACGACCGCCCCGGCATCTTCGACCAGCGTGTTCCAGTCCCCGCAATCGGCGCACTGCCCCGCCCATTTGGACGCGACCGATCCGCACGCCTGGCACACATAACGCTTCTGGGGCTTCGCCATGGCGGCAGGCTAGTTCAGGCGAAACGAAAAGGGAACAAGAAACGCGCGGCTATCGCGCCAATGCACGGCTTCGCGTCCGTTTTTTGGGGGAATTGCGACGGTCCGCCATCACCTGAAAGCGGACGCTCAATCACGTCCACGGCCCGAACGTCCGGAAATGCCAGGCATAGAAGAGGCGGTTGCACACCATGTCGCGCGCCGCCAGGCAGAGAACGGTTCTGTCGTTCTTGACGTAGTAATGAAGCGCCACGTCCATGCCGTAGGAATTGCCGCCATGCCCCCAATGCGGCTGGTCCCCGCCTTCGGCGACGAAGCCCATGCCGTACCATGGCGTTGCGCCGGGCGTCGTCGCCAGCCTGAGCATCGCCGGCGACAGGAGCTTGCCGGTCTTGAGCGCAGTGAAGAACCGCAACATGTCGTTCGGGCTCGCCACGCCGCCGCCCGCCGACGCGCCGCGCCACGGCAGGATGTCGAGGTTGGGGACGAGCTTGGCCTCCGCGCCGAAAAATGTCGTGTAGCCGACGGCCACGCCTTGCAGATGATCGAGATCGGGGAAGCCCGCGCCCGACATCCCGGCGGGCTTGAAGACATGCGCCGCTACATAATCGTAATAGCTGGCGCCGGTCACGCGCTCGATCACCGCGCCGAGCAGGATGAAGCCGTAGTTCGAATAGTCTGCCTTGCTGCCGGGCGGAAAGTCGGGCGCCCGCGCGCCGTTCAGCTTGACGATGTCGTCGATCGTGCGAATCCGGGCGCGATTGGCGCCGTCGCCGCGCCCGAGAATGCCGATATCGCCCGTGCCGCCGCGATGGGTGAGAAGCTGGCGGATCGTGACCTTCGCCATGTCGGCGTTCGGATAATCGGCAAGATACCGGCCGAGCGGCGCATCGAGGTCGATCTTTCCGGCATCGACCAACTGCAGCACCGACACCCCCGTAAACATCTTGCCCGCCGAGGCCAGGAACATGGGCGTGTCGAGCGTCATCCGCGTCCGCGACCGGGGATCGGCCAGGCCCCAGCTTCGTGCCAGCAGCACCTTGTCGCCCCGCGCGACGATCAGCGAACCGGCAAAGCCATCGCGCGCCGCAAGCCGGCCGGCTATCCTGGCCATGGCCGCGACCGCGCCGTCGCCCGGTAGCGCCAGGGGCTCGACGTCCAGTGTCTTGAGCTTGTCGCCGGCGGCCGTCGCGAGTTCGATCCTGGCACGCTGCATGCCGGGAAGGCAGCGCTGCCGCAGCAGCACCGTCATCGACATCTGCGACCGCTCGAGAAAGCGGTCGACGATCAGGCCACACGAATCCTGCGCATTCTCGATCGCGAACATCGGGTTGGGGTCGTCGAGATATCGGGCGTAAAAGGCCTTGATGACCGCCGTGTCGTTCGAGTTGAAGGCGCGCAGCCACGCTCGAAAGATACGGTCGACAGGACCGGCCTGCTTCTTCACGACCGGAGACGCAGTCGTCCCGGCCGAATGAACCGCATCGGCGGGCGACCCGAGCAAAAGCAGCGCAAAGCCCGCGGCCCACGGTTTCATAGGCGACCTCCCCGACGAATTCCTGCTGTTACCTGCGCCTGCTTTCCCGCGCAACGAGCCGAAGGCGACCCGATTTCGTTAACCCGATCCTCTATCCTCATGGCTTATCGCGGCGCGAGACAGGAGCCCGCACCATGAAGTTCGTCGAACTCAAATCGCATGGCGGCGATTATTACGTCGTGGCCGAGAACATCGCCTATCTGCGCAAGGACGAGAACGGCCAGACCAAGATCGGGCTGATCGGCGGCGATTCGCTGCTGGTCGTCGGCAGCATGGCCGAAGTCGCGGCGCAGGTCATGACCGGGTAAGGACAGGCTCTCGCCGCGGGTCGCGGTAGACCTTTGCCCCTATCCGCCGCGTCCTAGAGTTGCGGGATGATCGCGACGGACAAGGCGACCCCGATGGCGCAGAAAACTGCGGCCTGCTGGAACGCCCGCCGTCGCTGCAATCCCGCGTGCCAGGCCTTGTGGTCGCACACGCGCATCCCGCCGGGGATCGATCCGATGTCGAACGCGAGGAATTTCACGATCGGCCGATACTCGGCGACTTCGGCCGAAGGCAGAGGCGCGCGGCCAGGGATCGGCTCGAACAGGCCGGGCGGAAGGTCGAGCGGGTCGACCTTGCCATGTCGGCGCCCGATGTGCCGCCGATAGCGTGTCGGCGCTTCGCGATCGGGCGTCCAGCCGAGCCCGTCGCAGGTGAACGCCTCCGCGCGCCATTTGGTCAGCAGCGCCTCGATCACCGGCCACATCGCATCGTCCGGCCGCTCGCCGCGCGCAACCGCGTCGGTATGGGCGCTCGGCGAGCCATGCCAGAATATCCGCGCCGCAGTCGCGCGGCTGCACTGCGGCTGGTCGACGATCCACATCATCACGCGCGACGATTCGGGCGTGCCCGATCCCATGCCGGCAATGACGTACCAGTCATCCGGGCCGCGCCGGGCACAGAAATCGATCAATCGCTCGGCGGGTCCATCCGCCTGCCAGAACCACCGCATCGCAGCCTCCGTCGAGCCAAAGGCTAAGGCGAGGCGTTTTAAGACACGCTTAAGCGCATGTGCGGCTTGTTGCCGCCCGAGCGCCCCTCCGCTATGCGCCGCGGCACATGGAAGCATCCGATCTCCGCGTCGCTCTCTTCAGCGGCAATTACAATTATGTGCGGGACGGCGCCAACCAGGCGTTGAACCGGCTGGTCGGCCATCTGCTCGATCGCGGGGTCAAGGTCCGCGTCTACTCGCCCACCGTCGCCGAACCGGCCTTTCCGCCGACCGGCGACCTGGTCAGCATCCCGTCCTGGCCGCTGCCCGGCAAGCGCGCCGAGTTCCGCTTTGCGCTGCACCTGTCCAGGGCGGTGCGCGACGATCTCGCAGCCTTCGCGCCCAACATGATCCATGTCTCTGCCCCCGAGATCATCGGCCACGCCGCGATCGGCTACGCCCGGAAACAGGGCCTGCCCGTGGTCGCTTCGCTCCACACAAGGTTCGAGACCTATCCGCGCTATTACCATTTCGGCTTTTTCGAGCCGCTCGTCGTCGGGATGCTCACGCGCTTCTACAACAAGGTCGATGCGGTGATGACCCCCGGCCAGTCGATGACCGATCTGCTGCGCAGCTGGGGCGTGACCACGCCGGTCCATATCTGGTCGCGCGGCGTCGATCATGACCGCTTCCGCCCCGAGGCGCGCGACCTCGCCTGGCGCCGCGAGCTCGGCATCGCCGACGACGAAGTCGCGGTCGGCTTTCTCGGCCGGCTCGTGCTCGAAAAGGGCCTCGACGTCTTCGCCGAGGTGATCGCCGATCTCAAGGCCCAGGGCGTGCGCCACCGCGTGCTGGTGATCGGCGAGGGCCCGGCACGCGGCTGGTTCGCCGAGCGGGTGCCCGACGCGGTGTTCGCCGGCTTCCAGAGCGGCGACAATCTCTGCCGCGCGGTCGCCTCGATGGACGTCCTGTTCAATCCTTCGGTCACCGAGACCTTCGGCAACGTCACGCTCGAGGCGATGGCGTCGCACGTTCCCGTCGTCGCCGCGCGCGCGACCGGCGCAGTCGACCTGATCGACGACGGCATCACCGGCTATCTCGTCCCGCCGCGCGATCACGCCGCCTATGCCGACGCGATCGCGCGCCTGGCGCAGGACGACGACCTCCGCCGCGCCGCCGGCGCCGCCGGAGTCGCCCGCGCCGCCGCCTATCGCTGGGACCGGATCAACGAAGCGGTGATCGACACCTATCTCGAGGTGATGGCGCGGCTGGGAAAATAGCTACTGCCAGTCGAACGCGAGCGGCGCCTCGCGGAACGCGAACCGGTCGAGATGCCGCGCCACCGCGCCCTTCAGCCCCTCCAGCTGCGCGTCCGAACTCGCGTCGACTCGCACGCTCAGCCCGCCCTCGGCGACGTCGAAGGTCACCACCGCATCGCCCGGATGGTCCGCCCCGCGCGCGTCCTTCGGGAAGACCACCGTGCCATTCTCCGGAGTGAACTCCACCGCCAGATTGTGCGACCAGTGCTTGCACAATTGCTGGAGATATTTGCTGGCCGCCGAAGTCGGCACCAGGGCCGTGGCGGAAACCGTCGTCAGAGTCATTGTCGTTCCTTCGTCACGTGGCGGCGGCACGATCCCGAGCCGCCGCCTGAGCACTTCGAGCCTGGGCACCGCGCTCAGAGCCGCTCGATCTTCTGCGCCGCCTCGTCGAGGATCGCGGCGACGTCGTGCAGCGTGCCGCTGTCGACGCCGTCGGCGGTCAGGCGGTTCTGCAGTACGGCGCGGAGATTGCCCATGGCGCGGCGGATCGGAGCGCCATCGGTGCGCTCGCGCATTGAGGCAAGTTCGGACAATCGCGCGAACAGCGCCTCGACTTCGTCGGTCCGCTCGGTCAGGTGCGCGCTGCCGGCGACGGTGATGGCGAACTGCTTCTTGGCGCCCTCGCTCTTCTGTTCGTCGATCAGCTCCATGTCCTCGAGCATCGTCAGCGTCGGGTAGACCACTCCCGGGCTCGGCGCATAGGCACCGCCGGTCCGCTCCTCGATCTCGCGGATCAGGTCGTAGCCGTGGCGCGGGCTTTCCTCGATCAGCTTGAGCAGGATGAGCCTGAGCTCGCTCCCGTCGAACATCCGCCGCCGCCCGCCGCCATGCCCGCGGGCGTGATGCTCGGCCATATGCTCGAAAAAGCCGCGGCCCCAGCCGCCCCTGCGCCCGCCCGGAGCGCAATCCCTGCCGCGCTCGTGGCGGCCGTTGTGAAATCCAAATCGCATTCTGAAATCCTTTTTTAGCGAGTCGTGATGCGTCTAAGATATATCTTGAGTGAGATTATGCAAGCCCCGTTTCTCACTTTCTGTTCCCCTGCGAAAGCAGGGGCCCAGAGCCAAGCAGGTCAGCCCTTGCGACCCTGGGCCCCTGCTTTCGCAGGGGAACGGCCGTATTCGGGGCAAAGGCCGGGGTGACGGATGAGGGCGCACGCCCTATCTTCCCGCCATGCCCGACCTATTCGGAATCCAGGACCAGGAGCCCCAGGCCGAGGCAGTGCCCGAGGACGGCCCTCTCGCCGATCGCCTGCGCCCGCGCGCGCTCGACCAGGTCGTCGGCCAGGAGCATCTCACCGGCCCGGAGGGCGCGATCGGGCGGATGGTCGCCGCGGGCCGCCTCTCGTCGATCATCCTGTGGGGTCCGCCCGGCACCGGCAAGACCACTATCGCCCGCCTCCTCGCCGACGCCGTGGGCCTGCGCTTCGTCGCGATCAGCGCGGTCTTCTCGGGGGTGGCCGACCTCAAGAAGGTCTTCGCCGAGGCCCGCGAGCATGCCCGGATCGGCCGCAAGACGCTGCTCTTCGTCGACGAGATCCACCGCTTCAACCGCGCCCAGCAGGACGGCTTCCTGCCCTATGTCGAGGACGGCACCGTCACCCTGGTCGGCGCCACCACCGAGAACCCGTCGTTCGAGCTCAACGCCGCCTTGCTCAGCCGCGCGCAGGTGCTCATCCTCCACCGGCTCGACCACAAGGCGTTGTGCAAGCTGCTCGACCGCGCCGAGGAAGTCGAAGCCCGCCCCCTGCCCCTCACCCCCGAGGCCCGCGACGCGCTGGTCGCCAGCGCCGACGGCGACGGCCGCTTCCTGCTCAACCAGGCCGAGACCCTGTTCTCGGTCGACTTGCCCGCGCCGCTCGATCCCGCCGCCTTGTCCGCGCTGCTCCAGCGCCGCGTCGCGGTCTACGACAAGGATCGCGAGGGCCATTACAACATCATCTCGGCGCTCCATAAGTCGATCCGCGGCAGCGATCCGCAGGCCGCGCTCTACTATCTCGCGCGGATGCTGACCGCGGGCGAGGAGCCGCTCTACGTGCTCCGCCGCCTCACCCGCGCCGCAGTCGAGGATATCGGGCTCGCCGACCCGCAGGCCCTGGTCCAGTGCATCGCCGCCAAGGACACCTATGATTTCCTAGGGAGCCCCGAGGGCGAGCTCGCGATCGTCCAGGCCTGCCTCTATCTCGCCACCGCGCCCAAATCGAACGCCACCTACATGGCGCAAAAGGCGGCGTACCGCTCGGCGAAGGAAACCGGCTCGCTGATGCCGCCGCAGAACATCCTCAACGCCCCCACCAGGCTGATGAAGGACATCGGCTACGGCAAGGGCTATGCCTATGATCACGATACCGAGGAGGGCTTCTCGGGCGCCAACTACTGGCCCGACGAGATGCAGCCCCAGACCTTCTACACCCCCACCGAACGCGGGCTCGAAAAACGCATTTCGGAACGCATGGCGTATTGGGACGAGCTTAGGCGCGCGAAGGCGGAATAGCGCGCCCCGCGTCCGCGCTGGCCGATCGCGCTACGGGGTCGCCCTCGCGTGGAAATCGAACGACGCGCCGTAGCTGAGCGACGAGGCGATCGGCCGGAGCCGCTGCTCGACGAACCGCACCATTCGCGCCAGGATCATCGGCACCCCCCAGACCAGTTCGGCGATGCCCGCCTCCTGCTGGCGATGCAGCGCATGGACCCACAGCATGAAGATGGAGATGCCGCGTGCTTCGGGCAATCCGGCCGAGCAGGTCCAGCGCATGAGCTGGTCTTCGATCTGCTCCGGCAGATGCCAGGCGATGATGCGCCCCTTCTCCAGCAGCGCAACGCTGTGGACGGGATCGGCGCGCGCTTCGATGGCGAACGGATCGATGTAGATGCGGATTTCCGGAGCGATCGAGTCGATCCGCTCGCGCAATTGCGCGCGCGCGCCGGCGGGAAGCTCGCCCCAGGGGCAGACCGCATAGCCGGGGGCGATCATGCCCCGGTGGATGAAGGGAAGCGTCAGCATGGCCTGCGTCGTCGCCCGCGCCACGACGGTGCGGATCCTCGGGCCCGTCCATCCCGCCGCGGCAAGGAGCGCCGTGGTCGCCTGGTCGCCCTGCGCCAGCGTCGGCGAGAACACGCCCCGGCCCAGGCCGCGACGCGCCGCTTCGTCCATCAGCACGGCGAGGATTGCGGCGCGGTCGTCGATCCCCAGCGACGCCAGCATCGAATAGAGGCTGCCGATCTCGAAATAGTCGGGCGAGAGGCGGCAAAAGCCCATGCCGGTGGGAATGCCGTCGGTCTCGATGCCGGCGACCACCACATTGTCGGGGGGCGGATCGGTGAAGAAGACCCGATACGCCGGGTAGGTGAGATGACGGTAGCGCATCGAGTCGCCGCCGCTGAGCAACCGCGCGGTCATTCGATGACGAGGAGATCCGGCGAAGGTTCGGCAACCGCGGCCGATCGCGTCATCGGGTCCTCGTCCAGCAGGCCCGAGACGAACAGCGACTGCATCATCGCCGAAGCCTGGAAAAAGTCGGCGCCGTCCAGCACCAGCCGGCAGAGCGCATCGCCGACGCTGTAAGTGCCTTCGGCGAGCATCGCCGCCACCGCGTCCCCGAACGGCATCTTCATGTCGTGGCGGTACGCCGAATCGCTGAGTTCCAGCCCGTCGGCGACAAGCGCGACGGACACGTCCTGGCGAAGCCGGAAGCAATCGGTGGATTGCACCCGGTCGGTCATATGGGCATCCGCCAGGTCCTTCAGCGCCGCCGCATAGCCCGCCGCATCGTCGAAATAGCGTTCGCCGATGATCCAGTAGCCGTTCGGCCAGCGATCGCTGGCGCGCGTCGGCGTCACCAGCTGGACGCGGCCGAGCACCATGTTCACCAGAAATCCGGTCACGCATGCGATCGTCGTGGCCGGACCGTCC
Organism: Pseudomonadota bacterium; assembly: GCA_040388355.1. Classification (GTDB taxonomy): domain Bacteria; phylum Pseudomonadota; class Alphaproteobacteria; order Sphingomonadales; family Sphingomonadaceae; genus Sphingomonas. The sequence goes on along the minus strand of JAZKCD010000005.1, from coordinate 251,875 downwards.
GGCACCGCCTCGCCGCGCGCGATCGCACGGCTGCGCACGCGCCCCGCGCTGGCCTTGCTGACATTGCCTTCGCGCTGCTGCATCACCAGCTCGACGCCCATCAGCTCGTCGGGGGTGAAGGTCGCGTGCACGGCGCGGAGCGTACGCCGGTTCAGGATCGAGAACCGGTTGGTGATGCAGCGATATTTGTCGAACAATGCGAGGATTTTCCGCGTCGCCTCGAGATTGCGCAGGGCCGCTGCGGTAGTGGTCTGCGGCATCGAGCCGATCACATGATAAAAGTCTTCGATGAAGCGGGCATAATCGGGGTTGTCGATGGGATCGGTCGCCCAATAGCAGAAGCCGGTTTCGGCCGCCTCGCCGAAGAAGTCGCGCGTCGCCTCCAGCACGCCGCGCCAGATCGCCTCGTTACCCGCATAGGGGAATGCCCCCTTGAACTTCGCCGCCGAGATTCCGCAGAACCAGCAGCCGACCGAGCAGCCGTCCGACAATTCGAACGCGATGACCGGGTGCACGATCGAGCCGGCCGACGCGCCGAGCTCGCCACTGCACCGGCTGATCTGGCGGTTGCGCCAGATATCGAACGCCGGATTGACGGCGCAGGCGCCGGCATCCCGGACGAACGCGCGATGCACGAGCATTTCGCCGGTATAGGCGCGCCATGCCGCCGCGAGCGCGAACCGCCCCGATTCGACTCCGGCCGCATAGGCCTCGGCATCGATCGGCGTCATCAGCGGCAACAGGCCGTCCAGCGCCAGCCCCACGTCATTGGCTTGGGAAAAGGCTTCCAGCGAGGCGCCGCTCTGCGCCAGCGCCATCACCTCGGCCTTGAATTCATCGTCGCCGGTCACGCGCTCGAGGAATCGCTTGATCAGCGCGAGCTGATGAATCGCTTCGGGCGAGCGCCGATCGAAGATCGCGCGATAATGCGCCCCGGAGCCGCCCGGGGCCATGGTGCTGGGGATTTGGCTTGCCACGCGGATGACCTAATCGGCCACGACCAGGGCGACCGCCACGGCTTCCACGGCGAGGACGGCATCGTTGGCGATGGAGATGTTCGAGATGATGCTGGTCTTGCCGTACGCAATAGCATCGAGCTGGGCATTCGACAGGTCCGCACCGGTCTTTTCCTGCAAATAAGCCCGCGCCTGCGCCGAGGTGATCGCGTAGCCGTTCTCGTTCGCATATTCGACCAGGGCGTCGAATGCTCCGGCACTGGGCACTGCGCCCTGCAACAGGTCGGAATTTGTCTTGAGGTCGGCGACAAAGCGGTCAATCTCGTTGTTATCCGCCATGATTCTCTTCCTCATTTCTAGTTAATTTATTTCGCTACTATTTTCTTCCATGAAATATCCACGCCGTCAAATTTATAGTGTTGCAGCCGTCACCTCGACAATATTACAGCAATATTTCCAGCATCTCCCCCCAAAACCCTGCCTCGAGCAGCCGATGGCGGCGAGGCGTCGGGGCTTCCAATCCGCACCCCCCTCTGCTTCTCTCCTCCCGATGACTGATTTCCCGACTCACCCCCGACCGCCGCTTCGCCGCCGCGCAGGCGCACCCGACGACCGCCCGTTCGGTGCGCCCAGGTCCGGGTTGATCGTCGCCGCGCTGCTCGCCTTCCTCCCCGTCGCCGCCGCCGCGCAACCCTCCCCCGCCCCCTCGCTCCACGACCGCGCGATCGCCGCGGGGTACAAGGCGGCGATGCTGTGCAGCGGCATCTTCAACGCCCGCGCGGCCCGCACCGAACGCACCCGCGAGAGCATCGAGGCCAACGAGCTCAAGGGCATCTATCCCGAATATGACGCGCTGGCCGGCGCGATGCCGGCCGAGATCGGCGACCGCAAGGTGGTGGTGCGCTACGATCCCGCGATGCCCGGCCGCGTCGCGGTGAGCGCCACCCTGGGCGGCTGCACGACCCTGCCGATCGGCGCGCCCGAAGCCACGGCCGCGACCACGACGATCATCCGCGCCCGCCACAGCATGACCATGACCTGGCCCCGCGGCGACGACGACGCCCCGGCCCAGCCGCTCCGCGCACTTCGTCCCGCGCTCGATAGCGCGTTCGGCGGCGCCTATGGGGCCGGCAGCAACACCACCGGCGTGGTCATCGTCCGCGACGGCAAGCTGGTCGCCGAGCGCTATGCCGACGGCTTCGGCCCGCTCACCCCGCAGCGCACCTGGTCGGTGGCGAAGAGCATCGCCGGCACCATCGTCGGCATCGCGGTGCGCAAGGGACTCGTCGACCCCCGGGCCCCCGCGCCCGTCCCCGAATGGCAGAAGCCCGGCGACCCGCGCGCCGCGATCACGCTCGACAATCTGCTCCGCATGGCGAGCGGGCTGCACAGCGACACCGCCGGCAACCGCTCCGACGCCATCTATTTCGGCGGCACCGCGGTCACCGAGCAGACCGTGACCTGGCCGCTCGAGGTCCCGCCCGGGACGCGCTTCCGCTATGCCAACAACGACATCCTCCTCGCCATCCGTGCGCTGCGCAGCAAGGTGCCGCCGAACTGGCACGGCGACGATGCGCTCTTCGCCAGCGAGATGCTGTTCGACGAGCTGCGCATGGACCGCACCTTCGCCGAGCGCGACTGGCAGGGGAACTACATCCTCTCGAGCCAGGTCTGGTCGACGGCGCGCGATCTCGCGCGGATCGGCCAGTTCTGGCTCGACGACGGCGTCAACTATACCACGCGCATCCTGCCCGAAGGCTGGATGAAGTACATGACCACTCCCAGCGGTCCCCAGCCAGCCACCGGGCCGGGCTATGGCGCGACGATGTGGCTGTTCGGCCCGGCGCAAGGCTTGCCGGAAGGCAGCTATGCCGCGCAGGGCAATCGCGGCCAGTTCGTCATGGTGATCCCGTCGCGCCGCCTCGTCATCGTCCGCCGCGGCGAGGACCCGGGCGCCGCGCGTTTCGACATCGCCAGGTTCACCGCCGATGTGCTGGCCGCGCTCAAGTGAAGGACTGGGACGAAGCCTGCGCCTACGCCCTGTCGCTGCCCGAGGTCGAGATGGCGTCGTGGTGGGGCAGGCCTTGCCCCAAGATCAACGCGAAGGGCTTCATGTCGCCCGGCCGCGAGAAGGGCAGCTTCGCGCTGGCTGTGACCAATCCCGAAAAGGAAATCCTGTTCGAGACCGATCCGGAGACCTTCTGGCAGACCGATCATTATCGCAATTATCCGATGCTGCTGGTCCGCTACGGCACCGATGCCGAGGATCGCATCCAGCTGTATATCCAGCGTGCCTGGTGGGATCGCGCCAAGAAACCCCAGCGCATCGCCGCGGGGATGGAAGAACGCCCCTGATCTTCACCGATTTCATCGCGATCGACTGGTCGGGCCAGGCGGTCGCGCGGCCCAGGGGGCTGGCGGTGGCGCGGGCGGCGGCGGGCACGGCGGCACCCGTGCTGGTCGGGCGCGAAGGCGGCTGGTCGCGCCAGGCGATCCACGACTGGCTGCTCGAGCTCGCCGAGACGCAGGCGCGCGCGCTGATCGGGCTCGACCTCTCCCCTGCCTTCCCCTTCGCCGATGCCGGCGCCTACTTCCCCGGCTGGGACCAGAGCCCGCCCGACGCCCGCGCGCTGTGGGAGATGGTCGACACCCTCTCGGCCGGCGATCCCCATCTCGCCGCCTCGAGCTTCGTCGCGCATGCCGAGGCGCGCCGCCATTTCCGTCAGCGCTTCGATTGCGGCGACCTTTTTCCCCCGGGCCGCGGCCGCTTCCGCGTGGTCGAGCATGGCCAGGAAGCGATGCGGCTGTCGCCCTATAGCTGCTTCAACCTGGTCGGCGCCTCGCAGGTCGGCAAGTCGAGCCTGACCGGCATGCGCGTCCTCCACCGCCTCGCCGGCCGGGTGCCGACCTGGCCGTTCGACCCGCTCCCCGCGACCGGCCCGGTGCTGGTCGAAATCTACACCGCCATCGCCGCGCGCCAGGCCGGGATGCGCAAGGGCATCTCCAAGATCCGCGACGCGGCCACGCTCGACACGATGCTCGCCGCCTTCGGCTCGGAGCCGCATGTCCCGCTGGCGCGCTATGACGACCACGCCACCGACGCGATGCTCTCGGCCGCCTGGCTGCGCGCGGTCGCGCATCGCCCGGAGCTGTGGAATCCGCCCGGCCTGACCGCGGAATTGGCCCGCACCGAGGGCTGGACCTTCGGCGTGACCTGACGCAAGAAAGCGGAAGATAATCCTTGGGGCTTCGCCCCGTGGGCCGGTTTAGCTCAGTTGGTAGAGCGCCAGTTTTGTAAACTGGATGTCGCGGGTTCGATTCCTGCAACCGGCACCGGATTCAATGGGGAAGACGATGATCGAGAGCCTGACGCACGAAAGCTTCGAACCGCATGTCGGCACTGCGTTCAACATCCATACCGACAATCACAACGAAGCGCTGACGCTCGCCAAGGTCGATCCGGGCAAGCAATATATGGAGACCGGCCGCCAGTCCTTCTCGCTGCTGTTCGACGGATCGAGCAACGACATGATGATCCACTCGCAGATCGTGAAACTGAAACATGCCGAGCTGGGCGATCTCGACATCATGATCTCCCCGGTCGGCCGCAACGACGACGGCACCTTCCGCTACGAGGCGGTCTTCAACTGATCGGCCTCCCTCACCCGGGAACCGGACGCTCCATGATCCAGTCGGCGCCTTCCAGCCGCACCTCGCGGAAGCCCTTGCGCTCGTAGAGGTTGCGGGCCCGGTTGGTGATTGAGCAATGGAGCGTCATCGGCACGCCCGCGGCATCGGCCTCGGCCAGCATCGCGTCGAACAGCGCGGCCCCTAACCCCTGCCCGGTGACTTCGGGCAGCAGCGAGATGTCGATCAGCCGCCACATATCGTCGCCGCGATCGATATACAGCCGGCCGAGCCTCTCGCCGCTCCGCGTGACGATGCGGCGATCGGTGTGGGGAAAGAAATTGCGGAAATGGCCGTCCTGCAGCGCGAACTGGTTCTCGAGCAGCGCCTGGCGCTGCGGCTCGCTGATCGGCATCTGCGCGAACGTCTCCCAGCGATTGGACACGAAAAGACGGCGGAGGAACCCGAGGTCCCCCGCCGTCTCTTTTCGCAGCCGGAACTTCGCCGGCATCAGTTCCGCGTCGGGAAGATGCCTTCGATCGCGATACACCAGTTGATCGTCAGGAACGGCTGCAGATTGTTGTGCGCCTGCCCGCCGCCGGTGATCGACACCGTCATCGGGTGCAGCGCGGTCGGCGTCGGGACCGGGCCCGAGGCCGGCTTGTACCAGGCCAGCGACGGGTTGGTGGTGTTGTAGATGAAGCGCGTGACGAAATAGCCCGCCTGCGGCTGATCGGTCAGGCCGTCGGTGTTGTTCGGGTTGTTCTTGGTCGTCGCGCCGTGCGTGTGCATCGGCATCTCGGTGCTGAGCAGCGTGACGCTCTCGGTGCCCATGGTCTCACCCAGCACGCGCGGGGTCAGGCCGCCGCCGTTGCCGTTGCCCACCGGCATGCAGCCCATCAGGTTCGGCAGCTGGAAGGTGGTGGTGCCGTTCCCGCCATAGGTCGTGCCCAGGATCGAGAAGAGCGCGGTATACTGCCGGATCGGCAGGATCTGCCCCGACGCGAACATCCATCCGCGGGGGGCGTAGTTAAACCCGAAGGGGCGAACTTCGCCGATAAAGGGTTCCATGGTCCGTTCTCCCTTGGATCAGTTGCGGCTGGGGAACACGCCCTCGAGCGCGATGATGTAGTTGAGCACCAGCGACGGCGCCATGTTGTCGTGCGGCTGGCTGCCGCCCGCGGGCAGGAGCGAGTCGTTGGGCAGCGCCGGCGTGTTGGCGCCCGTCGCGGGCGGCGCCAGGTAGAAGAAGCTCGAATCGCCGGTGTGCGAATCCAGCGGGTTGCTGAGCGCCACGCTGGGCCCGGGCACCGACGTCGTTGCATCGACGTTGAAGGCGTTCAGCACATGGTTGTGCTGGGGCATCGTCGTGGTGGTGATCGTCACCGACTCCTGCCCGGACATCTGGCCGAGCACGTAGGTGCTGCCGCCCGGGAGGGTCCCCTGGCCGAGCACGGCACGGCCTTGCGTGTCGGGCACGCCGAAGGTCACCTGACCGTCGCCGCCGAAGGTGGTGCCGATCAAGGCATAGAGCGCGTCGTACTGCGCGATCGGAAGCAGCTGGCCGCGGCAAAAGGCCCAGCCGCGCGGCGCGAAGTTACCCGCAAAGATGCGGATTTCACCAAGATAAGGGTTCGACATTTCTTATTCCCCCTGAACGGAGTTGGCCGCCGGTGGCGTCAGTTGCGTGACGGGAAGATGCCCTGCAGCGCGATGCTGTAGTTCAGGCATATATAGGGCTGCCGGTTCTCGTGCGGCTGGTTGCCGCCGGTATTCCCGATCTGCGATCCCAGCGGGATCGCGGGCGAACTGCCCGGCGCCGCATAGGCGTTGACCGTGCCGACATTGGGCGGACGATAGGGCTGCGCGAGATAGGCCGCGGCGGGATACTGGATATTGCCGTTCTGGGTCGTCGCCTGCCACAGATGGTTGTGCGGCGGCAGCTGGGTGACGTTGAGCGTCACGGTCTCGTTGCCGGCGACCTCGCCCCAGACATAGTTGGAGCCGCCTGCGAGCTGGCCGATGCTGAGCGCGACACGCCCGCGCAGGTCAGGCAAGGCGAAGGTGGTGACGCCGTTGCCGCCATAAGTGGTGCCGAGCAGCGAGAACAGCGCCTGGTTCTGTTGGATCGGCAACTGCTGGCCCTGCGCCAGCGCCCAGCCGCGAACCGACCAGTCCCACGGAAACGCGCGAATCTCGCCGATAAAAGGTTGTGTCATGAGCTCCCTCCCCAAACCAGCAATGGTGACCAAGTCACGTTTACCAACGCAAGGTGCCTAACTTCATGCCAGCACTTCAGTTTACCTGAGGCGTTGGCGAAAGTGGCACCATTTTGGCGACCACACCGTTGGTTAAAACTGTAAGCACCCGCCCGAACAAAGAAGCAGGCCCCATAGTTCGCGCGGACCAAGCAGCGCCGTCAAGCGGAATCTTCCCAGCGTGGGACCATTATTCCGCCACCGGTGAACGAAGGCATTTGCGTCTCGCGCGGGCCGTGATATGGGGCTGGTCAAATCGCAACAGCATAAAGTGGGGGCGTTAGTCCAATGGCACGCAACGAATTGGCTTCGGGTGACACTCTGGCACAGCGCAAGCCGCGCTGGCGGACCCCCAAGCTGACGCTCGACAACGTCACCAACGCGACCGGTTCGGATCTCAACCAGCCGGGCGACGACGGCCTGACCGTCTATCCGGGCATCGATCTCGGAAACTTCTCCTAAGAGGCAGTTTTCGCGCGTTTTTTGCGTTGCCGGGGGCAGATGAGCGGTCTTGTTGGTATCGTTCGCCTCGACGGCGGACCGGTTGATCGCTCGGTCACGGAACGGTGGAAATCGGGCACGGGGGGCATCAAGCCCGCCCGTGTGCGGTCCGGCGGCAGCTGGGCGTTTGCCTATACCCCGCCCCGCTATCTCGCCGGCGAACCTGGCGAACCCCAGCCCTTCGCGCTGAATTCGGGCCTGAGCCTGTTCGTCGAGGCGCGCCTCGACGAGCGCGAGCGGCTGCGCGAAGCGCTCGGGCTGGAAGGCGATGCGCGCAGCGATCCGGCGCTGGTCGCCGCCGCCTATGACCGCTGGGGCCCCGCCGCGCACGAGCGGCTCTACGGCGAGTTCGCGCTGGCGCTGTGGGACGAGGGGCAGCGCAGCCTGACGCTGGCCCGCGACGCAGTCGGGGTGCGGGCGCTCTTCTATCATTTCGACGGCCGCGCGGTCCGCTTCGCGACCGCCCTGCACCATCTGCTGGCGATGGCCGGAGTGCCGCGCGAGCTCGACGAGCTACGCGTCACCGATTTCCTGGTCGGCGCCACCGACGCCCCCGAACGCACGCTCTACCGCGACATCCTGCGCGTCCCCGCCGGCGGCACCGCGACCTTTCGCGAGGGGAGCTGCCGCACCGGCCGCTACTGGACGCTCGACACCATCGCCCCGGTCCGGCTGGCCCGCGACGAGGATTATGCCGATGCCGCGCGCGACCTGCTCGACAGGGCCGTCGCCAGCCGCCTGCCCGCGGCCGGCGCCGTCGCGGCGATGCTGTCGGGCGGCTATGACTCCGCCGCGGTCACCGCGACAGCGGCGCGGCTGCGCGGCGCGCAGCGGCTGACCGCCTTCACTCGCGTCGCCGGGGCGCCCCATCCGTATCGCGAGTTCGACGAGCAGGCGTTCGCCGGCCTCGTCGCCGCACGCTACGCCAACATCGACTGGGTGGTGGTCGACGACCTGCACCGGGCCGAGCGCGACACGCATCCCGAATGGGAATCGGCGGCGATGGGGCTGCCCGTCACGCCCTTCCCGCGAACCTGGTACGAGCCGATCCACCAGCGCGCCGCGGCGATCGGCGCGCGCACCATCCTGACCGGCGGGCTCGGCAACGCCACGCTGTCGTGGAGCGGCAACGCCCTGTGCTTCGAGCAGATGCGGCAGGGCAAGCCGATCGCCGCCGCGCGCGACGTGATCCGCCGCGCCCGCGCCGAAAAGCGCCCGGTCGGCCAGGCGCTCCGCAGCGAGCTCGGCGCCGCGATCGAGCCGCGCGGGCTCCGCCGATGGCGGATGGGCCGCAAGCCCGGCGCGCGGGCGAACTGGCAGCTGATGGCGGCGCTCTCGCCCGACTTCCTCAAGTCGCTCGACTATGACGCCCATGCCGAAACCGTCGGGCACGACATCCTCCGCCAGGTGCCGCGCAGCGGCCGTGAGCGGCGCTGGGAGATGCTCCACAAGGAGGATTTCGCCGACCGCGCGGCGTTCCTCCGCGGCAAGCTGCCGCACGAGATGCTCGACCCGTTCAGCGACCGCCGGCTCGCCGAGTTCACGCTCGGGACGCCCGAGCGGCAGTTCCAGCGCGACGGCGTCCGCCGCTGGCTGGCACGCCGCGCGCTGGCCGACCGGCTTCCCGCCGAGCTGCTCGCGCAGACCGGCCGGGGGCGGCAGATCGGCGAATGGTATCACCTCGCGGACAGCCGGCGCGAGCACACCGCCGAGGCGATCGAGCGGCTCGGCAAGTCGCCGCTCGCGAGCCGCATCCTCGACGTGAAGCATCTGAAGTCGCTGGTCGACACCTGGCCCAAGGACGCCGAGGCCGCGCGCTACAGCGAGCGCGAGCATCGCTACGTCCTCCATTTCAGCGTCGCGGTCGGCGCGTTCCTGCGCTGGCACGAGGGCAGCAATGGCTGACATCGCCCGCGACTATAACCTGTGCGGCTGGCGCGTCGCCAGCGCGATCCACTTGCCCGAGCTGCCGTTCTGGCCGGACGAGCCCGGCGCGCCCGACATCGCCATCGTGCTGGGCGACGTTCCGGCCGAGATCCCCGACGCCGCGCTGGTGACGCCGCACCTCCAGGCCGACCAGTCGGGCCGCGCGCGCTACACGATCGCCGGGGTCGCCGACTATCTGATCGAGCAGGGCGCGCGCATCACCATCGCCCCGGCGATGGACCCCGACGCGCCCGATGTCCGCCTGTTCCTGCTCGGCAGCGTGTTCGGGGTGCTGTGCAACCAGCGCGGGGTGCTGCCGCTCCATGCCTGCGCGGTCGAAGTCGATGGCGGGGCGATCGCCTTTGCCGGGGCGTCGGGCGCGGGCAAGTCGACGCTCGCCGCGGCGTTCCACCGGCGCGGGTTCAAGCTGCTCGCCGACGACGTCACGCCGATCGCCTTCGACGGCGGCGTGGTGCGCTTCCTGCCGGGCTTGCGCCGCATCCGGCTGTGGGCCGATTCGATGCGCGCGGCGGCGTGGGACGCCGGCGATGTCGAGCGGTGCCGCGACGGCATCGAGAAGTTCAGCCGGGCGTTCGACAGCGGCTTCGTCACCGAACCGCTGCCGCCGCTGGCGCTGTTCCACCTGCGTGTGCTGCCCGAGACCGTCGGCGACACGATGTTCCGGCGGCTCCAGGGCGCGGCGGCGGTGCAGCAGGTGCGGCGGCAGGTCTACCGCTGGCGGACGCTCCAGCGCTCGACCGGCAATGTCGAGGCCAACACCCGCGTGATCCGCGCCGCCGCGGGCATCCCGCGCCATTTCGAGCTGTCGCGGCGGATCGGCTACGACCAGCTCGACGCGACGATCGACGCGGTCGTGGAAACCGTGCGGCTGACGCGATGAGCGGGGCGATCTGGCTGGTCTCCTATCCGCGTTCGGGCAACACCTGGACGCGGATGGCGCTCTATTCGCTGCGGGGCGACGGCGGCGAAGTCGATTTCGAGGATGTCGGGCTATTCGGCCGGATGGCGGCGCGGCGCGAGCGGATCGACCGCGCGCTCGAAGTCGACAGCGGGCTGTTGACTCAGGCCGAGCTCGAGGAGCTGCGCCCCGACGCGCATGCGGTGCTCTATGGCGCGATGCACGAGCCCGAGCTGTCCAAGGTCCATGACGCGTGGATCCGCACCCCGAGCGGGCGGCCGGTGTTCGATGCCGCCTTCACCCATGCGACGATCTACCTGATCCGCGACCCGCGCGACGTCGCGGTGTCGTGGGCGCGCTTCGTACGCTGGCCGATCGACCGCAGCATCGCCTTTCTGTGCGACCATGACGCGGTGCTCGGCACGTCGGTGGGCGGGATCGGCACGCAGATCCCGCAGCCGGTGGGCAGCTGGTCCGACCATGCCCGCAGCTGGATCGACGAGTCCGGGCTGGACCCGCTGGTGATGCGCTACGAGGACATGCTCGCCGACCCCGGCGAGTCACTGCGGGCGATGGCGGAGCATGTCGGGTGGGAGGCGCCCGCGGGGGCAGTGGCCCGCGCGGTCGAGATCACGCGCTTCGACCAGCTCGCCGCCAAGGAGCAGCGCGAGGGCTTCATGGAGCGCGCGCCCAGGGCCGAGCGCTTCTTCCACAGCGGCAAGTCCGGAACGTGGCGATCGCTGCTTACGCCGGCGCAGGCGGGCGTGATCGAACGGGAGAACCGCGAGATGATGGCGCGGTTCGGGTATCTGTAGGAAGGTAACGAAGGTAACGGGGCGTCATCGCGGGAATGCGGTGAATCGAAAGCGCCGCGAGGCTGGGCGCGCGAAATGCGCGGGGGATATCGGCAGGTTCAAAGAGCGGCCGGGTGGCCCGGCGCGACGAGCCAAGCAGGCGAAATCCTACATTGCAAGGTCTCGATAGGCCTTTCCCCCGGCGAAGCCGGGGCCCAGTTGCGAGCTGTTCTAGAAGGAAGGATGCCGCCTCATGTCCGCCGAAGCTGGGCCCCGGCCTTCGCCGGGGAAAGGCAGCCTGGTCCAGGTCGATCAGTCCTGGGCCGCAGCCAGCAGCTTCTGCTCCGAGAGCTTGTCGAGGAAATCGAGGGTCTCGCGCTCGATCGTCTCGGGATCGCCGTCGAAATGGTCCTGCAGCTCGGCGGTCAGCGCCTCGACGCTCCTGGGCTCTTCGAGCCGGCGCCAGATCTCGCTGCCGATCGCGTCGAGGCCGAAATATTTGCCGTCCTCGATGCTGATCAGGACGATCTCGCCATCGACTTCGGTGGCGATGATCTGCGAAGCGCGGACGAGGCGCGTGGTGGGTTCGAATGCCATGGCGGCTCGCTAGCAGAGGTAGCGCGGCGCGGGCAATCCTATCCCGCCGAAACGCTTCCGGCTTCGACACGGACGATGCGGTCGCACCAGGCGAGGCTCTCCTCGCGGTGCGAGATCATCAGGATCGTCGGGCGCGGATCGAGCGCGGCGAGGCGCGTGAGCAAAGCCGCCTCGCCGGGCGCGTCGATCGCGTTGGCGGCCTCGTCGAGCACCAGCAGCCGCGGCTTGCGGAGCAGCGCGCGGGCGAGGCCGATCCGCTGGCGCTCGCCGCCCGACAGCAAGGTGCCGCGCTCGCCGACCATGGTGTCGAGCCCCTGCTCCATCCGCGCGACGATCGCGGTCGCTCCCGCCAGTTCGAGCGCCTCGGCAATCTCGGCGTCGGTCGCGTGCGGATTGCTCCAGCTCAGGTTGCGGCGGACCGTATCGTGGAACAGGAAGCCTTCCTGCGAGACATAGGCGATCGCCCCCGCCCAGCCGGTGCGCAGCCCCCCCTTGAGCAGCGCGCCGCCGACGCGGATCTCGCCCGACTGGGGCTCGAGCAGCCCGACGATCATGTCGACCAGCGTGGTCTTGCCTGCGCCCGACGGGCCGGCGAACCCGACGAACGCACCCACCGGGATGGTCAGCGTCGCGTCCTGCACGCCGCGCCCGCCGGGGTGCGCGTAGCTGGCGCGGGAAAGCGTGATCGGGCCGGGCGGCGGCGCGATCGGGGCCGCGGCGTGATCGGCGCTGTCGGCGCGCAGCTCGCTCTCGAGCCCGCGGACCGATTCGAAGCTGGGCAGCGCGAAGACGAATTGCTGGGCCGATTGGTAGAGCTGCATCGCCGGGCCGCTCATCTTGCCGAACACCAGCACCAGCGTGGCGAGAATCGCGGGAGTGACCTGGAGATAGCCATAGCCGAGCAGCACCACCGCCGCGCCGAGCAGGCTGGAGACGATCGCGAAGACCAGCCGCCCGCGCGCCTGGCGGCCCTGGAAGGTCAGCTGGCGACCACGGATCTCGTTCTGGATGCTCTCGAACTCGGCGACGAAGCTCGCCTGGGCGTTCTGTGCGGCGGCGGTCTTGAGCCCCGAAAGGAACCCCGCGGCATTGGCCATCATCGCCTGCCCCGCCTTGACCATCCCGGTGCCGAGATCGCGCGTCACCCCCTGGGTCGCGAAGAACACTCCGCCGCCGAGCAGCAGCAGCGCGGCGCCGACCGCCGCGAGGCCGGGCGCGAGGGTGAAGGCGATCCCGGTCTGGATCACCAGCATCGCGATCAGCACCACGCCCTGGACCATGAAATAGGAAGCCGAGGAGAGCCGCGAAATCTCGTTGGTGATGAGATTGGTGACGCGGGCATGGCGCAGGCCGACGACGCGGTGCCACGGCGCGCCGGCGAGCGCCTGCATCGCACGGTTGCGCTCGGCCTCGATGAAGCCGGTCTGGAGCCGGGCGAGCGCCATGTCGCGCGCATAGAGCGCCACCGCGCGGATCGCGCTGATCACGACGAACACCGCGATCAGCAAGGCGAGCTGCTGGAGCGGCGTGACCGCGCCGAGCTGATGGAGGGTGCGCGAGACGAAGCCGTCATGGACCCTGCCCGCGCTCGCCTCGAACACGACGCTGATGATCGGCAGCAGCATCAGCAGCCCGGCGCCGTCGAGCACCGCCGCCGCGCCGACCAGCCCGCCCGCCCGCACCCCGCGCCATCCGGCGTAGCTGGCGAACGCGCCGAGCAGGCCCGAAGCGGCGCCGAAGAGCTCGCGCATGCGGGAGAGGTGGGAGGGGCCGGGCATTGCCGTGGGGCTTAGCGGGGTGGCGCGGGGCTGCCTAGCGGTCGGCGCGCGTTCGCACGCAATTCCTCCGTCATCCCGGGGCTTGTTCGGTGCCTATCCGCTGCGCCCAATACCCTTTGCTCCCCTGCGAAAGCAGGGGCCCAGGGTCACGAGGGTTGAGCTATTTGGCTCTGGGCTCCTGCTTTCGCAGGAGAACAGGAAAAGAGAGACCGGCGGTCAAGGGGAGCGGCCGTCGCCGCTCCCCCTCCCCCCTAGAAGCGCAGGCGGGCGCCGAGGCGGTAGATGCGGCCGGCGGCGGCGTACTGGCTGACCACCGGCGTCTCCTGATAGGCGAGACGGTCGCTGGTCTGGTTGGTCAGGTTCTGCGCCTCCGCGGTGACGCTGAGCCACTTGGTGACGTTGAAGCTGACCGACGCATCGACGTTGAGCGTCGCATCGCTGAAGACGAAGTCGTTGAGCAGCGGCGCGGTGCAATAGCCGCCGGGGACATTGTTGGCGTTGACCGTCGCCGGCGAGGCCGGGACGGGGGTGATGATGCCCGGCGAGCACGGCCCCGTCGCGATCGGGAACGCCGTGCTGTAGCCCTTGCGGTACGCCCCCGAGACGCGTGCCCGGAACCGGCTCGACTGGTAGTAGAAGGTCGCGTTGAACGATTGCGGCGACACCCCGAGGAACGGCGCCTTGGCGGTCGTCTGCGGGATGGCGGCGGTGGTCGCGGTGGCGGCGGCGCCCGGATCGAGGATATAGTTCAGCTCGGACTTGATATAGGTGTAGTTCGCGATCACGCCGAAATTCTTGAGGAAGCCCGGCAGGAACGTGAAGTCCTGCTGATAGCTGATCTCGATGCCGCGCAGATAGCCGCCCGGCGCATCGCGATACTGGCGGACGTCGAACGGATTGCCGGCATCGATATAGGCGAGCGAATTGGCGTTGGTTGTGCCCGCGCGGATCGCGGCGATCGCGTCGGGATCGAGGATCGTGCTCAGCGGCGTGGTGAAGATGATCGTCTGCGGGAAGGAGCTGATCTCCTTGTTGAACCCCGCGATCGACAGCAGCCCGCCTTTGGCGAAATACCATTCGATGCTGACATCCTGGTTCGACGAGCGGAACGGCGACAGCTTCGGATTGCCGACGGTCAGGCGGGCGCCGGTGGGGTCGCCGTTGGTCGGCACGCTGAGGCCGCTGGTGATCGGCGAGAGATTGCCGAGCAGCGGCCGCGCCATCACTCGCGACGCCGAGAAGCGGATGAGGAGGTCCTCGACCGGCTCGTAGTTCAGGTTAACCGAGGGCAGGAAATCGGTATAGTTGTTGGTGCCGGTGATCGGGCGGCCATTCTGGGTGTTGCCTTCGGCCAGCACGTCGGTGATCGCGACGCGCAGACCGAAATTGCCGCGCAGCGGACGGCCGAACACGTCGGTGTCGAAATCCATCTGGCCGTAGAAGCCGGTGTCCTTCTCGGTGATCGAATAGCGGTTGGGCGCGCCCGAGCGCTTGTTGGTCAGCGTGAAATCGCCATATTTGTTGATGCAGCTGCAGTCGAAGCCGATCAGGTTCTGGAACTTGGTGATGTCCGGGGCGATGAACGAGGTCACCGTGCCCGGGGGCACGTTGAGGCCCTGGCCGAACTGGATGAGCTTGCTGGTCGCCGCGGTGGTCGATCCGGCCTCGAGCAGGGTCGGGTTGAGCGTATCGGTGTTGCGCTCCTCCAGATCGGTGAAGAAGCCGAACTCGCGATAGCTGGCGCCGAACTTGAAATGCGCCTGGTCGTTGAGCGTCAGGTCGAAATCGAGCTTGCCGGCCTTGTAGGTGTTGCGGGTGACGCGCTCGTAATGGCGCATCGCCGAGAAGCCCTTGACCACCTGCCAGTTGTTGGGATCGGCGGCGTCGAAGCCGAGCTGGATGATCGGCATCGAGCCGTGATCGCGCTCGTCGTAGACAAAGGTCCCGGGCGAATCCATCCGGTTATACTCGACGAGCAGCCCGGTGGTGTAGTTGGTCGAGCGCGACTGGCCGTAGATCGCGTTCATCTTGAAGCCGTCGGTGAACTCGTGCTGGAGGTTGACCGTGCCCTGCCAGAAAGTGGTGGTGTAATCGGCGTGATCCGCCGCCGAGCGGAAGTCGACATTCCGGAGCGCGAGATAATCGGCGACGCCGTTGGTGACGTTGGCGTCGAGCACGTCGACCGCCGGGCGGCCGATCAGCTCGCCGCGGAAGGCGAGGCCGTTGCTCGACGGGATATAGCCCACCGAATTGGGGTTGTTGTAATAGTCATAGGGATCGAGATTGAACGGATTGGTGCTGAAGATGTTGGCGGTGGCCGGATTGGTGCCGCCCGGCGTGATCGCCGCATTGCCGAGCACCGACGGCACCAGCACGCCCGCCGCGTTGAACGCCGTCGCGAACGCCGGAGTGGTGCCGTATTTGGTGAGGCCGCAATCCTGGGTCGGCGCGAGCGCGCTGTCGGCCGCGGGGGTGCAGATGCCCGGGTAAAGGCCGCGCCCGACGATCGGAGTTGGGCGGCCGATCTGGGTGTTGTAGGTCGCGTTGGTGTTGTTGCGGTTGAGGCCGACGCTCGACACCTGGTAGAAAGTGCTGTCGTTCTTGAAGCGCGAATAGACGCCGTCGACGCTGAGCAAGGTGCGCTCGCCGATCTGCCACTGCACCGCGCCGGTCAGGCCGAGGCGCTCGGTCTTGACGTCCTGCTGCTGGAGGGTGGCGAGTGCGGGGATCTTGACGGTCGAATCGTCGAAGCGGCCGGGGGTGCTGTACGGCGCGCCGGGATAGAGCTTGGCATAGGCGACGGGGTCCGAGCCGGTCTGGAAGGCAATCGCCTGCGGATTGGTGATCGCGGTGCCGAAGGTGGTGCCTGCCGGCGCCGAGAAGCCGGCGCGCTGGGGGTTCTCGTTGCCGAGATAATCGGTGCTGCGGTAGAGCAGGTCGGCCTGGCCCGGCTGGCGGGCATATTGGTCGATGCTGTTGTCGGTCTTGCTGTACGCGCCCGAGAACAGCACGCCGAAGCTGCCGCCGAAGAAGCGCTTGCTGACCAGCCCGGCGATGCGCGGCTGGTGCTTCTTCGAATTCTCGTAATAATTGTCCTCGACCGACAGCGCGAAGGCACCGTCCTTATAATCGAACGGGCGGCCGGTGGTGAGGTCGATCGTCGCGCCGAGCGACCCTTCGTCGGTCTCGGCGGAAGGCGATTTCTGGACCTTCAACGAGCTGAACAGTTCGGAGGCGAAGGTGTTGTAATCGAACGCGCGGCTGCGGTTGGGGCTGGTGCCGGCGTCGTTCGAGCCCGCGGTGGCCAGCGCCTCGAGCCCGTTCAGCCGGGTGCGGTTGAAGTCGCCACCGAGGCCGCGGACGGTGATCGTGCGGCCCTCGCCATTATCGCGGTCGATCGAGACGCCGGGCAGGCGCTGGAGCGAGTCGGCGAGGTTCGAATCGGGGAAGTCGGCGATGTCCTCGGCGTTGATCGCGTCGATCTGGGTGTTCGACTGGCGCTTGGCGTTGAGCGAGCTGCGCAGCGAGCCGCGGAAGCCGGTGACGACGATCTCGCTTTCCTGCGCTTCGGCAGCCGCTTCCTCGGCCTGATCCTGGCCGATGACAGCGGTTCCCGCCAGCGCCGCCTGCGACTGCGCGTGGGCGGTGCCCGCGACCAGCAGCGCGATGCCGAGCGCGCCGAGCGCCGCCGTTCCCCGAAGCGCCGAACGCGCCGAACCCTTGCCCTTCAACATAATACCTCCCCTGGCGTTGCCGTGCCAAGCGCGCCTGCGGCTGCGCCTGTGGAGGATTTTCGCAGGTTCGGAACCACGGCCTGCGCGGCGCCCATGGGCCCCGCGACGCCGCCAATCACCTCTCCCACGCCTCCGCCGGATCTTCGTCCGGTCCCTGGCGCAAACGCGAATTCGCGCTTGGTTCGCCGTCATAATCCGCGGAGCCCGCTTCTATGTCAACCGGTGTCATAAAGATAAGAAAGCCGAATTGTCGTATGCTGGGGCAAGCGTGCAACAGTGATGCCGGCGCCCTCAGGTCTCGCGGGGCGGGCCTACCGAGGCGCGGTGGATCAGCGTCGAGGGGAAGAGCGAGGGCTCTTCCGCGGCGAGATTGTCGCCGAAAAAGTCGGCGAGCAGCTTGAGCGCGGCCGAGCGCGACATCGAGATGATCGGCCAGTGCACCGTCGTCATCGGCGGCCAGATGTGCGAGGCGATGGTGGTATCGTCGAAGCCGATGATCGACAGATCGTCGGGCACGTCCATCCCGCGCTTGCGCGCGGCGTGGAGTGCGCCGGCCGCCATCTCGTCGTTCGAGGCGAAGATCGCGGTCGGGCGCGGCGACAGGTCGAGCAGCCGGTCGGCGGCGGCGAGCCCGGTCTCGAACGTGTAGTTGCCTTCGGCGATCAGGCTGCGCGGGAGCTTGATGCCCGCAGTCGCCAGCGCCTCCTCGAAGCCCTTGCGCCGCTCGCGCGCCGAGCGGAAGCCGTGCGGCCCGAGGATCAGGCCGATCCGGCGATGTCCCAGCGAAATCAAGTGGTTGACCGCCTCGGTCACGACTTCGGCATCGTTCGAGGCGACCATATGCTCGGGCTTGTCGAGCGCGACCGAGCCCATCCGCACATAGCGGCAGCCGAGCTCGCGGCACAGCTCGGCGAGCATCTCGTTCTCGGAAACCGGGGGCAGGATCAGCACGCCATAGAGGCGCTGGCGCTCGAGGAAGTTGCGGACATCGGCGAGCATCGTCGAGGAGCCGCGGTCGATCGGGCGGACGATCAGCTCGAACTCGGTGTCGCGGATCGCCTCGAGGATGCCGGCCTGGACGTGCATCACCGTCTGGGCATTGGGGTTGTCGTGGATCAGCCCGATCAGGAAATTGCGCCCCAGCGCCAGCGCGCGCGCCTGCGAATTGGGGACGAAGCCGAGATCGGCGATCACTGCCTCGACCTTGGCGCGGGTGTCGCTGTTGAGCAGCGGCGAGTGGTTGATCACCCGGCTGACGGTTTTCTTGGAGACGCCGGCCACGCGGGCGACATCGTTGATGGTGGGTTTTGCCTCTGCGCGCATGGGGGACAGCTATAGGCGGTTACGGGACAAGGGGAAATGGGGATGCGCGTCAACGGGATAGTGCGCGAAATGGGCTGACTGACGCAGAAAATGGCGGAATAGCGTGTAAGTAACCGGTATCATCACTCACCGCTCGCTGGATGTCTCAGGAGGACACCGCCATCTTTACTTCGTTGTTCCCCTGCGAAAGCAGGGGTCCAGAGCCACGCAGTTCGCCGCCCGCGACCCTGGGCCCCCGCTTTCGCAGGGGAGCAAAGGGAAGAATGCGTGCCCGGCTCAGCTCCCCGGCTGGATGTACGGCACCCGCGCGAACAGCTCGCGTTCCCATTTGCGGGGATCGTTGACCGCGCGGCTGGCGGCGTCGAACACCATCGTCGCGCGATGAGGCAGCATGTAGGCGGGCCAGGCGGGGACGCCCTTCGCCACGGGCCTGCCGGTCCGCGCCAGCGCGGCGAAGGCGGCCATCATCTGCGCGCTCAGCCGCCGCGCGTCAGGGCCGGTGCCGGTGAACGACCCCTCGGCGCCGAGCGTGCCGAACGCCAGCGCGATGTCCATCGTGTGCGGGGCGCCGCGGTCGGGCCGGGTCGGCGACTGGAAATCGACTTGATAGACCCAGGTCGACTTCGCCCCCGCCGCCGCGCGGGCATCGGCCTCGAGCACCTGCCCCGGCCAGCTCCGCCCCGCGGTAGTGGCGCGGTAGAAGATCGTCTCGGGCGTATCGTTCGGGAAATGTGCGCGGTACTGGCCGACCACCCATTCGGGGAGGATGTCCATCCGCAGCTCGGGCGCCATCGCCGCGGCGAGATTGTCCCAGGTCAGCCCCTTCACCTTCTGCGAGTCGGGCGAGACGAACGCACGGGTCTCGTCATGGGTGTTGCCGAGGATCATCGGGATGGCGTTCGACTGCGGATTGGCGTCGGGCCAGAAGGGGTGGCGGACCAGCCATTTCATGTCGAGCACCGGCCCGAAATAGAGCCCACCGCCGAGGATCGGATCGACCGTGTCGAGCCCCTCGATCAGCCGTTCGGTCGGCATGGCGAGCAAGGGCGACAGGTCGGTCTCCTTGACCCCGAGCTTCGCCAGATAGGCCTGGGAGCGCCGCGTGGCGTTGAGCGGGCCCGAAGCGGTGACCTGCTGGCCGCTCATCGTCGCGGCCGAATGGAACAGGGTTTTCGCGGCCGGCATGCCCATCAGCGTCGCGATCTTGGCGCCGCCGCCCGACTGGCCGAACACGAACACCCGGCGCGAGTCGCCGCCGAACGCGGCGATGTTGTCGCGGACCCATTGCAGCGCCACGATCAGGTCGAGCTGGCCGAGATTGCCGCTGTCGGCGAAGTCCGCGTGGAAGCGCGCGAGGTAGAGATAACCGAGCGCATTGAGCCGGTGGTTGACCGTCACCACCACGACATCCTCGGCCGCGGCGAGGGTGGCGCCGTCGTTGAGCGGATCGGTGACGCTGCCGTTCGAATAGGCGCCGCCATGGATATAGACCATCACCGGGCGTTTCGCGCTCGGGTTCGCCTGGGGGGTCCAGACGTTGAGGTACAGGCAATCCTCGGCCTGCGGCTTGTATTGCCCGCGCTGGGGGCAGACCGGGCCGAACGCGTGCGCGGGGACGCGAACGCCGGGCTGGGCGAGGGGCGCGGGGGCGCGGAAGCGCGGGGCGATGCCGTAGCGGATGCCGAGGAAGCGCTGGACCCCGCCGGCCGCGTCGCCCTCGAAGGTGCCGGCCGGGGCCTGGACCTCGGGCGCTGCCGCCGCCCAGCTCCGCGCGGGCACCGCCGCCATCGCCAGCCCGCCGGCCAGCACCGAACGCCGTTTCATCGCCCGACTCCCGTCATGAATTCGCCGACGCGCTCCTCGACGCGCTGGAGCGCGCTGTCCGCGGCCTTGGCCTGGCGCCCAGCCTCCTCCGCCGCGTTGGCGAGCAGGGCGACGCGCTCGCTGATCGTCGCGATCAGCTGGGCGATCTCGCGCGACGAAACCGCGGTCTCGTCGATCGAGGCGAGGATCGCGGCGACGGTGGCGACCTGGCTGTCCATCGCCGCCGAGACCCCGCGGACCCGCGCGAGCAGCTCGCCGACGATCGCGAGGATCGACTGATTGGTGAGCGCCATCACGTCGCTGGCGCCCTGGGCCTGGCGGATCGTCGCGGTGATGCCGCCGGTGGCGTCGGCGGCCTGATCGGCGAGGCTGCGCACTTCCTGCGCGACGATCGCGAAGCCGCGCCCGCTCTCGCCCGCGCGCGCCGCCTCGATGCTGGCGTTGAGCGCGAGCAGCTTGGTCTGGTTGGCGATCCCGGCGATCAGAGTCACGACCGATTCGATGCGGGCGGTGTGCGCGGCGAGATTGGCGGCATTCTCGGCGCCTTCGATCGCGATCGCATCGGCGCGGCCGGCGACTTCGGCGGCGGCGAGCGCATCCTCGCGGGCGCTTTCATAGACCATGATCAGCCCCGCCGCGCTGTGCGCCGATTCGGCCATCGCCACCGCGGACTGGTCGGCGGCGATCGAGACTTCGGCGGCGGGCGCGCGCAGCGACTGGAGCTCGAGCGAGGTCTGCTCGGTGAAGCGCGCGACGTCGCGGCTGGCACGCGCGGTGCTGGTGATCTCCTCGCCCAGCTCGGCGCGGACCGCGGCGGCCTCGGCCCTGAGCGCGGCGAGATTGCGCGCGCGGGCGATCGCGCGCAGGCGGCTGACGATGATCTCGAACTCGATCACCGCCAGCTTCTGGGTGGCGCGGGTGACGCGCTCGATCCGGGCGATGTCCTGGGTCAGCTCGAAGAACAATGCGTGGATGCGCATCTGCGCGACCACCATCGACGAGGCGACCACCGAGAAGTCGAGGTCGCGCTGCGAAATGCGGTCGGCCTCGGCGACGATCGTGTCGAGCCAGGTCTGGTCGATCGGGCGCGCGAGCTTGGCATGGGCATAGGCGACGCGCTGGCGGATGACCTCTTCGGTCACGGCGGGGCCGCCGCTGGCGGCGCGGCGCTCGAGCAGCTCGCGGGCGATCCCGGCGATGTGCGGCTCGATCAGCGCCCAGGCTTCGCCCAGCTCGGTCTCGAGCCGCGCGTCGATGCCGTAAGCCTCGCGAAGCTGCGCGATGCCGGGCTGCGGCAGCGCTGCGTCGTCGTTAGGTGGAACGCTCCCCTGCATGACGGCTACCCCTCCTGAGGGCGGTTGTCCGCCTCTCGTGTTTCATCGCCTGACGTCGAGCCCTTCGCCGAATGCCGCCAGGTCCGCGCGCGTGAACAGGCTCGCGTCGCCGGGCAGCGAATGCTTGAGGCAAGTGAGCGCGAGGCCCGATTTTGCTGCGGCGCGGGTGTCGCCGCCCTGCAGCAAACCGTGCAGCACGCCTGCAGCAAAAGCGTCTCCCGCGCCGATCCGGTCGACGATGCCGGCGACGAGGACCTCGTCGGTCTGGTGCGCGCCTTCGCGAGTGTCGATCCGCGCGGCGATGCGGTGGCTGTCGGCGTCGACGACGTGGCGCGCGGTCGAGGCGATCTTCTGGAGCTTTGGAAAGGCTTCGAACGCAGCCTCGGCGGCTTCGCGGCGGCGGTCCGAGCCTTCGCCCGAGAAATCGTGGCCGAGCAGCAGCGAGATGTCGCGGTGGTTGCCGAACAGGATGTCGGCATGGCCGATCAATTGGGTGAGCACCGCGCGGGGATCGCTGTCCCAGGCTTCCCACAGCTTGGCGCGGTAATTGCCGTCGAACGAGACGGGGATGCCCTGCGCACTTGCCGCTTCGGCAGCAGCGATGGCGGCGGCGGCGGTGTTGGGGCCGAGCGCGGGAGTGATGCCCGAAAGGTGGAGGCGGGTGCAGCCGGCGAGCGCGGTGGTCCAGTCCCACGCCGCCTCGGCGCGGTCGGCGAACACCGAATGCGCGCGGTCATAGACGACTTCGGAGGCGCGCAGGCCGGCGCCGGGGGTGAGGAAATAGAGGCCGAGGCGGCCGGCCTCCGCGGCGATGTGGGTGGTGTCGACCCCGCGGCGGCGCAGCTCGGCGATCACCGCGCTTCCGAGCGGATTGTCTGCGACCGCGCTGATCATCCGCACGGGGTGGCCGAGGCACGACAGCCCGACCGCGACATTGGCCTCGGCGCCGCCGACATTGACCTCAAGCTTCGGCGTCTGGAACAGCAGCTCGCGCCCCGGGGGCGAGAGCCGGAGCATCAACTCGCCGAAAAAGGCGACGGTCATCGCGCGAGCCACCCGCCGTCGACCGCGAGGATATGGCCCTGGACATAGTCCGACGCCGACGAGGCGAGGAACACCGCGGCGCCGCCCATGTCCTCAGGGTCGCCCCAGCGGCCCGCCGGGATGCGCTCCATGATCGAGCGGTTGCGGTCCGCGTCGGCCTGGAGCGCGGCGGTGTTGTTGGTGGCGATATAGCCCGGCGCGATCGCGTTGACGTTGATCCCCTTGGCCGCCCATTCGTTGGCGAGCAGCTTGGTGAGGCCGCCGATGCCGGACTTGGACGCCGTGTAGCTCGGGACGCGGATGCCGCCCTGGAAGGTCAGCATCGAGGCGATGTTGATGATCTTGCCCCTGCCCTGTCCGACCATGTGCCGCGCCGCGGCCTGGCAGAGGAAGAACACCGATTTGAGGTTGGTATCGATCACCGCGTCCCAATCCTCCTCGGTGAAATCGAGGCTGTCGCCCCGGCGGATGGTGCCGGCATTGTTGACGAGGATGTCGAGCGCGCCGAGCTTTTCCACGGCTTCGTCCACAATTCTCTGCACAGGCTCGATCGTCGAGAGATCGGCCGAGACGATCTCGGCGCGGCGGCCGAGCGCGCGGACCTTGTCGACGGTGTCCTGCGCCGGGGTGCGCCCGACCGCGGCGATATCGGCACCCGCCGCGGCGAGCGCGAGCGCGATGCCCTGGCCGATGCCGGTGTTGGCGCCGGTGACGACCGCCACGCGGCCGGTGAGATCGAAGGGGCCCGACACTATTGCAGCTGGCAGATGTCGAGGACGTTCATGTCGGTATAGTCCTGGTTCTCGCCGGCCATCGCCCAGATGAAGGCATAGGCCTTGGTCCCCGAGCCCATATGGACCGACCAGGGCGGCGAGATCACCGCTTCCTCGTTGGCGATGACGATGTGCCGCATCGCCTCGCCTTCGCCCATGTAATGGAAGACGCGGTCGTTGGGGCCGTCGAGCTCGAAGTAGAAATAGATCTCGCTGCGGCGTTCATGGATGTGCGGGGGCATGGTGTTCCACACGCTGCCCGGCTTGAGGATCGTCAGGCCCATGACGAGCTGCGCGCTGTCGCAGATTCCGGGGATGACGAGCTGGCAGATCGTGCGCTCGTTCGATTCCTCGAGGCTGCCGCGCTCGAGCTTGTTGGCGTCGGCGATCGAGAGCTTGCGGGTCTCGAACGCCTTGTGGGCAGGGCACGACGCCAGGTAGAAGCGCGCGCCGGCGCCCGAGAACTCGACGTCCGCGGCACCCATGGTCACGTAGAGGCAATCCTTGTTGCCGACGGTGTAGCTGTCGCCGTCGACCGTGACGGTGCCTTCGACGCTGCCGACATTGACGATCGCCA
This sequence comes from Pseudomonadota bacterium, assembly GCA_040388355.1. GTDB lineage: Bacteria > Pseudomonadota > Alphaproteobacteria > Sphingomonadales > Sphingomonadaceae > Sphingomonas. The sequence continues at coordinate 227,910 of JAZKCD010000005.1, read as the reverse complement.
GCTCGCGCCGCTCGAGGAAGGGATGGCCGACCGCCGAGGGCGGCTCGGTCTGCGTCGGCAGCTTGACCGGCGCGCCGCCGACAGCCACGCCGCCGATCACGAAGCGGTCGGCATGGGTGTAGTTGAGCACGCACTCGCCTTCGCGGAACAGGTTCTGGATCAGATAGCGATCGCGCAGCTCCTCGTTGGAGACGCACTCCATCATGTCCGGATGGGTGGCGTAATAGGTACGGTCGAACATGGTGTCTCCGGTGTAGGTCAGGCCGCCGCGGCGACCGGGGTTGGGGCGAATTGGTCGAGCTTGTAGGCCTTGCGGACAAGGCCGTTGGTCAGTTCGTGCGCGAGTTCGGCGGCTTCCCAGTCGAGCAGGCGGCCCTCGGCCACCAGTTGCGCGAGGAAGCCGCAATCGATGCGGCGCGCGACGTCGTGGCGCGCGGGGATCGACAGGAAGGCACGGGTGTCGTCGTTGAAGCCGACGGTGTTGTAGAAGCCCGCGGTCTCGGTGGTCATCTCGCGGAAGCGGCGCATCCCCTCGGGGCTGTCGTGGAACCACCAGCTCGGGCCGAGCTTGAGGCACGGATAATGGCCGGCCAGCGGCGCCAGTTCGCGGGCGTAGGTCGTCTCGTCGAGCGTGAAGAGGATGATCGACAGATCGGTCGAGGTGCCGAAGCGGTCGAGCAGCGGCTTGAGCGCGGTCACGTAATCGGTGCGCAGCGGGATGTCGGCGCCCTTGTCGCGGCCATGGCTGGCGAACAGGCCGCCATTATGGTTGCGGAAGGAGCCGGGGTGAATCTGCATCACCATGCCGTCTTCGACCGACATCGCCGCCATTTCGGTCAGCATCTGCGCGCGGAACAGCTCGGCGTCCTGCGGGGTCCAGCTGTTCGAGAGGATGGTGCGGAACAGGCGCTCGGCCTCGTCCTCGCCGAGATTCGCGGTTTGCGCAGTGACATGGCCATGGTCGGTGGCGGTCGCCCCCGCGGCGCGGAAATCGGCGCGGCGCTTGCGGTGCGCGGCGAGATAGCCGTCCCAGCTGTACACGTCCTCGCCGGTCTTCTCGGCGAAGATGCGCATCGCGCCGGCGAACTGCTCGTGCTCGACATCGATCACCGCATCGGGGCGGTAGGTGGTGACCACCCTGCCCTTCCAGCCGCTGGCGTGGATCGCGTGGTGCGGCGACAGGTCGTCCTGCGGCCCCTCGGTGGTGGCGAGGAACTCGATCCCGAACCGGTCGAACAGCGCGCGCGGGCGAAAGGCGTCGGTGGCGAGCTTCTCGTTGATCGTGTCGTAGTAGAAATCGGCGGTCGATGGGTCGAACGCGATCTCGAAGCCGAAAACTTCGCCGAAGACGTGGCTGAGCCACATGCTCGACGGGGTGCCGCGGAACAGGTGAAAATTCTCGGCGAGCAGCCGCCACGCCTTGCGCGGATCGGTGGCGGGCGCGCCGCTGCGGTCGGGCACGCACAGATCGGCCAGCGCGATGCCCTGCGAATAGAGCATCCGGTAGAGATAATGGTCGGGCGCGAGCAGCAGCTCGGTGGCGTTCGACCAGTTGGCGTCGGTCGAGAACCAGGTCGGATCGGTATGGCCGTGCGGGCTGATGATCGGCAGCCGCGCCACGTCCGCGTAGAGCGCACGCGCGACGGTGCGCGTGCGCTCCTCGGCGGGAAAGAGTCGATCGGGATCGAGTCTCAGCGGCTTGGCCATGCTTCCTCTTACGCCTTCTCGCGCGTGATCGTGTTGACGACGATCGCCAGGATCGCGACTCCGGCGGCCGCCGCCAGCATCCCGTAATAGCTGACCGGGTCGAAGCAAGGCGTTGTCGGTCCCATCCACACCGGAATGCACCCTTCGGCGGCGCGCTTGCCCGAGACGAGGAAGATCACCACCCCGATCAGCCCCGCGATCGACGAGACCAGCACCGCCCAGGGCGTCGAGCGGCGGAAGGACTCGACCCGCGCGAGCCGCGGCGAGAGCAGGTGCACCGCGAGCAAAGCGAGGAAATAGGCCGCGCCCGCCGAGATGAACATCGGCGCGTAGCTGCCGACCCGGTCGAGGATGTCGCCCGAATATTTGGAGAAGAGCGCGCCGCCGATCGCCCCCACCGTGCCGCCGATGCCGATCACCGCGCCGACTGCGAAGCGGGGGAAGGTATCCGACGGCAAGGTGTAGAGATTGGCCGAGAAGCCCTGGTGCGCGGCTGCGGCGACGCCAATGATCAGCACGCTGACCCAGAGGTTCGGCACCGACGTGGCGAACACCACCGGCAGGACGAAGAAGGCGCAGATCAGCATGGTGAGCTTGCGCGCCTTGTTGACGCTCATCCCCGCCTTCATCAGCCGCCCCGACAGCCAGCCGCCGGCGACGCTGCCGACGTCGGAGATCAGGTAGATCGCGCCCAGCGCGAGCGCCGCGGTGGGAGTCGACCAGGTCTTGAGGTCGAGATGATATTGCGCGCCGAGATAGCCCGGCAGCCAGAACAGATAGAACCACCAGATCGGATCGATGAAGAACTTGCCGAGCGCGAACGCCCAGGTCTCGCGCTGCGCGAGCAGGCGGAGCCACAGGCCGGGGGTCTTGACGTCGGGATCGGCGGGATCCTGCGTGATGACCGCAAGCTCCTCGGCGCCGACGCGCGGATGGTCGGCGGGGTTGTCGCGGTACATCGCCAGCCAGGCGATCAGCCAGATCAGGCCGAACACGCCGGTGAGGATAAAGGTCATCCGCCAGCCGACCAGCGGCACCATCAGGAAGCAGAGCAGGGGCGCGACGATCGCGCCGACATTGCTGCCGGCGTTGAACACCCCGACCGCGAAGGCGCGCTCCTTTTGCGGGAACCAGGTCGCGACCGACTTGATGCCCGCGGGGAAATTGCCCGATTCGCCGATGCCGAGCCCGAAGCGCGCGAAGGCGAACTGCGTGACGCTATAGGCGCCGCCGTGGAACATGTGCGCCGCGGTCCAGATCACGACGGCGGCGGCATAGCCGATCCGCGCGCCGATCACGTCGACGATCTTGCCGAAGCCGAGATAGCCGATCGCATAGGCGACCTGGAACCAGACGACGATGTCGGCATAGGTGCGCTCGTCCATGTGGAGCGCGGGGTCTTCCATCATGATCGGCTTGAGCAGCCCGATCATCTGGCGGTCGATGTAATTGATCGCGGTGGCGGCGAACAGCAGCCCCACGATCGCCCACCGGTATCGCCCTGCCCGCGCCGCTGCGCCGGCGATGATCGCCTCTCCTGAGCTCGCCATGACCCTCTCCCTTATTATCGTTTCCGGCTTCAGCCCTGGCGGATCACGCCAATCCTGCACCGCACGCGCATGTCCGGGCCGAAGCTGGCCTCCACCTCGGCGCCGGGGCGCACGGGATGGACGCCGGTGACGGCGCCGGTCGAGATCCACTGGCCCGCAGCCAGCGGCAGGGCGCGATCGCGCGCCAGCTCGAACAGGAAGCGCACTGCGCCGAACGGCCCGTCGAGCATGGCGGCGGCGATCGCCGCCCCGGCCTCGATGCCGTCGATGGTTAGCGTGACCGGCCATTCAAGGAAACCGCTATCGCGCGGGAGGGCCGCGCCGATGACCAGGCCGTTATTGTTGCCGAAATCGGAGACGGTGACCGCGGGGCCGTGCTCGTTGATCCCGGGAAAGGGCGAGCTCGCCACTTCGATGCCGACGCGGACCTCGTCGACATGGCCGGCGACCGCGTCGTTGGTCCAGTCGCGGTCGAAACTGTCGGGGAGGCTGCCCAGGCGCAGCAGATATTCGGCCTCGGCCGCGGCGAAGCCTTCGCCGAACACCGGCATCTCGGGCGACGAACCCGCGCCGGCATGGACCACGCCGTCGGCGAAGATCGGCCCGGCGAGGCGATTGGTGCCGTAGGTCGAGACCAAAGGATCGGGGATGCGCCCGACCTTCCAGCCGGCGATGCGGTCGCCGAACAGGTCGATCGCGCGCTCCTGGATGCGGTAGGCCTCGTCGAGCGAGCGGGGCAGTTCCCCCGGATAGTCGGCGAGCGCGCTGCCGCTGTGGCGGGCGTCGACAAATGCCCGTGCGATCTCGTCGGCCGCTATCTGTCCTTCAATCAACGCTCTTTCCCCTATGGCGCGTCGCAATCATCGTCTTCGAAAGGCGGCGCCGGTGCCCGGGGAGCGACCCCGCGCACCGGCGCCATGCCCCTTAGTAAGTGAACCGCACCCCGGCCAGGAATTCGCGGCCGGTGTGGTGATAGACCGACAACAGGTTGCCGGGTTCGATATACTGGTCCTGATACTGGTCGGTCAGGTTGACCCCCTCGAAGGTCAGCTTGACCTGGTCGCTCAGGGTGAACTGGATCGACGCATCGAGATTGAAGGTCGCGTTGGTCCCCTGGACGGTGGTGCCGACCTCGGTGCCCGGAACCGTCGTCAGATAGTTGCTCCGGTACGAGCCCGAGACGCGGGCGCTGAGGAACTTGTCCTCATAGTAGAAGGTGCCGTTGGCCGACTTCTTGGACAGGTTGGTCAGCGGGGCGGTCACCACCACCACGCCGGCGCCGTTCAGATATTTGATGTCCGACGAAACCTGGGTGTAGTTGAGCAGCAGCCCGGTGTTCCGGAGGAATCCCGGCAGGAAGCGGAGCGGCTGCTGGTAGTTGACTTCGAAGCCGCGCAGCTTGCCGCCCGGGGTGTTCGCCGGGAAGCTGAACACCCAGTTGTTGCTCGCCGGGTTGCAGGTCGCCGGGAACAGCGCGCCGCACGCGGCGATCGCCAGGCTGTCGGGCAGCCCCAGCGAGTTGCCGGTGTAGACGCCGGTCTGCGACTGGGTCTGGATGAAGCTCTCGATATTCTTCTGGAACAAGGCCACCGAGATCAGCGAGCCCTGGCCGAAATAATATTCGATCGCAGCGTCATAGGTGCGGGCGCGGAACGGCTCGAGCCTGGGATTGCCGACCGTGACGGTACGGTTGGCGCCGGAGACGTTGACCGAGACGCCCGGCGTCAGGTTGCCGAGGTTCGGCCGAGTCATCACGTCCGCTGCGGCAACGCGCAGCGTCAGCTGGCTGGTCGGCTCGAACACGAGGTTAATCGAGGGCAGCCAGTCGTGATAGGCATTGGGCACCGTGACCTGCTGGACCGCGCCGGCGACGAAGCCGTAGCCGGTCGCCGCCTGGTCGGTCTCGACATAGCGGATGCCGGCATTGCCGCGCAGCTTCATGCCGCCGCCCAGCTCGAAGTTCCAGTTGGCCTGGACGAACGCGCCCCGGTCCTTCTCCTTGATCTGCGAGTTGTTGCCCAGCGCCGGCTCGGGCCCGAGGCGGAAGGCGCCGCCGAACACGGTCGGATCGGTGAGGCCGAACAGCTGGTTGGCGGTGTGGTAGATCGGCGCGAGGAAATCCTGCCCGCGGATCGAGACGACCTGGCTGTAGTTCGCCAGCGGCGTCGCGGCGACCGCGGCGGGGATCACCGTCTCCTGGTTGGCGGTGGTGCCGTTGGTGCGGCGCAGCTCGGTGGTGGCGAAGCTGTATTCCTTGTAGTTGCCGCCGAACTGGACCTCGAACTCGGGCACGACCTTCCAGGTCAGGTTCATCTCGCCCATCGCATAGGTGTTCTTCGCCGACGCCGCGCGCAGGCGGAGCTGGCTCAGCGTCCACGCGGTGGGGCTGGTGAGATTGGCGGTCCCGAAATTGAAGATCGGGCTGCGGCCGTCGGTATAGTCGTAGCTGTAATTGTCGACGTTGAACTGATCGAAGGTGATCGTGTTCTGGATCGGATTCTGGTGATCCGAGACCGAATAGCCGCCGAGGAAATTGAACGTCAGCGAATCGTTGATGCCGTGAGTCGCCTCGAAGGTGAATTGCTTGAACTTGGTGTCGAGATTGTCGAAGCGATCCTCGACGCGCAGGTCGACATCGTTGAATGTGCCCTTGGTCATGATGCCGTTGGTGATGGTCGAGGAGACCACATCGGTGTCGCCGATGCCGCAACTGGTCGGGCGGTTGGCGGCGGTGCAATTGCCCGCGACGCTGAACGACGGCGCCTCGAGATAGCGCTCCTCGCGCGTCGCCTTGAAGTCGGCATAGAGGAAGTCGAGCGAGATCAGCGAGTTCTCGCCGGGACGCCACTGGACCGACGCAGTGACGCCGAGGCGCTCCTGGTCGTCGATATAATAATCGTAGCGCGGGAAGCGCGGATGCAGCGCGGCGTTCGCATCGGCGCAGACCGCCGGTTGCGTCGCGGGCGGGGTGAGCGGAAGCGGCGGGCAGGCCGTGCCCGACACGCTCTCGAAACCGGGGTTGAAGGAAGAGCCCCTCGCCCAGCGCACGGTGCTGTAGCCTTCCTCGATCAGCTTGCGCTTGGTGTAGGCGACCGAGACCAGCGCGCCGATCGTGCCTTCGGGATCCTGGATCGAGGCCATGATCGCGGCGCGCGGCGTCACCTTCTGGTAGAGATCGTTATAGCTCGCCTGCGCCGAGGCCGAGAGCGTGAAGGTCTTCTTGTAGTCGAACGGACGCGCGGTGCGCAGGTCGACCGTGGCGCCGAGCGAGCCTTCCTCGGTCGACGCGTCGGCGGTCTTGCGGACGGTGATCGCGTTGAACAGGTCCGAGGCGAAGATGTTGAAGTCGAAGCCGCGGGTGCGGTTGGTGCCGCCGCTGGCGTCGGCGCCGCCGGCGGTGGTCAGCGCTTCCATGCCGTTGATGCGGACGCGAGTGAACTGCGGGCCGAGGCCGCGGACCGAGATGTTGCGCCCCTCGCCGCCGTCGCGCGCGAGCGCCACGCCGGGAACGCGCTGGATCGATTCGGACAGGTTGAGATCGGGGAACTTGCCGATATCCTCGGCAAGGATCGTGTCGACCGACGAGGTCTCGTTGCGCTTGACCTGGAGCGCGCGCTCGAGGCTGCCGCGGAAACCGGTGACCACGATCTCGTCATCCTCGGTGGCGGAGACCGCCGTATCGTCGGCGGCAGCGTCCTGCGCGTACGCAACCGCTGGGCACAGCGCCGCGAGCGAAATCGCCAGCAGGGACGTGCCCGATCGACGCGCGACACTATTCAATGCGAAAGCCTTTCTCATGTCCACCTCCTCTAAGCCCCCGCATCCTTTGACGGACGGATGCGGTAGGCGTGTCGCAGTTGCTACCGGTGTCACAACTGCGCGTCAACGCAACTTCTGCGTGAAAATGCGTTCCGGGGCGGGACTGTGGCGCGGCTGCATCAGGGGAGCGTCTCGACCACCGCGCCGTTGACTCGCACATTGTCGAGCCGCAGCCGCTCGGTGAAGCGGACGGTGCTGGGCTGGCGGACGCCGTCGAAGCTGCAGTCCTTCAGGGTGATGTCGGTCACCGGCGCGCCGGGGAGGCCCTGGCTGTCGATCACCTGGTTGGCGTTGGCCGCACGCAGCCGCTCGATCACGACGTTGCGCAGGATCGGCACGAAGCGGCCCTTCGCGCCCTCCTCGTAATTGAAGTCGCACGTCACCGCGGCGCGGCTGACCTGGCCGACGGTGATGTCGCGGTAATGGAAATTCTCGAGCAGCCCGCCGCGCAGCGCGTTGTTCTTGAAGCGGATCGCGGTCCACAGATCGGGGCTGTCCATCAGGCAGCGCTCGGCGAACACCCAGCGCGCGCCGCCCGAAATCTGCGAGCCGACGACGATTCCGCCATGCCCCTCCTTCATCCGGCAGTCGCGGATCAGGATGTTCTGCGACGGCGTGGCGAGGCGGCGGCCGTCCTCGTTGCGCCCCGAATTGACGGCGATGCAATCGTCGCCGGTGTCGAACACGCACTTCTCGATCAGCATCATGTCGACCGATTCGGGGTCACAGCCGTCATTGTTGGGCCCATGCCCCATGATGTCGACGCCGCGCAGGATGACGTTGCGGCACAGCACCGGGTGGACCTGCCAGAAGGGCGAGCGGCGCAGATGGACGCCTTCGATCAGGACATTCTCGCAGGCATAGGGCTGGATGAACGGCGGGCGGAGATAGCTGCCTTCGCCGAACACCCGCTTCTCGACGGGGACGCGGTCCTCGGCCATCTGGAACAGAGTCGCGCGCGCCTTGCGCTGGTCGGGAAGCCCCTCGCGCCAGCCATGCGCGGCGGTGCCGCCCCATGGCCCTTTCCACGCCCACCAATGCTCGGCGCTGCCCTGCCCGTCGAGCGTGCCCGAGCCGGTGATGGCGATGTTCTTCTGCTTATAGGCGTAGACGAAGGGCGAGTAGTTGATCAGCTCGATCCCCTCCCAGCGCGTGAACACCATCGGATAATGCGCGGGATCGGTGCTGAAGAGCAGAGTCGCGCCCTCGGCGAGGTGGAGGTTGACGTTCGACTTCAGATGCACCGCGCCGGTGAGGAAGCGCCCCGCGGGGACGACCACCCTGCCCCCGCCGGCGGCGTTGCACGCCGCAATTGCTGCGGCGATTGCTGCGGTGTTGAGGGTGGTCCCGTCGCCCTTCGCGCCGAACCGCGTCACGTCGAAGTCGCGCGCCGGGAAGACCGGCGCGCGGACGGTGCGGGCGATGTCGGCGGCGCGGTCCCACGGGTCGGCGGGGGCCGCGAGCGCGCTCGGGATGAAGGCGGCCGCGGACCCGGCGCCGGCGTAGCGCAGCAGGTCGCGGCGGGAAGGACTCATCAGCATGAGACCTCCCCATCCCTCTCCCGCTTTCGCGGGAGAGGAGCGAGACTTGGTCCGCGTACTTTACGCGGGCCTAGTCGCAGCGGTGAGGGTCTTCTCCTTCTGCGAACGCCGAAAAGAAGAAGACCCTCACCCAGCCTCTCCCGCGAGAGCGGGAGAGGAGCAAGAAGAGCGGGCACCGCCTCGGATTGCTCCGTCACGACGGCTTGCGCTTCGGCGGCATCGGCACCGGATCGGCGCGGGTCGGCATCGGCGGCAGGTTGGGGCGCTCGAGCCCCGTCACCAGGTCGGCGATGCGGACCGGCTGGCCGGTGACGAAGCACTTGTTGGCCGCGATCCCGATCAGGCAGGACGCCGCCCCGCTCCGCTCGTCCGCCGCGCGCAGCGTCGGGTCGGCGGGGGCCGAGGCGCCGAACAGCTCGCGCAGCATCACCGCGTCGCCGCCGCCATGCCCGCTGCCGTCGCCCATCCGCGGCTTGATGTCGGTCGGCTCGCCGCGCAGCGGATAGACGCGGATCTTGATCTTGTCGGCGTCGGCCTCGCCCTGCGGCATGCTGCCCCCGGCGATATAGACCTGCTCGACCTGGCTGTGCTCGAGCCGTCCCTTGGTGCCGTTGAACGCGATCTGATAGCCTTCCCAGGCGTTGCAGGCGTTGAGCGAGTAGGAGAGCGTCGCGCCGCTGTCGTAACCGACGATGACGTTCATCGTGTCTTCGATGTCGATCTCCTCGCGCCAGACGCACTGGTCGCGGAAATAGCCGTCATAATGCTCGTTGTCGGCATAGAGCGCCTTGATCGCCGGATCGGCCTCGATATCGAAATAGAAGCTGCATTCGGCCTTTTCGGTGCAGGTGCGGCAGCGCTGGTGCGGCCCCGCAAGCCCGAAGCGGCGCGCCATCGCGGGGGTGTAGAATTCGCGCTTGCCGACCGCGTTGACGGTCGCGGGCATTGCCGAGAGCCACCAGTTGGCGAGATCGAAATGGTGCGTCGCCTTGTGCACCATCAGCCCGCCCGAGATGTCCTTGTGGCTGTGCCAGCGGCGGAAATAATCGGCGCCGTGGGTGGTGTTGAGCAGCCAGTGGAAATCGACCGACAGGATATCGCCGATCGCGCCCGACATCAGCAGCTCCTTCACCTGGGTGCGGAACGGCGCGTAGCGATAGTTGAAGGTGACGCGGATATGCTTGCCGGTGCGCTTGCAGGTATCGAGGATGCGCTGCGCCTTGGCGGCATCGGTGGTCATCGGCTTTTCGGTGATGACGTCGCAGCCGAGCTCGAGCGCGCGGAGGATATAGTCGACATGGAAGGCGTCGGGGGTGGTGACGATCACGGCGTCAGGCTTCATCTCCCGGATCATCTTGTCGAAATCGGCGTGAATATAGGTGCGCGGCGCCGGCGCCCCCGCGGCGCTGGCGCGAGTCAGGACATAGGCGGCGCGGCCGGGATTCTTGTCGCACACCGCGACCAGCTCGGCGGTGTCCTTGTGCGGACCCCAGATCGCATCCTGGTACATGCGCGAGCGATGCCCGCTGCCGACGATGACGTAGCGCTTGCGCGTGGAAGCCGCAGCGCGCGCCTGCCGCGCAGCGAGCGCGGCCGCGCCCACTGCCATCCCGCCGATCACGCTCCGGCGCCTGACGCCCGAACTCTTCTCCATCCTCGCCTCCTCGGTTGCGACGGTTTTGGCCCGCTCGCATGACACCGGTGCCAAGGTGTCTTGTGGCGCTGCGCGGGTCAAGGGGCCGCTTGACCCCGGCGCGGCCTGGTCCATGGATGCGGCAACAGGTTCAGGGAGAGGGTAGATGAGCGACGACGCACTGACGGGGCTGGAACTCCGCTCGAAGATTACCGGCGGCGAGCTGCAGCTCAGCCTGGATGAAGTCAGCATTGCCGCGCCCGGACCCGACGAGGTGGTGGTGCAGGTCCAGGCCGCGCCGATCAACCCGTCCGACCTCTGGCTGCTGCTCGGCCCCGCCGACCTGACCGCGATGCAGACCGGCGGGACGGCGGAGCGTCCGACGCTCACGGCCCCGATCGCACCGGCGCGGCTGGCGATGGTCACCGCCCGCCTCGACGAATCGATGGCGGTGGGCAACGAAGGCGCGGGTCTGGTGGTGCGCGCCGGCGAGAACGCACAGGCGCTGCTCGGCAAGACCGTCGGGATGATCGGCGGCGCGATGTACACGCAGTATCGCAAGCTCGGCGCGCGCGAAGTGATGCCGCTGCCCGAAGGCGCGACCGCGGCCGATGGCGCGTCGATGTTCGTCAATCCGCTGACGGCGCTGGCGATGGTCGAGACGATGCGCCGCGAGGGCCACAAGGCTTTGGTCCACACCGCCGCGGCGTCGAACCTCGGGCAGATGCTCAACCGGATCTGCCTCGCCGACGGCGTGCCGCTGGTGAACATCGTCCGCAGCGCAGAACAGGCCGAGATCCTGCGCAAGATCGGCGCGACAACCATTATCGACAGCAGCTCGGCGAATTTCCGCGCGGAGCTGACCGACGCAGTCGCCGAGACCGGCGCGACGCTAGCGTTCGACGCGATCGGCGGCGGCAAGCTCGCCAACACGATCCTTCACGCGATGGAGGCCGCGGCGAATCGCGGCGCCACTGCCTATAGCCGCTACGGCTCGGCAACCTTCAAGCAGGTCTATATCTACGGCTCGCTCGATGTGAGCCCGACCGAGCTCGATCGCGGCTATGGCCTGGCGTGGGGCGTCAGCGGCTTCCTGCTGACGCCGTTCCTGATGAAGATCGGCTGGGACGAAGGGATGAAGCTGCGCGAGCGAGTGGCGCGCGAGCTCACCACCACTTTCGCCAGCCATTATTCGGCGACGATCTCGCTGGCGGAGGCGCTGAAGCCGGAAGTCGTCGCGGCCTATGCGAAGAAGGCGACGGGGGAGAAATATCTGATCGATCCGAGCCGGTAACGCGACTTTCTTCCTTGTTCCCCTGCGAAAGCAGGGGCCCAGGGCCGCAAGAGCTGACTCCTTGGCTCTGGACTCCTGCTTTCGCAGGGGAACAGTCGGCTTTCGCAGGGGAACAAGATGTATTTGGCATAAAGGACGGCCAGCGCATGATTTAACCTTGCGCATGTCGAGCGACGGATAGAATATCGCGCGCTGTGTCATGCGGCATCGCAGTGCCGCCTCCGACAGTGTTTGCGTGAGATGAACCCCGGGCGGGAGCGGGCGGATGCGTCAAACGACTTTGTCTGTGACCCTGGAAGTCAAGCCGGAGAGCGAGGGCCGCCTCACCGCGCTGATCGACCAGTTGCACGATCGCCACGCGCCCGGATCTGCGCCCGGATCTTCGGAAGACGATTTCGGCTGGTTCATGGCGGGCGTGCCGTCGGTGCATTTCCTGTCGATGAATGTCTTTCCCGGCGCCGATTACGATCCGCTGTTCGTGCTCGAGGCCAATTTCGACGGCGAGCCCAGCGTCTTCTGGGGCCAGCTCGAGGCGGCGCTCGGCGAATGCCTGCGCGCGATGCTGCGCTGCTGCAAGAAGCCGCTGACGCGCAACGGCACGCTCTACGATTCGGTGACCGCCCGCGATTCGCACGCGCCGGTCGCGCCCTATTTCGAGGCGCAGACCAGCCAGCCGAGCGTGGCCCATCACGGCAACCGCGGCATGACCCGCGACCGCATCCTCGCCGAGCGCGACCTGTTCGGCGCGATCCGGACCGAGATCGCCACCGCGCACGGACCCGGCCCCAGCCCCTATCGCGGCTCGACCGAGGTCAAGATCCACCGCGACCTGCGCGCGGCGCTGCTGCCGAAGTTCGCCTGGCTGGGCGAGCGCGCGCCGACCCGCGTGCCCTTGCTCACCCGGCTGGGGGACTGGGTCCGGCTCATCCTGTTCGTGCTCGTGCTGTTCGTCGCGCTGGCGCTGCCGGGGGTGATCCTCGCGGCGCTGATGCCCGATACCCGCTATTTCATCCTGCTCGGGCTCGTCCTGCTCTTCATCCTCTACCATCTCTACCGGATGCGCGATCCGCTGCCGGGGACGGGCACGGGAGGCAGCTTCAACCTGATCACCGCGCTGTTCAAGCCGCAGACGCTGGGGATCCTTCTGGTGGCGGCGATCCTCTATGCCATCCTCGCCGCGGTGATGACCGTCGCGGTCGTGGTGCTGAGCGGCATCCCGGCCGAAGGCGCGCGCGAGCATGCGCTACGGCTCGCGCTGCTCGGGCTTCCCTCGGTGGTGGTGACGGTGCTCGGGATCATCTGCTGGCTGCGCTATCTCGAGCGCCGCGATTCCTCGCAGGACGCGCCGCCGATCGACGAGGACATGGTCCGCCAGATGGCGCAGCGCGAGGACTGGATCCCGCAGAACCATATGGGATCGATCGTGCTGCTCAAGCCCGGCATCCTGCGCACGATCATCGTCCATGCCGGCCATCACGCGCTCGGCCTCGCGCTGCGCGCGCTCAAGGCGAGCGGGATCGACGGCTATCTGGGCAGCATGCGCACCGTGCATTTCGCGCACTGGGTGTTCGCCAACAATGGCAGCAGGCTGATCTTCTTCAGCAATTTCGACCAGAGCTGGGAGAGCTATCTCGATGACTTTATCGAGAAGGCGCATGTCGGGCTGACGCTCGCCTGGGGCTGCGGAGTCGGCTTCCCGCCGACGCGCTTCCTGATCCAGGACGGCGCGAGCCATGGCCGCAAGTTCAAGGCCTGGGCGCGGCATTCGATGACGATCAGCCGCTTCTGGTATAGCGCCTATCCCGACCTCACCGTCGATCAGGTCGAGCGCAACAACCGCATCGCCAACGGGCTGCGCAAGCCGAGGCTCACGGAGAAGGAGGCTGCCGCGTGGATCAACGACCTGTGAGCGAGACGGCGGCGGACGCCGAGCGCAAGGGCGCGCCGAGCTGGCGGCTGGCCAAGCCGATCGACGGGCAGACCCAGGCGCTGGTGGTCAGCGGCTTCGCGTCGCTGCCCACGGGCCGCGCGCTGTTCCTCGAATTCATCTGGAAGGGCGACAAGGGCGGTAACGAGGGGGGCGGCGGCGCCTGGCTGCAGGCGCTCCAGAAAGTCGCGCCCGTCACCGACGCCGATGGCCGCAAGGAGAAGGCGGCCGCGCTGTCCTTCGCGCATACCGGGCTGGTCAAGATGGGACTGCCCCAGGCGGCGCTCGACTCGTTCGCGGCACCGTACAAGGAAGGCATGCTCCAGGAGGACCGGCTCCGCCGCCTCGGCGACCGGCGCAAGGGCAAATGGCTGGAGACAGTGATCGACGGCGGCCCGAAATGGAGCGCCAACACGCCCCAGCGCGATGCGCTGACCGATGTCGAAGCGGGCCAGTCGCAGTCGAAGACCGCGACCGGGCACCGCGAGGAGCAGATCCGCACGAAGATCACCGTCCACGCGCTGCTGCTGCTCTACGATGTCAGCGAAGCCAGCGTCGATGCGTGGGTGAAGCAGGTCGAGGCCGCGCTCGAACCGCACGGCGTCAAGCTGGTCCACCAGCTGCCGCTCGAGCTGATGCTCGACGACAAGGGCACCGCGCGCGAGCATTTCGGCTTCGCCGACGGCATCTCGCAGCCCAATCCCTATGACGCCGACGGCGCGGTGGTGGCCAGCAACGGCGGCCCGCCGGCGCCCGACAAGTGGAACGGGGTTCCGCTCGGCGAGATCGTGTTCGGCTATACCAACGGCCATCACGAGAAGGCGCCCGGGCCGCTGCTGCCCGACGACAAGGACGGCAGGGGCCGCGCCGCGGGGCTCGAGCCGCACCCGCTGGCCGAGGGGTTCCTCGATCTCGGGATCAACGGCAGCTACATGGTGGTGCGCGAGCTCAAGCAGGACGTGGTCGCCTTCTGGAAATCGATGCGCGAGGGCGCGGCGCTGATCCGCGCGCGCGATCCCGAGCATTCGGGGCATGTCACCACCACCTGGCTCGCCGAGCGCGCGGTGGGGCGCAACACCAGGGGCGATCTGCTCTGCCCGACCGGATATCTGCCGCCCAACGCGTACGACCAGCCCGAGAATGATTTCGGCTTCTACGACCGCGACCTGCACGGCTTCGGCTGTCCCGCCGGATCGCATGTCCGCCGCGCCAATCCGCGCGACGGGCTCGCGCCGACGCCCGACCAGAAGGCGACTCTGCTCGAATCGGCCAACAACCACCGCATCCTGCGCCGCGGGCGGAAATACGGTTCGGTGATCAGCATCCCGCCGGTCGAGGACCATGTCGACCGCGGGCTGCTGTTCATCTGCCTCAACACCGACATCGCCCGCCAGTTCGAGTTCGTCCAGCAGACCTGGATGTTCAACCCGAACTTCGCGGTGCTGTTCGACGAGACCGATCCGCTGATCGGGCCCAGGGGAACGATGACGGTCCGCGAGAAGCCGCTGCGGCGGCGCATCGAAGTCGAGACCTTCGTCAAGCTGGCCGGGGGCGATTATTTCTTCCTGCCGAGCATGCCGGCGCTGCGATACCTGGCGTCGCTGTGAGCGTCCTGACCTCGACCGACGTGCTGCGGCCGGGCCCCCGGGGGTTCGGCAAGCTGGTGATGAAGGGCGCGATGGCGGCGCTGCCCTTCCTCTTCCGTGTGCTGCGCCGTATCTGGCCGGTCCCGCATCTCGGCAAGATGTACGTCGCCACGCTCCACGACGACGTCCTCGAGGTCTTCGCCACCGACGCCGCGTTCGGCGTGCCCTACAAGGACAAGCTCGACCTGATCATGGGGCGCGAGCCCTTCTTCCTCGGCATGGGCGACGGCCCGCAGTATCGCGAGGATACCGCCGCGATGCGCAAGGTGATCCGGCCGGGCGATCTGCCGATGCTGGGCGCGAAGGTCGAGGCGATGGCCGAGGCGATCGTCGCGGGATCGAACGGGCGAGTCGAAGTGGTCGACCAGCTGGTCCGCCGCGTGACCTTCGATTATTGCAGCGACTATTTCGGGGTGCCCGATCCGCCGGGCGGCGACCTGCGCGTGTGGGGGACGCGGCTGTTCGAATACCAGTTCGTCGCGAGCGACCAGCCGCTGATCGACGAGGTCAAGGTCATCGCGCCAGCGCTGCGCGATCATATCGACGGGCTGATCGCGGACGCCAAGAAGGCTCCCGAAGGCCGCGACGACGTGCTCGCGCGGTGCGTGGCGATGCAGGCAGCGGGCGAGCCCGGCTTCAGCGACAAGCAGATCCGCACCGCGCTGATGGGCTTCATCGTCGGCGGGCCGCCGCAGCCGCCGATGGTGGTGCCGCAGGCGATGGAGCAGCTGCTCCGCCGCCCCGAGGTGCTGGCCGGGGCGCAGGCGGCGGCGCGGGCCAATGACGATGCGCTGCTGCACGGCTATGTGATCGAGGCGATGCGCTTCGATCCGCTCGCGCCGGGGCTGCCGCGGATGGTGCTCAAGGACTGGACGATCGGCAAGGGCACCGCGCATGAATGCACGATCCCCGCGGGCGCGACTTTGCTCAACGCCTTCGCCTCGGGGATGATGGACGGGCGCCGGGTGCCCGACCCGCGGACCTTCAATCCCCGCCGGCTGCCTCACGAATATATCCATTTCGGCCATGCGCTGCACCAATGCTTCGGCATCCACATGAACCACGCGACGCTGCACATGATGCTCAAGCCCCTGCTCAAGCGTGACAAATTGCGGCGCGCACGGGGGGCCGCGGGCAAGCTGGCCAAGCGCGGGCCGTTCGCCGAGGCGCTGACCGTCGAGTTCGGTTGATTTCCTTCCCGCTCCCCTGCGAAGGCAGGGGTCCAGGGCCAAGCAGTTCATCCCTTGTGACTCTGGGCCCCTGCTTTCGCAGGGGAACAGGAAGGGGTAGACTGCATCCATGGTCTATATCCTCGGCGGATGGCAGAGCGACTTCTCCGCCAACTGGAGCCGGCAGGGCGACGACATCGCCGATGCCTTTTCCCACTGCGTGACCCAGGGCCTCGCCGCCGCGGCGCTTGATCCGGGCGACATCGAGACCGGCCATGTCGGCAATTTCACCGCCGAGCTGTTCGCGGGCCAGGGGCTGCTCGGCGGCTTTTTCGGGCTCGCCGACCCCGCCTTCGACGGGATGCCCGCGGCGCGGCACGAAGCGGCCTGCGCCTCGGGCAGCGTCGCGATCCTCGCCGCCACCGCCGAGATCGAGGCCGGACGCTACGACCTCGCCTGCGTCGTCGGGATCGAGCAGATGCGCAACGTGCCGGGCAAACTCGCCGCCGAGCATCTCGGCGCCGCCGCCTGGGCGGGGCACGAGTTCGCCGACGCCGCCTTCCTCTGGCCGCGCGCCTTTTCCGACCTCGCCGAGGAATATGACCGCCGCTACGGGCTCGACTATGCGCACCTGATGCGGATCGCCGAGATCAATTTCGGCAATGCCAGGCGCAACCCCAACGCCCAGACCCGCAACCATGTCTTCAGCGCGGAGAGCTTCACTGCCGACGACGAGGCCAATCCGGTGGTCGAGGGCCGCACCCGCAAGATGGATTGCGGGCAAGTGACCGACGGATCGGCGGTGGTGTTCCTCGCTTCCCCCGCCCGCGCCGCCGACTACGCCGCCAGGCGCGGCATTCCGCTCGAAAGCCTGTCGCGAGTCAGCGGCTGGGGGCACCGCAACGCGCCGATCCCCTATGCCGCCAAGATCGAAGCGAGCGCCGGCCAGCCTTATGTCTTCCCGCAGGTTCGCAGGGCGATCCTAGATGCCCGCGCGCGAGCCGGGGTGACCGACCTTGCCCGGATCGACGCGGTCGAGACGCACGATTGCTTCACCGCCACCGAATATATGGCGATCGACCATCTCGGGCTGACCGAGCCTGGCCAGTCGTGGCGCGCGATCGAGGACGGCTCGATCGCCTTTGGGGGACGCCTGCCGGTCAATCCGTCGGGCGGGCTGATCGGGCTCGGCCACCCGGTCGGCGCGACCGGCGTGCGGATGCTGCTCGATGCGCACAAGCAGGTCACCGGCACCGCGGGCGGATACCAGGTCGAAGGCGCGCGGCGAGTGCAGACGCTCAACATCGGCGGATCGACCACCACCACGGTCAGCTTCATCGTCGAGCGCGCGGCGTGACTGCGTTGCTGGCGGTCAATGCGGCGCTGCTGGTCGTGGTCTTCGTGCTGGCGTGGCTGGCGTGCCTGAGGATGCGCGACGTGACGCCGGTCGACAGCCTGTGGGCGCTCGGGATGGTGGTGCTGGCGCTCGCCAGCTTCGTCCAGACCGGCGGCGATCCGGCGCGCAAGGCGCTGCTGCTCGGGCTGTGCGCGCTATGGGGCCTGCGTCTCGGCCTGTACCTGCTCTGGCGCTGGCGCAAGCAGGGCCCCGACCGCCGCTACCGGACGATGTTCGCCCGCGCCGAGGCGGCGAAGGGCTGGGGCTTCGCCAAGGCGTCGCTGCTGCTGGTCTTCGCGATTCAGGCGCCGTTGCTGTTCATCGTCTGCCTGCCGGTTCAGCTCGGCCAGCTCGACCCGGGCCCGCCGGTCGGCGTGCTCGGCATTGCCGGTGCCGCGCTCGTGGCGTTCGGCATCCTGTTCGAGACCATCGGAGACGCGCAGCTCACGCGGTTCCGCGCCGATGCTGCCAACGCCGACAAGGTGATGGACCGCGGCCTGTGGCGTTTTACCCGCCACCCCAATTATTTCGGCGACGCCTGCACCTGGTGGGGACTCTGGCTGATCGCCGCGGAGACGCCCTCCGGACTCTGGTCCCTGCCCGGCCCGCTGCTGCTCAGCTGGACGCTGGTCAAATGGTCGGGCGTGCCGACGGTCGAGGGGCGGATGAAGCGCAAGAAGCCGGGCTATGAGGAGTATGTCCGCCGCACCTCGGGCTTCATCCCCTGGCCGCCCCGCGCCGGATAACGCGCCGCGCCCGCCCGTCAGTCCGCCTTTTCCTTGCCCACCGGCGCCTGGTGGCGCGGCCGGGGCCGTTCGTCGCGGTCCTCCGGATCGGACTGCTGGTTGACGCGACGCAAGCCGCTGGACGCCTCGCGCTTCTCTGGCATTTGGTGGACTATTTCGATCTGCTCGTGCCGCGGCTGCCGCCGCTGCCCGCCCTGCCCCGGCGAGCCGGTCATCGGCCGCACCTCGGGATTCATATAGTCGATGTCGCCGCCCCGCCGGTCCGGGACCGGATAGTGGAACGGCTCGTACGGCACGCCGAAATTGTGCGCGACATCCATCGTCTCGTGGAAGGTGTGGATCGGAGTCAGGCCCTTGTTGTAGGTCCGCTTCCAATAGGCGAACAGCGCATGCGCCACCGCGGTCTTGTGCGCGGCGCCGCCGCCGAGCATCTCGACCATCTGCATCATCCGCGCGGTGGTCATCGAGCGGCCGGCCCAGACCGGCGCCGAGAACAGGCGCGAGAGCAAGGTATCCGGATCCATCTCGTCGCGCGTGCCGACATTCTTGCGGCCCTTGGCCTTGGAGGTCTTGTTGATCTTGCCCACTTCCGCCTGCTTGCGCTTGGCGTTGTCGGACTCCTCGCGCTTCTTCCGGAAATGCTCCTCCGCCATCTTGGCGAGCATGTTCTTCTCGGGAATCGAGGAGTGGGTATCGATCTTGATCTTGGGCTCCTCGAGCTCGGGCTCCGCCTCTTCCTTGCCCTTGCCGCGATTCCTGACGCCCGGCTCCTCCGGGTCGATGACACGCTCCTTGTGATGCTGCGGCTTGCCCCTCAGGTCGGTGTCGTCATGGTCGGCGATCGTCGAATATTTCGACATCAGCTTCTCGGTGCGCTTGTCCCGCGTCTTGAGCAGCTGCTGCTCGCTCTTGAAGAAGCCGGTCACCTGCCGGTCCCACATGTTCTGGGACTCCATCTTCTTCCACCGCCTGCGGGCGATCTCATTCTCCGCCCGCATCGCGTCTTCCTCGGTGTTGAGCCGCGTGTCGCGCTTGAGGGCCACGTGCGGCTCGTGCTCCGCCTCGCCGATATCGCTGCGCTCATAGTCGACCACGGTCGCTTCCATCGCCTCGTTCCGCGGATTCTCGAGAATGGTCGAGATTCCCACGGTCTCGTGAAGCTTGGCCGCAAGCGAACCCGCCTGGGACGAGCTCCAGCGCTCCATCATGTCGTGGAGCTCCTTGATATATTCGGTGATCTTCTCGCCGGTGCTCTGGCTGCCCATCATCGATTTGACGACGGTGCCGGGCTTTCCGACCCAGTCGGCATGGTTGTAGCTGCCGGTGGTGAAGGATTCGAACTTGTCGAGGACGAAGCGGCCGAGCGACATGCTGGACTGGTGCGCCTTTGCGAGTTGAAGCACTTCGCGCAGCCTGGCCTCGATCCATCGGCTTTGATTGACGGTGTCGGCGACATGGCCTTCGCGCTCGGCATTCTCCTCGGTCGCGGGAAGCGTCTCGTGCGCGAGGGCGAGGCCGAGTTCGTAGACATTGTCGTAGTGCCGCCACTGCGCCTCGGCGCTGGTGCCGATCATTGTTGACTGCAATTCGCCCGGGGATTGCACCCATTGCAGCAGCTTGGCTTCGATCTTGGCCTTGTTGAGCTGCATGTGCGCCGCCAGCCCCTTGACCTGGCTGACCCGCTCGGGCGTCAGCCGGTCGACCGGGCCGGTTCCTTCGCGATCGGCCACGGCCTCGATCGCCATCCTGACCACGATCGGAACGTCGTGCTCGTACAGCAGGCATTTCTTGGTCTCGCCGGCGAAGATATCGAGGATGTTCTTGCTGACATCCGACTTTTCGCGGCCGAGGATCACGTAGCGCTGCACCACCGGCACCGGGACCGATCGAGTGGCGAGCACCCCCGCGGTCGAGCGCAGCTGCGCGACGGCGGGGGCTGCCTCAAGCCGCGACGCGATATGCCCCAGCGACTCCTGGCGGGGGCCGGCGACCCCGGCCGTGGGTGCGTGGTTCGGCTCCGCCGGACGGCGCTGCAGGGTGTCGTGGCCGCTCAACCGCCCCCTCCTGTCGCAAGGAAAGCGCGATTGTGCCAGCATGCGCCCGGGTCGGCAAGTATCCCGGGCGCCTATTCAAGATATGAATCCGTAAATAACGGCACCTGTGCCGATCACGCCCGGTTGTTCAGCGATTCCCGTTCGGCCCAATGAGCGTGAGTTCCGCTGCAGATCTTGTGCGGAAGCGCAATCCGGCACGCCGGACCTTCGTCGAACCGCTTGCAGTCGATCAGGATGCATTCCGACGTGCCGCTGTTTTCGTCGGTGACGAAGCTGACCAGATAGCCGTCATCCTCGTCGACCGCGCCGGTCCGCGGTGCGAACGGGGCTTCGCTGGCGTAGCGGCCCTCGGCCAGCATCACGTCCCATGATTCGCCGGTGTCGAGGTCGTGCTTGACGAAGCCGTTGAACAGGAACCAGCCGGGCTTGGCGGTGGTCGAATAGATATAGCGGTGGCGCTGCCCCGCGACGCGCTGGTTGATCATTCCGAACTCGAGGATGCGGTCGTCGAGCCTTTGCTCGCGGGTGGTCCCGTCGGAGAGGTTGAAGCGCCAGCGGTGGAGCTTCGAGCGGAAGCTGTGCTCGTCGACATAGGCGCGCAGCACGCCATAGCCGTCGGGATCGTCGAGCGGCTTCGGGGTCGGCTCCTCCTGGAAATAGCCGTCCATCACCACGTCGTCGCCTTCCTCATAGGCATTGAGGAAGTGGAGGACATAGGTCGGCGCGGCCTCGAACCAGCGGATATCCTCGGGGCTCCCGTGGCGCGGGATCAGCCCGAAGCGCGCGGGCACGCCTTCGTGGAGGCGCGCGGCATGGATGTCGCGCTTGAGCAGTTCGGCGTCCCAGAACACCGGCAAATCGTTGACGATCGACCAGTGCGCGCTGAAGGTCATGTCGTGCGGCAGCCGCGGCCCGGGCAGCGGCACCGGGATATAATGGACCAGCGTCCCCGTCCGGTCGACCACGCCGTAATGCATGTACGGCGCCTGCTTCGAATAGTTGAAGAACATCAGCTCGCCGGTGGCCTCGTCGACCTTGGGGTGCGCCGAGATGCCGTCCTCGGGCACCCAGGGCGCGGGGCCGAGCTGCGCGAGCGTCGCGGGATCGAGCTGCCAGCCCGCGCCGCACTGGTAGAAGGTCGAGATCGCCTTGCCGGCATGGACGATGATGTCGGTGCTCGAGCTGTCCTTGAGGCTGCCATGCGCGCCGTAGCCGGGCCTGAGCGAGGTCCCCGGCCGATCGGCCAGCCCGCCCCAGAGCGACTGGCCCGCGGCCTGCTCCTCCTCGAAGCAGCGCGTGCGGACGAAGCGGTTGCGGTACGATGCCTTGCCGCCGCGAAAGTCGATCTGGTGGATCATCCCGTCGCCGTCGAACGGATGGTAGCGGCCGAGCGGCTGGTGGATCTGGTTCTCGGTGTTGCGCAAGTAGATGCCGTCGATGTCGAGCGGAATCGCGCCTTCGATCACGTCGAGATCGGTTGCGGTCACTTCCTCGTGCAGCGGAGTCCAGGCGCCGCCCAGATAGGGATGGTTGCCCGGCTGGAGCGTCGACGCGACTGCATTGCGCTCGATGATCTGCATGGCCGCCTCTCCGCTCGATTGCCGCTATCCTAGGGCGGGCGGACGCCTTCGGCTACGGATTCCGATCACCCCGGCCTCGCGGCACGGACCGGTCGACTGGCGGATGACCAGCCGGTGGCGGAGCAGCTCGATGCGCGGGCCGTCGACGGCGGTGCCCTCGATCTCGCCGATCATCCGCGCCGCGACGCGCCGCCCGATCTCCTGCGCGGGCTGGGCGACCGTCGACAAGGGGGGCGAGGCGATCGCGGCGTAGCGGGTGTCGTCGAACCCCATCACGGAGACGTCCTCGGGAATCCGCAACCCCGCGCGGCGCAAGGCGTGCATCGCGCCGAGCGCCATCTCGTCATTGGCGCAGAATATCGCGGTGGGCGGCGACTCGCAGCGCAGCAGCTCCCCGGCTGCCGCGGCGCCGCCGTCGGTGGACAGCGGCACCGCGCGGACATGGTCGTCGGGAACACCCAGCCCGGATTCGTCCATCGCCGCGCGGAATCCCTGCTCGCGGTCGCGCGTCACCAGCGACCCGGTCGGGCCCGAGACGAAGGCGACGCGCGTGTGCCCGAGGTCGATCAGATGCCGGGTCGCTTCGTACGCGGCCTCGAAATTGTCGATATGGACCGAAGGCAGCGTCTCCAGCTCGTCGCTGATCGGCTCGCAGCCGAGCACCACCGGCACGCGGCGCTGGCGGTTGAAGTCGTCGAGATCGGCGCCGAACGGCGGCAGCGTGGCGAGCAGGATCAGCCCGTCGACCTGGCGCGACACCAGCATCGCGCCGACTTCCTCGTACGAGCGCGGCTTGGCCTCGGCGATGACGATCGAATAACGGCCGCCAATCCCCTCGCGCACCCCGGCCAGCACTTCGGAGAGGAACGCGCAGCCGACATGCGGCATCACCACCATGATCATGTTGGTGCGGCCGCGCCGGAAATTCTGCGCCAGCGCGTTGGGCGAATAGCCGAGCTCGGCGATCGCCTTCTGCACGCGGGCGCGGGTCCGGGCGTGGACGCGCTCGGGATCGTTGACGCACCGCGACACGGTGGCGATCGAAACGCCCGCCAGCGCGGCGACGCTGGAAATGGTCGGCTGGCTCAACGGCGGAGTCCCTGGTTACCGGTTCGCTTGGCGGCGAATGTGATGCGACCGCCGCCGCACCGCAAGGGCGCGTCTGCCACCGTTGTCAATTGAGGCGTCGAAGCCGGTGCGCCGCGCAGCTTTGCAGGGCAGGACGAGATAACGTTTTCCAAAACCCTCTCCTCGAATCACAGCGTGCGGCGCGAAGGCCCAGATTGGCGATATGCCTATACTCATAGAAATGGCACCGGTATCAATTTGCTACAATCACTATATTACAACGACTTAACTAAAATCCTCCTACCTTGACGCCGACGTTGATACCGGTAACATAAAGGACAATAACACGGCGCCATCGGATCGGGTGAGCGTTGGAAAACGATTTCATCGGGAGGGGCAAAATGATCAATTTCACCGCCAAGGCAAGCCGCTTGCGCACCGGCGCCTCGGTCGCCGCGCTGATCCTCGGCGGGTTCGCCGCGCCGGCCGCGCTCGCGCAGGACGCGCCCGCCGCCGCATCGTCCACCGCAAGCGAGGACGAGGAGGCCAACGAGGCCAATGCGATCGTCGTCACCGGCTTCCGCGCCTCGCTGCGCAACTCACTCGACCGGAAGCGCCGCTCGGACGTCATCCTCGACGCGATCACGGCAGAGGACATGGCCGACTTCCCCGATTCGAACCTTGCGGAATCGCTCCAGCGCCTGCCCGGCATCTCGATCGACCGTGACAATGGCGAAGGCCGCACGATCAGCGTGCGCGGCCTCGACGGCGGCTTCAGCCGCGTCCGCCTCAACAATATGGAGGCGCTCTCGACGAGCGGCGCCAACATCGCCGACGGCAGCCCGAACCGCTCGCGCTCGTTCGACTTCAACGCCTTCGCATCCGAGCTGTTCAGCTCGGCGACGGTGCGCAAATCCTCGTCGGCCGACGCGGACGAGGGGTCGCTCGGCGCGACCGTCGATCTCGTGACCGGCCGCCCCTTCGACTATGCGAAGAGCGCGGCGACGATCGGCATCGAGGACAGCTATTACGTCAACAGCAAGAAGCATAATCCGCGCATCACCGGCCTCATCTCGACGCGCGTCGCCGACGGGCGGATCGGTTTCCTGGTTTCCGGCGCCTATGCCAAGCGCGCGTCCGAGGACGACACCTTCTCGCGGCCCCCGGGCAGCCAGGACTATGTCTACCGCAATTCGGACCTGACCGGCGACGAGCTGCCGGGCTATGCCGGCTTCGCCGCGCCGACCGGCACGGTGTTCCGCGCGATGCGGCCGACCACGCTGACCGGCGCGGCGCTGACCGCCTACCGCGCCAATCCGGCCAATTACTACAACCCGATCCCGAACGCGGCTGCCTATGCCGAGCTGACCGGATCGGACCCCGCGGCCTGGGCCAAGCTCCACCCGGGCTGCGCCGCGGCGCTGGCGCGTCCGATCGAGACGGTCGGCATCAACGACCCCGGCTGCAACGATTCGCTGGTCCGCGTCCCCACGCTGGCGTCGCTCAACCAGCGCAATGTCGATACCACCCGCATCGGCATCACCACGGCGATCCAGATCGACTTCTCGTCGAAGACCCGGCTCAGCATCGACGGGCTCTATTCGGGCTTCCGCAGCGAGAGCACCAACTACCAGCTCTCGTCGATTGGCCTCAACCGCAACAACACCAACGCGTCGTACAATCTGAACGCCAATCCGCCGACGGCCGCCGCGCCCAACGGGAGCGCGCTCACTGCAGCGCAGCGCCGCGCGCTGTACCCCGGCGCCTGCGGAACCGTCGTCGAGGCGCAGTTCACTGCCGGCCAGGATTGCGGAGAGTCGCTGTTCGGGACCACGCCGATCCCCGGCTACCAGTTCAGCCTCAATCCCAACAATCGCGATCCGTTCGAATATTACACCAACCCCGCCTCGCCCGGCTTTGCCGGGGCGGCGGCGGACCTGCCGTTCCGCGGCGACCTGATCGGGCGCAACTCCACCAAGGTGCTTGCCGCCGAAGTCGAAGGCGGGAACGCCAACTATCTCGAGCTCGCGAACATGGACTGGCGCGCGGCGGCGGACCGCCAGGCGTACACGACCGACTTCTATCAGCTCAGCGCGCAGCTCGACCAGCAGTTCACTGATCGGCTGTCAGGAATTTTCTCCATCGGCGCGTCCAGATCGATCAATAATTCGGAGGGCATGCTCGTCGAATTCAACCGCCTCGATGCGCCGGGCACCTTCACCTACGACGCACGCGAAGGCGGCGTTCCCGAATTCGATCCGGGCTTCGACGTGGCCAATTCGGCCAATTGGGGGATCGTGAAGGGATTCTCGGCGATGCGGCATTTCCGCTTCGTCACCGAGACCAATTATTGGGGCTGGAAGGGCGACCTCAAATGGGAGGCGACCGACAACATCACCTTCCGGGCGGGTGCGACCGGGCGGAAATTCGATTTCGAGACGCAGGACTTCCGGCGCAACGGCGATCTCTTCAACCCGACCGAGAAGGAGGCCGGAGTCAGCGTCGCATCGCTCGGGCAGGTCGTCGATTTCGGCCAGGGGCTGAACCTCAAGGGCAACACCCCGACGAGCTTCTTCGCGCCGTCGCTCGAAAAGTTCGACGCGACGTTCGGCTTCCTGTGCGATTGCATCAACAAGTACGGCGATTGGCGGCTCTCGTCCAAGGCGCTTCGCGGCACCTTCACGGTGCAGGAATCGAACGCCGCCTATTACGGGCAGACCGATTTCAATTTCGACGTGCTGGGCGGCAAGCGGCTGTCGGGCAATTTCGGCCTTCGCTACGCCCAGACCGAGATCATGTCGCAGGGGCAGGACACGGCCGGCCGGCCGATCTTCGGCGAGAACAAATATCATGACTGGCTGCCGTCGGCGAACATCACGTTCGAGCCGTTCAAGAACCTCTACGTCCGTGCCGCCGCCGCGAAGGTGATGGCGCGTCCGGCGCTCGGCAATCTCAGCCCGCAGGTCAGCGCGATCAGCATTCCGAACAATGGCGACCTGATCGGCGGCTCGCTGACGGTCGGCAATCCCAGGCTGCTGCCGTTCCGCGGCAAATCGTTCGACGTCGCGGCCGAATGGTATTTCGCACCGGGCGCGCTGCTCAGCATCGGCGCGTTCCGCAAGGAGCTCAATTCCTTCCCGCAGCAGACCTTCTACGAAGCGCCGCTGTCGGACTTCCTGACTCCCGAGGCACGCGAGGCGCTCAAGCTGCAGTTCGGCGCCGCCACCGTCGCGAACGTGAACCAGCGCAACTTCATCGACCAGGACGGCCTGGTCCTGGCGCGCCAGATCCGCGACACGCCCGGCGGCTATCTGCAGGGGCTGGAGTTCAGCTACCAGCAGGACCTGACCTTCCTGCCCGGCTTCCTCAAATATTTCGGGATCACGGCCAACTTCACGCTGCTGGATTCCGAATTCCAGTATCTGATCGATCCGGGCAGCATCACGCCCGGAACCAACGCCGTGACTCGGCCGGCCACCTATGCCCCCGGCCCGTGGCTCGGTTCGTCGCCGAAATCGTTCAACGGCACGGTCTATTACGAGACCAAGACCTTCCAGGCCCGTGTCTCCGTGGCCCGGCGCGAAGATTACAAGAAGCGCTATCCGATCGGCACGGGCAGCTGCGATCCCGGCCGTATCCCCGTCACGCTCGCCGCGTGCAACGCGCCGCTGATCAACGAGTTCGTCACCGGCGGCGGCACGACCTATGTCGACTTCTCGTCGAGCTTCGAGATTTTCCACAACCTCAGGGTCACCGTGGAGGCGCTCAACCTCACCAATGAGCCGGCGATCGAATATTCGTACAACAACCCGCTGGTGTCGTCCTACGGCTCGAGCGGGCGCAACTTCCGGGTCGGCGCGCGGTATAAATTCTAGTGCAAGTTTTCCGCATAGAGACACACCTCCTCGTTGCGGATTCTGCCGGCCAGGGCACCAAGGGACTTCGGTCCGCCCTGGCCGGCTTTTTTCTCGAATGGCGGCGCTATGATAGGGTGCGTTTCATGAGGCCGACCATCATGCGCCTGATCGCCTGCCTGCCCCTGCTCCTGCCCTTCGCGGCGGCGGCGCAGACCGTCCCCGAGGCGCCGCGCCCGATCGCGGCTTCGAAGATCATCCTCGTCGGCGATTCGACCACTGCGGTGGTCGGCGGCTGGGGGCCGAGCTTCTGCGCGTATCACGTCACGTCGTTCGCCGCCTGCGTGAACTTGGCGCGCGGCGGGCGCAGCTCGGGAAGCTACCGCGCGGAAGGGTCGTGGAACCTCGCGCTCGCCGAGATGCGCACGCCCGGGTTCAAGCGGACCTGGGTGCTCATCCAGTTCGGCCACAACGACCAGCCCGGCAAGCCCGGCCGCTCGACCGATCTCATCACCGAATTCCCGCAGAACATCGCCCGCTATGTCGACGAGGTCCGCGCGGCGGGCGCGATTCCGGTGCTCGTCACCCCGCTGACCCGGCGGATGTTCGAGAACGGCCGGCTCAAGAACGATCTCGAGCCCTGGGCCGCGGCGATCCGCAAGGTCGCCGCCGACAAGCAGGTGCCGCTGCTCGACCTCAACGCCGAAAGCGCCGCCGCGGTGCAGGCGATGGGCGAGACCGCGGCCGACGGCTTCGCGCAGCTGCCGCCGGGATCGCAGCCGACCGGACCGTCCGCCGCCGCGCCGCTGGCGACCGAGGTCCAGGTCAAGCCGATGGCGCAGCCGCGGCTTTCGTTCGACCGCACCCATCTGGGCACCGAGGGCGCGAATTATTTCGCGGCGATGGTGACGCGCGAGCTCGCCGAGGCCGTGCCCGAGATGCGCCCGCTGCTGGTGCCCTGAGCGCGTGCGGCTGAACCGGAGGGCCTTCCTCGGCGCGACGCCGGCGCACGACGTGATCGTCGATCACTGTCCCTTCGCCCGGGCGACCGACGAGAATCTCCCGGCCTCGGGCTTGCGCTTCGGCGGCGGCGAGACCGTCGAGGCGTGGCGCGCACGCACCTCGCGCCGGATCAGCTTCACCAGCAACATCGTCGCCGAGGGCCTCTCGCATTCGAGTCACGCCAAGGGCGAGCATTCGAAGGGCAGCCTGATCCACGACAACGTCACCGACGTGTTGATCGCCGGCAACCTCTACGCGCATAATTACGAGCGCAACCAGCTGTTCAAGGGCGGCGCGCACGCGGCGAGCGCGAACAACCCCGAAGGGTTCCACGCGATCCCGGCGTCGCAGGTCGAGGCGCAGGTGCTGGCGGAGGCAGGTGCGCGGCCGCACGACCGCGGCGCGGTCGACCGGCGCATCGTCGAGCAGGTCCGCCGCGGCACCGGACGGGTGATCGACGACGGACGCGACGTCGGCGGCTATCCGCGATGACGCTCGACCGCAGGACCTTCCTCGGCGCGGCGGGTGCGACCGCCACCGCCGCCTTCATCCCCGCGACGCATGCCGCGCCGGTGCTGATCGAAGTGCCCGACCAGGGCTGGCGGCTGTGGATCGACCGCGACGCCGCGTACAGGGACGACCGCATCTACCTGCCGTCGCAGGCCAATCTCGCCGCGCTGCCGGTGAACCCGCCGACCGGGGGCTGGGACGCGCTGTGGGCCGCCGAGGCGCTGACGGTCACGCTGCCGACCACGGTCGAGGAGCATCTGTGGGGGGCGTTCGGCGAGCGGCCCTATACCGGCGACGAGTATCGCTATGCCGAGGACGACTCGGAGCCGCAGAACGGCGCCTATCGCGGGGTTTCGTGGTGGTACCGCGCGATCGACATACCTGCCTCGGCGGCGGGCAAGCATGTGGTGCTCCACATCCGCGGGGCGCGGCTCAGGGCCGAAATCTACCTCAACGAGCAGCTGGTCGGCTATTCGATCATGGCCGAGCTGCCGATCCATTGCGACCTGACCGCGGCGATGCGCCCGGGGCGCGCAAACCGCCTCGCGATCCGCATCACCAATCCCGGCGGGCGCTACGACTGGCGCGATTCGACGACGATGATGTGGGGCGCGGCCAAGCTGTTCGCCTCGCACGGCTTCGGCGGGATCGACCGCGGCATGACGCTGAGCGCGCATCCGAAGCAAGCCTATATCCGCGACGCCTGGGTGCTCAACACGCCCGACCCGCGCGAAGTGACCGCGCATATGGAGGTGGTGCTCGCGCACCCGCGCGACATCGACAAATTCCGCGGCCGCGCGATGCCCGAGCTGATCGGCGCGAAGGGGAAGATCACGCTCGAGGCGCTGCACTATGACGGCAGCGTCGCGATCTTCACCTTCCGGGTGAAGGCGCCCGACGCGAAGCTGTGGGACCTCGAAACCCCGCACCTCCATCAGCTCCGCTTTCGCTGCGGCGAGGACAGCCGCCTCGTCCAGTTCGGCTTCCGCTGGTTCGCGCCCGAGGGGATCGGCACCGACGCGCTGCTGCGGCTGAACGGGCGGCGGATCAAGCTCTATTCGGCGATCTCGTGGGGCTATTGGGGCTATAACGGGCTGTGGCCGACGCCCGAGCTGGCGCGGCGCGAAGTAACCGCGGCCAAGGCGCTCGGCCTCAACTGCCTCCATTTCCACCGCAATGTCGGCAAGGCCGAAGTCTTCGCCGCGCAGGATTCGATGGGGCTGCTCCGCGTGATGGAGCCTGGCGGGGGGCGGCATGCCATCGCGAAGGATCTCAAGCCCGGCGAGACGCTGTCCGACGCCGATATCTTCAGCCGCGATTTCATGGTCGAGAAATGCGTCGCGATGGCGAAGACCTTCCGCTCGCACCCGAGCCTCGTCCAGTACACGCTCCAGAACGAGATCGGCGCGAACCTCGCCAATCCCGACGTGCAGGCGGTGCTCGCCGCGATCCACGACGCCGATCCGAGCCGCGCGATCATCCTCAACGACGGCTTCGTCCAGCGCGGCGCGGCGCAGGCGATGTACCTGCCGTACAGCGACCATTATTACCGCTCCGACGTCGAGCAGCACGGCGGCTGGTGGGTCAATCACCAGGGCGCGGGCGACCAGTGGTACAACAAATTCTACCAGTCGAAGGACGAGTATATCCACCGCCAGACCGGCAAGCCCTTCATCGTCGAGTTCGGCGAGATGCAGGGCTGCGCGGTGGCGGACAACCACGCGAAGATCGTCGCCGACATCGAGGCGCACGGCGGCAAGGCGTACGACCTCGAGGATCACCGCATCATCCTGCGCGAGACCGAGGCGTTCCTCGACAAATGGGGCTTCCGCGCCGCCTTCCCGACCGCGGAGAGCCTGTTCCTGTCGATCGGGCGCAAGGCCTATGACGCGTGGGAGCAGTATTTCGAGAATATCCGCATCGGCGACGCGGTCGACATGGCGTGTGTCAGCGGATGGGAGACCACGGCAATCGAGAATCATTCGGGGATCGTCGACAATCTCCGCCACTTCAAGGCCGATCCCGCGATCATCCGCCGCGCGCTCCACCCGGTGCGGCCGTGCGCGAAGCAGCACCGGCTGGTCTATGCGCTGGGCGAGACCGCCGAGCTCGATATCTATCTGTTCAACGACACCGGCAAGGGTGCGGCGGGCCAGGACCTGTTCCTGTCGATGACCGGCCCCGACGGCTGCGAACGCACCCGCGCCTCGTTTCCGACGCCGCGTTTCGAGCCCGACCGCTTCGCCTATCTGATCGAGGAAAAGGCGCCACTGTTCGCGTTCGACCAGCCCGGCAAATGGACGGTCCGCCTGCGCCACACCGACCCCGCCATCCCCGCGTTCGAACGCGATTTCTGGGTGGTCGGACCCGCGCCCGCGCTCCCGCGCAAGCTTCGCGTCGCGCTGTCCGGCGTGGCCCAATCGCTGCGCAAGCAACTCGCCTTCGACGATGTCGCCTTCGAGGATT
Source organism: Pseudomonadota bacterium (assembly GCA_040388355.1). Classification (GTDB taxonomy): domain Bacteria; phylum Pseudomonadota; class Alphaproteobacteria; order Sphingomonadales; family Sphingomonadaceae; genus Sphingomonas. The sequence continues at coordinate 196,948 of JAZKCD010000005.1, read as the reverse complement.
TCCGCGCGGGCCAGCGCTATGACGGGATCATCGCCTCGGGGCTCAAGGCCGACGAGATCGCCCGCCGCCAGATCGGCGAGCAGACCGGGCTCGAGGCGCAGCCGAAGCAAGGCGAGGAGCCCAAGCTGGTGCTCGGCGAGCTGCCCGCCGATGTCCTCGCCGCGGTCAAGGCCGGGACGCCGCTGCTCGCGCTCATCCCCGAGGACGGCCTCGCCGACGGCGTCGCGCGCCAGCTCGCCGCGCTCGGGCTGTTCCGCTACGACGGCCAGGTCGGCAATCTGCGCGCGCCGTGGATGGGCAACTGGAACTATCTGCGCGCGCATCCCCTGTTCGACGGCATCCCCGCCGACACCGCGACCAGCGTGTTCCACCAGATCGAGGGCCAGCCGTCGAACGGACTGCTGGTCGATGGCGAGGGCGTGCAAATCATCGCCGGATATAGCCGCGACCATGACCGCAAGAATGGCGCCGCGACGCTGATCGCGCATCGTGACGCGATGCGGGTGGTGGTGCATAGGCTGCCCGACATGGTTCAGCCCCTCCAGCGCCATTTCCTCGCCAACGCGATCCGCTGGCTGGCCGACCCTTCCAGCCAGGGAGTGAAAAGGTGATCCGCATCGTCGCCATCGCCGGTCTCGCGCTTGCCGCGGTGATCGGCCAGATGACCCCCGCCGCGCCGCTGAACGCGGCGCGGATCGCAGCACTGCCGGCCGCCGAGCGTGCGCCGTGGCTCGCCTATCTCGAACGCTCGCAGGCGCTGGCGACCGCCGACAAGGCCGCGCTCGCCGCCGAGCGTCGCGGGCTCGCCGCGCTGCCGCAGGACCCCGCCGAGGGAAAAAGCGCCGGGATGCCGCTGCGGAGCGATGCGGCCTGGTATCGCGGGCCGGAAGCGCGCCACGTCGCCGACAATATCCTGAGCTTCCAGACCCCGGCGGGCGGCTGGAGCAAGAACCAGGACCGCTCCGGGCCGGTGCGCCAGCGCGGCCAGGCCTGGGCCTATGGCGGGGCGATCCCCGAGGGCGGCAGCTGGAACTATGTCGGCACGATCGACAATGGCGCGACCACCACCGAGCTGCGCTTCCTCGCGCGCATCCAGCGCGACTATCCGGGCGCCGAGGGCGACGCATACCGCGCCGCCTTCGCCAAGGGGGTCCGCTATTTGCTGGCGGCGCAATATCCCAATGGCGGCTGGCCGCAGGTCTATCCGCTGCAGGGTGGCTATCACGACGCCATTACCTTCAACGACGATGCGCTCGCGGACGTGGTGACCTTGCTCGCCGAGGCCGGCGGACGTGAAGGCGATTTCGCGTTCGTCGCCTCCGCGCTCGCAACCGAAGCGGCGGCGGCGGTGGACCGGGCCTACAAGCTGATCCTCGCGACCCAGGTCGTGGTTGATGGCAAGCGCACCGTCTGGGGCCAGCAGCACGACATGCTGACCGGCGCCCCGACCGGCGCGCGCAATTTCGAGCCAGCGTCGCTATCCTCGGGCGAAAGCGCCGGGCTGCTCGTCCTGCTGATGCGCCGGCGCGATCCCTCGCCCGAGACCCAGGCGGCGATCGAGGCGGGTGTCGGCTGGCTGCGCGATCATGCGGTGCGCGACATGGCGTGGGAGAGCGGCGCGGACGGCCGCAAGCTGGTGGCCAGGCCGGGTGCGAGCGTCATCTGGTCGCGCTTCTACGATCTCGCGACGATGAAGCCGATCTTCGGCGACCGCGACAAGACCATCCATGACGACGTCAACGAGCTCAGCCGCGAGCGCCGCAACGGGTATAGCTGGTTCAACGCCACCCCCAAAAAGGCGCTCGACGCGTACGAGAAATGGCCGGGAAGGACTCGATAAGGCATGAAGACCCTCGCGCTCGCCGCAGCGCTTCCAGGCCTCGCGCGCCTTCTCGGCCCACCTGTTCGGCTGCGCGACGGTCAACGGTCCGGCGGGCGATGGCTGCGTCTGGGCGCAGGGTGGCGGCGAGACCTTCAGGCGCACCGGCGATTTCGAGCATGCTGATGTCGACGGCCAGCTCAACGGCCGCTTCCGCGCCGGCTTCGAGCGGCCGCTCGGCGGCGACTGGATGATCGGCGGCGCGCTGGGCTATGACAGCCTCGGCACGCTCCGGATCGACAATCACCGCGCGACCGTCGACGGCGACGGCATCCATGGCGGGCTCGGCGTCCGCCATGCCGGCGCGGGCGGCGCGCAACTCGCCGCGTTGGTCAGCGGCGGCTGGCAGTGGAACCACAACAGCCGCGCGATGGACATCTTCGGACCCGCGATCGGCACGTCGGACCAGTCGAGCAGCTATGCCCAGGCCAATGCCGAGGCCGCCTATGTGCTCGGCGGCACGGTGTTCGCGCGGCCCGCGTTGCGCGGATCGGTGACGGGGCCTCGGCAGAACGGCTTCCCCGAGCGCGGGCTCGCCGGGCTGGGAGTCGAAAGCCTGGCGCACATCCAGTGGATCGCCACCGCCAGCCCCGAGCTGACACTGGGCGTGCAGCTCAGCGGCACCCCGGGCGCCGGCGCGGTGCTGTCGGTCACCGGCGGCGGCGATTTCCACAGCACCGGCCGCATCGTCGCGCCCTTCCGCCTGCTCGGCGCCAATCCGGCGGCGGATCCGGCCCTGATCGGCACCGGGATCGACCGGTCCGGCTGGCACCTCGGCGCGCAGCTGCCCGTGGCGGGCAACGACCGGTTCGCGGTCCGCCTCAACTATGATCGCCGGTTCGGCGAGCGCGCGACGAGCGAGAGCTTCGGGGTGGACGCGCGGCTCAAATTCTAGCGCGGCTTGCCAACTCGCAACGACGTCCGCCGTTCGATCGCGTGAAGTTCGGCGCGGGTGAGCAACGCGTCGAGGTCTTCCCGGCTGATATCGAAGCTGTCCGGGAGATCGGCGAGCGCCCGATCGATATCCTCGAGGTGGAGGCCGGCGGATTGCCGCGCTTCGCCCGACGGCGCGGCCACGTGCGGGTAGCTGTGGCCCGAGAAGCGGTGGAAGAACATCCCGAGCGCGACGAGCGCGATCGAATTGAGCGCGACCGGCGCGAAGGCGAACGCATAGCCTGCGGCATGAACGTCATGCGACCCGATCACCGCGGTCAGCGCCGCCGCGCCGCCCGGGGGATGAAGGCATCGACAAAGCGACATGACGAGGATGGCGAGACCGACCGCGAGGCCGGCGGCGATCGTCGCGTCGGGAACGGCGTGAAAGACCGCCACGCCCACCAGCGCCGAAACCGTGTTTCCTCCGACCACGGGCCAGGGCTGTGCCAGCGGACTGGCCGGAACCGCAAAGACCAGGACCGCGGAGGCGCCCAGCGGCGCCACGATGAACGGGAGATCGGCAGGCGCAATCGGAAACCGGGCGCACACGACGATCGTCAACGCCAGGCATATCGTCGCGCCCACGCATGCGATCAGGCGATCCTGGAAGCGCGCGCCCGCCAGCAGCGGCTTGAAAAAATTCACGACAGCGGCGTGGACCGCGCCACTCCGAACGCAGCGGATCGCGCGTCTGCCTTTGGCAGCAGCCAGACCGTCGCCAGCGACAGAAGGAGAAGCGGCAGCATCGCGAGGAGCGCATGATCGGCATTTCCGCTGCGCGCCAGCAAGGCGCCGGCCAGCACGGGTCCGAGCACCGCGCCGAACCGCGCGACGCCGACGACAAAGCCCGTGCCGGTGCCGCGCACCGCGCGGGGGTAGAGATCGGTGGCGAGGCCGTAGAGCAGGAACTGGCCGCCGCTCAGGAAGAAGCCCATGCCGAACGAAGCCGCGCCTGCCGCCGCTTCCGAATGCCGCGCCGCCAGCATCAGCAGCACGCTGGCGATCATCCCGACCCAGGCCGCGCGGTGGACGATGTCTGCGTTCAGGCGGCGCGTGAGAAATCCGAGCGCGAAGCCGCTCGCCGCGCCGCCGAGCGTCATCAGCATCACGATCCTGCCGGTCGCAGGCCCGTCGAACGCACGCGCGGCCATCAGCGAGGGCAGCCAGTTCACCATGATCGAGACCGAGATCGCCACGCACAGCGTGGTGAGCCACAGCAAGGCGGTCGGCGGCCCGCGCCGCTCACCCGCCAGCGCGAAACCGATGCCGATCGCTTCACGCGGTTCGCCGCCGGGGCGGGCGGGGAACGGCGGCAGCAGAAGCTGGCACGCGACCGCCATCACGAGCGGCGAAATGCCGCCGAGCCAGAACATCGTCTGCCACGACAAACTGGGCACCACGACGATCAGGAAGCCGAGGACCGTGCCGCCGACGGGCAGGGCCGATCCCAGCATGGTCACGCGCATCGCGGTCTTGCCCGGCGGGCTCGTCTCGTTGACCATTGCGAGGATATTGGGCATCGCGCCGCCCAGCCCGAGCCCGGTCAGGAACCGCATCGCCAGCAGCGAGGGCAGGTCGCCGACCAGCGCGCTGGCGATGCTGAAAACGCCCATGACGAGCAGCGACACGACCAGAACCGGCCGCCGCCCGACCAGATCGGCCATCCGTCCGCCGAGCACCGCGCCGATCAGCAGGCCGATCCCGGCCGCACCGAACACCGATCCGATCTGCTGGGGCCCGAGCCCGAAGACCGGCGCGAAGCGCGGCGCGGCGACGCCCGCGACCATCAGGTCATAGCCCTCGCACATCCCCGCGGCGAAGCAGAGCGCGAACACCCGTCCGGCGGAGACGCTCAAGGCAGGTTCTCACGGGCCTGCGCCTCGCGCCGCCGCGCCATCTTCACCAGCAGATTGTCCGCCACGCCGGGCCGCGCCCAGGGGCAGACCGCGATGCAGATCGCGCAGCCGGCATTGTCGGCGAAATAGGGAATGCACTTGTCGAAATCGACATACCAGCGCTCGACTCCGCGCACCCATTGCTTGGTCTCGGAAATCGCGCTGGGCGGGCAGGCATCGGTGCACACCTGGCATTTGGTGCAGAAATCGTCGGAACCGAACTCGTCGGGCGGGTCGAACGACAGCGGCATGTCGGTCGTGATCCCCGCCAGCCGCAGGTTCGATCCGTAGCTGCGGTTGATCAGCGATCCGTGCTTGCCCAATTGGCCGAGCCCGGCATCGACCGCGGCGGGGATCAGCAGCAGCGACGAGGCACGCGGCCCCGGAAAGGGCTTGGCCGCATAGCCCTGGGCGCGGATCCAGTTGGCCAGCGCGTAGCTGGTCCGCGTGCCGCGGGCATATTGGCGGCCGACCTCGGTGATGCCGCGCCCGCTGGCATGATCGTCGGTCACCTGGCGCAGTTCCTCATAGTCATGCGCGATACCGAGCACGATCACATTGGGCTCATCCACCGAATAGCCATCGACGATATAGTGATCCTTGAGGGTGGTGGCGCCGAACAGGTCGGCTTCGTGGCCGAGCGCGAAGTCGCGCGCCAGCGTCGTCCATGCCTCGGGCGTCCGCTCGGCGCGGTCGGCGCTGACCGGGACCAGCTCGGGATAGGTGTTGGCGGCCATGAAGGCGTCGGTCGCCGCCTGGTTCACTCGGCAGCCCGCGCTGGCGAGCGCCTGGAGCTTGCCGAACGGGTGCTGGTCGGCCGGGTGCCAGAAGAAGGGCGAGGCGCGCCGCGGCTCGCGCTCGCCCAGCCCGTTGATCGCGTTGCCCGAAGCGTCGCCCGGCCACGAGGCCTGGACCTCGGGCGAGGGCGTGTAGGTGCGCGGTTCGCGGCGTGCCATTACCGTCTCCTCAGAAGCTCACTGCCGCCCGCACGCCGAACTGGCGCGGGGGCAGCGGGGCCACGAACACGTCGCCGCCGATCAGCGGATCGCTCGACGGAAAGGCATAGTCGAAGCTGTCGAGCACATTGTTGACATAGCCGGTCAGCCGGATGCCGCTCCCCGCGTCGAAGCTCACGCTCAGATTCACCCGGTCATAGCCCGGCGCGGTGAGCTGGTCGCCCGAGCGCGAGGCGCGGGTATTGTCCTGGATGATAATCGAATCGACATATTGATATTCGGCATGGAGATCGATCGCGCGCGCCCCGCCCAGCGGCAGGCTGTAGTCGGCCGCGGCGAACAGGGTCGTCTCGGGCACGTTCTCGAACGGCGTACCCGAGAAGTCGGTCTTGTCCGCCGGGGTGAACACCCGGACGAAATTGTCGAAGCGCGAGCGCGAGAAGGAAAGCGCGCCACGCAGCCGCAGCCCCTTTGCCGGGCGCACGGCCAGCTCGGCTTCCATGCCGACGACATGGCTGCCCGCAGCATTCTCGACCACGCTCACCGGGGTCGGCCCGCCGCCCGGATCGGGAATCACGTTGGTGACCTGCTGGCCGCTGATCTCGATGCGGTAGAGCGCGACGTTGAAAGTCAGCGCCTGGTCGCGCGTGCTCGCCTTCAGCCCCAGCTCGTAATTCTGCGAGGATTCGTCGGCATAGGGCGAATTGGCCGCCGCGCTGCCCGACCGGTTGATCCCGCCCGCTTTCCACCCCTCGGCATAGGTTGCGTAGAACAGCATGCCGTCGGCCGCCTTGTACGACGCCGATCCCATCCACGAGAAGTTCTGGAAGCTGTCGCTGGCATTGCGCGCCACCGGTTGCTTGACGTTGAGCGGCGGCCCGAACACCTGGCCGCGATTGCCCGTGCCGACCACCGATTCGTGCGACCAGCGTCCGCCGCCGGTAAGCTCGATGGCGTCGGTCACTTTCCAGCTCGCCTGGCCGAACACCGCATAGCCGTCGCGGTCGTCGATATGGTTCTCGTAGATGTAGAGCGCGGCGGGGAACGGGACGGTGCCGGGCCCGACGCGGCGGTAGCGGTCGAAGGTCTGGTGCTGGTCGAAATAATAGCCGCCGACCAGCCAGTCGACTGCGCCCGTGCTGCCATCGAGCCGCAGTTCCTGGCTCTTGAACTTCTGGCGGATGTCGACGTCGAGCGTCGCGCCCTTGAAGGCCTGCGGCACGGTCGAGACCGGCGGGAAGGCGGGAAGCGTCGCGGTCTGCTGGACGCTGATCCGGCTGTCCATGTCGGTGAACACGTCCGAGCTCGAATAGCGATAGCCGGTGATCGACGTCAGCGTGACTCCGCCGCCGAGCGCGGCGGAGACGTTCAGTTGCACGCCGTGATTGGCCTTCTCGTCGGGTTCGTCCTGGTCGACCACGCTCTCGTAGCGGTGGGTGGCGAGCCGGACGCCGCGGATCGCCTCGTTATAGTCGCGCTTGCTGTAGTCGCCGATCAGCATCACCTCGACGCCGTCCGCAGGCAGCCAGCGCAGCACGCCGCGCAGCGCGGTCTGCTTCGACCAGTCCTGCATCCCGCCGAGCACGATGTTGTGGAGATAGCCGTCGGTGCGGCTGTGCTGGGCGCTGACTCCGGCATAGAGCCCGTCGGTCACCGGGCCGCTGATCGAGCCCTGCGCGCGGTAGGTGCCGAACTCGGCGGCCTCGAGCTGCACCCGCCCGCGCAGGTCCGCGCCCGGCCGGCGGCTGACCAGGTTGAGCGCGCCGCCCTGGGTGTTGCGGCCGAACAAGGTGCCCTGCGGCCCGCGCAGCACTTCGACGCGCTCGAGGTCGAGAAATGCCGTGTCGAAGCCGAGCTGCGGCACGTACATGCCGTCGAGGAACACGCCGACGGCGGGCTCGAGCCCTGCGTTGAAGCCGACGCCGCGCATCGTCAGATAGGCGGAATCGGCGCTGTTGTTGACGCTGCCCGGGGCGCTGAACAGGCCGGGCACCTCGGCATAGAGACCGTCGACATTCTGCACGTTGCGCGCCTGGAGGTCGGCACCGGTCACTGCGGTTACGGCCATCGGGACGTCCTGGAGCGTCTCGGCGCGCTTGCGAGCGGTTACGACGATATCGTCCTCGGCGTTCGCATCGGCCTGCGCGGTGGCTGCGGCCGGATCGTCATTGGCCTCGGCAAAGGCAGGCGTCGTGGCAAGCGCAAGCAGCGACAGGCCGCCCAGAAGCGGCTTCCAGTTTCTTTTCATTCAGCGTCCCCTCCGCCCGAAATTCCCGGGTCGTGCGAGGGGTGCAGGCCATTTGACAACGCTGGCAAGTGCCTTTTTCCGCGCTTCGGTACGATTTCTGGCGCGCAGGCCGAGTGTGTTGCGAGGCGGCAACAAGGTAGCAATGTAGGTACATTCTTACCGGCTCATTTCGTGCTTTTCCGCTGCCAAGATTTGCTTTTTCGCGGTGCACCAGCAGGGAATCGACCGGCTCGGCGGTGGGCTGAGCGTCGAGGCGATCGCGGCGGATGACGCTCTGATCGAGGCATTCTCGGCGCGTCCGTGCGGCGCCGACGTGCTGGCGGTGCAATGGCATCCCGAATGGAATGCGAGCGGCTGCCACGCCAGCCACGCGTTCTTCGAGCTTATCGGCGCGGCGCTCCGCGAATCGGCCGGGGTCTACGGCGCCTGATCAGCGCGCGACCACGTCGCCCGAGACCGTCACGCGCTCGAGCACGCGATCCGCGGGCCAATAGTCGCCGACGGCGTAATGCTGGGTCGAGCGATTGTCCCAGATGCCGATCGCATTCGGGGTCCAGCGGAAGCGCACCTGATATTCGGGCACCTTGATCCGGTCGAACAGCAGCTTGAGCAGCGCCGCGCCCTCGTCCTCGGGGATGCCGAGGATGCGCGACGTGAAGGTGTGATTGACGTAGAGGATCTTCTCGCCCGTCTCGGGATGGGTGCGCACCACCGGGTGGCGGACCGCGGGGAAATCGCGTGCGAGCTGGGCGCGCTTCTCCTCGCTCACGCGGCCGCCGAAGCTGCGGACGATGTCATGCTCGGCGTCGAGGTCGGCGATCCGCACCTTCACGCCTTCGGGCAGCCCCGCATAGGCAGCGGCGGTATTCGCCCAGATCGTGTCGCCGCCCAGCGCCGGCATCAGCCGCATCCGCAGGACCGAGGCGATCGACGGGCGCGCGCGAAAGGTCACGTCGGTGTGCCACTTGTTGTACGCCTTGAACGACTCGATCGTCTCAGGCGTCGGCGTCACGCCTTCGACGCCGCGGATGACCAGGATCTCGGGATAGCCCTCGACGCTGGGGATCACCGGATGGCCTTCGAGCTCGCCGAACAGCCGGCCGAGGCGGAGGTGGCTTTCATAGCCGATGTCCTGGTCGCGGAAGAAGATCACCTTGTGCGCGAGCCACGCGTCGCGGACGATCTCGGCATCGGTGTCGTTCAGCGGCCGGTCGAGGTCCAGGCCAGCGATCTCCGCCCCGATCGCCGGCGTCGAGGGCGCGATGACGATGCCGCGCCGGCCGGCGCGTTCGATCAGATCGGTTTCAACGGTGAGCGCGGTGGCCATGGCTGTCATCCTTCTCGCTTGGCCGGGCCGCGATCCTGCCTCACAACGCCGCGGCGGCGCAACCGGGCTGTTCGTTGCCGTACCCCAAGCTGAACTTGGGGCGTGGTGGCGCGCCCACCAGCCGCTCGATCAGCCCGGTGCCGATCCCG
>JAZKCD010000005.1:141597-187548 GCA_040388355.1 Pseudomonadota bacterium | reverse complement strand
GCTCGCCGCTGGCGTCAAGGTTGATCCGGTGACCGACTGCCATGTGTGGCAGCGGTGCAAGCGCGGTCACCCAGGGCATGAGTACGGCGGAATTAGCGACACCAAGGGTCGGACGCTTTCGACCCACCGCGTCGCCTACGAACTCACGTTCGGGCCGATCCCGAGCGCACGGGCGCCCAACCCCTCCTCCTCGCGATCGAAGCCGTCGAACCCGACAAAGTCGCCGCCCCAATCGCGCGCAAGGCTTCGGGCGCGATCGTCGCCGTCGCCATCGCCGACGACGATCGCGGCGAACGGAAACCTCGTCTTAGGCCCGGCATAGTCGCGCCCGCCGCGCGACGCGGCGATTCCCGCGCCGAGCGGTCGGACCAGCAGCGCTCCCGCGACATGCTCGAGATAGGGCGCGGGCGAGAGCCGCGCCCACCAGGCGAGCGCGAAGCAGCTGACGCCGTACGCGACGATGACGGCGGGCCGCTCGGCGCGGCGCACGGCCTCGTCGAGTCGCATCGCCCAGAGGTTGCGGCGCGCGGCGCGGCGCGGGCCGACATCGACATGCGCATGGACCGCGACCGATTCGGCCCATTCGCGCGCCCAGGAAGGCGGCGGGTCGCCGCCATCGGAAAGGGTGAGGATATCAAGAAAATCGGCGTTGGGCAGGGCAAAGGACGGCATCGCATATCTCCCGCAAGGAGAAGGTGTGACGGTTCGCGCTCCAGGGTACGCCAGCCGGCACACCCCCCGGCTCCGCACGATATTGAGGCCCGGCGCCGAAACAATCGGCATGCGCCAGTCCGAAGTCCTATTGCGCCGGTCGGAAATGAGCGCGGCGGGGGAACCCGCCGAGTCTTGCCTGCTGTTCGCAGACGCAGCATAGATGCGCCGAGTCTTCGAGGACCTGCCCGTGCGCATCGCTATCATCGACGAGAGCGGGCTGCGCGCGACGATCCTCGAGGAAGGGCTTCGCGAGGCGGGGTTCGACGATATCGAAGTCGTGCCCGCGCAGGGCGCGTTCGTCGCGCGGCTCGAACGGATGGCGCCCGACGTGGTGCTGATGAACCTCGGCAATCCCAGCCGCGATTCGCTCGAGGAGATGCTGGTGGTCAGCCGGGCGCTGGCGCGGCCGATCGCGATGTTCGTCGACCAGTCCGACGACGCCATGATCGGCGCGGCGATCGATGCCGGGGTCTCGGCCTATGTCGTCGACGGGCTGCGCAAGGACCGGGTGAAGCCGATCCTCGATCTCGCGATCCGGCGTTTCCATGCCTTCGCCAAGCTCCAGGCCGAGCTCGTCGAGGCGCGGACCGAGCTCGCCGAGCGCAAGACGATCGATCGCGCCAAGGCGATCCTGATGGAGAGCCGCAAGCTGGGCGAGGCCGAAGCCTATGCCCTGCTGCGCTCGACTGCGATGAACCAGGGGCGGCGCATCGCCGACGTCGCCGACGCCCTGATCACCGCAGCCAGCCTGCTGGGAGGCACGCCATGACCCCCCTTTCGATCGCCTTCCTGCCGCTGACCGACAGCGCGCCGATCGTCGTGGCGGCCGAGCTGGGCTTTGCCGAGGCCGAAGGGATTGCGCTCAACCTGGTGCGCGACACCAGCTGGGCGACGGTGCGCGACCGGCTGGTCTATGGCCAGGTGCAGGCCGCGCACATCCTCGCGCCGCTGGCGGTGGCGGTGACGCTGGGGCTCAGCCAGACGCCGTGCGCGATCGCCGCACCGTTCAAGCTCAACGACAATGGCAATGCACTGACGCTGTCGGCGGCGTTCGCTGCCGCGCTGGATCCCGCGCCGCGCAACCGAGTCGATGATCCCGTCGCCACCGCGCATGATTTCGCCGCGGCGATCGGGCTTCACCACCGCAAGCCGGTGATCGGCATCGTCCATCGCTTTTCGAGCCACGCGCTGATGCTGCGCTACTGGCTCGCCTTTGCCGGAGTGAATCCGGACCGCGACGTCACCCTTCGGGTGCTGCCGCCTTCGCTGATGACCGAGGCGCTGCGCGCCGGCGAGATCGACGGGTTCATCGCGGGCGAGCCGTGGAGCAGTGTCGCCGTGAACCAGGGCCTGGGCGAGATCGCGGCGGTCGGGGTCAATATCTGGAAGCGCGGCGTCGAGAAGGTGCTGGCGACGCGCGCCGACTGGGCCGAGGCCAATCCCGAAACGCTCGACCGGCTGATCCGCGCGCTCGCCCGCGCGGCTGCGTGGTGCGACGATCCGGCGAACCGCGCGGCGCTGGCGGATCTGCTCGCGCGGCCCGCTTATGTCGGGCAGCCGCCTGCGCTGATCGCGCAGGCGCTGGCCGGGCGGATACCGCTGCGGCAGGGTGGTGAGCCGGTCGACGTTCCTGACTTCATGGTTTTTCACCGCGGCGCAGCGAACTTCCCGTGGCGCAGCCAGGCGCTGTGGATCTACTCGCAATTCGTGCGCTGGGGGATGCTCGAGGCGCGCCCCGAATCAGAACGCGCGGCGGCGGATGTGTTCCGCTCCGACCTGTACCGCCGGGCGCTTGCTGCCGAAGGAATCCCCATGCCGGGAGCGAGCATGAAGGTCGAAGGCGCGACCGGCGCGCCGCTGGGCGCAGGGAGCCATGGCGGCAGCCTGCACCTTGCCCCGGACCGGTTCTTCGACGGGCGGAGCTTCGATCCGGACGCGATTCCGGCCTATCTGAAGGCACTGGAGACGCGCCGGCACGATTGATTTTTTTGCACTTGCGAAGAGAAGCGCTTCGCGTCAGCCTTCAGGGGTCGCCCAAGGGACGGGGAGACGTCATCGGAAAATCCTGCCGACGAAGGCGGGAATTTCCATCAGACGACAGCAAAGCCGCTGTCCGATCACCGCCTTGGGGCGGCAGGTCGGAAGCGGCTTTTTTCGTGCCTGCGCGGCACCGGGAGCGCGACGATGAAGTTGACCGAAATGATGCAGGACGGGTTCGCCTATGCGGGCGGCGGCTGCGACATCGACTCCCGCCCGGTGCGGGCGAAATCGGCCTTCTGGAGCAGCGGGCACACGCCGACGCTGATCGCGGCGTTCCTCTATTTCGACCTGGCCTTCATGGTCTGGGTGCTGCTCGGGCCGCTCGCGCCGGAGATCGCGGCGACGCTTCACCTGACCGCCGCCGAGAAGGGGCTGATGGTCGCGACGCCGACGCTGGCGGGCGCGATCCTGCGCGTGGTCAACGGCCTGCTGGTCGACCGGATCGGGCCCAGGCGCTCGGGCGCGATCAGCCAGGTGATCGTGATCGCCGGGCTGCTCTTCGCCTGGGGCGTGGGGGTCGACAGCTTCGGCGGGACGCTCGCGCTGGGGGTGATCCTGGGGTTCGCCGGCGCCAGCTTCGCGATCGCCCTCCCCCTCGCCAGCCGCTGGTATCCGCCCGAGCACCAGGGCAAGGCGATGGGGCTTGCCGGCATGGGCAATTCGGGGACCGTGCTCGCCGCCTTGTTCGCGCCGGCGCTGGCCAAATTGTTCGGCTGGAACGCCGTGCTCGGGCTGGCCTGCATTCCGCTGACCCTGGTGTTCGTCGCCTATATGCTGATGGCGAAGGACCCGCCGAACCCGCCGGCGCGCAAGCGGCTGGCCGACTATTTCGAGCCGCTCAAGCGCGCCGACGCCTGGTGGTTCATGGGTTTCTACGCCGTGACCTTCGGCGGGTTTGTCGGCCTTGCGGCGTCGCTGACGATCTACTTCACCGACCAGTTCGGGCTGAGCACGATCATGGCGGGCTATTGCACCGCGGGCTGCGTGTTTGCCGGATCGCTGGTGCGGCCGATGGGCGGCGCGCTGGCCGACGCGATCGGCGGGGTGAAGACGCTGAGCGCGGTGTTCGTCGCCGCCGCGATCGCGCTGGCCGGAGTGAGCGGGGCACCGACGGTCTCGAGCGCGCTCGGGCTGTTCGTGATGGCAATGCTGGCGCTGGGTGCGGGCAATGGCGCGGTGTTCCAGCTGGTGCCGCAGCGCTTCGCCGGCGAGATCGGCGTGATGACCGGGCTCGTCGGCATGGCCGGCGGGATCGGGGGCTTCTACCTCGCCTCGTCGCTCGGCATCGCGAAGCAGCTGACCGGATCCTATCAGAGCGGCTTCCTGATCTTCGCCGGGCTGGCGCTCGCGGCGCTCGCCGGCCTCACCGGGGTCAAAGGCCGGTGGCGCGCCAATTGGGGCGCGGAGGGCGTCCGGATATGAACGTCCAGGCAGGCGGCTGGGCCTCGGTGCCGGCCAGCGACGCGCGCGAGCATCTCGTCGTGATCGGCAACGGCATGGCCGGATGCCGCGCGATCGAGGAACTGCTGGCGCGCGATGCGGACCGCTACCGCGTCACGATCATCGGCGCCGAGCCGCGGGTGAACTATAACCGGATCATGCTCTCGCCGGTGCTGGCGGGCGAGAAAAGCTTCGACGAGATCGTTCTCAACGATGCCGCCTGGTACGCCGCGAACGGAATCGAGCTGATCGCGGGGCAGGCAGTGGCGTCGATCGACCGCGCGCTGCGGATCGTCGTCACCGATACCGGGCGGACGATCGAATATGACCGGCTGCTGCTCGCCACCGGCTCCGACCCCTTCATCATCCCGGTGCCCGGGCACGATCTCGACGGCGTGATCAGCTTTCGCGACATGGCCGATGTAAACCGGATGCTCGCGGCCGCGGACAAGGGCGGCGACGCCGTGGTGATCGGGGGCGGCCTGCTCGGGCTCGAGGCGGCGCATGGGCTGAGCCTGCGCGGCATGAAGGTGACCGTGCTCCACCTGATGCCGACACTGATGGAGCGGCAGCTCGACGAAGCGGCGGGGTGGCTGCTCAAGTCCGCGCTCGAGGCGCGCGGGCAGACGATCCTGACCGGGGCCGACACCGCCGAGATTATCGGCGGCGAATGCGTCGAGGGCGTTCGGCTCAAGGACGGCACGCTGATCCCCGCCAGCCTGGTGGTGATGGCGGTGGGAATCCGCCCCAATGTCCGGCTCGCCCGCGCGGCCGGGCTGGCGATCGGGCGAGGTATCCATGTCGACGACCACATGGTCACCTCGGACCCCGCGATCCTCGCGGTGGGCGAATGCGTCGAGCATGACGGGCAGGTCTATGGCCTCGTCGCGCCGCTGTTCGAGATGTGCCGGGCGCTGGCGGACGGGCTGGTCGGGAAGCCGAGCGGCTATCGCGGATCGGTGACCTCGACCAAGCTCAAGGTCTCGGGGATCGACGTCTTCTCGGCGGGCGATTTCTCGGGCGGCGACGGCGCCGAGGACATCGTGCTGCGCGACGCCGCGCGCGGGATCTACAAGCGCGTGGTGGTGCGCGGCGACCGGATCGTCGGCGCGGTGCTCTATGGCGATACCGGCGACGGCGGCTGGTATTTCGACCTGCTCAAGCGGCAGGCGGACGTGTCCGGGCTGCGCGACCTGCTGATCTTCGGCCAGGCCTTCGCCTCGGGAGGAGGCGCGGCGGACCCTAAGGCAGCCGTTGCGGCGCTCTCGGACGATGCCGAGATTTGCGGCTGCAACGGCGTTTCCAAGGGTGCGGTGCTCGCCTGCATCGACAAGGGTGCGTGCAGCCTCGACGCGGTGCGCGCGGGCTGCAAGGCGTCGGCGAGCTGCGGATCGTGCACCGGGCTGGTCGAGAACCTCCTCGCGCTGACCCTCGGCGACGAGGTCCAGGCTGGGCCCAAGACAATGTGCAGATGCACCTCGTTCGGTCACGACGATGTCCGCCGCGAGATCGTCGCGCAGGGCATGCGCTCGATCCCCGAGGTGATGCAGCGGCTGCACTGGAGCACGCCCGACGGCTGCGCGTCGTGCCGTCCTGCCCTCAACTACTATCTGCTCTGCGCGCTGCCCGGCGACTATGTCGACGACCAGCAGAGCCGCTTCGTCAACGAGCGGATGCACGCCAACATCCAGAAGGACGGCACCTATTCGGTGGTGCCGCGGATGTGGGGCGGGATCACCAACCCGCGCGAGCTGCGTGCGATCGCCGACGTCGTCGAGAAGTTCAACGCGCCGATGGTCAAGGTCACCGGTGGCCAGCGGCTCGACATCTTCGGAATCAAAAAGGAGGATCTGCCCGCGGTGTGGGCCGATCTCAATGCCGCGGGGATGGTCTCGGGCCATGCCTATGGCAAGTCGCTGCGCACGGTGAAGACCTGCGTCGGCTCCGAATGGTGCCGCTTCGGCACGCAGGATTCGACCGGGCTCGGCGTCAGGATCGAGCGGATGACCTGGGGCAGCTGGATGCCCCACAAGTTCAAGATCGCCGTCTCGGGCTGCCCGCGCAACTGCGCCGAGGCGACGATCAAGGATTTCGGCGTGGTTTGCGTCGATTCGGGCTACGAACTGTCGGTCGGCGGCAATGGCGGGATCAAGGTCCGCGCCACCGACTTTCTGTGCAAGGTCGCGACCGACGAGGAGGCGCTCCACTATTGCGCCGCCTTCGTGCAGCTTTATCGCGAGGAAGCCCGCTATCTCGAGCGCACCGCGCCGTGGATCGAGCGGGTCGGCGTCGACTATATCCGTGAACGCATCGCCGGCGACGCCGAAGGCCGCGACGCCCTCGCCGCGCGCTTCCTCTTCTCGCAGAGCTTCAGCCAGGACGACCCCTGGGCCGAGCGCGCCGCGACTCATGTCCAGCACGCGCACATGGCCGAATTCCATCCCCAGGGAGAACTTGCATGACCGCAGACTGGCTCGACATCGGCTGGCTCGACCAGATCCCCGTGCGCGGCGCGCGGACCGTCCCCGTGGCGGGCGGCGAGGAGATCGCGGTGTTCCGCACGGGGGACAATCAGGTGTTCGCTTTGGTCAATCGCTGCCCGCACAAGGGTGGCCCGCTGAGCCAGGGCATCGTCCATGGCCAGAGCGTCGCCTGCCCCTTGCACAACTGGAACATCGCGCTGGCGAGCGGCCGGGCGCAGGGTGAGGACAAGGGGTGTACCCCGACGGTGCCGGTCAAGATCGTCTCGGGCCGTGTGCTGATTTGCCGGACAAGTGCCTTAAAGGCCGCAGCGTGAGGGAGCGTCCCAAATCCTCCCCCCGAGGGGGAGAGGGACCGCGAAGCGGTGGAGGGGGCTCACCCCAGGCGATTCGCGCGCGGAAGACCCCCTCCACCAGCCTTCGGCTGGCCCCCCTTCCCCTCCGGGGGAGGATTTAGTGGAGCCTATCCGCACCACCTGCGCCTATTGCGGCGTCGGTTGCGGGATCGCCGCGACGGTGACGGGCGAGCGCACGGTCGAGATCAAGGGCGACCCCGATCATCCCGCCAATCGTGGCAAGCTCTGCTCGAAGGGCACCCATCTCGGCGAAACCACCAGCCTCGAAGGCCGCCTGCTCCACCCCATGATCCACGGCAGGCGCGCCAGCTGGGACAAGGCGCTCGATCTGGTGGCGAAGCGCTTCCGCGACACCGTCGCCGAACACGGCCCGAACGGCGTCGCCTTCTACGTCTCGGGCCAGTTGCTCACCGAGGATTATTACGTCGCCAACAAGCTGATGAAGGGCTTCATTGGATCGGCGAACATCGACACCAATTCGCGGCTGTGCATGTCGAGCGCAGTCGCCGGGCAAATGCGCGCGTTCGGCGAGGACGTGGTCCCGGCAAGCTATGACGATCTCGACGCGGCGGACCTGGTCATCCTGGTCGGATCGAACACCGCCTGGTGCCACCCGGTGATCTATCAGCGGATCGTCGCCGCCCGCGCGGCGCGCGGCACCAAGCTGGTCGTGATCGATCCGCGCCGCACCGAGACCTGCGAAGGCGCCGACCTGCACCTGGCGATCCGCCCCGGCAGCGACGTCGCGCTATTCAACGGGCTGCTCGCGCATTGCCGCGCCGCCGATCTGATCGACGAAGCCTACTTGGCCCGAAGCGTCAACGTCCCTGACGACTTCTGGGACAGGCAAGGAGAGGGGAGCGACCTGTGGTCGGTGGCGCGGGCGTGCGACGTCCAGCCCGCCGATCTCAGGCGCTTCTTCGACCTGTTCGCCGCGCACCCGCGCACCGTGACGCTGTTCAGCCAGGGCGTGAACCAGTCGCTGCGCGGCACCGACCAGGTCAACGCGATCACCAATCTCCATCTCGCCACCGGCCGCATCGGCAAGCTCGGCGCGGCGCCCTTCTCGATCACCGGCCAGCCCAATGCGATGGGCGGGCGCGAAGTCGGCGGGCTTGCCTCGACGCTGGCGGCGCACATGGATTTCGCGCGCGAGAATGTCGCGCGCGTCGGCCGCTTCTGGGGGACCGGGAACGTCGCGTCCAAGCCGGGACTCAAGGCGGTCGACTTGTTCCGCAGCCTGGGCGAAGGCCGGATCAAGGCGCTGTGGGTGATGGCGACCAACCCCGCGGTCTCGATGCCCGATGCCGGCGCGGTGCGCGAGGCGCTGGCGTCATGCCCGTTCGTCGTGGTCTCGGATTGCATCGCCGACACCGACACGACCCGCTTCGCGCATGTGAAGCTCCCCGCCGCGGGCTGGGGCGAGAAGGACGGCACGGTGACCAATTCGGAGCGCGTGATCAGCCGCCAGCGCCGCCTGTTCGCGCTCCCCGGCGAGGCCAGGCCCGACTGGTGGATCGTCAAGGAGGTCGGCCGCCGCATGGGCTGGACCGGGGAGTTCGCGTACAGCCGCCCCGCCGACATCTATCGCGAGCATGCCCGGCTCTCGGCCTACCAAAATGACGGCGCCCGCCTGTTCGACATCGGCCGCCACGCCGCGATCCCCAATGCGGACTATGAGGCGATGGCGCCGTGGCGCTGGGGCGGTGACGCGTTCGCGGACGGGCGCTTCCCGACCCCCGACGGTCGCGCGCGGCTGGTGCCGGTCCGGCAGGCGCCCCTCCCCGCCCCGCTCGCCAACTGGCCGATGACGCTCAACACCGGGCGATACCGCGACCAGTGGCACAGCATGACCCGCACCGGCCTGTCGCCGAAGCTCGGCAGCCACCGCCGCGAGCCCCTGGTCGAGATCCACCCCGCCGATGCCGAGGCGCTGGGCATTGCCGAAGGCGATCTGGCACGCGTTTCGACGCCGCAGGGCGCGAGCATCTTTCGCACGGCGCTGAGCGAAGGCCAGCGGCGCGGCGAGATCTTCACTCCGATCCACTGGACCGACCGCCAGTCGACCGGCGGCCGCACCGGCCTGCTCCCGCGCGCGCTGGTCGATCCGCATTCGGGGCAGCCGGGGTTCAAGTCGACGCCCGCCAAGGCCGAGCGAGTCGCGGTCGAGTGGCGCGGCTTCCTCGTCACGCGCGACGATCCCGGCGCGATCGACGCCGTCTGGGCGACCCGCATCCGGGTGGCGCAGGGCTGGCTGGTCGAGCTCGCCGGCGACGGCGATCCGGCACGGCTGGTCCGCCACTTGCTGCCCAAGGGCGAGCGAGTCGAGACCGCCGATCCCGCGCGCGGGCAGATGCGGCATGCAGTGATCGCGGGCGGCCGGCTTCGCGCGGCGCTCTATCTTTCGCGCACCGGCAGCCTGCCTTCGCGCGACTGGCTGATCGCGCAGCTCGCCGGGGCTGACAGTCCTTCGCCGCTCGAGCTGCTCGCCGGCCGCCCGGCCGCGCCTGCCCCCGATCACGGGCCGATCGTCTGCGTCTGCTTCGATGTCGGCATCAAGACCATCCTCGCGGCGATCGCCGGGCAGCAGCTCGCCAGCGTCGAAGCGGTCGGCGCGGCGCTCTCCGCCGGTACCAATTGCGGATCGTGCCGCCCGGCGATCCAGCGCCTGATCGGACAGTCGAAGGAGATCGCGAATGGCTGAAGCAATCGCGCCGGGCGAGGTGTGGCTGGTCGGCGCAGGCCCCGGCGATCCCGATCTGCTGACCCGCAAGGCCGAAGCGCTGATCCGCGCGGCGAGCACCGTGTTCTACGACGCGCTGGTCGGGCCGGGGGTGCTCGAGCTGATCCCGTCGCATATCCGCCGCGTGCCCGTCGGCAAGCGCTCGGGCCGCCACTCGAAGGACCAGGACTGCATCAACGGCCTGCTCCTCGCCGCCGCGCAGGATGGCGAGCGGGTCGTCCGGCTGAAGGGCGGCGACCCATCGGTGTTCGGCCGTTCCGCCGAGGAAGTGGCGCATCTGCGCTCACACGGCGTGCCGGTCCACATCTGCCCCGGCATTACCGCCGCCAGCGCCGCGGCGGCCGGCGCGGGGGTATCGCTGACGCTGCGGGGTCATGCACGCCGCCTCCAGTTCGTCACCGCGCATGCCCGCGCCGGCGCACGGCTCGACATGGATTGGGCGGCGCTCGCGGACCCCGGCGCGACACTCGCAGTCTATATGGGCCGGGAAGCCGCGCACGAAGTTGCACGCAAGCTGATCGCGCACGGCATGCCCGCGGAAACACCCGTGCTGATCGCGGCGGAGGTAAGCCTGCCCGGGGAGCGGCTCCTGTTCACGCGCCTGGATTTGCTGTCGCTGGGGGTCGCCTCGATAGGCGGCAAGGGTCCGGCGATCCTGCTCATCGGCGAGGCCGCGAGGGGCAATGGCGGCGCCGGCGGGTCAAAAGCGACCGCGGCGCGCGTCGATTGCTTTCCGATCCTAGCCGGGATCGACGCTGTCCTTTAAGCCATTCGCGTGCCAGCGGCATATCGACCCTCGAACGCGAGCGACACCCAATGCCGGCCGGCCTCCACTCCCCCCCCGATCAGAATGCGTACTTCGCCTTGCCCGACAGTTTCGGGCGGCGCTTCGCCCTGTTCGTCGACACCGAGGAGGATTTCGACTGGTCGCTGCCCTTTACCCGGACCGAGCATTCGACTCGCTCGGCCGCGGCGATGGCGGTGTTTCAGGCGCGGATGGAGACGGCAGGGGTGAAGCCGGTCTATCTGGTCGACTATGCGATCGCCTCCGCGCCCGAAGCTGCCGGGCTGCTGCGCGGGTTCCAGGATGCCGGGACCTGCACGATCGGCGCGCATCTCCATCCCTGGATCAACCCGCCGCATGACGAGGCCTTGTCGGGGCCGAACAGCTTCGCGGGAAACCTGCCGCCCGAATTGGAGAAGGCGAAACTCGTCGAGCTTAGCCGGAAGATCGATGACGTATTTGGAAGACGGCCGACCGTGTTTCGCGCCGGTCGCTACGGCGTCGGCGCGCGGACCGCGCAGACGCTGGTCGAGCTCGGCTACACGATCGACACGTCGATCCGCGCGCGGTTCGACTATTCGGCACAGCAGGGTCCGGACTTCACGCGCTATCGCCCGCTCCCGTACCGGCTGATGGAGGGCGCGCTGCTCGAAATCCCGCTGACCGCGCTGTTCCTCGGGCCAATCAGGGCGCCCGCCCGGGTCCAGCGGCTGCTGTCGCGCGTCGGGCTGGCGAAGCGCGTGGCGCTGACCCCCGAAGGGACCAGCCTCGCGGATGCGAAGCGCGCGATCGATGTCCTGCTCGAGCAGGACCACCGGCTGTTCAGCCTGTCGTTCCACTCGCCGTCGCTCGCCCCCGGCAACACGCCGTTCGTCCGCTCAGCGGAGGATCTGGCGGGGTTCTACGCGTGGTGGGACGCGATCCTCGATCACTTCGCGAAGCGCGGAGTCGCTCCGGCTTCGGTCGAGGAGATTGCCGAAGCCGCGCGCGCATAGCCGGCTTCGATGACCTGGTTGTACAGATCGGCATAGGCAGTGATCATCGGACCGTCCTGATACTCGCGGCGGGCCTTGCGCAGATTTTCCTGGCCTAGGCGCGACCGGAGCCCGGCATCGTCGACCAGCAGCGCCAGCGCCCGGCCCAGCGCCGCCTCGTCGTCGCGCTCGACGACGTGCGCGCGGTTCGCCTCCGACACCATCGCCCGGATGTCGCCGACATCGGTCGCCGCCACCGGCAGCCCCGCCGCCATCGCCTCGACCACCGCGATCGGGAACTGCTCGCTGTCCGACGACAGCGCGAAGACGTCGAAATGCGCGAGGAACCGGTCGGCGTGCGGCAGGAAGCCCGAAAAGATCACGCGATCCGCAACCCCGCATGCCTGGGCCTCGGCGCGCAGCCGGGCCTCTTCCTCGCCCTCGCCGGCGATGATCAGCCGCGCGTTGCGCTGCCCGAGCATTGCGAAGGCGCGGATCAGCCGGCCCTGGTTCTTGACCGGGCGCAATCCCGCGACGGTGCCGATGATGGTCTCGCCCGGGCGGCGCCGGAAACCGGGGATGGAGTCGGGCTCGCTGCCGCCGAAGCCGCCGACCGCGATGCCGTTCGAGATCCGGCAGACGCGCGACGCCGGCTGTCCCCAGCGCGCAACCGCGATCTCCGCGAGGCTTTGCGAGGGAACCACCAGCCGATCGGCTGCCTGCAAGGCGATACGGCGAACCAGATTGCGCCATGGCTTGAGCCCGTTCGCCTCGTCGGCGTTGAAGCCATCCTCGTGATGAATAAGCGGCGGGCCGCCGAACGCCAGCTTGGCGAGCAGCACATTGGCCGAACCGCGATTATAGGTGAGCACCAGATCGAACCCGCGCAGATAGCGCGCCAGCCGGTGCAGCCGCCCCGGGGTCGGCGCGCCGCCGATTCGCGGGGCGTCGGCGGGGAAGCTGTGGCGCGTCTGCGGGTCGATCCAGATCCGCGCAGCGGTGCGCCCGGGACGCGCGGTGAGGATCGCATGCTCGGCGGCCGCGCCGAAGCCGTTCATCAGCCGGACGGTGCGCGCTTCCTTGCCGCCGCAATCGAAGCTCGGATGCGCGTGCAGGATCCGGACGGGGCGGTTCGACGCAAAAGCCGCCGGCGCGATGCTGTCGTGGTGCATGTTCATTCCGTCCTGAACCCCGCGAGTGAAAGCGCGCCCGGCGTCAGGCTCGTCCAGGCCTTGAGCATCGCCGCGTAGGCGATGAGGCCCGCCGCCAGCGGGATCGCGCAGAGAAAGGGAGAAAGCGCCGGGTCCAGCGCCCGCGCGGCCAGCATCGCGCCGGCGATGCCCACCGCGGCGCAGGCGAACAGCGCGCCGTTGAGCCGCAGCGGGATCCGGATCCCGAGCCCTTGCTTGAGCATGATCCGGCGGAGCAGCGCCGTCGCGACATTGGCGACGACCACCGCCGCCGCCGCGCCGTTGATGCCCAGCGTCGGCATCAGCAGCCACGCCGCCGCGACGTTGATCGCGATACCCGCTCCGGTGAGCGCGAGCGTGAGCGAAGGCTTGCGGTAGAGGAGGATGAGGTCGGTCAGGCCGAGCGCGCTCTGGATCGCTTCGCCCAGCGTCAGCAGCACCAGCGCAGTATAGCCCGCGGCGAATTCGGGCCGGATCGAGCCGAGCAGCGGATGCCCGATCCCGATCAGCACGATCAGGACGGCAAGCTGGATCGAGAGGATCAGCCGCGCCGCGGAGGCAGTCGCAGTGCCGGTCGCGACGGCGCCGTTCAGCTTTAGGGTCTTTGCGATCAGCGGGGTCAGCAGCCCATCGAAGCTCTGCCGCACCTGGCGGATCGGCGTCCTGCCCTGGCGTGCCATGCCGTACAGGCCCGCCGCGGATTCGCCGAGAAAGGCGCCGACCAGGTACAGGTCGACGCGGCCGAACAGCGCGTTGACGATGTCGCTGAACGCCGCCGCCGATGTGGTGCGGAAGGTGGCGAGCAAGGCGCGGAGCTCGACCCGGTAGCTGGCGAGCAGGAACGAGCCGTAGCAATGGCGCAGGCCCCAGACGGTATAGGCGACCGCGGCGAGCGTGCCGCCCCAATAGCTGAGCGGCAGTCCGATCGCCGTGGCGCCGCACCAATAGGCCGCGATCGCGGCTGCCACCCCGGCATAGGGCTCGACGATGCTGCGCGCAGTCACTTCGTAGCGGATCTTCTGCTTCCAGCGCGTCGCCGCGAGCAGGACGTCGAGCAGCGCCTGTCCGGCGATCATCGGCGCGAGGATGAACAGCGCGGTGCTGGTCGCCGCCGATTGGGGCAGCGGCACCAGCCAGGTTGCGCCCATGATCACTGCCGCGATCGTCAGGCTGGCGGCGACCACGATCAACGCCGAATCGAGCACGATATGGATCGCAGGGCGGTCCTCGGGGCGCTCGTCGAGCAGCTTGAACAGCATGCGCTTCATGCCGAGGCCGCCGGCCGAGACCGCCAGCTCGATCACCGCCACCGCGAGGCCGAACGCGCCGAACAGCGCGACGCCGAACAACCGGCCCGCCACATAGAGGAACAGCAGCCGCGCCCCGGCCTTGATCGCAAAGCCCAGCGCAGTCGACATCGATCCGCGCAGGATGATGCGGCGGCCAGCGTCTGCGGCAGTCGTCATTCGGAAACAGTCTTCGTCACGGCGCCGCGTCTTCCCCCGGCACCGGATCGGCGCCCCCATGGGACTAACGACGCCGCTGCGCCGAACCCGCACATCCGATGCGGAGGTACTTGGACTCTGCGTCAAAGCCCGCTTGCTCACCTGCGAAAACGGCGATTGCAAACGCGTCAGTGCGGGTGGGCTACACCTCTCCCGCTTTCGCGGGAGAGGGAGGGGCCCGCCGCGAAGCGGTGGGAGGGTGAGGGTCTTCTTCTTCCGCGTTGGGGAACAGGCAGAAGAAGACCCTCACCCAACCCTCTCCCGCGAAAGCGGGAGAGGGCTAAGAACAGCGGGCTCGTTTGCAGCCGACGCAATTGCCGCTTTCGCAGGGGAGCGGAGAGCGGGACAGGCACCGATGCAAGGGGGGCGGCTTGCGCGGGGTGCCGATAGCGGACATTGCTGGGGCAGGATGAGCGACCAGGGCCTGAAAGCCGTTTTCAGCGAAGTCAGGCCGATGTTGCTTCGGCTGCTCGTGGCACGGCTCGGCAATCGCGAGGATGCCGAAGACGCACTCCAGGACCTGTGGTTCAAGATCGATCAGCTGGGAGACCGGCCGATCGCCCAGCCCGCGGCATTCCTGTATCGCGCCGCCGCCAATCTCGCGACCGATCGGCGCATTGCCGGGCTGCGCAGAAATGCGCGCGAGACCGGCTGGCTCGATGTGCAGCCGCAGGGAGATGAATATCCCGACGCCGAGCGCGCGCTGATCGCGCGCGAGCGGCTGGCGCGCGTGGAAGCGGCGATGGCGGCGATGCCCGAGCGGATGCGGACCGCGCTGATCCTGTTCCGCTTCGAAGGCCGGCCGCAGCGCGAGATCGCCGAGCAGCTCGGCATCACCGTGAGCGGAGTCGAGAAGCTGCTGCGCCGCGCCTATCGCCAAATTCATGACGCGAGTGATATGATTGGTGCGGAAACCGGGCTTCCGCATCGTATAGGGGATGAAGGGAACGCAAATGATGCGTGACGAGGACCCCGGGATCATCGACCAGGCGATCGGCTGGCACGTCCGTCAGGGCGAGATGAGCGATGCCGACTGGATGGAATTCATCGCGTGGCTCGAGCAGAGCCCGGCGCATGCCGAGGCCTATGACCGGATCGCCAACCAGGACCATATGCTTCCCCGGCCCGCGCTTGTGGCGGCCCCCGCCAACGACGACCGGCCTTCGCGGAAGCGCTGGCCGTTGTTCGCCGGCGGCGCAGTCGCGGCGGCGGTTGCGCTCGCGCTCGCCGTGCCGATGCTGCGGACGCCATCGTCGCAGACCTATGTCGTCGAAACCCGCCCGGGCCAGCGCCAGGCGGTTCAGCTCGCCGACGGCAGCCGCATCGAGCTGAGCGGCGGATCGCGGCTGCAGCTCGATCGCGCCGATCCGCGGATCGCGAGCCTCGAGGCAGGCGAGGCGCTGTTCACGGTCCGCCACGATGCCGCGCATCCCTTCACGCTTCGTTCGGGCAGCGTCACGCTCCGCGACCTCGGAACGGTCTTCAACGTGATGCGCGCGCCCGAGCGGCTGGACGTCCAGGTTTCGGAAGGGTCGGTGCTGTTCGATCCCGCGGGCCAGGCGATCACGCTCGCCCCCGGCGACGCGCTGACGGTTCGCGAGAACACGCGGCAGATCATCCGGGCAAAGGTGCCCGTGGAGGCAATCGGCGGCTGGCGGAACGGTACGCTGCGCTTCGAAAGCGAGACGCTCGCGACGGTTTCCGCAGCCATTCGGCGCGGTTATGGGACGGAAGTCGTGCTGGAAGGCGACTTGTCGCGACGCCCCTTTACCGGCATGATTCGGCTCACGGGCGCCGCGGATCGGGACATACCGCATCTCGCCGCGCTGATAGGGGTGGAATGGCGGCGAAACGGTGAGCAGTGGATTCTCGCGCCCCGCGCCGCCGCTTTGCGCTGAACTCATTTTCGCCCTGGCCGTGCTGGGCGCATGGGCGCCCGCACCGGCGCGTGCGCAGCAGCAGCCCGAAATCTCGATTCCCGCGACGACGCTCGATGCCGCGCTGATCCTGCTCGCGCGGGAAGGCCATATCGATCTCGCCAGCACCGAGACCGGTCTTCGCGCGGTCCGGACCCGCGCGATCCGGGGAAGGATGCCGGCGCGCGAGGCGCTCGACCGGCTGTTGCGCGGGACCGGGTATCAGGCGGTGCCCGTCGATGCGCGGAGCTTTCGCGTCGTCCGCGAGGCGCGGATTGCGGCGCGGCGGCCGCCTGGGCGCGCTACGGTGCCGCCCGCGCCGGCGGAGGCCGCCCCCGCGGACATCGTCGTGACCGGGAGCAAGCATCGCGTGACGCTGCGCCGCTATCCCGGGAGCGTCACCATCGTCGAGGCGGGCAGCCTCCCCGCCGCCGAAAAGGCGCCGGACGTGAGCGAATTCGCGCGAGCGGTTCCCGTGCTGCAGACCACCGAGCTCGGCGCCGGCCGCAACAAGATCTTCATTCGCGGAATCGCCGACAGCAGCTTCAACGGCGCCGCCCAGTCGACGGCGAGCACCTATTTCGACGACATCCAGCTCGCTTATTCGGGCGCCGAACCCGGCCTCAGGCTCTACGACATCCGCCAGATCGAAGTGCTCGAGGGGCCGCAGGGCACGCTGTACGGCTCGGGCTCGATCGGCGGCATCATCCGCCTGACGTCCAACCCGGTCGATCTGGAAAACCCCGGGGGCTCGGTCGCCGCCGGGGCGACGCTGACCAGCGGGGGCGCGCCCGGTTCGGACGTGGCCGCCATCGTCAATCTCCCCATACGACGCGGGGCGGTCGGCGCGCGGGCGCTTGCCTATCGCGTGGTGGATGGCGGCTATATCGACGACCCCGGACGCGGCGTGAAGAACGTCAACCACACCGAGACGCGGGGGGGCCGCCTGGCGTTCCGGATCAGCCCGGGCGGCGGGTGGCGCGTCGACCTGGGCGGACTCGGCCAGACGATCGACGCACGCGATTCGCAATATGCGACGCGCAGCGTCGGCCCCCTGTCGCGCCGCTCGACGATCGCCCAGCCCTTCCACAACAGCGTGGTGCTCGGCCGCGTGCACCTGACCAAGGAGTGGGACAACGGACTGCGGCTGGTCTCGGCAAGCAGCATTGTCGGCTACCGCACCGACGACCTGTTCGACGCGTCGCCGCCAAGCTGGAACGGCGGCCCGCCGGTCCCGGTCGCGTATCAGGTCGAGGGGTCTAAACGCCTGTTGACGCAGGAGACGCGGCTGTCGGATTCGCTGCCGAATGGCGGCTCGTGGGTCACCGGCTTCACCTTGCTCGAGGATCGCGACCGCCTGTCGCGCGCGCTGGGATCGCCGGACAATGAGACCAGCATCATCGGCGTCACCAACCTGACCCGCAGCGCGTCGCTGTTCGCCGAGCTGACGATTGCGGCGTCCCCGAAATTCTCGGCGACGCTGGGCGGGCGCGTGACTGTCGCGCGCACCGATGGCGAGCCGTCGACACGGCCGCGCGACGACCGCTTCGTCAAGGGCCGCTCGACCCGGCGCGTCGATCCGACGGTCGCCTTCTCCTGGCTGCTCGATTCGAACCTGGCGCTGTTCGGCCGCTATCAATCGGGGTTCCGCACCGGCGGCCTCGCGGTCGCGAAAGGCATCGGCCGCGTCGCCGATTATCAGTCCGATTCGATCGCCGTCGGCGAAGTGGGGCTGCGGCGGCTGCGCGAGGGGCCGACCGGCCTCGCCTTTTCGACGAGCGTTTCGCTGGCGCGGTGGACCGGAATCCAGGCCGATCTCGTCAATTCGCGCGGGCTCCCCTACACCGCGAATATCGGCGACGCGCAGATCCAGACCGTCGAGGCGACCCTCGACTGGATTCCGGCGCGCGGCCTGCGCATCCTCGGCGCGGCACTCTACACCCATAATCGCGTCACGGGCCCGCTGGCGCAGCTTTCCCCACCGTCACGGCGCCACCTCCCCGACACGCCCGCATTCGCCGGCAGGGCGGCGGTCTCCTACGGCTGGGCGGCAAGCCCCGCGCTGTCGTTCCGAGTGGAGGCGTCAGCCAGCTATGTCGGGCATTCGGTGCTCGGCACAAGCAATCTGCTCGACGTGAGCCAGGGGGGCTATGCCACGGCGGACGTGTCGGGAAGCGCGAAGTGGCGCAATATCGAACTCTCGCTGATGCTCGACAATTTCACCGATACGCGCGGCAATCGCTTCGCCTTCGGCAACCCGTTTGCGCTGGCCGCCCGCGATCAGATCACGCCGCTGCGGCCGTTCAGCACCCGGCTGGGCATCGCATTCGCCTGGTAGCGGCGCCCGCTCCCGCCTTGGCCGGCTGCGTTTTTCGCGCCAATGCCCGGTTCGATACGAATACGTAACTATCTGACCGTATTGAACCTGATCCGCTCGATCACAGTTGGTTCACTGTCTGGCGCTATGCGTGCCGGGATGGACTGGAACATCGGCCCGCTTCCGATTCTCGGCGCGCTCGCGTGCATCGGAGTCGCGTGGGCCTATGTTCGGGCCGCGCGCCAGGTGGGGCCGGCCTCGGTCGACGAAGCGATCGAGCGCGTGCGGCGCGGCGAGACCGGCGTGCGGCTCATGGCGGGGACCTGGGGCAGGAATGCGCGCGGCGTGAGCCGAATCAATGCCCTGCTGGCCGCGGTCGAGACCGGGGCATCGCCGCCGGATCTCGAGCGGGACTCGACGTTTCGCGCGCTTCGGGAGGAGGTCCGGGCGAACGATCCCGACCTTCGCACCCCCGACCTTCGCACCCCCGACCCTCGCACCCCCGACCTTCGCACCTATGTCGCGGTCGTCGAGATCGACCGGTTCGCCGCGCTCCGCCAGAGCATCGGCTATCGCCTTGCCAACCAGATGCTGGCGGCGCTGGCCCAGCGCATCGCGCAGTCGATCGCCACTGCCGAAATCGGCCGCATCGGCCGCGTCACGCTCGAGTTCGCGTTCAAGGGCGCGTCGACGGACGATGCGCAGCGCAAGCTCCTTGCCGCAATCGACGCGCTGGAACGGCGCCTGATCATCGACGACTATGCGTTCGATCTCTCGGTTGCGATCGGGTTCGCCGATGCGGGCAACAGCTCGATCCGCGACGAACTCGTCGACCAAGCAGCGGCGGCGCTGGCCGCAGGACAGGCCGAGCGCGTGAAAGTGTGCTTCGCCGATGGCGAGGTGCTCGCCAAGGAGGGGCATGCCGACCTGATCCTGATGCGCCAGCTTCCCACCGCGCTCGCCTCGGGTGAGATCGAGCTTCACTATCAGCCCAAGCTCGAGGCGCGGACCAACACGATCAAGGCGGCCGAGGCGCTGATCCGGTGGCATCATCCGCAGCGCGGGCTGGTCTCGACCGAAGGCTTTATCAGGCTCGCCGAAGAGACCGGCGCGATCCGCGAGATCACCCAGTGGGTGATCGCGCGTGCGGTGCGCGACCAGATCCATCTCGCGGCGCTGGGCCATGATATCGCGATCTTCGTAAATATCTCCGGCCAGTTGCTGCCCGACCCCGAGTTCGCCCGGGTCGCGCTCGATCTGGTCCGGCCCGCGTCGGGCCGGATCGGCTTCGAGATCACCGAGACCGCGGTGATCGGCGATCCCGACGCCGCGCTCGCAAATCTGCATGCCTTTACCGAGGCGGGTATCCGGATCGCGATCGACGATTATGGCTCGGGCCTCTCCTCGCTCGCCTATCTCAAGCAATTGCCCGCACACGAGCTCAAGATCGACCGGCTGTTCGTCAGCGGGCTGACCGACAGCCATCGCGATCCGCTGATCATACGCTCGTCGATCGACCTGGCGCATGCCCTCGAGATGGAAGTCACCGCGGAAGGCGTCGACGACGCGATGTCGCTGCAGCTGCTGCGGGTGATGGGATGCGACATGCTGCAGGGATATTTCATTTCGCCTCCGGTCGGACTGGCGGATTTCCAAGCCTTTCTCGAAGATGACGCGCAGTTGGGACGCCTCGCGACGGGTGCGTTGCCGCTGTTCGGAACCGCTTGAAAACAGGCCGATAAATCTATCCCTAACGCGATCTTTACTGCTTTCCTTCGGTTCATCCTCACTACCGCGAGAGCATTTAGAGCCATCACGGGTGGATTCAGGCTCCACCCCATGGAGGGGCGTCCGTTGAGTCACGCATCAAAGAGTCGCAGCCGCTTGCTGGTTGCTAGCGCGCTTGCCGTTTCGGCCGTGCTGGCGCCGCTCTCGGCAAGTGCCCAGTCCGGCCCCGGTCCGGGCCCCGGCCCCGGCCCGGCACCCGCCCCTACCCCCGCGCCCGCGCCGTCCAAGGATCGCCTCGCCCATGCGCTCGCCGGCCTGAGCGAGCCCAAATGGGGCAATATCCGCACCTTCTGGGGCGACAACGGCCCGTTCTGGGGCGACACGCGCCCGTTCTGGGGCGAGGTCAGCCCGTACGAAGGCAGCCTGAAGGACTTCTGGGGCAAGATCCGCACGCTCAATGTCTCCAGCACCAGCGCGATCACGCCGCTCTGGGGCAACATCCGCACCTTCTCGGGCGATCTCGGCGCGTCGTGGGGCAATATCCGCACCTTCTGGGGCAATATCCGAACCTTCGAGGAAGCGCCCGGCGACTATGTCACGCTCGCGGGGCAGCTGAACGAGATGTACGCCCAGTCGCAGAGCTTCTGGGGCACCGCGGTGCTGGCGCAGACCGGCAAGAGCTTCGACGCTGCCTTCGCCAATCCGCTGTTCGCCAAATATGGGATCAACCTGTCCGACCCCGGCTCGCTGGCGAAGCTCGACGCCGATGCGCGCGAGCATTTCTTCTTCGACTGGTACGACGGGCTGATGAACTATTCCGGGGCCGATCATATCGATCACTGGATGAAGGAGGCCAACTGGACGCCGTACCTGACCCAATATCTCGGGTCGGGGCGCAAGACCGTGATAGGGCTGCTGGACTTCACCGTCACCGGCGCCGAAACCGCCAATATCACCAAATATAGCGGCATTTCGGACTTCGCCAACGGCCATGGCTCGGCGGTCGCCAGCCTGATGATCTCGGCGCACGACGGCAAGGGCGTGATGGGCATCGCGCCGGGCGCCTCGGTCGTCGCGTACAATCCGTTCGATGCGACGCAGAGCGCAGGCTGGGCCGACATCACCACCGGCGTGACGATGCTCGCGCAGAACAAGGCGGGCGTCATCAACATGTCGCTCGGCGTGCCGGGCTGGACGCTCAATCCCGGCTGGAACAACGTCTTCGCCGACGGCAAGCTCTACGACATCCTCGAGAACACGGTGTTCGTCGTCGCCGCGGGCAATGACGGCATCACCCAGACCGAGAGCTTCAAATGGGACAAGCATAATCCCGCGTTGATCATCGTCGGCTCGATCGATCCGACCGGCACGATCTCGACCTTCTCCAACCGGCCGGGCAATGCGTGCCTGCTCGACAAGAACGAGTGCAAGGGCGACTATCTGAAGAACCATTTCATCGTCGCGCCCGGCGAGATGATCCTGGTCTCGGACGGCGCCGGCGGCGTCACGCGGATGTCGGGCACCTCGTTCGCCGCGCCGCTGGTCTCGGGCACGATCTCGCTGATCCAGAGCCGCTGGCCCTGGCTGACCGAGCATCCCAACGACACGGTCAACATCATCTTCAAGTCGGCCCGCGATCTCGGCGCGCCGGGCGTCGACCCGGTCTATGGCTGGGGGGCGCTCGACGTCGAGGCGGCGCTGTCGCCGCTGGATTGGAACAAGCTGACGGTCAAGCAGGTCGTCGGCGGCAAGATCGTCTCCACGTCGATCGCTGACCTCCGCAAGACCACCGCGGCGACGCGCGCGACCTGGGAGCCGAACGGCGTCTATTTCTCGCTGTTCGAGGATACCGGCGAATCGTACCGCGACTTCCAGGTGCCGATGTCGTCGAAGCTGACCAACCAGACGGTGTCGGTGAACGGTTCGATGCAGCTGTTCATGGGCTATCTGACCAGCCGCTTCTCGGGCTGGCTCGGCGCGCCGAGCAAGCTGACCGGCGGCACCGGCGCGCTCGGCTTCACCGATCTGACCGGCGCGACCCAGCGCCTCGGTTCTGTCGGCGGCATCGAGGCGAGCCTGACGATGCGCCCGCGCGTCAACCGGCTCGGTTTCCGCAGCAGCGAGGTCCCGTTCCAGACCGACATGCGCATCGTCTCGCCGGACCGCCGCTTCGCGCTCCAGGTCGGCAGCGGCGACGGCGCGGGAGTCGTCGGCGGCCAGAACGGCTTCGCGATGGCATCCGACTATGATGTCGAGCAGGGCGGCGCCAACCCGTTCCTCGGCTTCGCGTCGGGCGGCGCCTATGCCCGCGTCGAGGCCGTGGTCGCGCCTGGCCTGACCCTGTCCTCGGGGATCAGCCAGCGCGAGCTGCGCCGCAGCCTCTCCGGCGTTCCGATCGACCAGCGCGCGGCGTGGAACGGCATGGATCCCTATCGGGCGCAGGCCGGCAACCTCACCGTCAATTATGCGGTCAGCCCCGCGCTCTCGACCTCGTTCGGCTACACCGTGCTGCGCGAGGACAAGGCGATCCTGGGGATGGCCTCGTCGAGCGCGAGCGACCTGCCCGACGGCTCGACCACCGACGCCGCAACCTTCGGCGCGAACCTGGCGGTGACTCCGGGCTTCTCGCTCGCGGCTTCGGCGACTCTCGGCCGCACCCGCGCCGGCGATCCGGCCCGATCGAACATCGCGGTCGGCCAGGGCGGCATGCTCAGCTCGTCCTTTCAGGTCGCGATGACCAAGGATCGGGTCCTCGACGGCAACGACCATCTGCGCCTGACGCTGGCCCAGCCGATGCACATCGAGCACGGCTCGGTCGACATCACCAACGTCGAGATACTCGATCGCGAGACCGGCGAGCTGGGCGCGGTGACCCGGAACGTCGCGGTCTCCCGCCCGGCGCGCCGCTATGTCGCGGAAATGATCTACGGCCACGGCCTGTTCGGCGGAAAGGCCGATTTCAGCCTGTTCGGCCGCGCCAACCTCGGAACGCAGGCGACCGACCAGATCCCGGCCTATATGGGCGGCGGCACGATCCGCATCGGCTTCTGATCGCCGGCTTCATTGGCTTCCATGCCTGCCGCCGTTCCCCCCGCCGGCGGCAGGCGTTCTTTTACGGTCCTTAAGCCTTTTCAGTTACTTCTCCTGCGATGAGCAGGAAAATTCCGATGCGACTCGTGGCGAAGCTGATCTTGCTGCTGACGCTCGCGGCGGCGCCGGCCGCGACGTTCGCGCAATCCCCACCCGACCCGGCCTATGCGCGCTTCGAAGCCGCGGTGGCGGACGCCAAGTCGGCGATGATGGGCGACCCCGAACAGGCGCTGGGCAAGGCGGACCTCGCGATCGCCCGCGCCCGCGATCTCGGATCTTCGCCAAAGGCACAGGTCGCGCTGGCGACGGCCGAGTGGCTCAAGGGCGAGGCCCATATCGGCGCCAACCAGCTCGACAAGGCCACCCCGGTGGTCAACGAGGCGCTCGCGCTGGCAGAGCGCGTCGCACCCAACACCAAGCTGCACGGCGACCTGATCCGCTCGCAAGGCGCGATCGCGGCGATGAGCGGACGCGTCCAGGAGGCGCTTGCCGATTTCCAGCGCGCCTATGGCATCTTCCAGAACGCCCGCGAGGTCCGCAGCCAGGCGATCACCCTCCAGGACATCGGCCAGATCTACTGGGACGCCGGCGATTACCCCCGCGTGCTGCAATATTATTCGCAGGCCGGCGAGCTCTACACCGCCGATCCGGCGTTCAGCGTCAGCGCATACAACAACCGCGCAGAAGTGCTCCGCAAGCTCGGCCGCTTCGACGAGGCCGAGCGCGAATATAACCAGGCGCTCGCCGCGGCGCGCACGCTGAACAGTCCGCTGCTCGAAGTGCGCATCCTCAGCAATCTCGCTGCGACCCAGGTCGAGCATGGCAAGCTCGGGCCTGCGCAGGCGACGGTGGACCGGGCCTTGCAGCTCTCGCAGGCCGGCGAAGCGGCGGGCTGGAAGCCCTTCGTGCTGGGCGCGGCGGCCAAGGTTGCGGCGGCGCGCGGCGACCTGCCGCGTGCGGCTGCGCTCCTCCAGCAGACCTTCGCGGGTGCCGACCTCAAGACCACGCCGCTGCAATTCCGCGAGTTTCACGAGATCGCCGCGTCGGTGTTCGAGCGGCTCGGCCAGAAGGACCTCGCGCTCCAGCATCTGAAGGCGTTCCAGCGCCTCGACAGCGAGGCGAGGAACCTCACTGCTTCGGCCAGCTCGCAGCTGATGTCGGCACGCTTCGACTTCGCGAACCAGAATCTGCGTATTTCGGCGCTCAAGCAGGGCCAGCTCGAGCGCGACATCCGGATCGAGCGCCAGCAGTCGCAGTTCAGGATGATCGTCCTGATCGGCCTGCTCGTCGTCGGCGCGATCGTGTTCGCGGTCCTGCTGATCAGCGCGCTGCGCATCCGCCGCAGCCGCGACTATGTCCGCGCGGCGAACGAAGTGCTGACCGAGGTCAACGGCAAGCTCGAAAAGGCGCTCAAGGCCAAGACCGAGTTCCTCGCCACCACCAGCCACGAGATCCGCACTCCGCTCAACGGCATTCTCGGCATGACCCAGATCCTGCTGGCCAACCGCCGCGTCGAGAAGGAAATCCGCGAGCAGATCCAGGTCGTCCACGGTGCCGGCGAGACGATGCGGGCGCTGGTCGACGACATCCTCGATGTCGCCAAGATGGAGACTGGCGAGATCGCGGTCGCGAGCGAGGAAACGCGGCTTAAGGACATCCTGGCGGACGCCGCAACGCTGTGGCGCGGCCACGCGACCGGCAAGGATCTGACGCTGGACGTCCATATCGACGATGCCCCGGCGCTGATCCGCTCCGACGGCGCCCGCATTCGCCAGATCGTGTTCAACCTCCTGTCCAACGCGGTGAAGTTCACGCCGCAGGGCACAGTCGAGCTCAAGGCGTTCGTCGAGGGGCCCGCCGACGCGGAAACCCTGGTTCTCCAGGTGGTCGATACCGGGATCGGCATTCCCGAGGCGCATCTCGAGCTCATCTTCGAGGCTTTCCACCAGGTTGACGGCGGCACGACGCGGCAGTTCGGCGGCACCGGGCTCGGCCTCGCCATCTGCCGCAACCTCTCGGGCGCGCTCGGGGGCACGATCACGGTCGAAAGCGTCGTCGGCGAAGGGTCGACCTTCACGGTACGGCTGCCGCTGGAGCGGATGGGCGAGGAGGCCGCCGAGGCACCCGCGACCGGCCGTCCGACTTCGCTCGGCACGGCGCGATTGCTCCTGGTCGAAGCGAACCCGATGACCCAGGGCGTGATGCGCGCGCTGCTCGATCCCGCGGTCGGCCGCCTTGAATGCGTCGCCGATGGCGATGAGGCGATCGTCGCAATCGACGAGGGTCGCGCAGACCATCTCCTGATCGAAGCGAAATCCGCGACGGCCGAAGGCCTGGGGCCGCTGGACGTATTGCGGGCGCTCGTCGAATGCGCCCGCCACGCCGGCATTCCGGTTACGATCCTGCTCGCGCCCAGCGAGGAATTGCCGGTCGAGGACATCGCGCGGCTCGGCGCCACGCAGCTGGTGCTCAAGCCGGTGAGCGGGACCCAGCTGATCGCGACGATGGCGGAGGCCCACGCTGCGCCCGCCGCCGAGCCGGGAGAGGAAACCAAAGCAGCATAACCCGTCTCATCACTTGTCTACGCCGGCCATGTACCAGCCGGCGCGTGTAGGAGCGTTCGCATGCAAGTCCTGTTCGTCGAAGACGACCCTATGAACCGCCGTGTCGTCAAGGACATG
Source organism: Pseudomonadota bacterium (assembly GCA_040388355.1). Lineage (GTDB taxonomy): Bacteria > Pseudomonadota > Alphaproteobacteria > Sphingomonadales > Sphingomonadaceae > Sphingomonas. The sequence continues at coordinate 161,590 of JAZKCD010000005.1, read as the reverse complement.
CTGCGAGTCGTCGGCGCGACCATGGAAGAGGCCGAGGACGCCGAAACCGGCCTGAAAATGATCGAGGACGGCGCGTACAACATCATCCTGATGGACCTGCGCATGCCCGGAATGGACGGCCTGACCGCCATTCGGCACTTGCGCGCGACCGAGGGACCCAAGGCGGGGCTCCCGGTCATCGTCGTCACCGCCGACACCGCGGTGGACCTGCGCGAGCAATGTATGCGGGCCGGCGCCGATGACGTGATCCTCAAGCCGGTGGCGATGGGAGCCTTGCTCAACGCGATGGGACGCATGGTCGCGAAGGCGTCCGGGGACGAGATCGTGCTGAGCTAGGCTGCGGCTCGACTCTCATGCGGAATGCTTTGACGGAGGATTAGGAGGCGAGTCGCGATACATCGACTAGCTCCATCCCGCTTAAATCATCTTATCAATCGAAGCACTTGCCCAAATCGGAGCGGCGATTGCTCATTTGCTGATGGCGAGGCGGCGTTAGTTGCCGCCTGACTCGTTGGAATCTTGCGCATTCGCCCATTGTTCCACCCGTGACCACGGAACGGGCCGCGCATAGGGTACCCTGGCGGCAAGAGCAGCGATGCGCGCGTTGATCTCGCCAAAGAGACTCGCTTTCACGGCTTCGTCCTCGATCACGACATCGCCCCGAATACCGTGGCGCTCGAATTCGTCTCGCACAATCCGGTCGACTTCGCGCTCCAGCGCAGCCTCTTGCGCGAAAGCATGAATCTGGCGCAACCGTTCGGCGGCGACATGACCGTCAAGTTTCGCATTCTCCAGCCACGCCGGGGTGAGATCGATTTCCTGGCCGATCTTGTCCGACCACTCGCCGGTCACGGGATTGCAGGCGATGCCCGCGCGAAGATCGGGCGAGCCGTCGCGCTCCGCCAGCAGGATACTCCAAGCGACGAAGCCGTACAGGCGAAAATAGCCAACCGTCCGTCCCGTCGGATCACTCGCGACGTAGGCAAGATGGAAGGCCGGGCCGAAGCGACGGCGCAATTCATCTTCCGCCGGCAAAGGGCGGCTATCGAGGGAGATTCGCTCGGTATTGAAGCCGGCTGTGCCTTCGGCCACGAAACACCGCGCCTGAGCGTAGGGTGCTCCGCGTACCACCTCGTTGCCACGAGCCAATGCGAGCAGCTCAAGGCAGGATTTTACGATGGAGCGAAGCGAGTCCTCGGTGCCGATCGATAACTGGCCGCGATGTGAGGGGGCCGGGCCGAAGGTTTCCGTGAACCCTGTGCCGTCGCCGCGTTGCAATGCCGACAGAAGAGTATCGACCTTACATCCAAGACGGGCGGCTATATGACGCAGCGAGTTGATGGCTTGGTCGCGATTATTCGCGCGCAAATCTAGTTTGGTTACCCCCTCTTCGCGCTCAAGCGTGAAAGGTTTGCCTTGCATTGTCGGGCGTCCGGCGCTGTCCAGCCGGACCGCGCCGGTTGGGGTGAGATACCGGATCGATGGCGCCGGCTTGCCGGTGCCGGAAGGATGCGCGAGCAAATTGCGAATGCGGGCGACGGACTCCGCGAGCGCTCGATCGATCGAAGATCCGAAGTGCTGATTGCAGCCGCTGCATATCACGCGGCGACTCGTTTTCCTCCCGCCGAGCGCATCCAGCAGGATGTGCTCGGGGCGGGTCGAACGTGTGAGTTGACTGCCGCAAAAGAGGCAGAGGCGCATACCTGAACTACCGGTCAATGAATTCGCTCAAACAGAGGCGATGGCCGCGTCCCGTTCGGGGCGCTGACGGCCACCGGGTCGCCCGTTCGGGCAGACCCTTCGCGAGTGGGCCGGCCCTGCTGCCATAGCCGACGCCCGCCCATTGCACAGCCCGTTCGCCGTGCAGCGAAGCATTGGGATGTGCAGAGGGAGGGCATGGTGCGGGCGGTCGGAATCGAACCGACACTCCTTTCGGAACCGGATTTTGAGTCCGGCGCGTCTACCAGTTCCACCACGCCCGCGTTCGAGGCGAGCCTATACCGGCTCGGTATGAAGTCGCAAGATTATTGCGTCTTGCGACCCCCAGATTGTCCCCTTCCCCGCGGCTTAGCAGCGGGCTGGAGTCGGTCGCGTCTACCAATTTCGCCACAGGGGCAGCGACGGGCGTGGCTAGACGATCGCCGTGCCGCCTGCAAGCCGGGTGAGAGTCACTTTGGCGGTGGCGGCGGCGGGCCCTTCTTGCCCTTGCCGGGATCGTTGGGCTTCTGGTTGGGCTGGCCCGCGGGGGCCTGCTTGCCCGGGTCGTCCTGCGCGGGCGGGGGCGCTGCGGCCTGGGGATTGGGCGCGACCTTCAGGTTGGGCGGGGGCAGCGAATCCTTGGGCGGGTTGTTCGCGCCCGGCTGACCGGCCGGCGCGGCGGCCGGGCCCTGCCCCGGCGCCTTTGCGCCCGGACCCGGGTCCTGCTGCTGCGGGCCTGGCTGCTGGGGTCCCGGCCCCTGCGGGCGCTGGGGTTGCGGCAGGTTGCCGAAGGGCAGCTGCGGCGGGTTGACGCCCGGCGGGGGGCCCGAATCGAACGCGCCCGGCGGCGGCCGGTTCGGGAAGGGCGGGCGCGGATCTTCGTCACCCGGCCGCGTCCAGTCGGTCGCGGGGGCGAAGCGCCGGTTCGGATCGACCGGCGGCCTGAGCCCCAGCCGCTGCGCGAGCGCGGGGAACAGCACCGCCTGGAGCTGCATCAGCCCCGCATTTGAGAGCGTGAACGGCCCCACCGGCGGCGCGCCGGCATAGGGGACGTAGATGGCGAGCATCGGCCGGTCGGCGGTGACCGTGCGCCCGCCCGCGACGACGTCGATCGCGCCGGGCGACACATTGCCCTGGGTGCGGCCGCCGGGACCGCGCAGCACGATCAGCGACGCGGTCTCGGGATCGGCGCGGAGGTTGAGGGGGATGCCGCGCTCGTTCGCGACGATCAGCGCAGCGTCCTCGCCGACCACACCCTCGACGATCGTCCCGCGCACCCCGATCGCGGCGACCGGCGTGTTGATCGTCGAGCTGCCGCCAGTGGTTCGCCTGCCCGACATGAAGCGGAACGCCCCGCGCGTCACCGTCGCGCCCATCGACCGGGTGCCGCGATTGGGATCGTAGACATAGCGGTCGATCGTGAGCCGCGCATTGGGCCCGACGGTGAAGATCGACTTGTCGAGCAGCAGCACCTGGAGCTGGCTCTTCGCGCCGGTCTGGACCTGGTCGGCGAGCGCGATCCGCTGGCGCAGCGCCACCGCGCGCGGCAGCGGCGCGCCGGGCTTGCGGATGCGGACATCGTTCTGCACCGCCGAGGCGACTCCGACGGCCTGCTGCGCCTGCGCGGGAACGGCAAGCAACGAGAGCGCCGCGAAGGCGGCCAATCCAAAACGCGTCATGGCCGGGCCCTCCCGCCGGGCCGCGGCAGTGGCCCGCACGCCGCGGTCACTTCCGCCCAGCCCGAGGTCGAAATGGTGACGGCGCGCATCTCGGCCAGCTCGGCGCGCGCGCCCGGCACATCGTCGAGGCGGCACAGCAGGCTGGCGTGAAGCAGCAGCGCGGCATCGGCATGCGGATCGTTCATCAGCACGCGCTCGAGCGTGCCCGCGGCGCTGGTCAACTCGCCATCGGCAAGTTGCGACCGGGCCAGCGCGATCCCTTCATCGGTGTCCTGCGACGCCGCGATCTGGCGGTCGAGCTCGGACAGCGGGTCGGTCTGGGCATAGGCCGCGGGAGCGGCGCACGCCGCGCAGGCGGCCAGGGCGGCAAGCAGAACGCGATTTCGAACGGCCATGGCCTCGCCTCGCTGGACACGCCGGCTTCGTGATCGAGTCGGCTTCGCCACCGACGTACCACTCCCGCGCGGCGGCGGGAACCGGAGTCAGTTGCGCGGCGACTGACGGCGATAGCTCAGCGCCTCGGCGACATGGATGCGCCCCACCCCGTCGACGCCCGCGAGATCGGCGATCGTCCGCGCGACGCGCAGCACCCGGGTATAGCCGCGCGCCGAGAGCCGCATCGCCTCGGCAGCCTGGGCGAGCAGCTTGCGCCCGGGATCGTCGGGAGTGGCGACCTGGGCGAGCAGCTCGCCCTCGGCCTCGGCATTGGTCCGCGCGGGAACCTCGCGATAGCGCGCGCCTTGCACCAGCCGCGCCTCGGCGACGCGCGCAGCGACTTCGGCCGAGCCTTCGGCGGGCGGCGGCAGGACGAGATCGGCGGCGCTGACGGGCTGAACCTCGACATGCAGGTCGATCCGGTCGAGCAGCGGCCCCGAGACCTTGGCCTGGTAATCCGCCGCGCAGCGCGGGGCGCGGGCGCAGGACAGGGCCGCGTCCCCCAGATGGCCGCACCGGCAGGGGTTCATCGCCGCGATCAGCTGCACACGCGCCGGGAAGGTCACATGCGAATTGGCCCGCGCGACGCTGACCACGCCGGTCTCGAGCGGCTGGCGCAGCGAATCGAGCACTGCGCGCTGGAATTCGGGAAGCTCGTCGAGGAACAGCACCCCCAGGTGCGCGAGGCTGACTTCGCCCGGCTTCACCTTCAGCCCGCCGCCAACCAGCGCCGCCATCGACGCGCTGTGATGGGGCGAACGGAACGGCCGCGTCCGCGTCAGCCGCCCGCCCGCCAGCGTTCCCGCCACCGACGCGACCATCGACACCTCCAGCGCCTCGGCGGCGTCGAGCGGCGGCAGGATGCCCGGCAGGCAAGAGGCGAGCAGCGACTTGCCCGCGCCCGGCGGCCCCGACATCAGCATATTGTGCCCGCCCGCCGCGGCGATCTCGAGCGCGCGCTTGGCGGTTTCCTGCCCCTTCACTTGCGCGAGATCGGGGCCCAGCCCGATCGGCTCGGCCTCGCCCGGCGGGGGCGCGGCGATCAGCTGGTTGCCCTTGAAATGGTTGAGCAGCGAAATCAGGTCGGGCGCAGCGACGACTTCGATCGCCCCCGCCCACGCCGCCTCCGACCCTTGCGCCACCGGGCAGACCAGCCCCTTCCCCACTTCGGACGCGTGCAACGCCGCGAGCAGCACCCCCGGCGACGGCGCGACTCGCCCGTCGAGCCCGAGCTCGCCGACCACGACATAGCCCGACAGCGTCTCGGCATCGACCACCCCCATCGCGCCGAGCAGCGCCAACGCTATGGCCAGGTCGAAATGCGATCCTTCCTTGGGCAGGTCGGCGGGCGAGAGGTTCAGGATGATGTGCTTGGGCGGCAGCGCCAGCCCGATCGCCGCGATCGCCCCGCGGACGCGCTCGCGGCTCTCGCCCACCGCCTTGTCGGGCAGTCCCACCACCATGAACTTGGGCAGGCCCGCGACGAGGTTGCACTGCACCTCGACCGCGCGCGCCTCGAGCCCGAGATACGCCACTGTCGATACGCACGCGACCATCCACTCCCCCCTCGCCGGGGACCCTAGCCGCTTTTCTCCGATTCGGCCTGAATTATCTCCGAAACGGATGAAGCTTCAGGCGGCCCGATTCTTCAATTCGTCGCGGATCTCGCGCAGCAAGGTGATGTCGGCGGGCTCGGCGGCGGCCGCTTCCTCGGGCCTGGGAGTCAGCCGGTTCACGGCGCGGACGATCAGGAAGATGATGAAGGCGACGATGACGAAGCTGACCAGCTGGGTGATGAACGCGCCATAGCCGAACAGCGGCACCCCGGCCTTCTTCAGCGCGGCATAGTCGGTCGAGCCGGCCAGTTCGGCGGGGATCGGTGCGAGCGCGATGAAATAGCCCGAGAAATCGAGTCCACCGAGCAGCTTGCCGATCACCGGCATCAGCAGATCGTCGGTCAGCGACGTGACGATCTTGCCGAACGCCGCGCCGATGATCACTGCGACCGCGAGGTCGAGCACGTTGCCGCGCGCGATGAATGCCTTGAACTCGTTGATCATGCGCCGCTCCTCTCAGCAAAACCCGCGAGCACTGTCTCACTGCGCGCAAATCGGGTCAATCTGAGGGACGCCCCCTCTTGTTCCCCTGCGAAGGCAGGGACCCAGGGCCAAGCAGTTCAGCCCTTGTGACCCTGGGCCCCTGCTTTCGCAGGGGAACAAGGAATATTCGACGCCGTTGGAAGGTTCGCAAGCCTAGTCACTGTCTTGCATAGCCAACACACAGGACCCACATCCCCGCCATGGCCACCGCCCGACGCCGCAGCCCCCTGATCCGCCTCGTGCTGGTGGTGACCGGCGCCTTGGTCATGCTCTTCTCGCCGATCGTCGGGGTGATCCCCGGGCCGGGCGGGGTGTTCGTGTTCGCCGCGGGGCTGGTGCTGGTGCTCCAGAACTCGCGCTGGGCGCAGGGCAGGTTCGCGCGGATCAAGCGGCGCTGGCCGCGCTTCGGCCATTATGCCGACATGGCGCTGCGCCGCCGCAGCGCGCGGCGGCGCCGCGAGCGGATCCGCGATCTGGCGCTGGCTGAGGCCGAGGCCGAGGCCGCCGGTTTCGGTGATCGGCCGCGTTGACTTCGCCTGAGCCCTTCTCTATGGGCACCGCTCACACGGCCGCCAGAAGTGGCGGCCTTTTCCGTTCTGAATACCTGAGGATGACCGATGAAGCGGACCTTTCAGCCGAGCAACCTGGTGCGTGCGCGCCGGCACGGCTTCCGCGCCCGGATGGCGACTCCCGGCGGCCGCAACGTGATCCGTGCGCGTCGCGCCCGGGGCCGCAACAAGCTGTCGGCGTAACACCCGTCGGCCTGACCGGGCTCACCGAGCGCAAGGACTATCTGGCGGCGAACGCAGGACGGCGGGCGCCGATGCCCGGTTTCGTCCTGCTCGTCCGCGTGCGCGAGGATGGCGACCCGGCGATGCGACTCGGCATCACCGTCACCAAGAAGATCGGCAACGCCGTCGTCCGCAACCGGATGAAGCGGCGTTTCCGCGCGCTTGCCCGCGAGATATTGCCCGAAGCCGGCGTGCCCGGCGCAGACCATGTCCTGATCGGGCGCCAGGGCGGCGTCGAGCGCGGCTTCGACGATCTCAGGGCCGAGCTGGCCAAGGCCTGCGCCAAGGTGCAGCGGTGATCGCCAAGCTGCTCATCCTGGTCGCGCGCGGCTGGCAATTGGGGCCTTCGGTGATCCTGCCGCCCAGCTGCCGGTACGATCCGACCTGTTCGGTCTATGCAATCAAGGCGCTTCGCCGCTATGGCGCGGCCAAGGGCGGCTGGCTGGCCGCAAAGCGAATCGCGCGCTGCCATCCATGGGGCGGCCACGGCTATGATCCAGTTCCATGAGGATTTGGCCGTGAGTGAACTTCCGGGGAAGAATCGGTGAAAGAAGACCAACGCAATATCCTGATCTTTGCGGTGCTCGCAGCATTTTTGCTGATCGGGTGGCCGATGGTGACGAGCTATCTCTTCCCCGCCGCCAATCCCCCGGCGACCGCGATCGTTGAGGGCAAGACCAAGGCGCTGCCCAATCCCGCCGCCGATCCAACCGCCGACACCCCCAAGGCGATGCGCGACCGCAATCTCGTGCTCGCCGAGACCAAAAGCGAGCGCGTCGAGATCGACACGCCCCGGCTCAAGGGCACGATCAACCTGCGCGGCGCGAAGATCGACGATCTCCAGCTCAAGAATTACGACGAGACTGTCGCCAAGGATTCGCCGCTGATCCGCCTGCTCTCGCCGGCGGGCGCCGCGGGCAGCTATTTCGCGCAATTCACCTGGCGCGGCGCCGACGGCAACTTCATCGCGCCGGGCGACCTGCTGTGGACCGCGAGCGCGGGCAAGCTGACTCCGACCACCCCGGTCACGCTCACCGCCACCGGGGCCGCCGGCCAGCGCTTCCGCATCGACCTGTCGGTCGACGCCAACTATATGTTCACGGTCCGCCAGACCGTTGCCAATACCGGCGCGGCGCCGATCGAGGCGACGCCCTTCGCGCTGGTCACCCGCGCCGAGAAATCGCCCGACATGGATCAGTTCGCGGCCGCGGTCGGCCCGATCGTGGTCAAGGACGGCGGCGCCAATTATCTCGACTATAGCCAGCTCGAAAAGGCCGTGGCCGAGACCGACCCGGCCAATCGCACGCTCAAGTTCGACAATCGCGGCGGCTGGGCCGGCTTCGGCGACCATTACTGGCTGACCGCGCTGATCCCGTCGCAAGGCGCGGACGTCGTCTTCAACCAGCGCCAGAACCCCGAGAGCAAGAGCTTCCAGGCCGATTACGGCCTGGCGAAGCCGCTGGTCGTCCAGCCCGGCAAGGAGCTGAGCTACACCGGCCGCTTCTTCGCCGGCGCCAAGGAAGTGAAGCTGCTCGACGAGTATGAAGCCGATCTCGGCATCAGCAAGTTCGGCTATGCGATCGACTGGGGCTGGTTCGGCATCATCGAGCAGCCGATCTTCTACTATCTCGACTGGCTGTTCCGCATGGTCGGAAACTTCGGCGTGGCGATCATCCTGCTGACCTTCACGATCCGCGGGCTGCTGTTCCCGATCGCGCAGAAGCAGTTCGCCTCGATGGCCAACATGCGCGCGCTCCAGCCGAAGATGAAGGCGCTGCAGGAACGCTACAAGGACGACAAGCAGAAGCAGCAGACCGAGATCATGAAGCTGTACAAGGAGGAGAAGGTCAATCCGCTCGCGGGTTGCCTGCCGATCCTGCTGCAGATCCCGATCATGTTCGCGCTGTACAAGGTGCTGCTGCTGACCATCGAAATGCGGCAGGAGCCGTTCGTCGCGTGGATCAAGGACCTTTCCGCGCCCGATCCGGCGAACGTGATCGCGCTGTTCTCCTACCTCGGCTACCCGCTGCCGTCGTTCCTCTCGTTCCTCGCGATCGGCGTGATCCCGGTCCTGCTGGGCATCTCGATGTACTATCAGATCAAGCTCAACCCGGCGCCGATGGATGATATGCAGAAGCAGATCTTCTCGATCATGCCGTGGATGCTGATGTTCGTGATGGCACCGTTCGCGGTGGGCCTGCAGATCTACTGGATCACGTCGAACTGCATCACCATCCTCCAGCAGAGCTGGCTGTACAGCAAGCATCCGGCGCTCAAGGTGCCGCTGCCGAAGAAGGACGCCCCCGCCAGCGACGATCCGAAGCCGGAACCGCCGCCGAAGCCGCTGCCTCCCAAGCCGTCGCCGAAGAAGCGCCCGCCGAAGAAGGCAGCCCAGCCCAAGTGAGCGCATTCGACGAAGAATCGATCGAGGCCGCGCGGAAGACCTTTGCCGGCCCGGTCGCCTTCCTCAAGTCGGCGCCCGCGCTCGAGCATCTGCCCAATGCCGACGTCCCCGAAGTCGCGTTCGCGGGACGCTCGAACGTCGGCAAGTCGTCGCTGCTCAACGCGCTGACCGGGCGCAACAGCCTCGCGCGCACCTCGGTCACCCCGGGGCGCACGCAGGAGCTCAACTTCTTCGACGTCGGCCAGCCGCTCAAGTTCCGCCTCGTCGACATGCCCGGCTACGGCTTCGCCAAGGCGCCCAAGGACGTCGTCCGCAATTGGCGCTATCTGGTCAACGACTTCCTCCGCGGCCGCGACGTGCTCAAGCGCGCGCTGGTGCTGATCGACGCGCGCCACGGCATCAAGGACGTCGACCGCGAGATCCTCGACATGCTCGACGCCGCCGCGGTCAGCTACCGCATGGTCCTGACCAAGGCCGACAAGATCAAGGCGAGCGAGCTGCTCGACGTTACCGAACGCACCGCCACCGAAGCCCGCAAGCGCCCCGCCGCACACCCCGACATCCTCGTGACGTCGAGCGAAAAGGGCATGGGCATCCCCGAACTGCGCGCCGCCGTGATCGAAGCGATCGGCTGAGTGGCAGCCTGGGTCTTCTCCTACGGAACGCTCCAGATGGCGCGCGTCCAGCGCGAACTGCTCGGGCGGCTGGTGCCGATGACCGACGACGTGCTGCTCGGCTTCGCGACCGTTCCGGTCGAGATCGACCACCCGGACGTGATCGAGTTCAGCGGCAGCGCGACGCATCTCGGCCTCGTCCCCGGCGCCCCCGACGCACGGATCGCGGGCAAGGTTCTCCGCATCAGCGAAGCCGATTTCCGCGCGCTCGATGCGTATGAAGGCGACGAATACCGGCGGATCGAAGTCACGCTGGCGTCGGGCACCACGGCGTGGGTCTACATCAAGGCTTAGTCGAACCGGCCCCTATTCCTCGGTTACCATGGCCTCGCCCCTTCGCCGGTAACGCTTTGCTCCCCTGCGAAGGCAGGGGTCCAGGGCCACGCAGGACATCGCCTGTGGCTCTGGGCTCCTGCTTTCGCAGGAGAACAGGGAAGCGAACCACGGCCCATGCCCCCAACCGTTCCGCATGGTAAACGAGTTGGTAACCACGCCCGCCTAGGGTCGTCGCAACCATGCGCGGTACCCTATTCTCCACCGTCAAAGAGGCGCTTTACGGCAAGTGGGCGAAGCTGCCCGCAGAGCTGACCCGCGAGCATCTGATGGCGGTGTCGCGCGGCTATCCCACCACCTATGCCGCGACGGTGTTCGTCAGCGTCGTCCTCGCCGCGATGCTCAGCGGCAACGGCTATTCGGCCTGGCACCTTGCCGCGCTCGCGGTCCATGTCACCATCGCCAGCATCGTGCTGATCCGCTGGCGCCAGCACCGTGACGCCGACTGGGCGGTCACCGACACGCCGCGCGCGATCCGGATCATGGTGGTCGAGGCCGCCGCGGTCTCGTTCGGCTGGTTCACCTTTCTCGCCACCGCGGGCCTCGGCGCCAGCCCCGAGCAGCTGATCGTCACCACCACCAGCATCGCCGGCGTCGTCGCGATCGGCGCGCTGCGCTATGCGCCGCTGCCCCCGGCCAGCCTCGCCTTCCTCGCCATCTCGGTCGCGATCGACGCCATCTATGCGCTGTTCGCCAACATCCCGAGCGGGGTGTTCGTGTTCCTCGGCGTGTTCGTCGCGCTGCTCGCGCGCACCGTGCTGGCGCAGGCGGCCCTGGTCACCGATCAGTTCGAATCGGGCCGCGCGCTCGCCCGCGCCGCCAGCGAGCGCGACGTGCTGCGCGCCGCCGCCCAGCGCGAGGAATTCGCCCAGGCCGCCGCCATCGCCGAAGCCCGCCACCGCCAGCAGCTCGAAAACGAGGACGCGCGCCGCGGCGAAGTCGCGCGCATCGCCGTCCAGTTCGAGGATTCGCTGGTCCGCACCATCACCGAGCTCGCCGCCGCCGCCGACCAGACCCGCGTCTCGGCCGAGGCGCTGATGGACACCACCATCGCCACCCACACCCAGGTCCGCAGCGTCGCCACCCGCGCAGGCAAGGCCGATACCGGCGCTACGGCCCTGCTCGAGGAATCGGCCAATCTCGGCCGCAGCCTCGAAAGCGTCGAAGCGCGCATCGCCGAGCAGGAAGCGACCACCGCGCACCTGCGCACTCTCTCCAACGCCGCCGACGATCGCTTCGCCACGTTGGTCGGCTATGCCGCCAGCGCGGGCAGCATCGCCGACATGATCGCCCAGGTCGCCGCACGCACCAATCTGCTCGCGCTCAACGCCTCGATCGAGGCGGCGCGCGCGGGCGATGCCGGGCGCGGCTTCGCCGTCGTCGCGCAGGAAGTGAAGGCGCTCGCCGCGCAGACCGCGCTCGCCACCAACGACATTCGCGGCCAGCTCGGCCAGATCACCGGCGCGGTCACCTCGACTGCCTCGCTGATCGCCGACATGCGCGGCAGCTTCGACCGGATCAACCAGCTCGCTGCCGCGGTCGAGGCCGCGGTCACTCAGCAGGGCGAGGTCATCCGCTCGATCCAGCGCTATGCCGGAGTCGCCGCCGAGCTGACCACCGATCTCCAGGGCAGCGTCACCAGCGCCGAAGACGCGACCGACGAGGCCGCGCGCACCACCACCGAGCTGGGCGCGGTCACCACCCAATTGGTCGGCCAGAGCGAGCAATTGATGCGCGAGACCCGCCACTTCATGGCGAGCCTCAAGGCGGCTTGAAACTTCTTTCCCCGGCGAAGGCCGGGACCCAGTTGCGAGCCATATCGATGGCGGGATGCCGCCGAGTGGCCATCGATACTGGGCCCCGGCCTTCGCCGGGGAAAAAGTTGCGGCAGCCAAAGGCTCAGGCCAACCCCGCCCCCCGCTGCGTCCGCGCGCCGAGGATCACCACCGACGCCACCAGCGCGAAGCACCCCGCGATCAGGAATGCCGGGGCGTAGGTTCCCCAGACCGTGCGGATCGCCCCCGCGCCGAATGCCGCGGTCGCGGCACCCAGCTGGTGCCCCGCCATGATCCAGCCGAACACGATCGGCGCCTCGCGTTCCCCGAACGCGATATTGGCGAGCTTGACCGTCGGCGGCACCGTCGCGATCCAGTCGAGCCCGTAGAACATCGCGAAGATCACCAGGCTCGCCGCGCCGAAATCGATGAACGGCAAGGCCAGCAGCGAAAGCCCGCGCAGGCCGTAATAGACGAACAGCAATTTGCGCGGATCATAGCGGTCGGTCAGCCAGCCCGAGGCAGTGGTGCCGATCAGGTCGAACAGCCCCATCATCGAGAGCAGCCCCGCCGCCTGCACCGGCGCGATGCCGTGATCGCCGCAGAACGCGATCATGTGCGTCCCCACCAGCCCGTTGGTGGTGAGCCCGCAGACATAGAAGGTACCGAACAGCAGCCAGAACATCGGCGTCTTCGCGGCACGGAACAGCGCCCCGAAGGCGAGGCCGATCGTCGCCGCCTGCTTGAGCGGCGGCGGCGGAGGCGTGTCCCCGGTCTCGCCGAAACGCCGCACCCCGACATCGCCGGGATGCTCGGGCACCAGCAGCAGCACCAGCGGGATCAGCGCCGCGCAGCCCAGGCCGACCGCGATCGCCACCGGCTTCCAGGCGCCCGATTGCGACAGCCAGGCGAGGAACGGCAGGAACACCAAAGCGCCGGTCGCGGCGCTCGCGGTCAGCATCCCCATCACCAGCCCCTGCCGCGTCGCGAACCAGCGATTGACCACCGCCGCGCCGAGCACCGACGCCACTGCGCCGCTGCCGATCCCCGAGAGCACGCCCCAGGTCAGGATGTAATGCCACGGCTCGGTCATCCACAGGCTGGCGAAGGTCGACAGCGTCATCAGGCCGAGCCCCGCGAGCATCGTCCGCCGAATCCCGAACGACAGCATCAGCGCCGCCGCGAACGGCCCGACCAGCCCGTAGAGGAAGATGCCGATCGCCGCCGAGGCCGAGATCGTCGCGCGGTCCCAGCCGAAATGCGCCTCGAGCGGCACCATCAGCACGCCGGGCGCCGAGCGCAGCCCCGCCGCGACCAGCAAGGCGAGGAAGGTCACCGCGACAACGGTGCCGGCATAGGCGCGGGCGGGAAGGCGGATCGGCATCAATGGGCGTCCTGCGCGAAGGTGGTGAGCGCGCGCAGATCGGCCTCGAGCCCCGCCCAGGTCTCCGCGCCCATCGTCCCGACGATGCGCTGCTGGACCGCGGCCCAATCGCCCTCCGCGCCTTCCATCGCCGCGCGGCCCTCGGGCGCGAGCGTCGCGAGCTTGGCCTTGCCCGGCCCGGCCGACACCGTGACCCAGCCCTTGGCCTCGATCGGCGCGAGCGCGCGGTAGAGCGAGGTCCGGTCCATCGCCAGGCTGTCGGCCAGCCGGCTGAGCGGCACCGGCTCGCCGCGCGCGACATGCCGCAGGATCGCGAACTGCGCGGTGGTCATGCCGGCATCGGCCAGCGCCTCGTCATAGACGCGGCCGACCGCGCGCGCGGCCTTGCGGAGCGTGGTGCAAGCGCAGGGGCCGGCGAGGGCTTCGTGATGCATATGCATGATGTATATGCATCACGACGCGGGCGCAACCCGGGCCGTGGTGATGCGACACGCTCGCCCCCCACCCTCAGTCACCCCGGACTTGTTCCGGGGTCCACTCATCCGCGCGGGCTGGACAAGAGGCTCAATGGCAGCCGGTGCGGCCCGGTGGACCCGGAACAAGTCGGTGCGTATCCCCATCGAGCAGGGACGCGTGTCTCTGTTCCCCTGCGAAAGCAGGGGCCCAGAGACACAAGGGCTGAACTGCCTGGCTCTGGGCCCCTGCTTTCGCAGGGGATCAGGGAAGTACCTGCCCCAAGGGGATAAGCACCGAACAAGTCCGGGGTGACGTAGGAATGGGCGCGCGTGCAGACCGCCCAAGATTTGCGCAATCTGCGCGTCCCCGCCATGCTCGCCCAAGGGGGAACCATGGCCGAACAACTGATACCGCAGCCATCACCCCGCCTCGCCGCCCTCGACACCTTCCGCGGCCTCGCCGTCGCCGGGATGATCATCGTCAACACCCCCGGCTCGGGCGAGCATGTCTGGTGGCCGCTCGATCACGCCGCATGGCACGGCTTCACTCCCACCGACCTCGTCTTCCCCGCCTTCCTCTGCGCGGTCGGAGTCGCGCTCGGCCTGTCCTTCCCGCGCCGCATCGACGCGACGCTGTGGAAGCGCGTGATCCGCCGCACGCTGCTGCTGATCGCGATCGGCTGGGCCTGGCAGATGCTCGCGCGGCCGGGACTCGAGACCTTCCGGATCTTCGGCGTCCTCCCCCGCATCGGCCTTTGCTATTTCCTCGCCGCCGCGCTCGCGATCCTCACCGCGCGGCGCGGCGAAGACGGCCGCTCGCGCCTCAGCGCCAAAGCCATTCTCGGCGCCGCGATCGGCGCGCTGGTGCTCTACGGGACGCTGCTGACCTTGGTCCCGGTCCCCGGCTACGGTCCCGGCCAGCTCACCCCCGAGGGCAATCTCGCCGGCTGGCTCGATCGCACGCTGTTCACCACCGCGCATATCTGGCGCTTCGGCACCGATGCCGCGGGCAATGTCGTCTACGATCCCGAGGGCCTGCTCTCGACCATGTCCGCGTTCGCCAACGTCCTGCTCGGCATGCTCGCCGCGATCGCCTGGCGCCGCGCCCCCGACCGCGCGGTCCGCTGGATCGCAATCGGCGGTATCGCGCTCATTACCCTCGGCCTCGCGCTCGCGCCGTTCATGCCGATCAACAAGCGCATCTGGACCCCGAGCTTCGCGGTCCTCACCTCGGGCCTTTCCGCGATCCTGCTCGTCCTCTGCGTCCTCGCGCTGCGCAGCGCCGCGCTCCGCAAGCTGCTCGCGCCGTTCGACATCTTCGGGATGAACGCGATCCTCGGCTATATCCTGTCGCTGCTGATCGGCCTCGCGGGGATGCGCCTCGGCTTCCAGGCCTGGGGCTTCGGACAGATCGAGTCGGTGGTCGGCGACCCCTGGCTCGCCTCGTTCCTCTATTCGCTCGCGATCACGCTGATCGTCCTCGCCGCGCTGGTCCCGCTCCACCGCCGCGGGATTCATCTCCGGCTCTAGCCCGGCCGCGCCGGCACGGCTATCGGAGCGGCAGGAGGTCGCGATGAAGCACTGGATTGGCGCATTGTCGCTCCTCGCCGCCTCGGCCGCGAGCGCGCAGACGCCCGCGCCGGCGATCCCGGTGACGGTCACCGTCGACGCCGGCCGCCCGCTCGGCCCGCTCAAGCCGATCTGGCGCTTCTTCGGCGCCGACGAGCCCAACTACGCAACGATGAAGGACGGCCGCAAGCTGGTCGCCCGGCTCGGCGAACTGCGCCCCGACCAAGTCTATTTCCGCACGCACAACCTGCTCAACACCGGCGACGGCACCCCCGCCTTCAAATGGGGCAGCACCAACGTCTATACCGAGGATGCAGCGGGCAATCCGGTCTATGACTGGACCGTGGTCGACCGCATCATCGACACCTATCGCGCCCGCGGCGTGCGGCCCTATCTCCAGATCGGCTTCATGCCCGAGGCGCTGTCGAGCGCGCCGCCGGGCACACCCTATCAGCACGGCTGGCGGCCCGGCTTCGCCTATGGCCTGATCGCCGGGGGCTGGAACGCCCCGCCCAAAGACTATCGGAAATGGGCCGAGCTGGTCCATCAATGGACCCTGCACAACCTCCAGCGCTACGGCCGCGCCGAAGTCGAGACCTGGTATTTCGAGACCTGGAACGAAGCCAACGGCCCCGCTTACTGGACCGGCACGCCCGAGGAATTCTACAAGCTCCACGACTATACCGTCGACGCGATCCGCCGCGCCTTGCCGACCGCGCGAGTCGGCGGGCCCGATTCCGCGGGCGCGGGCGGCGCGTTCATGGACGGCTTCCTCGCGCATGTCGCGCGCGGCACCAACCATGCGACCGGCGCCACCGGCACGCCGACCGATTTCCTCGCCTTCCATGCCAAGGGCAGCCCGCGCTTCGTCGACGGCCATGTCCGCATGGGGATCGCCGCGCAGCTCGCCACGATCGACAACGGCTTCGCCAAGATCGCCGCGGTGCCCGAGCTCGCGGGCAAGCCGATCGTCATCGGCGAAAGCGATCCCGAGGGCTGCGCCGCCTGCCCCGGCCCCGCCAACGCCTATCGCAACGGCACGATGTATTCGAGCTACACCGCCGCCAGCTTCGCGCGGATCTGGGACCTCGCCGACCGGCACAAGGTCAACATCGAAGGCGCGCTGACCTGGGCCTTCACTTTCGAGGACCAGCCCTGGTTCGCCGGCTACCGCCAGCTCGCGACCAACGGCATCGACTTGCCCGTCCTCAATGTCTTCCGCCTCTTTTCGCGGATGGGCCCCGAGCGGATCGCCGCGTCGAGCAGCGCGCAGATCCCGCTCGACGACATCGTCAAACAAGGCGTGCGCGACGCCCCCGATATCGGCGTCCTCGCTACCCGCACGCCCGACGGCCGCGTCGCCGTCCTCCTGTGGAACTACCATGACGACGACCTGCCCGGCCCCGAGGCCGACATCGCCATCGCGCTGTCCGGCCTCACCGGGCGGGCAGCGGCGATGACCGCGTGGCGCGTCGACGGCGATCACGCCAATGCGTTCGCGGCGTGGAAGGCGATGGTCTCGCCCCAGTCGCCCGACGCGGATCAAGTTGCCGCGCTCGACACTGCGTCGAAGCTCGTCCCCGAACCCGCGCGCATGCTCGCCGTGCGCCGCGGCACTGCCCACGCCGCGGTCCGCGTCCCGCGCCAGGGCGTCCTCCTGCTGGTGATCGATGCCCCATGAAACTCATCATCGGAAACCGCGCCTACAGCAGCTGGTCGCTGCGCGGCTGGCTCGCGTGCAAGCTCTCGGGGCTGCCATTCGAGGAAGTCGTCGTCCCGCTCTACGACGGTGATTGGGACCAGCGCCGCAAGGCCCCCGAGTTCGCGCCGTCCGCGGGCAAGGTGCCGATCCTGTGGGACGGCGGGGCAGTGGTGTGGGACAGCCTCGCGATCGTCGAATATCTCAACGACAAGACCGGCGGGACCCTGTTCTGGCCCGCCGACCCCGCCGCGCGGGCGATGGCGCGGTCGATGGCGGCCGAGATGCATTCGAGCTTCACGGCGCTGCGCCGCAAGCACAGCATGAACGTCCGCCAGCTCTATCCGCCGACGGCGCCCGACGCGGACGTCCTCCAGGACATCGCGCGGATCATGGAGCTGTGGGCGCAGGCGCGCGCCGATCATGGCGGCGGCGGCGACTTCCTGTTCGGCGCGTTCGGCGCGGCCGACATCATGTTCGCGCCGGTGGTGACGCGGCTCCTCACCTACGCCCTCCCCGTCCCGCGCTTCGCCCCCGCCTATATGGACGCGGTGATCCGGCACCCCTTCATGCAGGACTGGATCGCCGCCGCGCAGGAAGAGGCGTGGGTGATCGCGCAGTTCGAGATGCCGCCGACCTAGAAGCCGCTCCCGTCCTTCCGCCCGAACCCTTTCCCCGCGAACAAATGCATGTCGATGTCGGGATAGTGGCAATCGGTGTCGCTCGGCTTGCCGACCGCGACGAACACGCAGTCGGCGTCGCTGCGGTTGACCAGCACATGGCCGTTGCCGTCGCCCTTGGGAAAGGCAGCGATGTCGCCCGCGCGCATCGCGTGCTCGCCCGAATCGTCGAGCAGCACCGCCTCGCCCGAAAGCATCACCACGAACTCGTCCTCGCCTTCGTGCCAGTGCCGCTGCGACGACCAGGCGCCGGGCTTCAAGGTGACATGGCTGTAGCCGAAGTCGGTGATCCCGCTCGCCGGCCCCATCCGCCGGTACCAGCGGCCCTGCACCTTGCCGGCATGTTCGGGCGGATAGCCGGTGGTGTTGACCTGCGGGATCGCATCAAGGTCGAGCTTGGGCATGGGACCTCTCCGGTTCGGGCAGCGCGAGGCAGGCCTGCGCGAAGTCGATCGCAGTTTCGTTGGGAAAATTCGAGAAGAGAAACAAATTGGTCGAGCGGTCGAACTTCGCCTTGCCGAAGCGCACGGTCACCACCTTGGCGAGCAATCCCAGCTCGCGCTTGCGCCATTCGCTGGCGTCGCGGTCCTCCGCGGAGACATAGCGATGGAAGGTCTGCGCCCAGGCGATCCTGTCGACCTGCTCGCCCGCCAGCCGGCAAGTCGCCGGGGCCGGAGCCGGCAGGGGCACCTCCTGCGCCGCCAGCAGCGCCGCGAGCAGGACTCCGATCATGGCTTGCGTGCCTCCTCGACCGCCTTGGCGACGCTCGTCTCGCACGCCGCGAACAGCGCATCGAGCGCCCTGGTGTCGAGCGCCGCCACGCGCTTTCGAACGACCTCGTCGGGCAGGACAGCCACGAAGCGCTGCCAGACGCGCATGCCCCGCGCGATATCCGCCTTGAGTTCCGGTTCCATCTCGGCGCGGATCGCCGCCCGCCGATCGGCATTCGCAGTATCGCCGGCCCCATGATCCTCGAATGTCCGCAGCAGGCTCAGCGCGCGGGTCGACCGCATCGTGAACTCGTCGGCGGCCGCGCGGCACTCGGCGAAGCTCGGATCGGGCCCCACCGGCTGGAATGCGACGGCAAGTGCGAGCAACATCATGTCCCAGCGCACCGCGGGATTGTGTAAGGATCGCGCTTGGGCAATGTCCCCTCCTCCAGCTATGGAGACGATCTTGCCCGACCCCGTCGAACTTACCAAGGCCCTGATCGCCGCCGAGAGCATCACGCCGGCGACGGGCGCGGTGTTCGACGTGCTCGAAGCCGCGCTGCTTCCCCTCGGCTTCACGGTCGAGCGTTTCGTCGACGGCGAGGCGCCCGACGGGCCGGTCGAGAACCTGCTCGCGGTGCGCGGCAGCGGCGGCACGCACTTCGCCTTTGCCGGACATCTCGACGTCGTGCCCCCCGGCGCGGGCTGGGCGACCGACCCGTTCGGCCCCGAGATCCGCGGCGGGCTGCTCCACGGCCGCGGCGCAGTCGATATGAAGGGCGCGATCGCCGCCTTCGTCGCCGCCACCGCGCGCACCGATACCCGGGGCACCGTCAGCCTGATCATCACCGGCGACGAGGAAGGCCCCGCGACCTTCGGCACCCAGAAGCTGATCGAGCGGCTGCGCGAACGCAACCTGATCCCCGACCTCTGCCTGGTCGGCGAGCCCAGCTCGGCCAACCGGCTCGGCGACACGATCAAGATCGGGCGGCGCGGCTCGACTGTGATCTGGATCGTCGTGCCGGGGAAGCAGGGCCATGTCGCCTATCCCCATCTCGCCGACAATCCGATCCCGCGCCTCGTCCGCGCGCTCGCCGAGATCGACGCGATCGTGCTCGATGACGGCACCGACTGGTTCCAGCCCTCGAACATCGAGCCGACCGACATGATGGTGGGCAATCCCGCGGGCAACGTCATCCCGGGCCATGCCAGCGCGCGGCTGAGCATCCGCTTCAACGACCTCCACCGCGGCGCCGACCTCGTCGCCCGCGTCGAGGAGATCGTCCTGCGCCATGCCCCCGCGGCGACGGTCAAGGGGGTGGTCTATGGCGAGGCGTTCCTGACCGCGCCGGGCGCGCTCTCGGCGCTGGTCCAGGACGCCGCGGAGGCCCGCCTCGGCATCCGGCCGGAACTCTCCACCACCGGCGGCACTTCCGACGCGCGGTTCCTGTCGAAGCTGTGCCCGGTGGTCGAGTTCGGGCTGGTCAACGCGACGATGCACAAGCTCGACGAAGCGGTGGCGGTGGCGGATCTCGAGGCGCTGGCGGGGGTGTATGAGGAAGTGCTGAGGCTGGTTTTCGCTTCTTAAGCCCCTCCCCTTCAGGGGAG
>JAZKCD010000005.1:130822-141587 GCA_040388355.1 Pseudomonadota bacterium | reverse complement strand
GTCGCCCAGAGGATAGGCCCCACCCCAACCCCTCCCCTGAAGGGGAGGGGCTTTAGCAGGCCCTACCCCGCCGCCCGTTCGCGTCCTTCGTCCCTGGCCCACGCCAGGAACGCGTCCTCGTCCATCGGCGAGGCGATCGAATAGCCCTGGAGCACGTCGCAGCCGATCACGCGCAGCACGGTCGCCTGGTCCTCGCTCTCGATGCCCTCGGCCACCGCTTCGCAGCCCAGGCCGTGGACCAGCCCGATCACGGCCTGCGCGATCGTCCGCGCCTCGTGCTGGTCGGCGACATGCTCGATCAGGCTGCGGTCGAGCTTGACTCGGTCGACCGGCAAGTCGCGCAGCCGCGCAAGGTTCGAATAGCCCGTCCCGAAATCGTCGATCGCCACGCTCGCCCCGTCGGCGCGCAAGGCGGAGATCGCTTCGATCACTTCGCTCGAGCAATGCATCGCCAGCGTCTCGGTGATCTCGAGCTCGAGCAATTTGGCGGGCGCGCTCGCCGCGAGCATCGCCTCGCGCAGCCGCCGGAAGAAGCTGGCATGGTCGATCTGGCGCGGGCTGATATTGACGGCGAGCCGTTGCTCGATCCCGAGGCGCCCCCAGCGCGAGATCGTCTCGGCGACGCTCTTCACCACCCATTCGCCGATCTCGACGATGAGGCCGGTCTCCTCGGCGCGCTGGATGAAGCTCGCGGGCATCTTGAGCCCGTCGGGATGCTTCCAGCGCAGCAGCGCCTCGGCGCCGACGATGCGGCCGTCCTTCGCGCTGACCTGCGGCTGGAACACCAAAGCGAACTGGCTCTTGTCGACGGCCTCGCGCAAGTCGCTCTCGAGCTGCGCCCGCTCGGCGATCTCGGCGGCGAGCGCGTCGGTGAAATGTTCGGCGCGGCCGCGGCCATTGGCCTTGGCGTGATACATCGCCGCGTCGGCGGCGCGCATCAGGTCGTGGAGGTTGGTGCCGTGCTCGGGTCGCATCGCGATGCCGATCGAGGCGCCGATCGAGATTTCCTGGTCGGCAAAGCTGAACGGCTCGCTCAGCGCGAACAGGATGCCGCGCCCGATCCGCTCGGCGTCGCGGATGTTGCGCAGCTCGGGGAAGAACATGGTGAACTCATCGCCCGCCAGCCGCCCGATCAGCGGCGGACGGCCATCGCTTTCGGCCGCGAAGCGGTCGGCGACCGCGCGGAGGCGATTGGCGACCATCCCCAGCAGCATGTCGCCGGTGGCGTGGCCCATCGTGTCGTTGACTGCCTTGAAGCGGTCGAGATCGATGAAATAGAGCACCGCCGCCTCGCCCGCGGGCAGGTCGGCGAGCATCCGCTCGCAGGTCCGGCGGAAATTGGTGCGGTTGGGCAGCGCCGTCACCGGGTCGAACATCGCCAGCCGCTGGACACTTTCCAGATTGGCGTGGAGCTGGCGGAACAGCCCGTCCATCGCGCCGGCGAGCTGGGGCACGTTCTCGCGAACTTCCTCGGGGATCTCGCCTTCGAGGTCGCCATTGGCGGCGCGGCTGAGCCGTGCGATCGCGGCGTCGATCGCGCCTGCGGTCGCGGCGATGGTGCGCTCGGCCGAGCCCCAGCACATCACGCCGCAGATGATCGCGGCGATCAATGCGCGCGCGGCGCTTTCGACGGTGAGGCTGCCGTGCGAAGTGGCGGCGAGCGCCAGGATGAACGCCACCGCTCCTGCGCACATCGCGAAGGCGATGGCACGGCTCTTGAGCGTATATCCTTCCACTAGCCCGTGCGATCCCCCGCGAAGCCTGCCGGGTGCTGGCCCGGGTTCAGATGGCGGGAAGCTGCCAGAGAAGCGTTAAGATTTTCATGGCGATGCGTGCGATCGTTACGGAACCGGCCCGCCCATTCAGGCGCGCGGGCGGCGCAGGACAATGTAGAGCGCGCCGCTGCCGCCATGGCGCGGATGCGCGCCGCGCACCGCAGCGATCCGGTCGGAGAAGCGCGAGGCCTTGAGCCAGTCGCCCACCGCCGCGCGGATCGCGCCGCGGCTGTGCGGGCGCTCGGAGTCGGGCGCGGGCGGCTTGCCGGTGATCAGGAGGAGGACGCGGTCGCCCTGCGCCACCGCCTGCTCGAGCCCGCGGTCGAGCCGGTCATAGGCCGAGGAGAGATTGTGGCCGTGGAGGTCGATCGAACTTTCGGGCGCGACCAGCCCGCGGGCGAGGCGGCGGTCCCAGCTACCGTCGAGGGTGTTCGCGTCCTTCTTAAGCCCCTCCCCCTTAGGGGAGGGGCCTGTCCTCTTGGCGCTGGGCTCGGTGAGACTGATAGGCCCCACCCCAACCCCTCCCCTGAAGGGGAGGGGCTTGCTAGCCTCAGCGGCGGCCTCGACCTTTGCCGGCCGGATCGGCTTCACGCTCTCGATCACGCGTTTCCACAGCGCCGCCTCTTCGGGCGCGAGGCGCCTCACTGCGCGGCGCTAAGCCGCTCGACCGCGCCGGCGGGCAGCAGCAGCCACGCGGTGCCCTTCGCCGACATGCCCCCGGCGATCGCGCGCGCATCCTCGCCCGCGCCCCAGAAGGTGTCGATGCGGTTGGCGCCCTTGATCGCCCCGCCGGTATCCTGCGCCACCCACAGCCCGGTGGCGTCGGTGCGGTCCATCGACAGGAACACCGGCGCGCCCAGCGGCACGAACATCGGATCGGCCGCAGCGCTGACCCAGCCGGTCACCGGCAGCCCCATCGCCCCGAGCGGCCCGGCGCCGCGCAGCTCCTGGAAGAAGACGAAGCTCTTGTTCTCGCGCATGATCGCGCGGCCCTCGTCGGGGTGCGCGCGCAGCCAGGCCATGATCCCCTGCATCGAGGCCTGACCGGGCGCGAGCAGCCCGCGGTCGCGCATCAGCTTGCCGATGCCGGTATAGTCGCGGCCGTTCTGCCCGGCGAAACCGATCCGCATCACCCCACCGTCGGGCAGCCGCAGCCGCCCCGAGCCCTGGACCTGAAGGAAGAAGATCTCGACCGGATCGGCCGCCCAGGCGATCACCGGCGCGCGCCCGTCGAGCGCACCGTCCTCGATCGCGGCGCGGTCGTGATAGGGCACGAAGCTCTGGCCCTGGACATGCCCGCGGATGCGCTTGCCCTTGAGCGCGTCGGAGAAGAGGCCGAGATCGACTTCGACCAGGTCGCCGGGCTTGCCGTAGATCGGTACTTCATATCCCGGCCGCCGGTCGCGCGATCCGGCGATCTCGGGCTCGTAATAGCCGGTCGCGAACGCCTTGCCGTCGCCGATTTGCACCGCCTCGAAATAGCGCGCGAAGAAGCCGAGCGCGTCGCGCGCGGCCCAGTTCTGCGACGCCTGGCACGATTCGGCCCAGTCCGCGCCCTGGGTCAGGCCGGACAAATCGGGCTTGCGCTGGAGCTGGCCGCAGCTCAGCCGGTACGCCGCCAGCGCCCGCTCGGCGCCGGCCTGGGTGATCGGCAACGACGAAATCGCTGGTCCGGGAATCACCCCCGCCTTGGCGGCGGTCGCCGTCCCCGCGGCCACCGGCGGTGCGACGGCCGCGGGCAGCGGCGTCGCCGGAGTCGGCTGGCGGACGGGGACATTGTTGTCGGGCGGTCGATTGTCCGGCGCCCTTGAGACCGGCGCAGGCCCGTACTCCGCGGAAGGCGGGACGATGGTTCCGGAACACGCGCTCAACAGCACCGCAGCCGCGGCGACCCCCCAAAAGCGCATAGCTGCCCCTTACGCTTCGTCGGTTTCGACGAGCTTCCAGTTGGGATCGTCGCTGCGGAGGTTCCGCGCGAAGGTCCAGATGTCGTGGGTCTCGACGGCATCGGTCATCGATCCGGCGATGACGTTGCCGTCCTGGTCGCGCGTCACCGCGGCGATGTCGGCGTCGAACCGCACCGTGATCCGCGCCACCTTGTTCTCGACCGACGCATCCGCGATCAGCGCGCGCTCGATCGAGACGAGCCGGTTGTCGAGGACATGACCCGCGGCCTTGCGCGCCGCGATCGCCTCGCCGAACGCCGCGCGGACATCCTCCTCGACCAGCCATTGCAGCGTCTCCTCATCGCCCTTCCAATAGGCTTCGAGGATCATGCGGTAGGCCGACTTGGCGCCTTCGATGAACTGCGCGACGTCGAAGCTCGAATCGGCGGCGATCACGGCGCGCAGCCCGGTCTCGGCGGTCGCCTCGATATTGCGGCTGCCGGGGTCGCGGACCTCGGGGACGAGATCGATCGTGCGCGGCATCGGCGGCACCTGCATCCGCTCGTCGGCGGGCTTGGGCAGCGGCTGTTCGGCGCCGGTGCGCTTGCCCAGGACCGCGTACAATCGCAGCGCCAGGAACCCCGCGACCATCGCGAACAAGATGATGATGTACACGCTACCTCCAGACATGGTTCCGGCCATACATAAGACCAACGGGCTCCGGTTACAAATCGCAGCTTTACCGCCCGTTGAACTGGCCCCGCTGCCCTGCTAGGCGCGGCCCTCGCATCAACGCGCCGAGCGCGCGAAACTATCCGACGACAAGAGGAATATTCGAATGGCCGACGAGAACAGCGCCGATCTGGGCGAGCCCCTTGCCAATGGCGAAGACACCGGACCCGCGGTCGGCGTGATCTCGCAATATGTGAAGGATCTCTCGTTCGAGAACCCCAATTCTCCGGCGATCTTCCAGACCGAGATGGCACCCTCGGTCGATGTCCAGTTCAACATCGGCTTCAGCCAGGTCGGCGAGGACGTCTACGAGGTCGTGCTCAAGATCGATGTCAAGGCGCAGCAGAACGACAAGGTCGCGTTCGTCGTCGACCTTTCCTATGCCGGCCTGTTCGGGATGCGCAACATCCCCGCCGACTCGATCGAGCCCTTCCTGCTCGGCGAAGCGCCGCGGATCATCTTCCCCTTCGCCCGCCGCATCCTCGCCGACGCGGTGCGCGACGGCGGCTTCCCGATCCCGCTGCTGCTCGAGCCGATCGATTTCGGCGGGCTCTACATGCAGCGCATGGAAGCCCAGGCGCAGGGCGCGGGCGCGGAAGCCGGCAACGCCTGATTGCCGGCCGGAGGGCCACGCCGTGACACGCCTTCCCGTTCCCCTGCGAATGCAGGGGCCCAGGGTCACAAAGGATGAACTGCCTGGCTCTGGACCCCTGCTTTCGCAGGGGAACGGGGATAGCATGAGGCAAATCCGATGAAGCTCGCCCGCACTTTGGGCTCGGTCGGCGGCCTCACTCTGGTGAGCCGCGTGCTGGCGCTGGTGCGCGACTCGCTCCAGGCGACCTTTGTCGGCGCGGGGTTCGCGTCGGACGCGTTCCTCGTCGCCTTCCGCCTGCCCAACATGTTCCGCGCGCTGTTCGCCGAGGGGGCCTTCTCCGCGGCGTTCATCCCGATGTTCAACAAGAAGGTCGCCGAGAATGGCGAGCTCTCGGCGGGGCTGAAGTTCGCCGAGATGGCGCTGTCGGTGCTGTTCCCGATCCTCGTGCTGGCCACCGCGCTGATGCTGGTCGCCGCCTGGCCGGTGACGTACCTGCTGTCGGGCGGGTTCAACCATCCGAGCGCCAGCGACTTCGCCTTCGCGGTGTCGCTGTCGCGGATCACCATCCCCTATCTGCTGCTGATCTCGCTGGTGTCGCTGCTTGGCGGCATCCTCAATTCGCTCGACAAATTCTGGGTCAACGCCGCGGCCCCCATCCTGCTCAACCTCGCGATGATCGTCGGGCTGTGGTTCTTCCACGGGGCCGACGATTACGAGACCGCGCGCGTCCAGGCGATCTCGGTGACCGTGGGCGGCGCGCTCCAGCTCGCCTGGCTGGTGCTCGCCTGCCGCCGCTCGGGGGTGAGCCTGCGCCTGCGCATGCCGCGGATCGACGCCGACATGCGCGACTTGCTCCGCCTGATCATCCCCGCCGCTGCCGGCGCGGGCGCAGTGCAGATCAACCTCGTCATCTCGACCGCACTCGCCGGGCGGCTGCTCGACGAGGGTTCGATCTCGTACATCTATTATGCCGACCGGCTGAACCAGCTCCCGCTCGGGCTGATCGGCATCGGCCTCGGCACGATCCTCCTCCCCACCATCTCGCGGCTGCTGACCGGCGGCAAGGAAGCCGAGGCAATGGAGACGCAGAATCGCGGCATCGAGCTCGCGCTGTTCCTCACCTTGCCCGCAATGGCCGCCTTGATCGTCGGCGCCGAACCGATCATCCGCGGGCTGTTCCAGCACGGCCAGTTCACTGCCGACGACACGGTCAAATGCGCCTGGGCGCTCGCCGCCTTCTCGATCGGCTTGCCCTCCTACGTCCTCGTGAAGGTGCTCACCCCCGGCTATTACGCCCGGCACGATACCAGGACCCCGGTGCGCTACGCGATGATCTCGATCGTGGTGAACATCGTCGGCAATCTGGTGCTGATCCCGACGCTCCACCATGTCGGGCCGCCGCTCGCCACTGCGATCGCGTCGACGGTCAATGTCTGGATGCTCTACCGCACGCTCGGCAAGCGCGGGCATTTCGTCGCCGACAAGGGGCTCAGGCGCCGCATCCCGCGCCTTGCGCTGGCGGCGCTGCTGATGGGCGCGGCGCTGTTCGCGCTCGACCGGCTGCTCGACCCCTATCTCACCGGCGGTTTCTGGATGCGTTTCGCCGGGCTCGGCGTGCTTGTCGCGGGCGGCGGCGCGATCTACGGGATCGCCTGCTTCGCGACCCGCGCCTTCCTGATCAGCGACATCAAGGCGCTGGTGCGGCGGCGCAAGCCCAGCGACAGTATCGAGGAATGAACATGCGAGTCGTCTCCGGCATCCAGACCACCGGCAATCTCCACCTCGGCAATTACCTGGGGGCGATCAAGCAGTGGGTCGCGATGCAGGATCAGGGGCAGTGCCTGTTCTTCCTGGCGGACCTCCACGCGCTGACCGGCTCGGTCACACCGCAGGAGCTCGCCAACTCCACCGTCGAGATGGCCGCCACCCTGCTCGCCGCGGGGATCGACGACCGCGCGATCCTGTTCAACCAGGCGCGCGTTCCCGCGCATGCCGAACTGTGCTGGATCCTCCAGGGCACCGCGCGGATGGGCTGGCTCAACCGCATGACCCAGTGGAAGGACAAGGCCGGTAAGAACCGCGAAGGCGCCAGCGTCGGGCTGTTCACTTATCCCGTGCTGCAGGCGGCCGACGTGCTGGTCTACCAGGCGACGCACGTCCCCGTCGGCGAGGACCAGAAGCAGCATCTCGAGCTGGCGCGCGACATCGCCGCCAAGTTCAACACCGACTTCGGGGTCGAGCTGTTCCCGCTGCCCGAGCCGCTGATCAGCAAGGCCGCGCCGCGGATCATGTCGCTGCGTGATGGGTCCGCCAAGATGTCCAAGTCCGACCCGTCGGACATGTCGCGGATCAACCTGATCGACGATGACGACACGATCGCCGCCAAGTTCAAGAAGTCGAAGTCGGATGCCGAGCTGCTGCCCGATTCGTTCGAGGCGCTGGGCGAACGCCCGGAGGCGAAGAACCTCGTCACGATCTACGCCGCGCTCTCCGACCGCGATCCGCAATCGGTGGTCGCCGAATTCGCGGGCAAGGGGTTCGGCGCGCTCAAGCCCGCGCTCGCCGACCTCGCGGTCGCGGTGCTCGGCCCGATCCGCGACCGGCTGACGCGGCTGCTCGACGACCGCGCGGCGGTGGGCGCCGAGCTGGCCAAGGGCGCCGAACGGGCCACCGCGCTTGCCGCCCCGACGCTCAAGGCGGCGCAGCAGGCGGTGGGGCTGCAGGTCTGATCCGGCCGCCCCAAAAGGGGGTTTAACTTCCGCGCGCTGCCGTGCGAACCTGCCGATCCTGCAATCCCGAAGCGGAAGGTTCGCGCCGATGCCGATCACAGCGTTGTTCAAGACCAGGCCCGCATGGCATATCGCCGCCGCGACTCCGCTCGCAGCGGCCTCGCTGCTGAGCTTCGCCACCCCGGGGGCCGCGCAGCGCGTGATCTCGGCGCCGACCCCGCCCGCAAGCACGGCCGCCGCCGAATGCCCGCCGCTGGAAGTCGATGTCCGCGAGGGCACGGTCAACGGCATCGGCCCCGCAACGCCATTCGACGACGTCAGCGAGCAGCTCCCCTGCTTCACCGGCCAAACGGCCGAAGGCGAGCTGTTCAACTATGGCGGCGGGGTCTTCTATGGCGACCACAATGTCTATTTCTACACCTATCTCCGCTTCATCGAGATCCGCGAGCCGTTCGCCGGCACGCTGCGCCCCGCGATATTCGGGCGAAGCAAAGCGGCACTGGCCGCGGAATTTCCGTTCAACGGGCGGACGCGCCGGCCCTTGTGGGGAACCCCGGCCGACGAGTTCGTCTCGACCAGCTTCGGCTGCACGCAGTTCAGCTTCACCGGCGACGCCGTGACGCAGATACGCTTCTACACTCGCGACTGCGATGTGCTGTACCAGCCGCGCTGATCGGGCGGGCCACGCCGGTCGCCATCCCCCTCTTTTCCCCGGCGCAGGCCGGGGCCCAGTATCGGCGGACTCCAGGCGGCATCCCGCCGTCCGAATCGGCTCGCAACTGGGCCCCGGCCTTCGCCGGGGAAAGGAGAGCGGAACAACCCGGCCCCCCGGAGCGCTTGATCCCATCGAGTGTATCCGATGCGTAAGCTTGCCCCCCTCCTGCTCCTCGCGCTGGTTCCTGCCTGCAGCAGCGGCGGGGGCAGCTCGGGCGGCGGCGGGGGCGGCGGTGTCATCGTCACCCCGACTCCCACGCCTACGCCGACCCCTGCTCCCACACCCACCCCCACGCCGACTCCGGTCTCGTCCGAGCCGCCCAACGGCGCCGAATTCTTCGCTTCGATCGCCACGCTCTATTCGGTCCAGCCCAACATCGCGGCGTGCCAGCCCGGCCAGCTCAAGCCCGAGGTCGGCGCGCGCGTCCTCGCGGTGCTCAACGACATCCGCGCCGAGCATGCGCTGCCCGCGGTCAGCTATGCCGCCGCCGAGGAAGCCGCGGTCCAGCAGACCTCGCTGATCATGGCCGCCAACGGCCAGCTCAGCCACACCCCGCCCGCCAGCTGGGCCTGCTACACCAGCGCCGGCGCCACCGCCGCGGGGCAGAGCAACCTCTATATCGGCCTCGGCAACGGCCTGTCGTACGTTCGCAACGACGATATCGTCATCGGCTGGCTCACCGACGTGAACAATCTCGTCCTCAACAGCGTCGGCCATCGCCGCTGGCTGCTCTACCCGTTCCTCAGCACCGTCTCCTACGGCCGCGTCGCCGGGCGCTACCAGACCTCCAACAAGGCCGACGCCGCGACGATCAAGGTGATCAACACCAGCCAGGCGCATCCCGCCGGGCTGCCCCCGATCGTCGCCTATCCGTTCGAGGAGTATCCCGCGCGCTACTTCGCGAGCGGCGCCTTGCTGTCGTTCGGGGTGATCGCCGATCCCAACGCCAATTTCGGCGCCAACGCGACGGTCAATTATTCGCAGGCGACTGTCGCCGTCCGCCAGCGCGGCGGCGCGGCGATGACCGTCTCGCAGATCGCCTTCGACAATGACGGATTCGGGCTGCCCAACAACCTGCAATGGGCCGTGGCGGGGCTGCAGAACAACGTCATCTACGACGTGACGATCGACAAGGTCGGCGTCGGCGGGACGCTGCGCACCTACACCTATTTTTTCCGGCTGGTGCCGTGAAGCGCGCCTGATCGGGGTGGAGGCGTGACCTAAGCTCCCCGCTCTCGTCTCCTCCACCCCGCCCCCAACCCTTGCGGGTGGGAATAAGCTCAGGCGTTCTCCAGCTGCCGCATCAGCTTGCGGACGGCATTGTCGATCTCGCAATCCTTGCCGCGCAGATCCTCGATCCGGCGCACCGCGTGGATCACGGTCGAATGGTCGCGATTGCCGAACTTGCGCCCGATCTCGGGAAGCGAGCGAGTCGTCAGCCGCTTGGCCAGATACATCGCAATCTGCCGCGGGCGCGCGATCGCAACGGCACGCCGTTCCGAAATCAAGTCGATCTGCTTGACTTCGAAATGCGCCGACACCGCGCGCTGGATCTCGTCGATCGTGATCCGCCGCTGCGCGACGCGGAGCACCTCGCCCAAGGTCTGGGTGGCGAAGTCCATCGTGATCGGTTCGCTGTTGAGCTGGGCATAGGCGACCAGCCGGTTGAGCGCGCCTTCGAGCTCGCGGACATTGCTGGTGATGCGCTGCGCGAGCAGGTCGATCACTTCCTCGGGCATCGCGACCTGCGGCATCTCCTCGAGCTTGCGCACGACGATCGCGCGGCGAAGCTCGGGCTCGGGCGGCTTGATGTCGGCGACGAGGCCGGATCCCAGCCGCCCCGCGAGCCGCGTCTCGAAGCCCTCGAGCGCCTGCGGCGCGCGATCGGCGGCGATCACCAGCCTTTTGCCGCTGCCCATGAACTCGTTGACCGTGTGGAAGAATTCGTCCTGCGTCGACGAACCCTTGTCGGCGATGAACTGGAGATCGTCGATCATCAGCAGGTCGACCGAGCGGAGCCGCGCCTTGAAGGCATGCGTGTCCTTGGCGCGGAGCGCCTGGACGAACTCGAACATGAAGCGCTCGGCGGGCATGTAGATCGCGCTCGCCTGGCGGTTCGCGTCGAGAAAGGCATGGCCGATCGCGTGCATCAGGTGAGTCTTGCCCTGCCCGGTGCCCGAATGGAGATAGAGCGGACTGAACAGCGGGCTGCCCGAACCGGCCAGCGCGATCGCGGCGTTGAACGCGACTCGGTTCGAATTGTCGGTGACGAATCGCTCGAAAGTGAAGCGCGCATCGAACGCCGGCCGCTCGCCGGGCGCCGCGACCGGCAG
>JAZKCD010000005.1:77697-130812 GCA_040388355.1 Pseudomonadota bacterium | reverse complement strand
CGCGCTTGGCCTTGTCGTCGATCGTCTCGATCGCGACGCTGCGCACCGAAGGCAGCACTGCCTTGAATTCGAGCAGCAGCCGCTCGGCGTAATGGTTGCGGACCCATTGGGTCATGAACGCCGAGGGAAGCCCCAGCCGGATGGCGTCCGAATCGCTCGCCGCGATCAGTTCGACGGGCTTGAGCCACTGGTCGAACAGCCGCTGCCCTGCCGAACGGCGCAGATTGCCGCGGACATGCGCCCAGGCCTTTGCGACCACTGTTGCATCCGATGTGTCCAAGGCACGCACTTCCGCCATCTTGTGGTTCATCCCCCCTTCCAGCGGAGCGCATGCCCCCTCCGCATCGACCTTACGCGCGCATAACTTCCCTCTCGCCGGAATCGAGGTTCCCGCGCGGTACCGTTGCACATCGTATAATCCGACAGCGCGAACGCGGCGCCGGAAGGTCGTTTAAGGCCGCTTTTCCGAGTCTTTCAAGTAAAGAATCTGAAATATATCGGGTTGACTCGGCAAACCTATGGAAATGCGTGGCTTTTATAGTAACCCGTTGAAATGAATGATATTTCCTTGGTTAACTGCTGCCGACGCCGCGCGACTCGTAGGGTTTCCGAGACTTTTTCGTTACACGCCCTGGCGGGTTTCGGAACGGGTCCCCGGAAACGCAAAAAGCCCCGCCGAACGGGGTCCGGCGGGGTGCTTGCTACGGAAACCAGCGCTTATGCGAGGGCGACGAGGCGCTTGTTGAGCCGCGAGAACTTGCGCGACGCGGTGTTCTTGTGGAGCACGCCCTTGGAGACGCCGCGCGCCAGCTCGGGCTGGACGAGCGCGAGCGCAGCGGTGGCGGCGGCCTTGTCGCCGGCAGCAAGCGCCGACTCGACCTTCTTCACCTGGGTGCGGATGCGGCTCACGCGCGCGCCGTTGATCTCCGCGCGGCGGTCGTTCCGCCGGATACGCTTCTTCGCTTGAGGCGTATTCGCCATGCGTCTGTCGTCCTGCTACAAAATAGAAAGGCGCGGAAGCGGGTCCACGCCGGGAAAGCGGGGCCCTTAACGGACGAGGCGATTCGGGTCAACCACGCTTTGGTCAGCCCGCACCGGCCCGCTCCCTCACCCGGCCACCCAACGGCAGTGTATTCTATGGGTGGCCGGGTGGGGGAGCGGGCCGGTGCCGCGCCAAACTAGCGCTGGCATTTCGGGCACCAGAAGGTCGATCGCCCGCTATCGACCCGGCGCTCGACCTTGCCCCCGCATTCGCACGGCTCGCCTTCGCGGCCATAGACGCGCCACTGCCTGGCGAAATAGCCGAGCTCGCCGTCGGGCCGGGCATAATCCCTCAGCGTCGATCCTCCCGCCTCGATCGCCGCGAGCAGCACCTCGCGAATCGCCGCGACCAGCTTCTCCAGCCGCGCCCTCGCGATCTGCCCCGCCGGCTTCATCGGCGCGATTCGCGCGATGTAGAGCGCCTCGCACACATAGATATTGCCCAGCCCCGCGACGATTCGCTGGTCGAGCAGCAGCGCCTTCACCGGCGCTACTCGGCCGGCAAAGGACTCGCCCAGGTGCGCCGCGTCGAAGTCCGGCCCCAGCGGCTCGGGCCCCAGCGCCGCGAAGGGGGGCCAGGCGGCGAGGTCGGCGGTCGGCACCAGGTCGAGCGACCCGAATCGCCGCGGATCGTTGAGCGCGAGCCGGTGTTCGGCGGTCTCGAGGATCACATGGTCGTGCGGCAATTCCTCGGCCGGATCGATTCGCCACCGCCCCGACATGCCGAGATGGAACACCAGGGTATCCCCGCGGTCGGTATCGATCAGCCCGTATTTCGCGCGCCGCCCCAGGCCGGTCACCGTCGCCCCGGTCAGCCTTTGCCCCAGCCCCTCGGGAAACGGCCGCCGGAGGTCGCCGCGCCGCAGCGTCACTCGGGTGATCGTCCGCCCCTCGAGCACGGGGCGCAGGCCGTTGACGGTGGTTTCGACTTCGGGAAGCTCGGGCATGCAAAGCCCCTACCCTCCCGGCGTGAGCCCCGCTAGAGCGCGGGCATGCCCGACACCGTCTCCTTCGGCTACGAAGACATCGCCGCGAGCGAGAAGACCGCCCGCGTCGGCGCGGTCTTCTCCA
Organism: Pseudomonadota bacterium; assembly: GCA_040388355.1. Lineage (GTDB taxonomy): Bacteria > Pseudomonadota > Alphaproteobacteria > Sphingomonadales > Sphingomonadaceae > Sphingomonas. The sequence goes on along the minus strand of JAZKCD010000005.1, from coordinate 128,700 downwards.
ATGTCGCCGCCAAATACGATCTGATGAACGACGCCATGTCCGGCGGGATGCACCGCCTGTGGAAGGACCGCTTCGTCCGCCGGGTGAAGCCGCGCGCGGGCGAGCATATCCTCGACATGGCCGGCGGCACCGGCGACATCGCCTTCCGCATGGAGCCGTCGGGCGCGAGCATCACCGTCGCCGACATCAACCCCGAGATGCTCGCCGTCGGCATGGACCGCGCGGCGAAGCGCGGGCTAGATTCGATGGTGTGGACCGAGGCCAATGCCGAGACGCTGCAATTCCCCGACCGCTTCTTCGACGCCTATACGATCGCGTTCGGCATAAGGAACGTCACCGACATCCCCGCGGCGCTGCGCGAAGCGAACCGCGTCCTCAAGCGCGGCGGGCGATTCTTCTGCCTCGAATTCTCGACCACGCTGTGGCCCGGCTTCGGCCAGGTCTACGACACCTATTCGCACCACCTGGTGCCGAAGCTCGGGCAATGGCTCGCCAACGACAGCGAGTCGTACCGCTACCTGATCGAATCGATCCGCCGCTTCCCCGACATGGCCGCGTTCGAGCACATGATCGGCGAGGCCGGGTTCGTGCGGACCAAGGTCGAGCCGATGCTCGGCGGGCTGGTCGCGATCCACAGCGGCTGGAAGATTTAGGTGCCTGTTCTTCTTCTTAAGCCCCTCCCCTTCAGGGGAGGGGAGAAGAAGAGCATGACCGCCCCTGCGATCCATCTCTGGCGCCTGCTCAAATGGGGCCGCATCCTCGCGCGCCACGGCGCGCTGCGCGGGATCGAGCGCGATCCCAACACCCCGCGCCCGGTCCGCCGCCTCGCCCGCATCGCCCGCTTCGGCGCGCGGGTGCCGCTGGTGCCGACCTATGCCGACGCCTTCCAGCATATCGGCCCCGCCGCGATCAAGCTCGGCCAGACCCTCGCCACCCGCCCCGACCTGGTCGGCGAGCAGGCCGCGCACGACCTGCTCCGCCTCCAGGACGCGCTGCCCCCCGTCCCCTTCGCGGTGATCGCCGAGGCGATGGAACGCAGCTTCGGCCGCCCGCTCGACACGCTGTTCGCTTCGATCGACGCGGTTCCGATCGGCGCCGCCTCGATCGCGCAGGTCCATAGCGCCGTCACCACCGACGGGCGCAAGGTCGCGGTCAAGGTGCTGCGCCCCGGCATCGAGGCCGAGTTCGCCCGTGCGATCGACACCTATGAATGGGCGGCCGCCCAGGTCGAGGCGATGGGCGCCGAGGCCTCGCGGCTGCGCCCGCGCCTCGTCATCGAGACCTTCAAGCGCTGGACCGCGCGCGAGCTCGACTTGCGCCGCGAAGCCGCGTCCGCGTCAGAACTTGCCGAAAACATGACCGCCGAGCCGCATTATTATGTCCCCGCGATCGACTGGCAGCGCACCACCGGCAAGGTGATGACGCTCGAATGGCTCGACGGCACCAAGCTCACCAACCGCGCCAAGCTGATCGCCGAAGGGCACGACCCCCATGCGCTCGCCGAGCACCTCATCCGCGCCTTTCTGCGCCAGGCGATCTCGGACGGCTTCTTCCATGCCGATATGCACCAGGGGAATTTGTTCGCGCTTCCCGACGGCCGGATCGCCGCGATCGACTTCGGGATCATGGGCCGGATCGACCGCCGCGCCCGGGTGTGGCTGGCGGAGATCCTCTACGGGCTGATCACCGGCAACTACAAGCGCGTCGCCGAAATCCATTTCGAGGCGGGCTATGTCCCCGCGCACCACAATGTCGCCGAGTTCGCCACGGCCTTGCGCGCGGTCGGCGAGCCGATGCGCGGGCTGCCGGTCAAGGAGATGTCGGTCGGCTCGATGCTCGACGGGCTGTTCAACATCACCCGCGACTTCGACATGCAGACCCAGCCGCACCTGCTGCTGCTGCAAAAGACGATGGTGATGGTCGAGGGTGTCGCGCGCACGCTCGATCCCGACATCAACCTGTGGGAATCCTCGGCGCCGTTCGTCCGCGAATGGATCCGCACCGAATTGGGGCCCGAGGCCAAGGTCGCCGACCGCATCGTCGAGGATGTCCGCACCTTCCTCCGCCTGCCCCAGCTGATCCGCAACATCGAGGCGCGCTACCCGACGCCGGGCGGCGCGCCGCCCGCCCCGCCGCTTCGCGAGATCGAGCGGATCAAGGTGATCGGCGGGTGGCGCTATATCGTCGTGGCGGTCCTCAGCGCCGCGGTGACGGCGGCAGCGACGGTCTGGATTCTCGGCTAGCCGTCGAGCATCTCGCGGATCTTGTTGCCCAGCGGCTCGATCGCGAAGGGCTTGGTCACCACTTGCATTCCGCGGTCGAGATGGCCGTTGCCGACCACCGCATTCTCGGCATAGCCGGTGATGAACAGCACTTTCAGCCCCGGCCGCAGCGCGCGCCCTGCGTCGGCGACCTGCCGCCCGTTCATCCCGCCGGGCAGCCCGACATCGGTGATCAGCAAGTCAATCCGCGCCTTGGATTGCAGGACCTTGAGCCCCGCCACGCCGTCCTCGGCCTCGATCGCGCGATAGCCCGATTCGTTGAGCACATCGACGATCAGCGTGCGGATGGCGGGCTCGTCGTCGATCACCAGCACGGTCTCGCCATGTCCGGCAAAGTCCTGCGCCTTTTCGGGCTGCGGCTCCTCACCCTCGGTCTCGGCGCCGGCATGGCGCGGCAGGTACAGGCACATCGTCGTGCCCTGGCCTTCCTCCGAATAGATCCGCACCTGCCCGCCCGACTGGCGGACGAAGCCGTAGATCATCGACAGCCCCAGCCCGGTCCCCTGCCCGAGCGGCTTGGTGGTGAAGAACGGGTCGAAGGCGCGCGCGATCACGTCCGGCGCCATGCCGGTGCCGGTGTCGGTGACGCACAGCGACACATATTGCCCCGGCGGCAGCTCGCGTTCGCGCGCCGAGCGGTCGTCTAGCCATTTGTTGGCGGTCTCGATCGTGATCCGCCCGCCCCCGGGCATCGCGTCGCGCGCGTTGATGCACAGGTTGATCAGCGCGTTCTCGAGCTGGTTGGGATCGACCAGCGTCAGCCACACCCCGCCCGCGCCGACGACCTCCATCTCGATCGCGGGCCCCACCGTCTGGCGGATCAGCCCCTCGATCCCGCCGATCAGCCGGTTGACGTTGACCGGCTTCGGATCGAGCGTCTGCCGCCGCGAGAAGGCCAGCAGCCGCTGGGTCAGCGACGCCGCGCGCCGCGTCGCGCTCGCCGCGGCCTCGACATAGCGCGGCACCGCCTCGAGCCGGTTCTGCGCGACTCGCGCCTCGAGCAGCTCGAGATTGCCGCTCACCACCGCGAGCAGATTGTTGAAGTCGTGCGCGATCCCGCCGGTCAGCTGGCCCACCGCCTCCATCTTCTGCGACTGGCGCAATGCCTCCTCGGCCGCCATCAGCTCGCCGGTGCGCTCGCCGACCTGCTGCTCGAGCGTGGCATTGAGATCGGCCAGCGCCTGCGCGGTCGCCATCTGGTCGTGGATGTCGGTGTTGGTGCCGAACCAGCGGAGGATCGCCCCGTCATCGCCGCGCTGCGGCACTGCCCGCGCGATGTGCCAGCGATAGTCGCCAGCGGCATCGCGCAGCCGGAACTCGGCCTCATAGGGCTCGCCCGAGGCCAGCGCCGCCCCCCAGCGCTCGGCCGCGCCGCCGACATCGTCGGGGTGGACGATCGCCGCCCACTCGGCGCCGTCGAGCGTTCCCGGCGCCGCGCCGCTATAGGCATAGACCTGGCCGTTGAACCAATCGAGATAGCCGTCGGGCCGCGCGGTCCAGGCATGGTTGCGCATCGCCTCCGCCAGCGTGCGGAAGCGCGCCTCGCTCTCGCGCAGCGCCGTCGCGGCGGCATGGCTGTCGGTGACGTCGAAGCCCTCGGCGAACACCCCGGTCACGCGCCCCTCGGCATTGCGGATCGGCTGGTAGACCAGGTCGACGAAGCGCGCCTCGGGCTCGGCGCCCCGCGTCCGCTGCAGCATCACCGCCACCGATCGACCGGTGAACGGCTCACCCGTGGCGTAGACGCCGTCGAGCAGCTCGAAAAACCCCTGGCCCTCGATGTCGGGCAGCGCCTCGCGCACCGTCTTGCCGATCACGTCGCGGTGGCCGATCAGCTGGAGATAGCCCGGATTGACCAGCTCGAAGCGATGCTCGGGCCCGCGCAGCACCGCCATGAAGCTCGGCGACTGCTCGAACAGCTGCCGCAGCCGGTCGATCTCCGCCGCCTCCGACGCATGCGCCTCGACTGCGGCCAGCGCCCCCGCGATCTGCGCGACGAGCAGCTTGGCGAAGCCGGCAAGGTCGTCCGCCGGATGCCGGAGCGGATTGAGGCCGAGGATCAGCGTGCCGCTCTTCGCGACCGGCAGCAGCAAGGCATCGCGCGGCGCCTCGTCCCACGGCCCCCTGGGCGGGTCGGGCAAGAGTCCGGCAAGCTCGATCCGGACGGCCTCGACTCCCGGCTCCAGCCCTTCGACGGGCCAGCTAACCGCGGCCAGCGGCGCGGGCAGCGCATCGGCATCGGGGTGCAGCAGCCCGCAAAAGGGGAAATCCTCCTCGTTGGATTTCTGCGCCTCGCAAACCGCGACCGCGACGTCGGCATGGGTCCGCGCCGGCAGCAGCGCGGTCGCCAGCGTGCGCAGCATGTCCAGCCGCCGCTCGCTGATCACGCGCTCGGTCTCCTCCGAGACCACGCACATCAGCCCCTCGATCGCCCCCGAATCGCCGCGCAGCGGGCTGTACGAGAAGGTGTGATAGGTCTCCTCGGGCGCGCCGCTGCGCTCGAGGATCAGCAGCAGCGCCTCGTCCCAGGTCGCGACCCCGTCGCGCATCACCGACTGGAACCGGCCCTCGAGCCCGTCGAAGATCTCGCCCCACACCGACTTGGTCGGGCGCCCGAGCGCCGACGGATGCTTGATCCCGAGCGTCGGCAGATACGCATCATTGTAGAAGAAGGCGAGGTCGTCGCCCCAGCCGAGCCACATCTCGAAGCGCGAGGTGAGCATCATCCTCAGCGGCACCTTGAGCCCCTCGGGCCAGCCATCGGGCGTGCCGAGCGGAGTCGAGGCCCAGTCGTGCGCCCGCATCGCTGCGGCCATCACGCTGTCGCCGGGGAAGACATCCTCGAGAACCGAACGGCTGAGAGTCAAAGGGGAACCAGTTGATAAGCGGGGCTGAAACTGTACGCGGCGCAGCGCGAACGCGCAATCGGGCCGCGGGTTGCAAAGCCTTGCCAGCCAGCGCCGATCGGCCTAGTGGCCGCACCGCCGATCCCGGCACGCCCTGAACATGGAAAGGAGAGACTCATGCGATCAGCACCTGCAACCACCGCAGCCATTCTCGAATTCCATCCTGTTCAGGAAAATACCGCATGGGCACTTCCCGTGAAGGCGAGCCTGCTCGCCTAGCCGATTTTCGCGGCGCCGAAGCCGCGTCCCGTTTCCCCGTCCGTCACCGCCGTGCCGCTCCTCTCTCGCAGGAGCGCCGTCATGCGCGCTGACATGTTCAAGGTCATCGTCGAGCGGCCCCGGCTGGGCCGCGCCTGGGCCCAGCCCATCAAGCTGAAAAGGAGCCGCGACCAGGGCATCAAGTTCATCGGCCTCAAGCGCCACCTCCACATCCACCCCGTCCGCCAGAAGGGGTTCAACGAGAATCTCCGGCCGCTGGTCCGCTTCCTGCGGGCCCGGCGCGGGTGCCGCTGGGACGATGTGTTCAGCGAGATCTGCGCGCATCTCGACACCGGCAGCACGGTGAAGATGCATGTCCGCATGCATCTCAAGGACTTCGTGATGTTCGGCATCGCGCGCGGGCGCCATGGCGAATGGATGCATGACGGGCGCGTCATCGTCCGCGAGCGCGTGCGGTGGCGCCGCTTCTTCGTCGATCCCGACGACGGCGTCCTCAAGGACATCGCTCTGCTCTGGCCCCGCGTCGAACCGGGAGACGCGCAGTGAGCGATGCGAAAGTGACTCTGATCGCCTCGGACGCGAGCTGGATCGATCCGGCCGCGGTCGAGCAATTGCACCGCGCGGCGGGGCTCGAGGGGATCGACCAGGTCGTCGGTCTCCCCGATCTCCACGCCGGGCGGGGCATCGCCGTCGGCGCCGCCTTCTGGTCGGCGAGCCATGTCCACCCGCACCTGGTCGGCAGCGACATCGGCTGCGGCATGGGGCTGTGGGAGACCGAAATCCCGCTGCGCAAGTTCCGCCCCGACGGTGCCGAGCGCAAGCTGCACGGGCTCGACGGCCGCTGGCCGGGCGACCATGCCGAAGCGCTGGCCCGCGCCGGACTCCCGCCGGGACTGATCAGCGAAGCGCTCGGCACGATCGGCGGCGGCAACCATTTCGCCGAGCTGTTGCGCATCGAGGCAGTGGCGGACCCCGCGCGCTTCGCCGCGCTCGGGCTGCGCGCCGACGCCGTCTACCTGATGGTCCATAGCGGGTCGCGCGGCCTCGGCCAGGCGATCCTCGACGGCCATGTCGCGCGCCACAACAATGCCGCGCTCGCCGCGGGCAGCGAAGCCTGCGCCGCCTATCTCGCCCGGCACGATGAGGCGATCGCCTTTGCCGTGCTCAACCGCGCGGTGATCGCCGAGCGCTTCTGCGAGCGGCTGGGCACGAGGGCGGAGCGCCGCCTCGACATCTGCCACAACAGCGTCACCCCGCATCGCGGCGGCTGGCTCCACCGCAAGGGCGCGGCGCCCGCCGACAAGGGTCCGATCGTCGTGCCGGGCTCGCGCGGCGAGCTGACCTATCTGGTCGAGCCGCGGGCCGAGCATGCCGAGCGCGCGCTCCAGTCGCTGGCGCACGGGGCGGGGCGCAAATGGAGCCGGAGCGAGGCCCGCGCCAAGCTCGGCGACCGCTTCCGCGTCGCCGATCTCGAGCGGACAGCGCTCGGCAGCCGCGTGATCTGCGAGGACCGCCAGCTGATCTACGAGGAAGCGCCCCAGGCGTACAAGGACATCCACCGCGTGATCGCCGACCTCGAAGCGGCGGCGCTGATCGACCGCGTCGCGACGCTGCGCCCGCTGATCACCTACAAGACGAGGCGCACATGACCGGGCTCATCCTCCATCTTTCCGCGGGGCAGGGCCCCGAGGAATGCCGCTGGGTCGTGGCGCAGCTGGCGCGCGTCTTCGCCGGCGAGGCAGCGGCGGCAGGGCTGGCCTGCGAACCGGTGGAGGCCTTCTCCGGCAACCCCGCCTCGCTGCTGCTGCACGTCCGCGGCGAAGGCGCGCAGGGCTTCGCCGAAGCCCGGCTCGGCACGATCCGCTGGATCGGGGCGAGCCCTTTCCGCCCCCTGCACAAGCGCCGCAACTGGTTCATCGGAGTCGCCGCGGTTCCCGACGCCGGGGAAATGCCCGAATTCCGCGAGGCCGATATCGACTATCAGACGATGCGCGCCTCGGGGCCCGGCGGCCAGCACGTCAACACCACCGACAGCGCGGTCCGCGCGACGCACCGCCCGAGCGGGCTCACCACCGTCTCGCGCGACCAGCGCTCGCAATTCGCGAACAAGAAGATCGCGCGGCTCAAGCTGGCGATGCTGCTCGAGGAGCGCCGCCTGGACGGGATCGGCGCGGGCCGGCAGGACGAATGGGAGCGCAACCGCAGCCTCGAACGCGGCGGGGCGGTGCGCACCTATGAGGGGGCAAAGTTCAGGCTGCGCGGATGAGCGCCGCCGCGGTCGCGGCGGAGCCCTGCGTGAAGGCCCCGCCGCGTGGCGGTCAATCCGCGCAGCCGCAGCCGGGCCCGCACTTGCATTCGGGGCCGCACCGGCATGCTTTGGCGGGAGTGGCGGCGCAGGCGCAGGCCGGCGCGCAGGTGCACGGGTTGCAGGGGCAATTCTCGGTCATCGGTCGAACTCCATTCCTTGATTGGTGGAAGCCGCCGGATACGCCGCGCCGCGGCACCGCACTTGAACGTATCGGCTGACTTGATCAGATTGTCCGGGTGGATCCGGAACAGGGGAGGCGCTTATCTCGGTCCTTGGCCGCGGGCGGATTGCGGTGTGGGAAGGCGCCAGCCTGTGGATGCTGCAATCCGACCGCGAAGCGGCCGATCTCCATGCGCACGCGCACCATGCGATCCAGGTCACCTTTCTGCTCGAAGGCGCGTTCGAGGTCGGCACCGCGGGCGCGAGCCTGGCGGGGCCGATCGTCGCGATCGCCTCGGATGCGCCGCACACCTTCCGCGCGCATGGCGCGGTCGCCTTCCTGTTCATCGACCCCGAAAGCGCGGCCGGGCGCGCGCTGGCCGGGCAGCTCTTCGCCGATCGCGCGGCGGTGCCCTTTGTGAGCGCCGAGGCGCTGGCGGCACTCGACGCCTTGAAGCAATGCCTGCGCGCGGGCGCGAGCGAGGCCGAATTGCTGCGGCTGGGCCGCGCGATCGTCCCCGCGCTTGCCACCGCAGCCAGCCCGGCGCTGCCCGATCCGCGCGTCGTACGGATGATGGCCTTCGCAGTGCGCAATCTCGAGGACAAGGTCACGCTGCCGTCGGCGGCGGCGCACATCAATCTCTCCGAAGGCCGGGCGCGGCACCTGTTCGCCGCGCATACCGGCCTGCCGTTCAAGACCTATGTCCTCTGGCTGCGGATCGAGCGCGCAGTCCAGCTCTATGCCGGCGGGCATTCGCTGACCGAAGCCGCGCACCAGGCGGGCTTCGCCGATTCGGCCCATTTCAGCCGGACCTTCAGGCGCACCTTCGGCCTGCCCGCCGCCGCGCTCCGCTTCGAGAATTGAGGTGCCTTCTTGCTCTCCTGCGAAAGCAGGAGCCCAGGGCCAAACAAGGCCAGCCCTTGTGACCCTGGGCCCCTGCTTTCGCAGGGGAACATGGGAAGGGAGGCGAGCACCAAAGCTCAGGCCGTAGCGTGGCAGCGCAAAGCCCGGCATTGCGCCGCCCAACCCAACCCATCTCGACTTCCCCACCCCCACCCGTATACCGCCAGCCATGGCCGCGCCTGCGCCCTTCTGGCTCACTGCCCCTACCCGCTTCGCCGGGCTGCGCCGTCCGCAGGCGCGGCTGGTGCTCGGGCTCGTCGTGCTGCTGCTCCTCGCCACGCTCAGCGCGCTGTTCGTCCCCGACCCGCCGGCGCTCGGCGCGGCGAGCGGCGGCGCGCGCAGCCAGACCGACCTGATGCTCTACGAGACCATCGTCGCGGGCGTGAAGGGCGGCGGGAACTATTATGCCGTCGCCGCCGACGCCTTGCGCGCGGGCAGCTATCCGCTGCGGCCGTTCCTCACCTTCCGCCTGCCCGGGCTCGCAGTGATCCTCGCCGCGCTGCCCGACTGGGCGCCGCGCTACCTGCTCTTCCTGCTGGTGTTCTGCGTCGGGATGAGCTGGGCGGCGCGGCTCAAGCCGGTGCTGCCGCGTCCGCGGCCGCTGATCGCCTTCGCGATCCTGCTGCTCGGCTCGCTGCTCGCCTTCTTCCAGGCCGAGCTCGCCGCGTTCCACGAGATCTGGGCGGGGCTGCTGGTCGCCTGGTCGCTGGCGCTGCGCAGGCCCGGCCGCTGGGTCGAGGCGGTGGCGATCGCGCTCGCGGCGATGCTGATCCGCGAGACCGCCGCGCTCTACGTCGTGATCATGGCCGTCTTCGCCTGGCTCGAGGGCGAGCGCCGCGAGGGCCTGGGCTGGGCCGCCGCGCTCGGGCTGTTCGCAGTCGCGCTCGGCATCCATGCCTATGCCGTGATCGGCGTCACCGGCCCGCTCGACCCCGCCTCGCCGGGCTGGGCGGGGCTCCAGGGCTTCGGGCTGTTCGTCAAGTCGATCACGCTCGCCACCGCGCTGCAGATGCTGCCGCTCTGGGCGGGGGCGCTGCTCGTCGGGCTCGCCTTGCTCGGCTGGGCGGCGTGGGACGACCCGCTGGCGCTGCGCATGATCGGAATCCTCGCGGCCTATGCCGCGGTGATCGGCATCTTCGCGCGGCTCGACACCTTCTACTGGGGGCTGATGGTCGCGCCGGTATTCCTCGTCGGACTGGTCTTCGTCCCCGACGCGCTGCGCGACCTTGTCCGCCAGTCGCTCGACAAGCGGCGGATCACCGTGACAAGAGTAATGCGATGAGCGCAAGCGCCCCCGACATCGAGACCGTATCGCTCGGCAGGGCCATGGCGTGCTTCGGGCTGGCCGTGATCGCGATCATGTACGCCACCGGGATCGTCATCGGGTTGTGGGACCTCGCCTATCCCGCGCAATATTCCGAACCGTTGCTGGCGGAGCGCGTTGCGGATCTCGCCGACAGCCTCACCGGTTTCATCATTCCTGTCGTGTTTATCGCGCTTCCCGGCGCGCTTCTGTTCGGGGGCGTGCTGTGGGTAGGCAGGCGGGCATCGCGCACGCTGCGCACGCTTCCGCTCTGGCTGACCGCGGGCGTGGTGGCGACCGCTCCGGCGGCGGGGCTCCTCTGGTATATCGACACCATCTTCGAAGAACTCGAGAACAGCGACCCTCAGCCGCCCTTTGCCTGGGTCAACCTTCAGGTTCCGCTGCTCATCCTGGCGTTCGGCCTCATCGCCGCCTTCGCTGCGTGGCGCTGGCGGGGCGCGCGGCTGGCCGGATGACTCGCCGCATCCTCCTGATCGTCGGCGGCGGGATCGCGGCGTACAAGGCGTGCGAGCTGGTCCGGCTGTGCCGCAAGGCGGAAATCGAAGTTACGGTCGTGCTCACCGAAGGCGGCTCGCACTTCGTCACCCCGATGACGCTCGCCGCGCTCAGCGAGAACAAGGTCTACACGACGCTGTGGGACCTCAAGGACGAGGCCGAGATGGGCCATATCCAGCTCAGCCGCCAGGCCGACCTGGTCGTGGTCGCCCCCGCCACCGCCGACCTGCTGGCGAAGATGGCCGCGGGGCTGGCCGACGATCTCGCCACCACGCTGCTGCTCGCCACCGACAAGCCCGTCCTCGCCGCGCCGGCGATGAACGTGCGGATGTGGCAGCATGCCGCGACGCAGCGCAATGTCGGCCAATTGCGCGCCGATGGCTTGACCGTGCTGGAGCCGGACGAGGGCCCGATGGCCTGCGGCGAATACGGCCCCGGCCGCCTGCCCGAACCCGAGGCGATCCTGGCGGCGATCCGGGTCGTCCTTGGCGCGCCGGGGCCGCTGACCGGCAAGCACATCCTCGTCACCGCCGGCCCGACCCATGAGCCGATCGACCCGGTCCGCTACCTCGCCAACCGCTCCTCGGGCCGCCAGGGCTTCGCCATCGCCGGGGCGCTGGCCCGGCTGGGCGCGAGGGTCACGCTGGTCGCCGGGCCGGTCGCGCTCGCCACCCCCGCGGGGGTCACTCGAGTCGATGTCGAGACTGCCCGCGAGATGGCGCAGGCCGTGGCCGCCGCGCTCCCCGCCGACGCCGCGGTGATGGTCGCCGCGGTCGGCGACTGGCGCGTCGAAGCGGCGGGCCAGAAGCTCAAAAAGGGCGACGCCCCGCCGTCGCTCGCGCTCTCGGAGAACCCCGACGTCCTCGCCACGCTCGCCGCCGGACCGAACCGCCCGAAGCTGGTGGTGGGCTTCGCCGCCGAGACCGAGGCGGTCATCGAACACGCCACCGCGAAACGAGCCCGCAAGGGCGCGGACTGGATTGTCGCCAACGATGTTTCGGGGGATGTGATGGGGGGCGATGCGAACACCATCCATCTGGTCACGGCCGAAGGCGTCGAGCATTGGGAGCGGCTCCCCAAGTCCGAAGTCGCCGCCCGGCTCGCGGCGAGGATCGCCGATGCGCTTTAGGCTCGCCCTGCTCCTGCTCGCCGCGCTCGCCGCCCCGGGCGCCGCCGCGCCGCAGCCGGCGGGCCTCTATGCCAAGAGCTTCGGCACCACTGCGCCCAGGCGTGCGCGGACGCTGATCGTCGTGCTCCACGGCGACGCCCCCGCCGCCAGGCCCGGCTATCATTACGACTTCGCCCGCGCCGCCGCCGCCGCAGTGCCGAACAGCGTCGCGGTCGGCCTGCTCCGCCCCGGCTATGAGGACCCCGCCGGCAAGCGCTCCCCCGGCGTGCGCGGCACCACCACCGGCGACAACTACACCCCCGACCGGGTCGCCGCGGTCGCCGCGGCGATTCGCAAGCTCCAGCGGCGCTACCGCTCGGCGCGCACCATCCTGGTCGGCCATTCGGGGGGCGCCGCGATCACCGCCGACCTCGCGGGCACCTATCCCGGGCTGATCGACGGGATGATCCTCGTCTCCTGCCCGTGCGCGCTGCCCGAATGGCGCCGCCACATGAAGACCGTCGCCCCCACCCCGCTATGGGACCAGCCGGTAGCCAGCCTCGATCCGATCATGCTGGTCGGCGGCATCCCGGCGAAGCTCAAGACCGCGGTGCTGGTCGGCAGCGACGACCGGACCACGCCGATCGCCTTCTCGCGCGCCTATGCCGAGGCGCTGACGCTGCGCGGGATCGCCACCGACTATCGCATCGTCCCCGGCAAGGATCACGAGCTGCTCGGCGACGCGCAAGTGCTCGACGCGCTCCGCCGCATGGCCGCCGCGCTGCCGGGGAAACGCTGATGCTCGCGCCGATCCGCATCGCCATCCAGCGCCTGCCGCACGGCGAGGGCCTGCCGCTTCCCGCCTATGCGACCCGGGGCGCGGCGGGGATGGACGTCGTCGCCGCCGAGGATTTGACGCTGCCCCCGGGCGGCCGCCACGCTGTCGCCACCGGCTTCGCCATCGCGATTCCCCCCGGCTACGAAGTCCAGGTCCGCCCGCGCTCGGGGCTTGCGCTCAAGCACGGCGTCACTTGCCTCAACACGCCGGGCACGATCGACAGCGACTATCGCGGCGAGGTCAAGGTGATCCTGGCCAATCTCGGTGACGCGCCCTTTCAGGTCGCGCGGGGAGACCGCATCGCCCAGCTCGTGCCCGCACCGGTGCAGCACGCGGCGCTGGACGAAGTGGAGGCGCTCGACGAGACCCTGCGGGGAACCGGGGGCTTCGGATCGACGGGACGATGATCGCGGGGCCCCTGTTCGCGCTGCTGGCGCTTCAGGCCGGCACGATCGACTGGGCGGCGCTGCCTGCCCTGCCGTGGCGCGCGCCGCCGCTCGTCACCCCCGCGATGCACGACTTCGCCGGCCGCGAGGCGCGCGCGCGGCGCTGCCCGGTGCCGCAGGGCAGCAGCATCACCGTCGAGCTCGCGGTGCTGGTCGACGGCGAAGGCGCGGTGCGCACCGTCGTCCCGCGCGCGATCGACTGCGCCACGGTCGAGCAATATGCAGCGGGCCTGACCGCCAGCTTCGCGCGCAACAACCTGCTCCCCGGCAGCGGCGGCGCGGGCGCGCAATGGTACAAGACCAGCCTGACCTTCAGCTGGCGCAAATGAGCCTCGCCCCCGAGGAACTCGAGCGCTACGCCCGCCACATCGTGCTGCGCGAAGTGGGCGGCGGCGGGCAGGCGCGGCTCAAGGCGAGCAAGGTGCTGGTGATCGGCGCTGGCGGGATCGGCTCGCCGGCGATCCAGTATCTCGCGGCGGCGGGGATCGGCCTGCTCTGCATCGTCGACGACGACCGAGTCGAGCTTTCCAACCTCCAGCGGCAGACGCTGTTCACCACCGGCGACGTCGGCGAGCGCAAAGGCTCGGTGGCGACGGCGCGCGCGCACGCTCTCAACCCTCATGTCGAACTCTATTCGGTGATCCACCGGATCGATGCGGCGAACGCCGATCAAGTCCGTGACTTCGACGTCGTGATCGACGGCACCGACAATTTCGCCACCCGCCTCGCCGTCGCCGACGCCTGCCTGCGCCACCGCGTCCCGCTGGTCAGCGCCGCGGTCGGCCAGTTCGAAGGCCAGCTCGGCGTGTTCCGCGGCTGGGAGGCGGACAAGCCCTGCTATCGCTGCTTCGTCGGCCACGACCCCGAGCGCGCCGAAGCGAGCTGCGCCGAACAGGGCGTGCTCGGCGCGCTCACCGGGGTGATGGGCAGCCTCGCCGCGCTCGAGGCGATCCGCGCCTGCGTCCCGTTCGGCGAGGACAGCGCGGGCAAGCTGCTGCTGGTCGACGCGCTCGCGCTGCGCTTCCGTACGCTGACGCTGCCGAAGGATCCGGGCTGCCCGGCATGCGGGAGCGCCCGGGGCAAATGACCGTATCGCGGGTGTGAAGATCCCAACGAACAAGCGCGTGGGGATTGTGCTTCCGCGGGGGGCGGATTGGATGGGATCGATGGGCTGCAGCGTGGGCATGGCTGGAACGCAACCAGAACATTTCCAACATCGCAAGCGGGATCGAACGCTGAGGGTGGGGGGGACTCCTATTTCCCCTTCGTCATCCCCGCGAAAGCGGGGACCCATCTCCGAAGCCATCCACAATCCGCGCCGGTGCATTCTGCTGCTGGTCCGGGAGATGGGTCCCCGCTTTCGCGGGGATGACGGCTTGAGGCGAATCGCGTCCCGCAAATATGGTATCCCAACCTACCCCAGCAGCCCCTTGGCGAACGCCCGCACCGCGGGACCGATATCGTCGCGCTCGACGGCGATCGCGAGATTGGCCTGGATGAAGCCCGCCTTGTCGCCGCAATCGTAGCGCACCCCGTCGAAGGTCAGCCCGTGAAAGCCCTGGGTGCCGATCATCCGCGCCATCGCGTCGGTCAGCTGGATCTCGCCGCCCGCGCCCTTTTCCTGCCCCTCGAGCACGCGCATCACTTCGGGCTGGAGGATGTAGCGGCCGATCACCGCGAGGTTCGAGGGCGCGGTCCCGCGCGCGGGCTTCTCGACCAGCCCGCGCACTTCGGTCAGCGCGCCGGCGCGCGCGCCGGGGGTGATGATCCCGTATTTGTCGGTGGCTTCGTCGGCGACTTCCATCGCGCAGATCAGGTTGCCGCCGGTGCGGTTGTACGCCTCGACCATCTGCTTGAGGCAGCCGGGCCTGCCGACCATGAAATCGTCGGCGAGCAGCACCGCGAACGGCTCGTCGCCGACGATGTCGCGCGCGCACCACACCGCATGGCCGAGCCCCATCGGCTCCTGCTGGCGGACATAGGCGACCGCGCCGGGCTTGAGCCGAGTCGCCTCGAGCGCCTCCAATGACTTGCCGCGCGCCGACATCGTCGTCTCGAGCTCATAGGCGATGTCGAAATGGTCCTCGATCGCCGACTTGCCGCGCCCGGTGACGAAGATCATCTGCTCGATCCCCGCCTCGATCGCCTCGTCGACCGCATACTGGATCA
Organism: Pseudomonadota bacterium; assembly: GCA_040388355.1. GTDB lineage: Bacteria > Pseudomonadota > Alphaproteobacteria > Sphingomonadales > Sphingomonadaceae > Sphingomonas. The sequence goes on along the minus strand of JAZKCD010000005.1, from coordinate 113,542 downwards.
GCGGGCGATCGACGACCGGCAGCATCTCCTTGGGCATCGCCTTGGTCGCGGGCAGGAAGCGCGTTCCGAGGCCTCCCACGGGAAACACGGCCTTGCGCAGCGGCTTGATCGTCATTCATACCCTCCTGAAGATGCGCGCTGATACCGGGGGCCCGGCGAGGGTGCAATCCAGCGAGTCGCGCGCGGCACGCCAGGGACGCACGGCGCAAGCGACAAATTGTTACAAATTAAAGTTGGACCGGATAGCGGGTTTCAGCCAATCTGGCTCAAACCACGGTGCGGTGCGCGACCGAAAGCGCGCGGAGCTGGTACGATCCGGTGACGACACCGCCGAGCTCGGTGGAGAGCGTGCCGCTCAGCCGGACCCGGGCTCCGCCGCCCAGCGGCGCGGCGCGGGCGATGTTCCAGGGGGCAGCAAGACCCGCCCATGCGATGCTCGCTGCACCCGATCCGAACAGCACCTGCCTGCGAGTCACGAAATTGCCCCCTAGTAAATTACGGGAATTTCCTTAGTCTCCAGGGTGGGGTTGTCAAACCGGACGCAGCACAGCGTCCAATCTGGCGGGGGTGGCCAACGGGCCGGAATCCTCAAAGAATCACGATCAGGCGCCGCAAGCGCGCCGGTTGAGGAAGTGGACTGCAGGGATGGCTGGTTTCGATATTTTGACTCTCGTCGGGGAGCCGTGGAACGATTCCGCCGCCGTGTTCCGCGGAATCGGCGTGACGGTGACCGACACCGCGTCGCTGCCTTCGTCCAAATTCCTCGAATTCGTGCTCAACGGCGCCTCGATCTACCGCGTTCTCAAGACCGGCGAGACGATCATCAGCAATGCCGCGGGCACCTCGCTCGGCGGCATCAAGCTGGCGGGCAGCGCAGGCGAGATGGCGCTGACATCGCAGACCGACCTCACCACCTCCAGTCCCGGCGAAGTGCTGCGCTATGCGTGGGAGGACACCGCGCATGTCGGCAACGATCCCGCCAGCGGATCGGTGCTGCAGGGCATGGGCGCCGCCAACTTCTCGATCGAAGGCGCGGCGACGATCACCCATATCGCCGGCAATTCGACCTATGCCTGGGCCGGCATGCTCGGGACGCGGCTGCTCTGGGCGGGCTATGAGGCGGCGACCGCCAACGGCAAGACGATCGACTTCACCAATGTCGGCCAGTCGACCCGGGCCTCGCCGATCGTCTCGGTCTCGGCCGCCAATGTCGCCGACGACCTCATCCATTTCGGCCTGTCGGACGGGACCAACTGGACCGTCGCCGCCAAGGTCGACGCCGCGGGCCGCGGCCAGTTCCAGATGCTCGACCTGCCCGAGCAGGGCGCGCCAGGCGATCCCGCCGCGGCGACCGCGCGGCTCTATGGCAGGAATGTCGATGGCGTCACCAAGGTCGCCTTCCGCGACAGCAGCGGCGCCGAGACGGTGATCGGCTCGACGATCTTCGCGGCAGGCGGCACCGTCACCGCCAGCATGCCGGTGGCGAATTTCACCCAGACCTGGAACGGATCGAGCGTGCTGTTCACGGGGATCACCGCCAACATCACCGACCTGCAGTCGCGAAACACCTCGAAGCTGCTCGACCTGTCGGTCAATTCGGCGACGGTCTTCGAAGTGCGCAAGACCGGCGAAGCGGTGATCACCAGCCCCGACGGGCTGTCGCTCGGCGGGCTCAAGCTGGCCGGCTCGGGCGGCACGATGGCGATCACGTCGCAGGTCGACCAGAATACCGGCACCCCGGCGGACGTGATCCGCGTCGGCTGGGAGCATGCCGACCAGGTCGGCAGCCACCCCAGCAGCGTCGCGGTGATCCACGGCATGGGCAACAACCGCCTGTCGATCGAGAGCCTCAAGACCATCGTCCACATCGCCGGCAACAGCCGCTACGAATGGGAGGGGCTGATCGCGTCGCGCATATTGATGATCGGCTACGAGACCGGCAGCTCGACCGGCAAGACGATCGACTTCAACAATACCGGCCAGACCGGCACGCGCGCGACGCCGCTCTCGGCCTCGACCATCGATCCGACGGTCGATATCTTCGAGGTCTGCGGCTACGTCCAGGCGGGCGTGGAGGGCGGGGCGTGGACCACGCTGGCGCGCTTCGACGGCATCGGCGTGCTGTATGCGCCCACGGTCAATGTCGCCGCCGCATCCGGCACCGCGCCGGGCTTCACCGCCAAGCTCACCGACGACACCCAGAACCGCGTCTCGATGGGGCTCGACGCGTCGGACCGCGGGGTGATCACGCTCGGCATCGGCGGCGACACGGCGCCCGACGTGACGCTGGCGCGCGACGTCGTCGCGGGGTCGCTGCGCGTCAGCAACGCCACCGCGCCGGCGCAGATCCGCATTTATCGGACCTATGCCGACGAAGGCGTGAACACCGAATTCTGGAACATGACCTGGCGCATCGCCACCACCGTGCCCTGGGCGAGCATTCGCACCGCGGGGGCGGGATCGGGGGTGATGCGCAACATGTGCATCGAGCCGCCGCTGATCGGCTTCGGCGCGCCGGTGGGCAACGGCTCGAACATCCCGGCGCTCAAGCGCGTCGGCGCCGGGCTCCAGGTCCGCCTCGGCGACGACAGCGATTTCGCGGCGATCCGCGGCAAGCTGACCACCGCGGACAGCGCCGTCCCCGAGCTCGTCATCCCGACGATGACGCTCACGCTCTATGATGCCGGCGGAACCGCCTATAAGGTCCCCTGCGTCCCCGCCTGACCGGAAAGCCCATGACCGACAAGATTGCCGTATTGCTCGACGAGGCCGAGTTCCGCGCGCTCGCCGGGCTGCTCGACGCCGCGGTGCGCGCAGGCGGGCTGCGCGCCGCCAAGGACGCGCTGGCGATCACGGCGAAGATGGAAGCCGCGTACGAAGCCGCGCATCCCGAGGGGGTCGCGGAGGATTAGGTTTGATCCGGCTGGATTGACCAGGCTTTTCCCCGGCGAAGGCCGGGGCCCAGTCGCGAGCCGATTCAGATGGCGGGATGCCGTCTGAAGTTCGTCGATACTGGGCCCCGGCCTTCGCCGGGGAAAGAGATTCAAATGAGCCGAATCCGACTCTGGGTTGGAAACGCGATCATTCGTCGTCACCTCGGCCTTGAGCCGGGGTCCCGCTACGCCAAGTAAACCTCTGTTCCCCTGCGAAAGCAGGGGCCCAGGGCCAGGCAAGTCTGTCCCTTGCGACCCTGGGCCCCTGCTTTCGCAGGGGAACAAGGAGGGCCTTGGCGCATGGGTATAAGCACCGAGCAAGTCCGGGGTGACAGAAGGACTTGGGCGGCACCCCGCGTGAATGCCGATCCGGCCCAGCATCCCGTTGCGGTAAGCCGGGGCCCCGCCTAAAGGGGTCCCGAACTCAGGGCGGACCCGGATCAATGTGCGGAATCAACGGCATTTTCGCCTGGCATGGCGACGCCCCGGCGGTCGACCGGGGCGAGCTGGCCCGCACCCGCGATCACATGGCCGCGCGCGGGCCCGACGGCACCGGCGAATGGGTCTCCGACGATGGCCGGGTCGGCTTCGGTCATCGCCGCCTCGCCTTTATCGACCTCTCGACCGCCGGGCTCCAGCCGATGCCGAGCCAGGACGGGCGGCTGATGCTCGTGTTCAACGGCGAGATCTACAATTACCAGGCGCTGCGCCGCGACCTCGAGGCGCAGGGCGCGACGTTCGTCAGCCATTCGGACAGCGAAGTCATCCTCGAGCTCTATGCCCGCAAGGGCGCGGCGATGGTCTCCGACCTGCGCGGCATGTTCGCGATCGCGATCTGGGATGCGGCAAAGCGCGAGATGTTCTTCGCGCGCGACCCGCTGGGGATCAAGCCGCTCTATTATCATGACGACGGCCGCAGCATCCGCTTCGCCAGCCAGGTGAAAGCACTGGTCGCGGGCGGCGCGGTCACGGGCGGAATCGAGCCCGCGGCGCTGACCGGCTTCTATCTGTGGGGCAGCGTCCCCGAGCCCTGGACGATCCGCGAGGGCGTGTTCGCGCTCCCCGCCGGCTGCACGATGACGGTCGATGCGAGCGGCTTGGGCGAGCCGAAACGCTACCACTCGGTCGCCGGGCTCTACCGCGCCGCCGAGCGCGAGGGCCGCGGCGCCGGCGACGAGGAGATCGCCGCCGCGCTCGCCGACAGCGTCGCGCACCATCTCGTCTCCGACGTGCCGATCGGCTGCTTCCTCTCGGCGGGAATCGATTCGGGCGCGCTGCTCGGGCTGATGCGCGATACCGGCGCGAGCAACGTCCAGACCGTCACGCTCGGCTTCGAGGAATTCGCCGGGCGCCACGACGACGAAGGCGATCTCGCGGCCGAAGTCGCGCGCCGATACGGCATGCCGCACCAGGTCCGCCGAGTCAGCGAAGCCGAGTTCCGCGACGATTTGCCGCGCATCCTCCACGCGATGGACCAGCCGACGATCGACGGCGTCAACAGCTGGTTCGTCAGCAAGGCCGCCAAGGAGATCGGCTGCAAGGGCGCGGTGTCGGGGCTCGGCGGCGACGAATTGTTCGGCGGCTATCCCTCGTTCCGCGACTTGCCGAGCTGGACCGCCAAGTTCGCGATGGCGAAGCCGTTCGGCCGAGTCGCGCGCACCGTGCTGAGCGGGATCGGCGCCGAGCGCTTCGGGATCAATCCCAAGGCGGCGGGGATGCTCGAATATGGCGGCTCCTATGCCGGCGCCTATCTGCTGCGCCGCGGGCTGTTCATGCCGTGGGAGCTGCCCGCATTGCTCGACCGCGACCTGATCCGCATCGGCCTCGAACGGCTCGGCCCCGATTTCGGGGTGCCCGATCCCGAGCCCGCCACGGCCTTCGGCAAGGTCGCGACGCTCGAGACCAGCCTCTACATGCGCAACCAGCTGCTGCGCGACACCGACTGGGCGAGCATGGCGCACAGCCTCGAGGTGCGCGTGCCTTTGGTCGACGCGGCGCTGCTCGAAGTCACCGCGCGCGCGATGACCGCCCCGGGCGCGACGATGGGCAAGGGCCCGCTTGCCCGCGCGCCGAAGCTGCCGCTTCCCGATTCGGTCACCAGCCGCGCCAAGACCGGCTTCTCGACGCCGGTCGGCAGCTGGGTCGATTCGATGATCGCCGGAACCGACGCGCCGCCGCTCGTCAACAGCGCGAAAGCGCCCTGGGCGCGCCGCTGGGCTTTTCATGTCGCGTCGCAACAGGCATGGGGCATCCCCGAGGCCGCACCCCGCGCGGCCGCCTGACAAACGGACACAAATTGAGCGACCCCAAGCACAATATCCTGGTCATCGAGCCCGGCAGCGGCAAGCTCCGCTACTGGCGCGACGTCTGGTCGTACCGCGAGCTGCTCGGCATCCTCGCCTGGCGCGACGTCGCGGTGCGCTACAAGCAGGCGGTGCTCGGCAGCGGCTGGGCGATCATCCGCCCGCTGCTGACGATGCTGATCTTCACCTTCATCTTCGGCGTCCTCGCCAGGCTGCCCAGCGAAGGCGGCGCGCCCTATCCGCTGCTGGTGCTCGCGGGGATGCTCCCCTGGCTGCTGTTCGCCGGGATCATGACCGAGGCGTCGAGCAGCCTGATCACCAACGCCGCGCTGGTGGGCAAGGTCTATTTCCCGCGGATCATCATTCCGGTCGCGACCTGCGTCGTCGCGATCATCGATTTCCTGATCAGCCTCGTGATCCTCGTCGTGATGGCGGTGTTCTACAACTACATCCCCGACTGGCGAGTGATCTTCCTGCCGCTGTTCGCCGCGCTGGCGACTCTGGTCGCGATCGGGCCGGCGCTGCTGATCGCCGCGCTCAACGTCAAATATCGCGACTTCCGCTACATCGTGCCGTTCATGATCCAGATCGGCATGTACGTCTCGCCGGTCGGGTTCAGCAGCGCCATCGTCCCCGCCAAATACCAGCTGCTGTTCTCGCTCAACCCGATGGTCGGGGTGATCGACGGGTTCCGCTGGTGCCTGCTGCGCGGCGCGACGCCGCTCAACCTGACCTCGCTGGCGATCAGCCTCGCGGTGATGGTGGTGATGCTGGTCGCCGGCGCCGCCTATTTCCGCGCCAGCGAGCGCAAGTTCGCAGACATCATATGACCCTCGACGCCAACCTCGCGATCCGCGCCGAAGGGCTCGGAAAATCCTACCGGCTGCGCCAGCGCGAAGACGGGTTCCAGTATCAGTCGCTGCGCGATTCGCTGTCGCAGGGCCCGGCGATGATCGGCCGCGCAGTGGCGCGAAAGCTCGGGCGCGGCGGCGGCCCGGATCGCGGCCACGAGACTTTCTGGGCCGTCAACGACCTCGATTTCGAAATCGAGCAGGGCCAGGTGATGGGCATCCTCGGCCGCAACGGCGCGGGCAAGTCGACCTTGCTCAAATTGCTGTCGCGGATCACCGAGCCGACCACCGGCCGAGTCGAGGTCCGCGGGCGCATCGCCAGCCTGCTCGAAGTCGGCACCGGCTTCCACCCCGAGCTCACGGGCCGCGAGAATATCTATCTCAACGGCGCGATCCTCGGGATGCGCCGCGAGGAGGTGCGCAAGCGCTTCGACGAGATCGTCGCCTTCGCCGAAGTCGAGCGCTTCCTCGAGACCCCGGTCAAGCGCTACTCCTCGGGCATGTATGTCCGCCTCGCCTTCTCGGTCGCGGCGCATCTCGAGCCCGAGATCCTCGTCGTCGACGAAGTGCTCGCGGTGGGCGACAAGGATTTCCAGAAGAAGTGCATCGGCCGGATGAGCCAGGTCTCGGGCGAGGGCCGCACGGTGATCTTCGTCAGCCACAACATCCAGGTGCTGCGCGAGCTGTGCACGCACGGGCTCGTGCTCGAGCAGGGCCGCGCGATCTTCTCGGGCGAGATCGGCCGCGCCATCGAGCATTATGCCAAGAGCGGCGGCCAGAGCGGCGAGAAGCTCTATTCCCCGACCGCGCTCGTGAGCCGCGTCGCGGTGTGGCAGGAAGGCGCGCGGATCGTCCTCGAGCTCAACTACAACGACCCCGAGAAGAAGCTGCGCGTCCCCAATTTCGGCTTCATCATCCATGACGCCGACGGACGGCCGGTGATGGGCCATGGCCCCGTGCTCGAAGGCCGGTTCAACAATCTGACCTATCCCGCGACGGGCGTGGTCCGCGCGACGATCGAGCAGCCGGCGCTGCTCGACGGCTCCTATCTGGTCTCGATCTTCCTCGGCGACGAATACACCACTTATTTCTCCGACGAGCATTGCATCACGCTCGAAGCCGAGGGGATGATGGACGCGCTCCAGCAATCGCCGCAGCGCGTCGGGCCGGTCTATCCGCTGTGCCGCTACGAATTCATCGGCGAGGGCCTGCACACGAGGCTCGAGCCGATCCGCGTTCCCGAGGGCTGAGCATGAGCCGGCTGGTGATGTTCACCGACAGCTATCCCTATTCGCGCGTCGACGAATGGAAGCTGTTCGAGCTTGAGGCGTTCGCGGATTCCTTCTCCGAAATCCACATCGCGCCCTTGCGCGGCTATGTCCCCGATCCCGATCCGCGGGTGCCGGCAAGCGTCAACATCCTGCCGCCCGCGCTCGGGCCAAACGATCTCGGCACGATCCGCGAGGCGCTGCGCCCGGGCGCGCTTGCCCGGCTGGCGCGGCATCCCGGGCTCTACGACGCGGGCCTCAACCCGACCCATATGCGCCTGTTCCTGCGCAACTGGGCGCTGGCCGACAAATTGCTGCGCACCGAGGTCTACCGCAACCATGTCGCGCCGCTGATCCGCGAAGGGCATCTCTATTTCTTCTGGGGCCGCGGCTGGGCCGATATCCTGCCCTTCCTGAGCAAGGCGCAGCAGGCCGCGTCGCTGGTCCGGCTCCATCGCTTCGATCTCTATCCCGAGGCGGCAGGCGGCTATATCCCGATGCACGGGCCGATCGTGCGCAGCGCGGGCTTCCTCGCGCCGGTCTCCGAGGACGGGGTGCAGAGCCTCGTCTCGCGCTTCCCCCAGCGCAAGGCCGACATCGCCTGCCTGCGCCTCGGCACCATCCCCCAGCCGCGCGGACCCGTGGCGAAGGACGGGGTGCTCAAGCTCGTTTCCTGCGCCGCCGCCGCGCCGGTCAAGCGGCTCCATCTGATCGCCGAGGCGCTCGCCCATGCCACCCTGCCGGTCCGCTGGACGCATATCGGCCCGATGCCCGAGGACAGCCCGGTCCGCGCGCTCGCGGCGAAGCTGCCGCCGCAGGTCGAGGTCGATCTGATGGGCTCGCTGCTCCCTCCGCAAGTGCCGCTCCATTATCAGGCCAACCCGTACGACCTGTTCGTCAACGTCAGCGCGAGCGAAGGCGTGCCCGTCTCGATCATGGAGGCGATGGCCGCGGGCATCCCTGCGCTTGCCACCGATGTCGGCGGCACGCGCGAGCTTGTCAGCGATGCGACCGGCAGCCTAATCCCTGCCGACACGAACCCCGCCGCGATCTGGCAGGCAGTCGCGCGGTTCGCAGGGCAGGACGAGGCAGTGACCGAAGCAATGCGCCAGGCTGCGTGGGAGCGGGTGCGCGACAATTACGACATCCGGGCGAACGCCCGCATCGTCGCCAAGGCCATCGCAGCGCTTCCGCCATGCGGCGCAAGCCGCAAACCAGTGGTGCCGGCATGATCGTCATCGTCGATTACGACGCCGGCAATATCGGATCGGTCGCCAATATCTGCCGCAAGGCGGGGGGCAAGGCAGTGATCTCCGCCGACCCCGAGGTCATCGCCGCGGCGAGCAAGCTGATCCTCCCCGGCGTCGGCCATTTCGGCCGGGCGATGGAGCGGCTGGCCGAGACCGGCATCCGCGCCGCGCTCGACGCCGCGCACGACCGCGGCACGCCGATCCTCGGCATCTGCCTGGGGATGCAGCTGCTGACGAAGCACAGCGTGGAAGGCGATGCCGACGGGCTGGGCTGGATCGACGCAACCTGCAAACGCTTCGTGCTCCCGCCCCCGCTCAAGGTCCCGCACATGGGCTGGAACGACGTCGCCTTCACGCGCCCCGACGTGCTGACCACCGGGCTCGAGGACGAGGCGCGCTTCTATTTCGTTCACAGCTATTATGTCGAAGCCACGGACGAATCGGCGGTTCTCGGCCGCACCGATTATGGCGGGCCGTTCGTGTCGGTGGTCCAGTCGGGCAATGTCTGGGGCTTCCAGTGCCACCCCGAGAAGAGCCACCGCTACGGCCTGACGGTGATCCGCAACTTCCTGAGCAAGGTGCCCGAGCTGTGAAGCAGGGCAACAAGGCGCGCGTCATCCCCTGCCTGCTGCTGCGCGGCGACGGGCTGGTGAAGACAGTGAAGTTCAAGGACGCCAAATATGTCGGCGATCCGATCAACGCGGTGCGGCTGTTCAACGACCTCGAGGTCGACGAGCTGATCTTCCTCGACATCGACGCCAGCCGGAAGGGCCGCGAGCCGCCGTACGAGACGATCGCCGAGATCGCCGGCGAGGCGTTCATGCCGATCTGCTATGGCGGCGGCGTCACCAGCTTCGACCAGGCGCGGCGGCTGTTCAAGTCGGGGGTCGAGAAGATCGCCGTCACCACCGCGCTGATCGAGAAGCCCGAGCTGGTCCGCGAGATCGCCGACACCTTCGGCGAGCAGGCGGTGGTCGCGGGGATCGACGTCAGGAAGGACTGGCTGGGCAAGTCGCGCGCGATGGTGCGCGGCGGCGGGACCAAGTCGAGCTTCGATCCGCTCGCGCTGGCGCGGCGGGCGGCCGAGCTTGGGGCGGGCGAGATATTGCTCAACTCGGTGGACCGCGACGGCACTTATCAGGGCTATGACCTCGAGCTGCTCGAATCGGTGTGCGACGCAGTGCCGGTGCCGGTGATCGCGTGCGGCGGGGCGGGCTCGCTCGCCGATGTCCGCAAGGCGATCGACGCCGGCGCCTCGGCAGCGGCGGCGGGCAGCCTGTTCATCTTCAGCGGCCCCCACCGCGCGGTGCTGGTCAACTATCCGACCCGCGCGGAGCTCAAGGCGTTGCTCGGCCCGGCGCTGTAGGGCTCGGCTTCATTCTCCCTGCTTCTTTCCCCGGCGCAGGCCGGGGCCCAGTTGCGATGCGATATAAAGGGCAGGATGCCGTCTCATGTCCGCCGAGACTGGGCCCCGGCCTTCGCCGGGGAAAAAAGCACGGAAAGCAATTTCAAGCCCGTTGGATCGAACTCTAGCACCCACGCGCCAAATTCCTGTAGGCCCGCCCGGTTACCGATGGAGAAGCACCAGTGATCGCCGGAGCAGCGGACAGCGTCGATCTCACCCCGCGATCGATGGTCCCGCTCGCGGGCTTCGGCAACCGGCGCGGGGCGGCGGAAAGCGTCGCCGACCCGCTGGAAGCCAACGCGGTCGCGCTGCGCGACGAGAGCGGGCGGACCGCGGTGATCGTCACCTTCGATGCGCTGTTCGTCGGGCCGGTGGTGGACGCGGCGCTGCGCACCGTCCTTGTCCAACTCGGCATCCGCGACGAGGACATCCTGCTCCTCGCCTCGCACACCCATTACGCGCCGTCGCTCGATCCGGGAAAGCCCAGGCTCGGCGCGGCCGACGGGGCGTACATCGCCTGGGTCATCGAGCAAACGACGGCGATGCTCCGCCGCCTGCTCGCCAAGCCCTTCGTTCCGCTGACCCTCAGCCATTCCGAAGCCAAGTGGGACGGCGCGATCCACCGCCGCAAGCGTTGGCCGCTCCCCTATTTCAACGGCGGAAAGTTCGGCCGGCACGAACCCGCCATGGCGCCCGAACCGGCCGGCCCCCGAGACGAACGCGTCCGGACATGGCAGCTCCACAGCGACGGCAAGCCGTTCGCAATCCTGTGGAGCTGCGCGTGCCATCCCACGGGATTCCCCCACCAAAACCGAGTGAGCGCCGAATATCCCGGGCATGTCCGCGCCGCGATCCGCGCCGAGCTCGGCGATCTTCCGGTCCTCTTCCTCCAGGGCTTCGCGGGCGACATCCGCCAGCGCTCGCCCGAAACCCGCCCCGCGTTCCGCCGCATCGCCCGCACCCTGCGCTACGGTCCCTCCTTCTGCGCCTTCGACGAAGCCGGCTGGACCCGCTGGACCGGGACGCTCTCCGGCACCGTGCGCAGCACCCTCAAGCGCGCCGCGCCCGCCACGCTCTCCGGCCCGATCCGCTCGGCGCTGACGGCCACCCCGGTCTCCGCGCTGCTCGACGCCGGCAACCCCGGCAAGCAAGTCGAATTCCGCCGGCTCGCGATCGGCGACGGCCTGGATTTCTGGGCGGTCTCCGCCGAACCCTCGGTCGCGCTGCGGAACCATCTCCCCGCCGGCACCATCGCATTGGGCTATCTCGGCGACGTGTTCGGCTATTGGCCGACCGCCGCCCAGGCCGCCGAGGGTGGATATGAAGGCCGCGGGTTCATAGATGCGTTCGGCCTCGAGGGAAGATTTCGTCCGTTGATCGACACTATATTCAAGGACATGGTGGAACGGCTAAGGGCCGACCGACGATGACCGACGCCACATTACCCTTGCGCGAAACGCTTGCCGCCGACCTGCGCGCGATGGGCCTCGGCGCGGGCGACCCTGTCCTCGTCCGCTGCGCCACCCGCCCGATCGCGCCGCGCGAGAAGGGCGTTGCCAGCGCGCTGCTCGACGCGCTGCTCGACGTCGTCGGCCCCGAGGGCACGATCGTCGCGCTCACCTTCACCGCGCTGCAGTCGGCGAAGCTGAAGAAGGTCGAGGCGCTGTTCACCGACGAGGCGCGCACCACCGCGGGCGGCTTCGCCTCGGCGGTGCTCAAGCACCCGGGCCGCAAGCGCAGCACCCACCCCGCCAATTCGATCGCCGCGATCGGCGCGCAGGCCGATTTCCTCGTCGAGGGCCATGACGAGCACGCCCTGCCCTTCTCATGGATGCGCCGCCTGATCGAAATCGGCGGCAAGCAGATCGTCATCGGCTGCGTCGCCGACAGCCCCGGGCTCAGCACCGCGCACTTCACCCAGGAGGAACTCGGCCTCGCCGGCAAGTCGTTCCTCGCGGGCAAGGAAGGGTGCTACGTCGTCGGCGACGGCGGCGCGCGCTGGGTGCCGCGAGTCGATATCCCCGGCTGCAGCGGCGGCTTCTGGAAGCTCTACAGCCCCTATGTCCGCGCCGGCATCCTCAGGACGGGGCTGGTCGGCGAGGCCTATTCGATCATGGCGAGCGCCGCCGATTCGGCCGCGGTCGAGCTGCCGATCCTCACCGCCGATCCCAACGCCGCCTTGTGCGACCGCCCCGAATGCCTGTCGTGCGGCAGCTGGTCGTACAGCCGCCGCCGCCTCCCCCGGCTCGGCCTCGCGATGCTGGGGCTCAAGGCGAAGGCGGCGCGCAAGAAGCTTCTCGGCTCCCCCAAGAGCCGCACCCGGGCTTGACGCCCGCGTATTCGATTTCCCAGGAGTAACCGATGCTTTCGTACCAGATCTGCAAGCGCTGCGTCATGGACAGTTCGGACCCGGACATCGTCTTCGACGAGGACGGGGTCTGCCATCACTGCCACGAGCATCTCGCCGCGCTGGCCAAGCATGTCGATCATGGCGACGAAGGCGAGGCCAAGCTCGCCGCGCTGGTCGACGAGATCAAGCGCCGCGGCCAGGGCAAGGAGAATGACTGCATCATCGGCGTCAGCGGCGGCGTCGACAGCACCTATGTCGCGTGGCTGACGGTCAAGCTCGGGCTGCGCCCGCTCGCGGTCCATGTCGACAATGGCTGGAATTCGGACATTGCGGTGCGCAACATCCACCGCTTCATCGAGAAGCTCGGCATCAATCTCTACACCGAAGTGTTCGACTGGGAGCAGTTCAAGGAAATCCAGCGCGCCTTCCTGCTCGCATCGGTCCCCGACGTCGAGATCCCGACCGACCACATGGTCTGGGCGGCGATGTTCAGGATCGCCGCGCAGCGCAAGATTCCCTACATCATCAGCGGCACCAACCATCAGACCGAGAGCCACTTGCCCCACGGCTGGTCGCGCGGGCACCGCGACGCCGGCTATATCAAGGCGATCCACAAGGCGCATGGCAGCCGCCCGATCGGCAAGCTGCCGGTGTCGAGCTTCGCGACCTTCGTCGAGCATATGACCAAGGGCATGAACGTCATTCCGATCCTCGATTATGTCGATTATTCGCGCGAGGAGGCGCTCGACGTGATCCAGCGCGAGGTCGGCTGGCAGGATTATGGCGGCAAGCACCATGAGAGCGTGTTCACCCGCTGGTACCAGGGCTGCTACCTCCCGCGGAAGTTCGGCTACGACAAGCGCCGCACCCATTTGTCGAGCCTGATCTCGACCGGCGAGATCAGCCGCGACGAAGCGCTCGCCGCGCTCCAGCCCCCGCCCTATGACGAGGACCGGCAGGACGAGGATTGCGTCTATGTCGCCAAGAAGCTCGGCTTCACCACCGCCGAGTTCGATGCGATCATGAAGGCGCCGCCGAAGCGCTTCGAGGATTTCGATTCCTACCTGAAGCGGATCAACTCGCCGATGTTCCAGGCGCTCCGCACCGCGCGCAAGGCGATCCGCAAGCGGCTGGGCGCGGAGGCGGCGTGACCATCGAACGGTGTTTTTCCTTCCAACCGAAACCCTTCTGTTCTCCTGCGAAAGCAGGAGCCCAGGGTCACAAGGGATACACCTGCCTGGCCCTGGGCTCCTGCTTTCGCAGGAGAACAGGAGAGAGGAAGCCCCGGCCCGTGCTTGAGCGGCCTCAGCACCTTACGAAACAGGGGCGCTGAATCCCCGATGCGCATCGCCTATCTCACCGAATGGCCGCCCTATGTGGAGAGCGGCGTGCTGCGCAAGATGCTCGGCCAGATCGACACCTGGCGCGAGCAGGGGCATGCGGCCGAGATCTTCACGCTGGTGCCGCTGCGCGACGCGCCCACCGCCCCGGGCTTTGCCGAGCGCGGGCGCGCGATCGGCACCTTCAGCCAGGCGCAGCTCGACCGGCACCCCCGCCTCAGGCTCGGCTTCGTCAACAAGATCGCCAGCGCGGGCAAGCTCCGCAAGGCGCTCAAGGCGTTCGCCCCCGACCTGATCTATTACCGCCAGAACGGCCCCTGGTATCCCGGGCTCGGCGGGATTCTCCGCGCGTACCCCTCGGTCGCCGAGGTCAATACCTTCGAGGGCGCCGAGAACAAGCTGTGGGGCACCGCCTTCCGCTGGTTCCAGGAGACCACCCGCCGCCGCGTGCTGGGGTCGGTCGACGGCCTGGTCTGCGTCACCGGCGAGATCGCGCGGCACGAGAACTGGCCCGGCGCCGAAGTCGCAGTCATCGGCAACAGCTTCTGGGGCCCGCCGCGCGACGACATGGGCGAGACCGGCAACACCCAGCCCGCCTTCGTCTTCACCGGATCGCCGATGAGCCTCGATCATTCGGCCAACTGGCACGGCGTCGACAAGATCTTCCCGCTCGCCGCGCGCATGCCCGACAGCGAGTTCCACGTCGCGGGGATGGAAGCGGCCGATTTCGCCGACTTCGCCATCCCGCCCAACGTGACCTTCCACGGCTTCCTGAACGGCGACGCGCTGACCGCGCTCTACCGCCGCTGCGACGTGGGCATCGGGTCGCTCGCCGCGCACCGCAAGCAGATCGAGGAAGGCTGCTCGCTCAAGGTGCGCGATTACCTGATGCACCGGCTGCCCTTCATCCTCGGCTACCGCGAATCGCAGCCCGAACTGAACACCGGCGACTATGCGCTGCCGCTCGGCAACACCGACGACAACGTGACGCGCAACCTCGACCGCATCGCCGCCTTCGCGCGGGCCTGGACCAATCGCCGGGTGACGGCCGACCTGGGCTTCCTGTCGCCGCAGGCGATCGAGAAGCAGCGGCTCGACTTCATGCAGAAGATCGCATCGACAGCCACCCGGCGCGGGTGATAGCTGCGGCCATCGGGAGGAAGCCTTGGACACCAACGCTCGGGCGATCTGCGCCTTCATCCAGTCGCGCTTCGATGCGGAGCTGCTCGGGCTCGACGGCGACTTCGCGGTCACCGGCCTGGCGACTTTGCGCAATCCCAAGCCGGGCAGCCTCGCCTTCGCCAGGCAGGCCCCGGCCGACGGCGGTGCCTTCCCGCCGGACATGCTGCTGATCGTCGACCCCGCGCTCCGCGATGCCTTCACCGGCCCGCGCATCGCGGTGGAGCGGCCCCGCCTGGTCTTCGCGCTCGCCGCGCAGCAATTCGGCCAGGCGCGTGCCGCATCGGGCATCCACGCCACTGCGATCGTCCACCCCAGCGCGGTGATCGACGCCAGCGTCTCGATCGGCGCCTATACCGTGATCGGCGAGGATTGCCGGATCGGCGCCAACACCCGCATCGGCCACCACAATGTCTTCGGCCCCCGCGTCGAGATCGGCAGCGACTGCATCATCGGCTCGACCAACGTCATCGGCGAGGAAGGCTTCGGGGTCGAGGAATTCGGCGATTCCGAAACCGTCCGCCTGCCCAGCATCGGCGGGGTCACCATCGGCGACCGAGTCGAGATCGGCAATTTCAACGCGCTCGTCGCCGGCACGATGGACCCGACGGTGATCGAGGATGGCTGCCAGATCGATAATCTGATCCACATCGCCCACAACGCGCATATCGGCGCGGGCAGCCTGATCATCGCGGGGGCCGAGATCAGCGGCAGCGTCATCCTCGGCAAGCGCGTCTGGGTCGGGCCCAATGCCTGCATCAAGAACGGGCTCGAGATCGGCGACGACTGCCTGATCGGCATCGGCGCGACGGTGATCCGGTCGAGCGAGGCCAATGCGATCCTCGCCGGCAATCCCGCGAAGAAGCTCGGCGACCGGCGGTGAGCTACGCGTTCAACATCGCGGGTTATTCCGCGATCATCGAGGCCTTCCTCGAGCGCGGCTACACACCGATCGGCTATCGCGACGCTATCGCGGGCAAGGCGCTCCTGCTGCGCCACGACATCGACATCTCGCTCGACCACGCCGTCCGCCAGGCCGAAATCAATGCCGGCCTCGGCGTGTTCGCCACCTTCTTCTTCCTGATCTCTGCCGAGCAGTACAACCTCGTCAGCGCCCCCGGCCGCGACGCACTGGCGGCGGTGCGCGCCAACGGCCAGCGCATCGGCCTCCATTTCGACGCCGCGCTCTACCCGGACGACGCCGACCTCCAGGCCCGCGCCGCGGAGGAATGCGACATCCTCGCCACCCTCGCGGGCACCGCGCTCGAAGCCGTCAGCTTCCATCGCCCGGTCAAGGCGCTCCAGGGCCTCGAAGGCAGCTTCGCCGGCTACCCCCACGCCTATGAACCGCGCTTCTTCTCGGGCATGGAATATTGCTCGGACAGCCGCGGCCGCTTCCACCATGGCGGCCCGTTCGAGCGCGCGGCGTTCCAGAACGGGGCGCCGTTCCACCTGCTGACGCACCCGATCTGGTGGATGCGCGAGCCCGAGCTGTCGCCGATCGACGCGCTGCTCGACTTCGTCGCGGCGCGCGAACCGCATCTGCGGCGGAACCTCGCCGACAATTGCTCGCCCTTCGCCGACTATCTCGCCGAAGCGCGCTGAGCCTTCGAGCAAGGGTGTGCGTTCGCTCCTTCTCGTTCTCCTGCGAAAGCAGGAGCCCAGGGTTACGACGGACAGACCTGCCTGGCCCTGGGCCCCTGCTTTCGCAGGGGACCAAGAAGGAACAAGCCCGGGGTGACAGGCGCCTTGAGGGGCACGCCAAAGTGCATGTCGATCCGACCTAAGCCCTTCCATTTCCGGCCGGTATCGGCAAGGAGCAGCGCGTCGCGGTCTCCCGCGGGCGTCTCTTGAGGGTGATTCATGCAAAGAGTGTTGGTGACGGGCGGCGCGGGGTTCATCGGCTCGCATGTGGTCGACGAGCTGGTGGCGCGCGGCGACGACGTTCATGTCATCGACAATTTCTTCAACGGCCGCCGCGAGCATCTGAGCCTGTTGGATTCCAACATCCATGAAGGCGACCTGCGCGATTCCGCGTGGCTGAAGGCAATGATCGCCACGATCGCCCCCGAGCGGGTGTTCCACCTGGCGGCGATCCACTTCATCCCGTACTGCAACGATCACCCGACCGAAGCGGTGATGATCAACATCCAGGGCACGCAGAACCTGCTCGACGCGCTGGCGGGAACGCCGGTCGAGCGGCTGTTCTTCGCCTCGACCGCCGCGGTCTATCCGCCCAAGGAAGGCGAGCATGTCGAGAGCGACCCGATCGATCCGATGGACGTCTATGGCGCGACCAAGGCCGCCGGCGAGGCGCTGGTGCGCGGCTGGGGCGCGGGCAGCGGCAAGGCAGTCGCGGTCGGGCGGCTGTTCAACGCGGTCGGCCACCGCGAGACCAACCCGCATCTGCTGCCCGACATCATGGACCAGCTCAACGCGGGCGTCCGCACGCTCCACCTCGGCAATCTGGACCCCCGAAGGGACTTCATCGACGCGCGCGACATGGCCCGCGCGATCCTCGCCGCCAGCGACCATGTCGCCTCGGGCGCGGACGTGTTCAACATCGGCGCGAACCGGCAGTACAGCGTCGTCGAGGTCGTCGAGATGTTCTCGAAGGCGATCGGCGAGCCAATCGAGATCGTCCAGGACCCCGCACGCGTCCGCAAGGTCGAGCGCCCCAGCCTGCTCGCCGGGATCGGCAAGCTCTCGGGCGCGACCGGCTGGAAGCCGCAGATCGACTTGCAGCAGACGCTGAACGAGCTGGTGGCCTGACCCACGGCATGCGCGTCGCGATCATCAACCACGGCATCTTTCCGTTCCTGATGGGCGGGATGGAGCGCCACACCCACTTCCTCGCGAGCCACATGGCCGCGGCGGGAGCGGAAGTGGAAGTGATCGTGCCCGCGCTCACCGCGGCGCAGACCGCGGAGTTCATGGGCGAAGGCAATCCGTACAAGCTGGTCCAGTTCCCCTGGCCCGCGTCGCGGCTGTGGCTGCGCTCCAATTACCTGTTCTCGAAGGCGGCCGCGCCGTATCTCGCTTCGGGCGGCTTCGACGCGGTCTATTGCCAGGGCTTCAGCGGCTGGGCCTATCTCGCGGGCAAGGGCCCCAAGGCGCTGACGATCTACAATCCGCACGGGCTGGAGATGTTCAAGTCGGTCGGGCTGGAAGCCAAGGTCAAGAGCCTGCCGATGCAATGGGCCGGGCGCGAGCAGGCCCGCCTCGCCGACCGCACGGTCTCGCTCGGCGGCGGGCTGACCCGCGAGGTGCGCGACTTCCTCAAGGTGCCTGACGGCCGGATCGAAGTCCTGCCCAACGCAGTCGACCTCGATTATATCGACAGTTTCCCCGGGGCGGCAAAGCCGACAAGCGGCCCCGCCCGCTTCGTGTTCGTGGGGCGCCTCGAGCACAACAAGGGCATCGGCTATCTCTGCGAGGCGTTCGCCGGCCTCGACGGGGCGCACCTCACCATCGTCGGCTCGGGCCCGCTCGGCGACGAGCTTCGGGCGAAATACGCGCTGCCGAACATCGAATTCGCCGGCCGGCTCGACGATGCCGAATTGTTCGCGCGCTACCACGCCAGCGACGGCTTCATCTTCGCCAGCCTCTACGAAGGCATGCCGACCGTTATCCTCGAGGCGATGGCGTGCAACCTGCCGGTGATCGCCACCGATATCGGCGCGGTCACGACGATGGTCGACAAGGACAATGGCTTCGTCGTGGCACCGGCATCGAGCGAGCAGCTCGCCGACGCCGTCCGTGCCTTTCTCGCGCTGCCGGCCGAGGCGCGCGCCGCGATGGGCGAGACCTCGCGAGCGCGAGTCGAGGCGCGCTTCACCTGGGGGCGGATCGCCCGCCAGACGCTCGACGCGATTGCGCGCCTGCGGAGCGCCGCATGAGCCGCCCCCGCCTCTTCTATCTCGACGACATCCCCACGCCCTATCGCCTCGGCGTGCAGAAGCGCATCGCCGAGGACTGGCCGGGCGAATTCCGCCTCGCCTTCTGCGCCCAATCCGAGCCCGGCCGCGACTGGACGCTCGATTATGGCGACCTCGAGCCGCAGTTCCTCGAAGGCAAGCAGTGGCGCCCCGCGGGCCAGGTCAATCCCTTCTCGTTCAAGTGGAACCCCGGCATCGCCCGCGCGCTCGACGAGTGGCGGCCCGACGTCGTCATCCTCTCGGGATACGTCCACCCGACGATGTGGCGCGCGGCGCGCTGGTGCCTGCGCAACAAGGTGCCGTACGCGATCAGCTGCGAGACCAGCGCGCGCAGCTCGGCCTCGTCGGGCTGGCGCTGGGCGGTCAAGCGCGCGGTCGCGGGCTGGATGGTCCGCCGCATGGCGTTCGGCCTGCCGGTCGGGCGCGAGGCCGCCGACTATCTCCGCGCCTTCGGCCCCACCGACGCGCCGATGCATTATTTCCCCAACACGCCGGACACCGCGCCCATCGTCGCCGAGGCCGAGCGGCTGGCGGCGACCGGCGGCGAGGCGTCGCTCCGCGCCGAGCTCGGCATCGCCGCCGACGCGCCGATCCTGCTGTTCGTCGGCCGGCTGATCGACGCCAAGCGCCCGCTCGACGCGGTCGAGGCCTTCCGCCGCCTGGAGGGCGCGGAGAAGGCCGTGCTGCTGATCGTCGGCGACGGCGACCGGATGGAGGCGCTGCGCGAAGCCGCCGCGGGCGACTCGCGCATCGTCTTCACCGGCTGGCTCAAGGACCCCGCGGTGATCGCGGGGCTGATGTCGATCTCGACTGCGATGCTGCTCCCGTCGTCGCACGAGCCGTGGGGCGCGGTGGTCAACGAAGCGATGGCGGCGGGCACCCCGGTGATCTCGTCGGATCGGGTCGGCGCCGCGACCGAGCTGGTCGATGACGGCGAGAACGGGTTTCTGGTGCCCGTCGGCGAGATTGCGGGCTATACCCGGGCGATGCACAAGCTTCTCACCGATCCCGAGCTCGCCCGCGGCATGGGCGCCGCCGCGCGCGCGACCGCAATCGCGCAGGGCGAGGAATTTGCCGCGAACAACTTGATTTCAGGGGCATTGGCGGCGACTGAGGGCGCCAAGCGTGGACGGGAAATGACGTGATGCAGGCGAGCCGGGCCAACGAACTGATCCAATATGGGTGCGGCCTGTCCGCGCCGGCGGGCTGGCGCAATTTCGACGCGTCGCCGACGGTCCGCGCCAAGCGGATGCCGGTGCTCGGGCTGCTGCTCGCCCGGGTCGGCGCGCCCTTCCCCGCCAATGTCGAATATGGCGACGTCACAAGGCGGCTGCCGGTGCCCGACGGCGACGCTCGCCTGGTCTATTGCTCGCACGTGCTCGAGCATCTCCCGCTCGCAGGGCTGCGCGCCGCGCTCGCCGAGACCTTCCGCGTGCTCGAATCGGGCGGCATTTTCCGCCTCGTCGTCCCCGATCTCGAAGTGCTGGTCGACGTCTACAAGGCCAGCCAGGCCGACGACGCCGCGGTCGCCTTCGTCCGCGACACGATCATGGGGCAGGAGGATCGCCCCGCGGGGCTGGTCGGATCGCTGCGCGACATGATCGGCAACAGCCAGCATCGCTGGATGTGGGATTACAAGTCGCTCGCCGCCGAGCTGCGCACCGCGGGCTTCACCGATATCCGCCGCGCCCAATTCGGCGACAATCCCGATCCCGCGCTCGCCGCGGTCGAGGACGAGAGCCGCTGGACCGATTGCCTCGGCATCGAGTGCCGCAAGCCATGAGCGGCAGCGATCCCTTCTTCCGCCTGCTCGGCATCCGCGCGGCGGAAGTGCCGTCGCAGCCGCGGATGCCGGGGCCGCTGTTCTGGATGGTCGTCGCGACCAACGTCTTCTTCTTCGCCGGCAACGTCTATCTTTCGCCGCTGGCCCGGCTGTTCAACGCCGGCAAATGGGTGCCGCTCGCGTTGCTGTTCGTCGTCGCGCAGGCGCTGCTCAACAAAAGGCGCGCGCCCGACCTGCCGGTGATCATGGTGGTGCCGTTCACGCTGCTGCTCATCATCGCGTCGCTGGCCTCGTGGCAAGGGGTCGACGCGAAGTACAGCATGATGGCGATCCTCACGGTCGTGCTGACCGTGATCGCCTCCTATTCGGTGTCGGGGCTGGTGGTCGCCACCGACAGCCGCCGCGCCTTTTTCGAGCTGGTCGGCAATATCGGCCGCGTGCTGATCGTCGTCGCGACGCTGATGGCCGCCGCGCGCATCAACCTCGGCCGCGGCATGGGCCTGACCGGATGGGTCGACAATCCCAACACGCTCGGCGCGATGCTGGCGCCGGGGATGATCGTGTTCATGGCGGGCTGCATCGAGCGCCGGCCAGGGTGGAAATTCTGGCACGCCTTCTTCTTCGTGCTCGGCTTCGCGCTGATCTGGGCGACCAACGCCCGCGCGACGATCGCCTGGATCGGCTTTTCGGGGATCGCCTTCTGGATCTACCGCCGCGGCGTGGCGATCAGCTCGATCGGGCTGATGGCGGTGCTGGTGATCCTGATCGGCTGGTGGCAGCCGATCCGCGACTTCGCGGTCGACAAGCTCGGCCTCAACTGGTCGATGCGCGACAACGGCATCAGCCCCTTGAGCGGCCGCGAGGAAGTGTGGCGGATCGGCTGGCACCTGTTCCAGGAGCGGCCGGTGCTGGGCTATGGCATCGGCACCTCGCAGGACCTGCTCAAGATCGAATCGTGGCGCTTCCAGCGCTTCCAGGGCGGGCACTTCCATTCGTCGTACATCATGGTGCTGGTCGAGACCGGGATCTTCGGCTTCCTCTCGTTCGTGACGCTGATGTTCGCGACGCTGAGCCGCGGCCTCGCCGATACGCTGCGCACCCGCGGGCTGGCGCGGGAAAACTGGCCGCTCGCCGCTTTGCCCTGGGCGATGGTGATCGGCGGGATGGGCCACGCGATCTTCGAATCCTGGCTGCTCGCGGCGGGCAACTCCAACTCGCTGCTGTTCTGGACCTGCGTGTGGATGATCCATCACCAGTCGCAGGTCCCGGTCCGCGCGGTGCGCAAGCCGGCGCGTCCCCCCGTGCAGGGGCAGACGCCTCGCCGCCCGGGCGCGCTGCCGACGCAATGAAGCTTTTCCTCACGGGCGCGAGCTTCGACCCGAGCTTTGGCGGCCCGGCCTATTCGGTCCCGGCGCTGGGCGCCGCCCTGGCCGCGCGCGGCGTGACCGTCGGCCTGTGGTCGCCCGACGCCACCGCGCGCACTGCGCCGACCGTCCCGACCTGCGCCGGGATGACGCCGCTCGACGGAAGCCTCGAGCAGGCGCTCGACCGTTTCGGCGCGCCCGATGTGATCCACGACAACGGCATCTGGCTGCCCCACAACCACCGCATCGCCCGGGTTGCGCGGCGCCGCCGTATCCCGCGCGTCGTCAGCCTCAGGGGCATGCTGGAGCCCTGGGCGATCAACCACCGCCGCCGCAAGAAGCAGCTCGCCTGGGCGCTCTACCAGCGCCGCGACCTGCGCACCGCCGCGCTGCTCCACGCCACTGCCGCGATCGAAGAGACCAACGCCCGCGCGCTCGGGCTCGCCGGCCCCTTCGCGGTGGTCGCCAACGGCGTCGACTTGCCCGCGCATCCCGCGACCGACCGCACCGCCGCGACTCCGCGCGACCGCCAGACCGCGCTGTTCCTCAGCCGCATCCATCCCAAGAAGGGCCTGCCGATGCTGCTCGACGCCTGGGCGACGCTGCGCCCTGCGGACTGGCAGCTGGTGATCGCCGGCCCCGACGAGGACGGCCACACCGCCGAACTGGAGGCGAAGATCCGCGCGCTCGGGCTCGGCAACGACGTCCACCTGATCGGCCCGGTCTATGGCGTCGAGAAGGACGCGCTCTACCAGACCGCCGACCTGTTCGTGCTGCCGACCTATAGCGAGAATTTCGGCATAGCCGTTGCCGAGGCGCTGGCCTATGAGGTGCCGGTGCTGACGACCCGGGGCGCACCCTGGGACGTGCTCGAGACGCATCGCTGCGGCTGGTGGGTCGAGCCGGAGACGACGGCGATCCTGGAGGGGCTGCGCGCGGCGATCGCCTGCTCGGACGAGACGCGGCGCGAAATGGGGCAAAGGGGGGCCGCCATGGTGGCGGACCGGTTCGAATGGGGCGGCATCGCGATGCAGTTTGTCCAACAGTATGAAAAGCTGCTGGGCTGACGCGCGCTATGGCTTCCACCGAACAGCCTGTCCCCGATCTCGGGACCTATGCCAATGGCGGCTTCACGCGTGGGCGGCCGGCGGCCGTCGAGGCGCTGTGGATGCTCGTGCAGGCGCTGTTCGTCTCGTCCTGGCTGCCCGGCAGCGCGCATCGCCGCTTCCTGCTGCGCCTGTTTGGTGCCGAAATCGGCCGCGGCGTGGTGCTCAAGCCCGGCATCCGCGTGAAGTTTCCCTGGCGGCTCGCGATCGGCGACCATAGCTGGATCGGCGAGCATGCCTGGATCGACAATCTCGCCCCGGTGCGGATCGCCGCGAACTGCTGCGTGTCGCAGGGCGCCTATCTGTGCACCGGCAGCCATGACTGGTCGCGGCCCGGCTTCGACCTCGTGACGAGGCCGATCGTGCTAGAGCCCGGCGCCTGGATCGCCGCCCGCGCCACCGTCGGCCCCGGCGTCACGGTCGGCCGCGGCGCCGTGCTCGGGCTCGGCAGCGTCGCCAGCCGCGACCTCGACGCCTGGACCGTCTATGCCGGCATTCCCGCCGCCCCGATCAAGCAGCGGGTGATCCCGCAATGACCAACCCCGTAGAAGGAACTGCCCCCCTCATGCTCGACCGGCTTCTGGACAAGGTAACCCAGCGCGACTTCACGATCGGCATCATCGGCCTCGGCTATGTCGGGCTGCCGCTCGCGCTGACCGCGGTCGACAAGGGCTTCCGCGTGCTCGGCTTCGACATCGAGCAACGGCGCGTCGAGCAGCTGATGGCGGGCGAGACGCTGATCAAGCACATCCCGGGCGAGCGCTTCACCGGCCCGATCGCCGAAGGCCGGTTCGAGGCGACTGCCGACATGGCGCGGCTGTCCGAGCCCGACGCGATCCTGATCGCGGTCCCCACTCCGCTCGACAAGCACCAGGAGCCCGACCTCACCTATGTCGTCAAGTCGACCGAGGCGATCGCCGCGGCGCTGCGCCCCGGCCAGCTCGTCGTGCTCGAATCGACCACCTGGCCCGGCACCACGCGCGAAGTGATGCAGCCGATCCTCGAGGCCGCGGGCCTCAAGGCCGGCACCGACTTCTTCCTCGCCTTCTCGCCCGAGCGCGAGGATCCGGGCAATCCCGACTTCTCGAACTCGGCGATCCCCAAGGTCGTCGGCGCCGACGATGCGGCGTCGCTGGCGCTGGCGACCAAGGTCTACGACAATCTCGTCTCGCGCACCGTGCCGGTCACCTCCTCGGCCACCGCCGAAGCGGTCAAGCTCACCGAGAACATCTTCCGCTCGGTCAACATCGCGCTGGTCAACGAGCTCAAGCTGATCTTCGACAAGATGGACATCAATGTCTGGGAAGTGATCGAGGCCGCCAAGTCCAAGCCGTTCGGATACATGGCCTTCTATCCCGGCCCGGGGCTTGGCGGGCACTGCATCCCGATCGACCCCTTCTACCTCAGCTGGAAGGCGCGCGAGTTCGACACCTCGACTCGCTTCATCGAGCTGGCGGGCGAGATCAACACCGCGATGCCGCACTATGTCGTCTCGCGGCTCGCCGAGGCGCTCGACCGCCAGACCGGCCGCGGCTTGAACGGCGCGCGGGTGCTGATCATCGGGATGGCGTACAAGAAGAATGTCGACGACATGCGCGAGAGTCCGGCGCTCAAGCTTACCGAGCTGTTGGAGCATCGCGGGAGCGCGGTGGATTATCACGATCCGTTTATTCCCGAGATTCCCAATACGCGCGATCATCCGGAGTTTGCCGGGCGGCGCTCGGTCGAGCTCTCGGCGGAGAATCTTGGCGGCTACGACGTGGTGCTGGTGGCGACCGACCATGACGATGTCGACTGGGCGCATGTCGTGACGCACGCGAAGCTGGTGGTCGACACGCGCAACGTCTGCGCCGGGATCGCGTCCGACAAGGTCGTGCGCGCCTGATGAGCGAGATGCGCGAACGCCCCGAATTTCCCGGCGTGCTGATCCACGAGAGCAGCTATGTCGATTCGCCCGCGCGGATCGGGGCGGGAACGCGCATCTGGCATTTCTGCCATGTCCTGCCGAACACCAGCATCGGCGCCGACTGCACCCTCGGGCAGAATGTCGTGGCGGGGCCCGACGTGACGATCGGCGACCGCTGCAAGATCCAGAACAATGTCTCGATCTACAAGGGCGTGACCCTGGAGGACGGGGTGTTCTGCGGCCCGAGCTGCGTGTTCACCAACGTCAACAATCCGCGCGCCGAAGTACAAAGGATGGACGAGGCGCGGGCGACTCTGGTCAGGCGCGGCGCTTCGATCGGCGCCAATGCAACGATCGTGTGCGGCCATACGCTTGGCGAATATTGCTTCATCGCCGCCGGCGCGGTGGTGACCGGCGACGTGCCCGACCATGCGATGATGGCGGGGGTGCCCGCGCGCCGCATCGGCTGGATCAGCAAGGCGGGTGCGAAGCTCGGCGCGGACCTTATCTGCCCCGTCGACGGCTCGGCGTACAGGGAAGCGAATGGCGGACTCGAACCCCGTGATTGAATTCATCGACCTCGCGGCGCAGCAGGCGCGGTTGCGTCCGGCGATCGACGCCGCGATCGCGCGCGTGCTCGACCATGGCCAGTACATCATGGGGCCCGAGATCGCCGAGTTCGAGGCCGCGCTCGCGGCGCTGACCGGGGCGAAGCACGTCGTCTCGTGCGCGAGCGGCACCGATGCGCTGCTGATCGGGATGATGGCGCTGGGGCTCAAGCCCGGCGACGCGGTACTCTGCCCCGGCTTTACCTACACCGCGACGCCCGAGGCGATTGCCCTGCTCGGGGCGACGCCGGTGTTCATCGATGTCGATGCCGACGACTTCAACATCGATCCCGCGAAGATCGCCGGCGGCATCGCGCTGGCGAAGGAGAAGGGCCTCAACCCGGTCGGGCTGATCGCGGTCGACTTGTTCGGCCTCCCTGCCGATTACGAAGCGATCGCGCGCGAAAGCCATGGCCTGTGGGTGTTTTCCGACGCCGCCCAGTCGCTTGGCGCGCACTCGCCGCAGGGCAAGGTCGGCACTTTCGGCACGATCACCGCGACCAGCTTCTTCCCGGCCAAGCCGCTCGGCTGCTATGGCGACGGCGGGGCGATCCTGACCGACGATGCGGGCCTCGCGGCGATCTGCGAGAGCATCCGCCTCCACGGCCGCAGCACGGTCGACAAATATGATATCGAGCGAATCGGCGTGAACGGCCGGCTCGACACGCTCCAGGCGGCGATCCTGCTCCAGAAGCTGACGATCTTCGAGGAGGAAGTCGCGCTCCGCCAGGCGGTCGCCGCGCGCTACAATGCCGCGCTGGCCGACGTCGCGCAGGTGCCGCCGATGCCCGAGGGCACGACCTCGGTGTGGGCGCAGTACACGCTTAAGGTCCCCGCGCACCGCCGCGACGCGATCCAGGCGGCGCTCAAGGCGGACGGCGTGCCCACCGCAGTCTATTATCCGCGCCCGCTCCACCACCAGGGCGCGTACCGCCACTATCCGTTCGTCGGCAACGGCCTGCCCACTTCCGAAGCGCTGTCGCGCGAAGTGCTGAGCCTGCCGATGCACCCCTATCTTTCTGCCGAAGAGCAGGACACCATCATCGAGCGCGTCCGCGACGCGCTTGCAGGAGATCAGACCGCGTGAGCCTCGACACTTTGCAGAAGAAGAAAATCCTGGTCACCGGCGGCGCCGGGTTCATCGGCAGCCATCTCTGCGCGCGCCTGCTCGCTGAAGGCAACGACGTGCTGTGCGTCGACAATTTCTTCACCGGGCAGAAGGCCAATGTGGCGCATCTGCTGGCGAACCCGCATTTCGAGATCCAGCGGCACGACGTGACCTTCCCGCTCTATGTCGAGGTCGACGAGATCTACAATCTCGCCTGCCCCGCCTCGCCGGTCCATTACCAGCACGACCCGGTCCAGACGACCAAGACCAGCGTCCATGGCGCGATCAACATGCTCGGCCTCGCCAAGCGCGTCGGCGCCAAGATCTTCCAGGCCTCGACCAGCGAAGTCTATGGCGATCCCGACGTCCACCCCCAGCCCGAGGAATATTGGGGCAACGTCAACCCGATCGGCTTCCGCTCGTGCTACGACGAGGGCAAGCGCTGCGCCGAGACTTTGTTCTTCGACTATCACCGCCAGCACGGGCTGCGCATCAAGGTCGCGCGCATCTTCAACACCTATGGCCCGAACATGCACCCCAATGACGGGCGCGTGGTGTCGAACTTCATCGTCCAGGCGCTGATGGGCGAGCCGATCACCATCTATGGCGACGGCAAGCAGACCCGCAGCTTCTGCTATGTCGACGATCTGGTCGACGGCTTCATCCGGCTGATGGGAACGGGCGACGACGTCACCGGCCCGGTCAATCTCGGCAATCCCGGCGAGTTCACGATGATCGAGCTGGCCGAGGCGGTGATCCGGCTGACGGGCGCGAAGTCGCAGCTGGTCCACAAGCCGCTGCCCGCCGACGATCCCCGCCAGCGCAAGCCCGACATCACCAAGGCCAAGAATCTGCTCGGCTGGGAGCCGGTGATCGCGCTCGAGCAGGGGCTCAAGTCGACGATCGCCTATTTCGACGGGGTGCTGAGCGCGCACCAGGTGCCGCGGGGCCAGGGCTTCGTACCTGACTGACTTTGCGTGTTCCCCTGCGAAAGCAGGGGTCCAGAGCCAAGCAGGTCAGCCCTTGTGACCCTGGTGCGACCCTGGGCCCCTGCTTTCGCAGGGGAACAGGGAAGCACTTCCGGTGGGATTCGGCTCATTTGAATCTCTTTCCCCGGCGAAGGCCGGGGCCCAGTATCAACGAACTCCAGACGTCATCCCGCCATCTGAATCGGCTCGCAACTGGGCCCAGCATCGGGTTGAGCATGCCCCGCATGCTCAAGGATCGTCCGGGGGACGATCCGACCCGATGCTCTTCGCCGGGGAAAAGCTTGTTCAATCCGGCTGGATCAAACTCATTCCGACGGCGGCGGCCGGCCGCGGGTGATGCGGACCTCGGCGATGCTGCCCAGCACCGGCCCCGAGCTGTCGATCGCCGAGAAATCCAGGTCCAGCCACCAGAAGCGGCATCCCGCATCGGCGACGATGAACGAGCGGTCGAGATCGCCGCTCAGCCGCTCGGTCAGCGACGGGGCAGTGACGCCCTTTTCGGCGCAGTAGAGATGCGCGGTGATGTCGCTGCCGTTGGCGAGCGCTGCCTGGCCGAGCTTGACCAGCAGGGCGTAGCGCCCCGGCGGCAGCGCGACCAGCTGGCGCGCGACGGTGCCGCCCGCGCCGGGCAGCGCGCTGATCTCGAGCGTGGCGCGCCCTTCGTTGATCGCCGCGCTGATCCGGCCGTCGCTGATCAGCATCCAGTCGAGCGGCGGCAGCTGCGGGATCTGCGCGAAGCTCGAGTTGCGCAGCAGATTGTCGCGATCCTCGGGCAGGGTCGGCAGGCTCTTGGCCGCGCTCAGCGCCAGGTCCATCCGGCCCGCGCGGATATAGGCCTCGATCAGCAGCGCGTCGGTGGGTCCCAGCGTCTCGGCGCCGGCGAGGATGCGCCCGCGCAGCACTTCGGCGTTGGGAAGCGCCGCGGCATTGCCCGCAACCGCCTGCCAGAAATCCTTCTCCCAGCTCGGCCGGCCGCGCAGCAGCGTCTGGAACACCCCGATCGTCTCGGGATTCTGCAGCGCCTGCGCGAAGGCGGGCATATATTGCGCCGAAAGCTGCGGGCGGATCTTGAGCGCCTCGTCGAGCAGGTTCAGCACCTCGCGGTCGCGGCCGCTGGTGCCGTAATGGTTGATCAGCCAGGCGTTGGCGACCAGCTGGCGCCTGTCGAGCCCGTGCGCGCCGGCGATGATCTTCGCCGCGCCGGCATGATCACCATGCTGGTCGCGCGACAGGCCGACCATCGTCAGCGCCGCGGTGGCGAGCGGCTCGCGCCGCAGCGCTGCCAGCGCATCGGCGAGATCGGCGTCGGACACGCGCATCTTCTGGATCGGGACGTCGGCGCCCATCGCGCGGTCCGACGCCTTCTGCTCGAAGGCGAAGCCGCTCTGCGGATAGACCGCAAGCGCGACGCGCGGCGCGTCGGTCTGCGCGATGCCGCCGACCGCGGTCATCGCCAGCCACAATGAAGCGGCCAGCGCGACGCCCCAGATCAGCAAGGTCCGGGGCCCGAAGCGATTCGCGGTGTCCTGCATCAGGCTGTTTCGGCTTCCCGCTTCGCCCGGCCCTTGCCGTAGCCGTAACCATAGCCATAGCCGTACCCATAGCCGTAGCCGTAGGTGACATTGCGCACGTCGAGCTTGGTGACCAGCGCGCCGAAGATCTTGGCGCCGGGCAGCTCGAGCCGGCGCAGCGCGCCGCGGACGATGCGCAGCTTGCCGACATTCGATTCGATCACGAACAGCACGCCGTCGACCGCGCGGCTGAGCAGCGGCGCGTCGGCGAGGCCGAGCACCGGCGGCGCATCGATGATGACATGGTCATAGGTCTCGCGCAGCTCGGCGAGCATGTCGGCGAAGCGGTCGGACGCGAGCAGCTCGGCGGCGTTCGGCGGGGTCGGCCCCGCGGTGATCATCGCGAAGCTCTGCCCCTCGGGCCGCTGGACGACATCGGCCACTTCGGCGGCGCCCGACAGATAGTTGCTCAGGCCCGGTCCGCTGTTGACCACCACCAGGTCGTCGAGCCGGGTGTTGCGCATGTCGGCGTCGATCAGCACCGTCTTCGCGCCGGTCTCGGCGAACAGCAGCGCCAGCGCGAACGCCGACAGGCTCTTGCCTTCGTTCGGGCGCGAGCTGGTGAGCATGAAGACCCGCGGCGCCCCGTGATCGGTGAGGAACGACAGGTTGGTCCGCACCGCGAGGTAACTCTCGTAGAGCTGGGTCTTCTTGTCCTGGAGCTCGTCGGCGACGTCCTTGTCGTCGATCCGCGGGATCGTGCCGAGCAGCGGCAGGCCGAGCTCGCGCTGCACGTCCGACGGATCGCGCAGGCTCTGGTCGACTTCCTCGGCGGCGACCACCAGGCCGGCGGCGAGAACGAGGCCGATCAGCAGCGCGACGACGAGGTTCTGCATCAGGTTGGGCGAAACCTGTCCGCCCGGAACCTGCGCCATGTCGACCACCGCGACATTGTTGCTGCCGACGCCGGCGACGCCGATCTCCTTGAAGCGCTGGAGCAGGCCGTCATAGAGCTGGCGGTTGGTGTCCACCTCGCGATCGAGGATCTGATACTCGATCATGCTGTTGCGCTGGACGTTGTAGCCGGTCTTCAGCGACTCCATCCGCGCCGAGAGCTGATCTTCCTTGGCCTTGGCGCTGTTGTAGATCGCCTGGGCATCCGACTTCGCACGCCCGTTTTCAGCGGTGATCGCCTGGTCGATCGTCAGGATCTCGTTGCGCAGCGCCTCGGCCTCGGGATAGCCCGGCTGGAACTTGGTGAGCAGCGACGAATAGCGGCCCGCCAGCTCGGCGCGCTTCTGGCGCAGCTGGGCGAGCGTCGCCTGGCTCGGGGCGTTGGGGTTGGCCACCGCGGCGCGCATCGCCGCCTCGGCCGAGATGCGCTCGGACGTCGCGGCGTTGAGCGCGTTGTTGAGCGACGCGATGTCGTCGAGCACCAGCGTCCGTTCGGACTTGCTGGCGCCCTCGCCGTTGGACTGCGACGACAGCGTCACGATGCCCTTGTTCGAGGCATAGTTGACCAGCTCGCGCTCGGACGTCTCGAGCCGGGTGCGCAGCTGCTTGAGCCGCTGCTCGAGGAAGCTGCGCGCGTCGGCGGTGGCGGCGAAGCGGCGGTCGAGATTGGCCTGGATATATTCCTGCGCCCAGGCATTGGCGACCCGCATCGACAGCTCGGGGCTCGGGCTGGTGAAGTTGATGTCGACCAGGTTCGAATTGCCGACCGGCTTGATTTCGATGCTGCCGAGCAGGATCGACGCCGCCGAGCGCAGCCGCTCGGCCTGGTCGCCTGCGCTCAGTGCCTTGCGCGCGCCGGCATCGGCATTGGCCTTCTTGCCCTTGCCGCTGAATATCTCGAAGAAATTGTCGTCGTTCTGCAGCCCGAGCACGCGGACGACGCGCTCGGCGAGCGAGCGCGCCTTGAGGACATTGTACTGCGTCTCGTAGAACTGGATGTCGCGCCCGCGATCCTCGATCTCGAGGCCCTGGACGTTGATCACCTTGGGCTGGCTGCGCGAGATCTCGACTCGCGAGGTCGCCCGGTATTGCGGCGTCGCCATCAGATAGGTGATGACCCCGACGCTCATGCTCAGCAGCACGATCGCGATGATCATCAGCCGCCGGGTGATCACCGCCTGCCAGTAACGCTCGAGCACCGAAAGCGCCCGCTCGTCCATCCTCAGCGCCCGTGAGACCGGGGTGTCCGCCGCGAAGGTCGGCGAGCTCGGATCGAACGGAGCCTCTTCGTAGGTGATGTTGGTGTTCATGCGAGTCCGGAACCTAGAGAATTTGAGTCAGGATGACGACCGGAGCGGTGATCGCAGGCAGGGCCTGGAGGATGCTCTCGAACTGGCGGCGCGCCGGCGAATCGCCGACGATCACGATGTCGTTGGCAAAGACCTCGGGGTCGCCATAATTGCCGCGGCGGATCGCCTGGAGGTTGTAGAGGCCGACATAGCGCTGGCCCTGCACCGTGCGGAAGATGATCACGTCGTCGAGCCGGGCATATTCGGAGGTGCCGCCCGCGACCGCGATCGCGCGCATCAGCGTCTGGCGGCCGACCACGGGATATTGCCCGGGCTTGCTCACCTGGCCGTCGACGGTCAGGTTCTGGCTGACCATCTGCGTGACGTTCACCGTCACCTGCGGCTCCTTGATATAGGTGCTCAGCTTGGCGGCGAGGCTCGCGGCGATCTGGCGCGGAGTCAGCCCCGCGGCCTGGACATCGCCGACCAGCGGGAAGGCGAAGGTGCCGCTCGAATCGACCGACACGCTGCGCTTCATCTCGGGCACGCCATAGACGTCGATCTCGATCGTATCGAACGAGCCGACCAGATAGGCAGTGTTCTGGAGGAGGCGGTCCGCCGGCTCGGGGCGCGGCAGCTCGGAGAGCGAGGCGACCTGGATGCCCGGCGCCTGGCCAATCGGCTTGGGCTTGCCCGAGCCGCACGCCGAAAGCGCCAGCGCTGCAAGGCACGCCATTGCCGCGGCAAGGCCCGATCTCAACTTCATGCGACTTCCCTTCACTGCACCGCACCCTTGTACTCGGCCACGCCGGGCGCCGCGCGCCGCGATCGGGCCTCGCCTCGTCCCGACCCGCGCCGCTCCGCCTTCTGCTGCGGCTCGGGCGGATCGGCGACCAGCGCCACCATCAACACTGCGTACAGCATCATCGACGGGACGCGGAGAGGATAATCGAGTGCGCTCGCGACGAGCAGCAGCACCAGCACGCCGAGCGCGGTCGCGACCAGCCGGGTCTGCGCCGGGTTGCGCCCGCGGGCGCGCCAATGGCCCAGCGCGGTGCGCCCCAGCCACAGCATGAAGGCCAGCGCGATCAGGATCGCGGGCAGCCCGCCCTCGATGATCCATTGCAGCCAGTCGTCATGCGCGTTGTTGAGATAGGTCTGGTTGAGCCATTCGCTCGCCTCGTACGGGCGATAGGCATGCTCGAACGAACCGAAGCCGGTGCCGAGCAGCCAGTTGTCCTGCGCCATCCGCACGATCTGCGGGAAGACCTGGACGCGGATCTCGTCGGCGACCGACAGGCTCACCAGCCGGTCGAACGACGACGACCGAGTAAACAGGAACGCCGCGGCGCCGACTGCGACCAGCAGCACCGCCGCCACCGGCAGATAGCGCATCAGCTTGCTGCCGTGCATGTGATCATTTTCACGGCTCTCGCCGCGGCGCGCGGCGACGTAGAGCGCCGCCGCCATTCCCAGCCCGAGCACGCCGATCAGCAGCCCGGCGCGCGATCCGTTCACCAGCAGCGTGGTCAGCACCAGCAGGCAGGCGCCCCCGACCAGGATCGGCCAGGCCGAGCGGTCGCCGCGCACGCTGAGGCGCTGCAGCTCGGAAAGCACATAGGCGGCGATCACGAAGATCGTCGCAAGGAACACCGCGTTGTGGTTGCGGTTGGCGAACAGCCCGACCGCGTCGCCGTCGTTGGTCACGCTGTACAGATAGAGCGAGCCCGATCCGCCGCTGGCGATCTGGCCGATGCCGAGCAGCGCGCTGACCACCGCGGCGACGATCAGCAGCCCGAAGATCCGGCGCCGGTCGTCATTGGCCTGCACCGCATAGAGCAGCAGCGCGGCCGCGGGGACCACCAGCGAGGCGAGCGCATTCATCGTCTTGGACGGCGACAGCGAGATCGGCCGCCAGGTCCCTTCGAGCCCGACGAGCTTGTCCATCTCGAGCAGCGCGGCGCGGCCGGGCAGGCCGCTCCACATCCCCGGCGGCAGCGGGATGACCTGGATCACCATCCAGACCGCAAGCGCGAGGAGCAGCAGCAGCGGCGCGCGCACCCGGGCGACGTCGCCGGGCGCGGCGACGGTCAGCGCATAGGCGGCGAAGAAGGCGCAGGCCGGGCGCAGGAACACCAGCGAGCTCACATCGTCGCGCGAGCCGCCGCCGATCAGAAAGACGAGCGCGAGAAACGCCGCGAACACCCAGAAACGAAGCGGAACGTGGCCAAGAAACGGCGGAATGCGCAGGCGCGAACCACCCGAAGCCCGGCGCCTGGCCGGCTCGAATTTCGCTGTTCTACGCAACCTTTGACCCCTTGATAGCTGACGGCGCTAAGCGTGAATTGGGGGACGGGCCCCGCGCGGTTCGAGGCGGTATAGGGGGGCTGCCCAAGCTCCGCAACCGGGCTTTTCCCTGCGGTTAGAACCATTCAACGCCCTTGGCGCGCGGGACATTATCGGGCAGTGGCCCCCAAAGACTTGGCCCCAACAGGAGGCAGTGAATGAGCAGCAAGCGCCCGGTCGCGCTGATTACCGGCATCACGGGGCAGGACGGCGCCTATCTGGCGCGGCTCCTGCTGTCGAAGGGCTATGCCGTCCACGGCGTCAAGCGCCGCTCCTCGTCGTTCAACACCGGCCGGATCGAGGACATCTACGAGGAGCCGCAGGCCGAGGACCCGCACCTCACCCTCCATTATGGCGACTTGACCGACAGCACCAATCTGATCCGGATCATCCAGGAAACCCAGCCGGACGAGATCTACAATCTTGCCGCGCAGAGCCATGTCGCGGTCAGCTTCGAGACCCCCGAATACACTGCCAATGCCGATGCGATCGGCACGCTGCGGCTGCTGGAGGCGATGCGCATCCTCGGGCTCGAGAAGAGCTGCCGCTTCTACCAGGCCTCGACTTCGGAGCTCTACGGCAAGGTCCAGGAAGTCCCGCAGACCGAGACCACGCCCTTCTACCCGCGCTCGCCCTACGCCGTCGCCAAGCTCTACGCCTATTGGATCGTCGTGAATTACCGCGAGGCGTACGGCATGCACGCCTCGAACGGCATCCTGTTCAACCACGAAAGCCCGATGCGCGGCGAGACCTTCGTCACCCGCAAGATCACCCGCGCCGTGGCGGCAATCAAATTGGGCCGCCAGCAGACGCTCTATCTCGGCAACATGGATGCCAAGCGCGACTGGGGCCATGCCCGCGAATATGTCGAGGGGATGTGGCGGATGCTCCAGCAGGACGAGCCCGACGACTATGTCCTCGCCACCGGCGAGACCGTGTCGGTGCGCCAGTTCGTCGAATGGTGCTTCGCCGAGGTCGGCATCGCGATCGAGTGGAAGGGCAGCGGTACCGACGAGACCGGCCATGACGCCGCCACCGGCGAAGTCCGCGTCGCGATCGATCCGCGCTATTTCCGCCCGACCGAAGTCGACTTGCTGATCGGCGACCCGACCAAGGCGCGCGAGAAGCTCGGCTGGGTCCACACCACCACCGCCCACGAGCTGGCGAAGGAAATGGTCCAGGCCGACCTGAAGGTCATGGCGGCCGCGCCGATCGGTCATTCGAACTGATGTTCGACCTCGCGGGCAAGCGCGTCTTCGTCGCCGGGCATCGCGGCATGGTCGGCGGCGCGCTGGTCCGCCGGCTCGAGGCCGAGGGCTGCGCGGTTCTCACCGCGGGCCGCGGCGAACTCGACCTGATCGACCAGCGCCAGACCTTCGACTGGGTCGCGGCGAACAAGCCCGACGCGATCTTCATGGCCGCGGCCAGGGTCGGCGGGATCATGGCCAATTCGACCTATCCCGCGCAGTTCCTCTACAAGAACCTGGTGATGCAGGCGAACATCGCCGAGGCGGCGCGGCTCGCGGGCACGCGCAAGCTGATGCTGCTCGGCTCCTCGTGCATCTACCCCAAGCTCGCCCCCCAGCCGATCCAGGAGGACGCGCTCCTCACCGGCCCGCTCGAGCCGACCAACCAATGGTATGCGATCGCCAAGATCGCCGGGATCATGCTCGGCGAGAGCTACCGCGCCGAATATGGCTGCGACTTCATCTCGGCAATGCCCACCAACCTCTATGGAATCGGCGACAATTTCGATCTCGAGACCAGCCATGTCGTCCCCGCGCTGATCCGCAAGGCGCACGAGGCCAAGCTGGCGGACGCGAAGCAGCTCGTCATGTGGGGCACCGGCACCCCGCGCCGCGAGTTCCTCTACGCCGACGACTGCGCCGACGCGCTGGTCTTCCTGATGAAAAACTATTCGGGGGCGCAGCATATCAATGTCGGCAGCGGCGAGGACCTCGAGATCCGCGAGCTGACGCGCCTGATCTGCGACGTGGTCGGCTTCGAAGGCGAGATCGTCGCCGATCCCTCCAAGCCCGACGGCACGCCGCGCAAGCTGATGGC
>JAZKCD010000005.1:11140-77687 GCA_040388355.1 Pseudomonadota bacterium | reverse complement strand
ATGGCGGCGGACCGGCTGCGCGGCATGGGCTGGGCCCCGAAGACGTCGCTCCGCGACGGGCTGGCGCAAACCTACGCCTGGTTCCTCGCGAACCGCGCCTAGACGCCGATTCGCTCCGATTGAAGCAAGCTCCGTTCCCCTGCGAAAGCAGGGGCCCAGGGTCGCAAGGGTTGAACTGCCTGGCTCTGGGCTCCTGCTTTCGCAGGAGAACAAGATAGAGCGACGCAGCATACGCGCTTGTTCGAAAGGGAAACCGTCATCTCGCCCCACCCCACGCCCGTTAGATCGATTCCCTGATTGTCACTGACCGAGTCTAATCGTTTCCTTCGATTGCCGCACAGGCCTAGGCCTGCTGCCAACAAGCGTGACAATGAGGAGAGACGGTATGGACGCGAAAACGAGCGGCGACCCCCTGAGCGGCTGCCCGATGCAGGAAAAGGCCGCGCTGCGGCGGCTGCTCGGCCGCACCAACCGCGATTGGTGGCCCAACCAGCTTTCGCTCGAGATCCTCCAGCAGAACGGCCTGTCGGGCAATCCGATGGGCGACGATTTCGATTATGCCGCGGCGTTCAAGGCGATCGACTATCAGGCGCTCAAGGCCGACCTCACCGCGCTGATGACCGACAGCCAGCCCTGGTGGCCCGCCGATTACGGGCATTACGGGCCCTTCTTCATCCGCATGGCGTGGCACAGCGCCGGCACCTACCGCACCGGCGACGGCCGCGGCGGCGCTTCGTCGGGCTCGCAGCGCTTCGCTCCGCTCAACTCGTGGCCGGACAACGGCAATCTCGACAAGGCGCGCCGCCTGCTCTGGCCGATCAAGCAGAAATACGGCGCCAGCCTCAGCTGGGCGGACCTGATGATCCTCGCCGGCAATGTCGCGATCGAATCGATGGGCGGGCCGGTGTTCGGCTTCGGCGGCGGCCGCGCCGACGTGTTCGAGCCCGAAAAGGACATCTATTGGGGCACCGAGGAAGAATGGGTCGGCGTCACCCGCATCGAGGAAGAGGCGGGCCGGGCGCTGGAGAACCCGCTCGCCGCGGTCCAGATGGGGCTGATCTACGTCAATCCCGAGGGGCCCGGCGGCAATCCCGATCCGGTCCAGTCGGCGCGCGACATCCGCGAGACCTTCGCGCGCATGGGGATGAACGACGAGGAGACCGTCGCGCTCACCGCCGGCGGCCACACCTTCGGCAAGGCGCATGGCGCGGGCGACGCCGCGCTGGTCGGCATCGAGCCCGAGGGCGCGGACATCGCGACCCAGGGGCTCGGCTGGATCTCGGGGCATGAGAGCGGGATGGGCGATCACACCATCACCAGCGGCATCGAAGGCGCCTGGACCCCCACCCCCACCAAGTGGGACATGAGCTATTTCGCGATGCTGCTCGATCACGAATACGAGCTGGTCAGGAGCCCGGCGGGCGCGAAGCAGTGGCAGCCGGTCGGCAATCCGCAGGAGACGCTGGCACCCGGCGCGCACAGCCCCGATCGCCGCGTGCCGACGATGATGACCACCGCCGACATGGCGATGAAGGTCGATCCCGCCTACCGGGCGATTTCCGAGCGGTTCCGCGACGATCCGGCGCATTTCGCCGACGCCTTCGCGCGCGCCTGGTTCAAGCTGTGCCACCGCGACATGGGCCCCAAGGCGCGCTACCTCGGCCCCGAAGTGCCGGGCGAGGACCTGATCTGGCAGGACCCGATCCCCGCCGCCGGGCACTCGCCGCTCGGCGATGCCGACGTCGCCGCGCTCAAGGGCAGGATCCTCGGCTCGGGCCTGAGCGTCGCGGAGCTGGTGGGCGCGGCCTGGGCCTCGGCCTCGACCTATCGCGGATCGGACCATCGCGGCGGCGCCAATGGCGGCCGCATCCGGCTGGCGCCGCAGAAGGACTGGGAAGTCAACCAGCCGGCGCAACTCGCCCGCGTGCTGCAGGTCTATGAGGGCATCCAGCGCGATTTCGGCGGCGGAGTCAGCATCGCCGACCTGGTCGTGCTCGGCGGCACCGCGGCGGTCGAGAAAGCGGCGCGCGACGGCGGCAACCCGGTCGAGCTGCGCTTCACCCCGGGCCGCACCGACGCGTCGGCCGAGCAGACCGATGTCGAAGGCTTCGCGGTGCTCGAGCCCAAGGCCGACGGCTTCCGCAACTATCTCTCGGTCCGCTACAGCGTGCCGACCGAGGAGCTGCTGATCGACCGTGCCCAGCTGCTCGGCCTCAGCGCGCCCGAGATGGCGGTGCTGGTCGGCGGGCTGCGCGTGCTCGGCGCCAACCATGCCGGCTCGCAGCACGGCGTGCTGACCGACCGGCCGGGCCAGCTGACCAACGACTTCTTCGTCAATCTGCTCGACATGGGCACGGCGTGGAAGGAAGTCGACGAGGCGGGCGACGAGGAGTTCGCCGGCACCCGCCGCGACACCGGCGAGCAGAAATGGACCGCGACCCGCACCGATCTGGTGTTCGGCTCCAACTCGCAGCTGCGCGCGATCTCCGAAGTCTATGCGGCGAGCGACGCGGGCGGCAAGTTCGTGCGCGACTTCGCCGCGGCCTGGACCAAGGTGATGAACGCCGATCGCTTCGACCTGGCGTGATTGGGCTTCCCTCCCCGCCGCGGCGGGGAGGGAGCTGCCTAGCGCCGGACCAGCTCGGTCAGCTTGAGCAGATTCTTCGATGCGATCATCGCCGGGTTCGAATAGATTCCGTTCTCGAGGCAGGCGCGCAGGAATTCCTGGTTGATCCGCCGCCGCGCCTCGGCGCCCGCGGTGCTGACCCCGCCGACCTGCATCTTCACGAACACGTCGCGCAGATAGGAATAGCTGAGCCGGTGCTCGTGGAAGGCGCGGACGATGAACTCGAAATCGGCGGTGATCCTGTAGTCGGTGCGGTACAGCCCGACCCGGTCATAGGCTGCGCGGGTCAGCACCATCGCCGGATGCGCGGGCATCACCCCCCATTTGAGCCGCGAGGGCCGGAAGAAGCCGCTGTTGTAGCGCCGGATCGACCGATCGGGATTGCCGGCGCGGAAGAAGGAGACGTCGCCGAGCACCGCATCGGTCCCCGCCTCGTCGAACCGCCGGGCGATTCGCGACAGCACCCCCGGGTCGGCATAGCGGTCGTCGGCGTTGAGCAAGGCGATCGCGTCGCCGCTCGCCCGGGTGACGCCCTTGTTCATCGCGTCGTAGATGCCCTTGTCGGGTTCGGAGACGAACACATCCCCAGGCCTGACCAGTGGCTCGACCAGCGCCTGGGTGCCGTCCTTGGAGCCGCCATCGATGATCAAGTGCTCGACGTTCGGGAAATCCTGCATCTGCACCGATCGGATCGCCTCGAGCAGGATCGGTCCCGGATTGTAGCAGACAGTGACGACGGAGAGTTTCTGGATCGGCATTGCCGGGCGCTTAGCAAAGCGCGGCCGATTGGGTTAGCCCGCTTTTAAGGGCCGGGCGCTAAGGGGGGACGATGAGCAAGCCACGTATCCTCACCGTCTTCGGCACCAGGCCCGAGGCGATCAAGCTGTTCCCGGTGGTCGCCGCGCTCAAGGCGCATGGCGGGATGGACGTGCGCACCTGCGTCACTGCGCAGCATCGCGGCCTGCTCGACCAGGTGCTGGCGATCGCCGGGATCGTCCCCGATGTCGACCTCGACATCATGGAGCCCGGCCAGACGCTCGACCGTCTCACCGCGCGGCTGCTCACCGGCCTCGGCGAAGTGATGGACGCCGAAAAGCCCGATCGCGTCATCGTCCAGGGCGACACCACCACGGTGATGGCCGCGGCCCTCGTCGCCTATTACCGCAAGGTGCCCGTCAGCCATGTCGAGGCGGGGCTGCGCTCGGGCGATATCTACCAGCCCTGGCCCGAGGAGATTAACCGCCGCGTCGTCGCCCCGATCGCCGACCAGCATTTCGCGCCCACCGAAACCGCCGCCGAGGCGCTCCGCCGCGAGAATATCGCCCCCGCGACGGTCCATGTCACCGGCAACACCGTGATCGACGCGCTCCACTGGACCCGTGCCCGGATCGCCGCCGATCCCTCGCTGGCCTCGGGCCTCGACGCCATCGCCGCGCGATTCGCCGGCAAGCGGCTGATCCTCGTCACCACCCATCGCCGCGAGAATTTCGGCGGCGGGATGGAGGGCATCGCCCGCGCGCTCGGCCGAATCGCCGATCGAGCGGACACCGCGATTCTCTTCCCGATGCACCCCAACCCCAATGTCGCGGTCGCGATGGACGCGATTCTGGGGCAGCGCGACAATATCGCCCGCATCGAGCCGCTCGATTACCCCCACTTCATCCGCGCGCTGGAGCTGTGTGAGATCGTCCTGTCCGATTCGGGCGGGGTGCAGGAGGAAGCCCCTGCCCTCGGCAAGCCCGTGCTGGTGATGCGCGAGACCACCGAGCGCCCCGAAGGCGTCGCCGCGGGCACCGCGAAGCTGGTCGGCACCGACACCGGCCGGATCGTTTCCGAAATCTCAACCCTGTTGGACGTACCTGAAGCCTATTCGGCCATGGCCCGCGCCCACAATCCGTTCGGCGATGGACATGCGGCCGAGAGGATCGCGGGGATTGTTGCGCATGGTGCCGGAGTCTGAACTCAAGGTCGCAGTCATCGGCCTCGGCTATATCGGCCTGCCCACCGCCGCGGTGATCGCGCGGACCGGGGCGCTGGTGCTCGGCGTCGATGTCAGCCAGCACGTTGTCGACACGGTCAATTCGGGCAAGATCCACATCGAGGAGATCGATCTCGACGGCCTCGTCTCGGGCGTCGTCGCGCGCGGCACGCTACGCGCCTCGACTCAGGTCGAGCCGTCGGACGTCTTCGTCATCGCCGTCCCCACCCCCTTCGGCGCGAATCACGCTCCCGATATCGGCTATGTCCTCAAGGCCACGACCACCGTCGCCACGGTGCTCAAGCCCGGCGACACGGTGATCCTCGAATCGACTTCGCCGGTCGGCACCACCGAGAAGCTCGCCGAGTTCCTTGCGCAGCTCCGCCCCGATTTGAAGATCCCCGGCCACTGCGCCGGCACCCCCGACGTCGCGATCGCCTATTGCCCCGAGCGGGTGCTGCCCGGCCGAATCGTCGTCGAGCTGATCGACAATGACCGCTGCATCGGCGGCATCACCGCGCGCTGCTCGCGAAAGGCGCTGCAATTCTATCGCCGATTCGTCCGCGGCGCCTGCGTCACCACCACTGCGCGCGCCGCCGAGATGACCAAATTGGTCGAAAACGCCTTCCGCGACGTCAACATCGCCTTCGCCAACGAGCTTTCGGTGATCGCCGAGGGCATGGGCATCGACGTGTGGGAAGTGATTCGCCTCGCCAACCGCCACCCGCGCGTCAACATCCTCTCGCCCGGCCCCGGGGTCGGCGGGCACTGCATCGCAGTCGATCCGTGGTTCATCGTCCATGGCGACCCGGAGAACAGCAACCTGATCCGCACCGCGCGCGAAGTGAACGACGCCAAGCCCGACTATGTCATCGCCCGCGCCGAGGCGCTGATCGACAGCGCGGGGAGCGCGCCGGTTGCCTGCCTCGGCCTCGCCTTCAAGGCCAATATCGACGATTTCCGCGAGAGCCCGGCGCTCCGCATCGCCGAGCATCTCGCCGCGCGCTACGGGAACCGCATCCGCGTGGTCGAGCCGCATGCCGCGCGGCTGCCCGCGGGGCTCGCCGCCTCGGGCGCGACGCTGATCGACATCGACACTGCGATCGAGACCTGCCCGGTGTTCATCGTCCTCGTCGACCATGAGGTCTTCAAGTCGATCCCGCTCGGCGAGCGCGCCGACAAGCTCGTCTACGACACCCGCGGCATCTGGCCCGATCAGCCCGCCGCGCCCGACGAAAGCCCGCCGCTGCGGCTTACCGCCTAGGATCGACATTCACTTTGGATTTCCGCCCCAGCCTCCCCCTCCCTGTCACCCCGGACTTGTTCCGGGGTCCATGGTGCGTCTGGCGGCTGCCATCGAGCCTCTAATATTGCCGGTGTGGCAAGCATGGACCCCGGCACAAGGCCGGGGTGACAGGCGGGGATGCTGTTCGCCGGGGAAAGATTCAGATCGGGCAAATCCGACTCTAAGTACCTGTACCCACGTCGCGAAGCGTTTCCTCCCGGCGCGCGAATCGGTATAGGGCGCGGCAACCCGATGTTCCGCAAGCTCTTCAAAACCGACCGCCCGGCCCCGGCCGAGGCTCTTCCCGACGCGGCGATCCCCGCCGGGCAGCGGCTCTATGCGATCGGCGACATCCATGGCCGCGACGACCTGCTCGCCGAGCTGCTGGGCCGAATCGATGCCGACAATGCCGGCCGCGCGCCGAGCGAGACCAGCCTGATCTTCCTCGGCGACCTGATCGACCGCGGCCCCGATTCGGCGCAGGTGGTCGATCGGCTGATCCGGTTGAAGGCCGAGCATCCCCGCACGCGCTTCCTGCTGGGCAATCACGAGGAAGTGTTCCTCCAGGCACTGCGCGACGGGGGCATCGGCGCCTTGCGCTACTCGCTGCGGATCGGCGGCGACGCGACGGTGATGAGCTACGGCCTCACCGACCAGGAATATAAGCGCACCAGCTTCGAAGAGCTGTTCCGCATCGTCCGCGAGCGCGTGCCGCCCGCGCATCTCGAATTCATGGAAGGCTTCGAGGACATGATCGTCATCGGCGACTATGCCTTCGTCCATGCCGGGGTCGAGCCCGGCACGCCGCTCGCCCAGCAGAAGATCAGCGACCTGCGCTGGATTCGGAACGATTTCCTCGATTTCCGCGGCACGCTCGAGAAGATCGTCGTCCACGGCCACAGCATCGCCGACGAAGTCGAGGTGCGCCCGCACCGAATCGGGCTCGACACCGGCGCCTATGCAAGCGGGGTTCTCACCGCGATGGGCTTCGAAGGCGGCGAACGGTGGCTGGTTCAAACTGGGACATGAACCAGTTCCGGGAAAACGGGCGGCCTCAAGCCCTTGGCGCTTCCCCCTCACGAATCGCCTTCCCGGGCGCGGCGACGCAGTGATTCGGGCGCCCGCCGCGCCGTCATTGTGTCCTTCGGGCAACATTCACTTGGGACCCGTTCGAAAACCTTGGGTTCGTCTTGCCTCCCTCAGGGAAATCGCGTAGGCACAACTGGCGAGTGGGAACAGTCGCGTGTCTGCGGAGTTAGGGTTTCGTCCATCAATGCGAGCTATCGCAACGGGGGATTGGAATCAGGCGTTGCAGTGCAAGTGGCTGGACAGTAGGCTTGGGATACGATATTCCGCGCCCCGTATAGCTGGGCAGCAGGCTTAAAGGGAGAATCAAAAGTGAAATTCAAGAGCCTTGTATCGATCGCTGCGGCGCTTTCGCTGGTGAGCATCTCGTCGGCCGCTGTCGCGCAGTCGGCTCCCCAGCCCGCGACCGAAGTCGTCAAGGGTGACAGCGAGATCAAGGGCAGCACCGCGATCGTCGCGATCCTGGCGCTCGCTGCTGTCATCGGTGGCACGATCATCGCGCTCAAGGGCAAGGGTCACCCGACCAGCCCGTGAGCCGCTGACACAAAACGAATTCTATCAAGCCGGGCGATTCGTCGCCCGGCTTTTTTATGCCGATTTGACGCCTTCATATTCCCAATCCTCCCCCGCCAGGGGGAGGTGGCGCCGAAGGCGACGAAGGGGGAGGAAGCGACGTCCTTTCCGATCGAGCGGCGTGCTTCCTCCCCCTCCGTCAGGCTGCGCCTGCCACCTCCCCCTGGCGGGGGAGGATTGGAAAAGGCGTTTTTGGGTGTACGGCTTTGACGATGTCCCGGCGCCTTTCGCCTTCATGGCCACTGCTCGTGCTGGCCGCGCTTTGCGCCCTGCCCGCGCACGCGCAGGGAAGCTATCTCCGCCAGGATGATTTCCGCGTCGCCACGATCGGCTATCGCCTCGCCACCGCCGCGCCCGAACTTTGCGCGAAACCGGGCCCGGTCAGCGGCATCCTGCTCCACCATCTCGCCGAATATGGACGCGCCGACCGCCCGGGGCTGATCGCCCAGGGCCTCGATCGCGGCCCCGCGGTGCTCGCGGTCGTCGCCGGCAGCCCGGGCGAATCGGCCGGATTGGTCGCCGGCGACGTCCTGCTCGCAGTCAACGGCTCGCCGTTCGCCTCCCCCGCTGCGATTGCCGCCAACCGCGACAGCGAGGTCTGGCGTCCGCTGGTCGAGGCGAGCGAGACGATGCTCCAGGACCAGCTCGCGCGCGGTCCGGTCGCGCTCTCGGTGCTGCGCCAGGGCCGGACCCTGTCGCTCACCCTCGCCCCGCGCACCGGATGTCCCCTGCGAATCCGCCTTGCCCGGTCGAGCCAGAAGACCGCCGTCGCGGCGGGTCCCTATGTCGTCGTCAGCACCGGCCTGCTCGCAGTCGCGGCGAACGACGACGAGCTCGCCTTCACCATTGCCCACGAACTCGCGCATGTCGTGCTGGGGCACGGGCAATGGCTGCGCGAGCAGCGCGTGCCGCGCGGGATGATGCGCGGATTCGGCAGGAACGGCGCGCGGGTCCGCGAGACCGAGGCCGCCGCCGACCGGCTCGGCGGCCTGCTGACGCTCGCCGCGCGCTATGACCTCGCCCGCGGCGCGCTGATCCTCGACCGGCTTCCGCCCGAGATCGGCTTCGGCGTCTTCAAGACCCACGATAGCGACGGCGAGCGCATCCGCGCGCTC
The DNA here is from genome assembly GCA_040388355.1 of Pseudomonadota bacterium. Classification (GTDB taxonomy): domain Bacteria; phylum Pseudomonadota; class Alphaproteobacteria; order Sphingomonadales; family Sphingomonadaceae; genus Sphingomonas. The sequence goes on along the minus strand of JAZKCD010000005.1, from coordinate 69,024 downwards.
CGCGCGCTCGCCGCCGAACATCCCGCGCCGACACAATGACTTCGCTCGCTTGCCGCCCTCGGGCCGACTATCCTATAGGCCGTGCCAGGAGGGCGATGTGCGCAAGCTGCTGATGATCGAGCTGAATGAAGTCAATTTCGACTTCGTGCAGCGCTACGGCGAGCGCGGCGAGCTGCCCCGGCTCAACGCGCTGATCGCGGCGCACGGCCTGATCGAGACCATTTCCGAGCAGCGCTACGAGCAGCTCGAGCCGTGGATCCAGTGGGTCAGCGCGCATACCGGCCTGTCGCTCGCCGATCACGGCGTCACGCGCCTCGGCGACATCGTCGACCGGCCCGAGCTCAAGCAGATCTGGGAGCTGGTCGAGGCCGCGGGCTACAAGGTCGGCGCGGTCAGCCCGATGAACGCACGCAACGACTGCGCGAATCCCGGCTTCTTCGTCCCCGATCCCTGGACGCGAACGAAGGTGACGGGCCCCGGGCTGATGCACCGGCTCTACGACGCGGTCGCGCAGATCGTGAACGACAATGCCCAGGAGCGCGTCAAGCCGTCGTCGCTGGCATGGCTCGGCGCCGGGCTCGCCCGCTACGCGCGCCCGGCCAATTACCCGCTCTACGCCGGCCTGATCGCCTCGGCGCCGAAGAAGAGCTGGTCGCGCGCGATGCTGCTCGACCTGCTGCTGACCGACATCTTCGTGACCATGACGCGCAGGCACGACGTCGATTTCGCCAGCCTGTTCCTCAACGCCGCGGCGCATATCCAGCATCACTACATGTTCAACGCGAGCGTCTATTCGGGGCCGCACGCCAACCCGGACTGGTACGTCCGCGCCGATGCCGATCCGCTGCTCGACATCTACCGGCTCTACGACACGCTGGTGGGACGGATCGTGGACGCCTTCCCGCAGCACCGGCTGATGGTCGCCACCGGGCTGCACCAGGACCCGTATCCCGAATTGCTCTTCTACTGGCGGCTGCGCGACCACGCCGCGTTCCTCACCGAGATGGAAGTCCCCTTCGCCCGGGTCGAGCCGCGGATGTCGCGCGACTTCGTGGTGTTCTGCGACAGCACGAGCCAAGCGGCGGAGGCCGAACGGATCATGGCGGCGGCCGAGGCGAGCGACGGGCAGAAATTGTTCGAGATCGACAATCGCGGCGACAGCCTGTTCGTGATGCTGGTCTATCCCGGCGACATCAAGGGTCTCGGCTACCGCGTCGGCAACCGCCAGTTCGAGGATCTCGCCGGCAAGACCGCCTTTGTCGCGATCAAGAATGGCGAGCATAACGGCATCGGCTATCTGATCGACACCGACGAGACCGCCGGTGTGGCCAAGCCGCAGATTCCGGTCACCGACCTGTTCGAGCGGGTCCGCGACAATTTCGGGCTGCGGGACATCGCCGCCCTGCGCGCGGCCTGAGCCTCGTGCAGCGGACCGCAAGTCCGCACCGCTCCGGCGCTTCCAACTGGTCATCGCTGCGGCACCGGGTAAGCCCCGCTTGGGCACCTTGGGTGAGTGGGGAATGAATGCGAGACGCGCGCGGCGGCCGGCTGCTGGTGAAGTGCGCGCTGGGCTCGGCTGCGATCGCCGCGGGCCTTTGCGCACCGGCGGTATCGGCGCAGCAGGTGGACGATCCCCCGCAATCGGCCCCCGACGGACAGGCTGACGAGGGCAGGCCGGAGATCGTCGTCACCGGCATCCGCGGATCGGCGATAACCGACATCGCCCCGCTCGCCGAGCTCGATGCCGGCGCGATCGCCGCGACCGGCGCCACGACGATGCCCGAGCTGCTCCAGGCGATTCGCGGGACGACCCAGACCGCCGACGGCGCCGAGCCGATCTTCCTGCTCAACGCGCAGCGCGTCTCGGGCTATCCCGAGATCGGCTCGCTCCCGCCCGAGGCGATCGAGAAGGTCGAGGTGCTGCCCGAGCAGGCCGCGCTGCGATTCGGCTTCCCGCCCACCCGGCGCGTGGTCAACTTCATCACCAAGCGCCGCTTCCGCCTGATCGAGGCGCGGGCCAGCGCCGGCACCACCACCCGCTGGGGAAGCGCCACCGAAAAGGCCAATCTCGGGATCACGCGGCTGCACGACGACCGCCGAGTGACGCTGGGGCTCGAGCTCCGGCGCACCGATCCGCTGTTCCAGTCCGAGCGCGACATCGCGCCCGATCCCGACATCCCGTTCGACGCGATCGGCAACGTCACCGGTCTCGGCGGCGGCGAGATCGACCCGGCGCTGTCGGCGGTCGCCGGCCGGGTGGTGACGATCGCACCGGTGCCGGGCGACCCGACGCTCGCCGGTTTCGCCGCCGGCGCGAACCAGCCGCGCCTGTCCGACCCCGGTCCCTATCGTACGCTCGCGCCGCGCAACGAGGCGGTCAAGGCCGAGGCCGTGGTCGCCGACCGGATCGGCAAGACCCTCGCCGGTTCGATCAGCCTGTCGGCCGAGCAGAGCCGCGACCGCAGCCTCGGCGGCCCGGCCACCGCGCGGCTGATCGTCCCCGGCACCAATCCCTACTCGCCCTTCGCCGGGCCCGTGATCCTCAACCGCTATCTCACCGAAGCCGACCCGCTGCACCAGCGCGAGACCACCACCACGCTCCATGCCGGCGTCACCGTGCGCGGCGCGATGTCGGGATGGCGCTGGGACTTCACCGGCGCGCTCGACCAGAAGCAAGTCGACGGCCGCGGCGAGCGCGGCATCGACCCGGCGGCAGCCAACGCGGCGATCGCCGCGGGCGCCAACCCGTTCGCGCCGCTCGACGCCTCGCTGCTGGCGGCACGGCTCACCGACCGGACGATGCTGCGCACCCGCACCGCGGGGGCCAAGGCGGTGGCCACCAACACGCCGATCCGGCTTCCGGCGGGCAAGGTAACGGTCACCGCGACGGTCGAAGCCGAGCGGGCGACCGCGGCCTCCTCGTCGCGCGGGCCAAACCCGTCGAACCTCCAGCTCGGCCGCAGCCGCATCGAAGCCGGAGTCGCAGTCGACATCCCGCTGGCGTCACGGCGCGAAGGCGTGCTGCCGTTCATCGGCGAGCTCTCGGTCAACGCCTCGGCCACTATCCGCGAGGTCGGCGGGGTCGGGACGCTCAGCGACACCACCTATGGCCTGGCCTGGGGCCCGATCGAGGGGGTGCAGATCCTCGCGACCCTGCGCCGCAGCGCCGCCGCGCCCGACATGGCGCAGCAGCTGACGCCGGTGCTGCAGGTGCCCAACGTGCCGGTCTTCGACTATGGCAACGGCCGCACCGAGCTGGTCACGCTGATCCGCGGCGGCAATCCCGATCTGGCCGCCGAACGCCGCCTCACTCGCTCGCTGGCGCTGACCGTCAAGCCGTTCGGCAAACGCGAGCTGCGCTTCGCCGCGACCTATGAGATCACCACGATCCGCGACCAGACCGGGACAGTCTATGCGATTACGCCGCAGACCGAGGCGATCCTGCCCGCCCTGTTCAGGCGCGATTCGGCGGGGCGGCTCGTCTCGGTCGAATATCGCCCGATCAACTTCAGCCTCGAGCGCCAGCGCACGCTGAACCTGACCGTGACCGCGAACGGCAAGCTGGGGACGCCGCCGCCGCCGTCTCCCCCGCCGCCGCCCGGGACCAGGTCCGAACCGCCGCCGCAGCCGCCGGGCTATTATGCCGGGATCGGGCCCTGCATCAAATTCAGCGACCGGCTCCAGCTGCGCCCCGGCGCGCCCGAGCTCGACCTGCTGGCCGGCGACACGGTCCGCGGCTGGGGAATGCCGCGAGTCTATGGCTATGCCTATGGCGGGTTCTACCATCGCGGCAACGGTATGCGGTTCAGTGCCTGGTACCAGGCGCCTAACCGGGTGCGCAGCGCCGCCGCGGCGGCGGACCTGCGCTACGCGTCGATCTTCAAGCTCGATGTGGGCGCCTATATCAACATCAGCAGCCTGCTGAAGCTCGGGTGGCAACGCCGGATGCGGCTGGCGCTCGATGTCACCAACATCACCGATTCGCGCCAGCGGGTGCGCGACGGCAATGGCACGGTCCCCAATCGCTTCCAGCCCGACTATATCGATCCGGTCGGGCGGACAGTGACGCTGACGCTGCGGAAGCTGTTCTAGCGGCGGGTTCGGGCTGCGCCAGGCAACCCTCTTGTTCCCCTGCGAAAGCAGGGGCCCAGAGCCAAACAGGTCTTTCGCTTGTGATCCTGGGCTCCCGCTTTCGCAGGAGAACAAGGAGCCGTCCCTACTTCGACCCGAATCCGGTCAGCATCGTCGAAACCGTCCGCATCATGATCAGGATGTCGAGCCAGGCCGAGAAATGCTTGATGTAGTAGAAGTCGTAATGGAGCTTGATATGGACGTCGCCCAGCGCGGCGACATGGCCCTGGTTGACCTGCGCCCACCCCGTGATCCCCGGCCGCACGATGTGGCGATAGACGTAGAAGGGCAGCTCGCGCTCATACCATTCGGATAGCGCCATCGCCTCGGGGCGCGGGCCGATCAGGCTCATCTCGCCGAGCAGCACGTTCCACAGCTGGGGCAACTCGTCGATCCGGGTGCGGCGCAGGAAGCGGCCGACGCGAGTGATGCGGTCGTCCTCGTGCAGGGTGATCGCATCCTGCGCGGCATCGTCGCCGGGCTTGCGCACTTCCATCGTGCGGAACTTGATCACCTTGAACGGCTTGGCGCGGTAGCCCATCCGCTCCTGCCGGAACAGCGCCGGCCCCGGCGAATCGAGCCGGATCCAGGCCGCGAGCAGCATGAACGGCACCGCCAGCACCGGCAGTGCGATCAGCGCGATGGCGATATCCATCGCGCGCTTGATCTTGCGATAAGCGAGGTTGGGCAGCAGCGATCCGAAGCTGTTCTCCGAAAGATGCTCGATCTCGACCTTGCCGGTCAGCGATTCGTGGAGCTGCTTGGTATGATAGACGACGCGGCCCGAGATCGCCGCCGAGGCGAGCATGCGCTCCCATTCGGGCGGATGATCATGGCGCAGATCGGCGACGATCGCGCCGTGGCGGTCGTAATCGGGCACGTCGGGCTGGTGCAGCACGATCCATTCGACGTTCGAGGTCGAATCCTTGGCGATCTCGGTGTTGCCGAACGGCACGAGATAGAATTGCCGCCGCGCGAACTTCTGCGAGAGGTGCGTCGCGAGGAAGCCGAACACCATCGACGCGGCATAGCCCGAGGTCAGCATCGAGCCGCTATAGGCGAGCCGCGCGCCGAGCATCACGGCGATCGCGAAGCCGAAGGTCACCGAATAGGTCGGGATGATATAGGCGAAGCCGCTGGTGCCGGGGAACGAGGTCACGCGGCGATAGAGGAACAGCGCGACGACGGCCGAGGTCAGCGAGGCGATCGCGCTGTTGATGATCGTCGCTTCGGCGAGATGATGAAGCGGCTGAAGCACGACATAGAGCATCGGCGCGCCGAGCGAGGCGGCCAGGATGCCCAGCAACTGGAACGAAAGCGATTCCAGAAACCGGCGAGTCACGGGCGGTGCCCGGTCGCGAATCATGAGCATGTGGAAGGCCCCTTTCGACGCGAACGCAAGAGCCCGCTTTCGGTTCCCCCGCGAGCGGCTCTTTGTGCACTTGCGAAGGCTTTACACCGCTGTGCGGCGAAAAGCAATCTGATCCGGTTCGAATGCTTTCCGATAATGCTCTGTTTTAATTGCACTAACTTGACAATTAGGCGGCGCGAAGATGCGGATTCGCGCAGCTGTTTCGCGTTCAGGCGCGCAGCCAGGTCCGGATCGCCAGCGCGACCACGCCCAGCGCGGCGACGCTCATCGCCCAGATCGCCGCCATCCAGGCGAGCCGTTGCCACAGGGGAGCAGGCCGAGTCGCGCTCAATGATACCCCTCCGCGCCGACCTTGCCGCGGAACACCCAATAGGCCCAGACCGTGTAGGCGAGGATCACCGGGATCAGCACTGCGGCGCCGATCAGCATGAAGCCCTGGCTGCGTGCGGGCGCGGCGGCCTGGACGATCGTCACCGCGGTGGGGACGATATAGGGATACATGCTGATCCCGAGTCCCGCGAAGCTGAGCAGGAACAGCCCGAGCGCGAGCACGAACGGCATGACTTCGCGGCGCTTTGCCAGCGACCGCCAGAAGGCGAAGGCGAAGATCGCCACCAGCAGCGGCACCTGCGCAGTGAGCAGGACATTGGGCATCGCCAGCCAGCGCTCGACATAGCTGCCGCCATCGACCTTGAGCGTGGCGGCGCTGACCGCGGCGATCGCCGCGAGAGTCAGCACGCCGAAGCGGCCCGCAAGGCGATAGGCATGGCGCTGGCACCCGCCCTCGGTCTTCCAGATCAGCCAGCACGCGCCGAGCAGCGCATAGCCCGCGACGAGGCTGACTCCGGTCAGCAGGCTGAACGGTGTCAGCCAGTCGAGCCAGCCCCCGCCATAGCCGCGGCCGGTGACCTTCACGCCCTGGAGGATCGCGCCGAGCGCCACCCCTTGGGTGAATGCCGCGACGGTCGAGCCGAGCGTGAAGGCGATATCCCACCAGCGCCGATGGCCGGGATCGCGCCAGCGGAACTCGAACGCGACACCACGGAAGACGAGCGCGAGCAGCATCGCGATGATCAGCGGGTAGAGCGCGGGCATCAGGATCGCATAGGCGAGCGGGAACGCCGCCATCAGCCCGCCGCCGCCCAGCACCAGCCAGGTCTCGTTGCCGTCCCACACCGGCGCGATCGAGTTCATCGCGCTGTCGCGCTCCTCGCCGACGTCGAAGGCGGGGAAGAGGATGCCGATGCCGAGATCGAACCCGTCCATCACGACATAGGCGAACACCGCGAAAGCGATCAGAAACGCCCAGATCGTGGCCAGCGTCGGATCCGCAGTCACGGCGCGTCCTCCACTTCGGGCTGGGCCGGGCCGGGGACGATCCCCGCGGTGCGGATCGGCGCGTCTTCGCGAAGCTCGGGCTCGTGCGGCTCGACGCCCTTGGCCATCAGCTTGAGGATGTACCAGGTCCCGAACCCGAACACCGCGAAATAGACGAGGACGAAGGCGACGAGCGACGCCCCCACCGCGGGTGCGGCGAGCGGCGAGGCGCTGTCGCGCGTGAGGAGCTGGCCATAGACGGTGTAGGGCTGGCGCCCGACCTCGGTGGTGATCCAGCCCGCGATCACCGCGACGAAGCCCGAGGGGCCCATCACCAGCGCGAAGCGGTGGAGCGGCCTCCAGTCGTAGAGCTTGCGGAACGCGCGGGCGGCGAGGCTGAACAGGCCGAGCGTGAGCATCAGGAAGCCGAGGCCGACCATGATCCGGAACGACCAGAAGACGATCGCCACCGGCGGCTGCTTGTCGACCGGGATCGTGTCGAGCCCGGCGAGCGGCGCGTTCAGGTCATGCTTGAGGATCAGCGAGGAGGCCTTGGGGATTTCGATCGCATAGTCGACGCGCTTCTCCTTCTGGTTCGGCAGGCCGAACAGGATCAGCGGGGCGCCGTGCGGGTGGCTGTCGAAATGGCCTTCCATCGCCATGACCTTGGCGGGCTGGTGCTCGAGCGTGTTGAGGCCGTGGGCGTCGCCGGCGAAGATCTGGATCGGCGCCACGATCGCGGCCATCCACATCGCCATCGAGAACATGGTGCGGGCGGCCTCGTCCGACGTAGTCGGATGAGGACTCGCCACGGCGGCCGGCGGGGCATCCGCCCCGTCCGACGGCATGGCTTTGCCATGCCGCGCCTTGAGCAAATGCCACGCCCCGACTGCTCCCACCACAAGGCTCGTCGTCAGGTAGGCGGCGATCACCGTGTGGACGAGGCGATAGGGGAAGCTGGGGTTGAAGATGATCGCCGCCCAGGACTCGCCGGGGAGGAACTGGCCGGTCGGGCCGATCACGAAGCCGGTCGGGGTCTGCATCCAGCTGTTGGCCGAGAGAATCCAGAAGGCCGAGATGAAGGTGCCGAGCGCGACCATGCAGGTCGCGGCGAAGTGGAGGCCCTTGCCCACCTTCTTCATCCCGAACAGCATCACGCCCAGGAACCCGGCCTCGAGGAAGAAGGCAGTGAGCACCTCGTACGCCATCAGCGGACCGATCACCGGGCCGGTCTTGTCCGAGAAGACCGACCAGTTGGTGCCGAACTGGTAGGACATGACGATGCCCGAGACGACGCCCATCGCGAAGGCGACCGCGAAGATCTTGATCCAGAAGCGGAAGAGATCGAGGAACACCTGGCGGCCGGTGCGCAGCCACAGCCCCTCGAGCACCATCAGGTAGCTCGCCAGCCCGATCGAGAAGGCCGGGAAGATGAAGTGAAAGCTGACCGTGAACGCGAACTGGAAACGCGCCAGCATCAGGGCATCGAGGGTGTCGAACATTCCTGCCTCCCGGCCGGGCAAATGCGCCCGGCGGGAGCGGAAGGCAACTAGTAGAAGCCCTAGGTTTTTACGGCCTGGGCTCGCCGCCCTTGGGAGCGCCCTCGCCCTTCGGCGCGCCTTCGCCCGCAGGAGCGCCACCCTCGCCGCCGGCGCCGCCGCCCTGCTGCTGCTGCATCTGCTGCATCATCTGCTGCTGCATCGCCTGCTGCTCCTGCATCGCCTTGATCTCGGTCGCCGTGATGTGCTCGACGATCTCGATGTCGAAGATCAGCATCGCATTCTTGCGCATCCGCGGGTTCTGCGGCGCGTCGCCATAGCCGAGCGCGGCGGGGATCCAGATGCGGTAGATCGAGCCCTTGTTCATCAGCTTGATCGCCTCGGCATAGCCGGGGATGCGATCCTGGCCGCCGACCAGCCACTGGTCGGGCGACTTGGGCTGGAACACGGTGCCGTCGCGGAAGCGGCCCTCCATGTTGAGGATCACGCCGTCGCCGTCCTTGGCGGTGTCGCCGGTGCCCGAGCGGATCAGCATGTACTGGAGGCCCGAAGCGGTGGTCTTCACGCCCGGCTGGCCCTTGTGCCAGTCGAGGAACTTCGCATCCTGATCGGCGGGAAGGTGCTGCGCGACCTGCGCGCGGGTGCCCATCCAGGCGAGGCCGGCCGCGCCCAGCACGGCGGCGATCACGCCCAGCCAGAGCCAGATCTTGACGCTCGACTTGACGGGCTGAAGCGGAACGGCGGTCACGGTCGACATGAGTCAGAATTCCTGGATGTGGCGGGACCGCCTTAGCTTCACACTTTTGACGCGAATCGTGAAAGAACGTTGCGCCGAAGCGCAACTTTCTTACCGGGCGCCGTCGCGCTCCATGCGCTTGCGCTCGAGCTTGCGGGCGCGGCGAACCGCGGCGGCGCGCTCTCGGGCGCGCTTCTCGCTCGGCTTCTCATAGTGACGGCGCAATTTCATCTCGCGATAAACGCCTTCGCGCTGCAGCTTCTTCTTGAGGGCGCGCAGCGCCTGGTCGACGTTGTTGTCGCGTACGATGATTTGCATGTTGTAAAAGAGCCTCGCGCTTTGAACTGGTAGAACCAATAGAATAGGGATCGCCGGGACGTGAGTCCGCGACGCTGCGGGGCCCCTATCAGGGCAAACCCGCTTTTTCAAGCGCAATGGGACCATGCGAACCGCCGCCGCGGCGGACTCCTGTGGCCGATCCGCAACAACGCGGGCACATTACACTGGATTGCAGCGCTGAAACGTGGCGGAGTGGTTTTCCCCGCAACCCCGCCGGATGCAGCCAGCACGCGCCTTGGACCATGAGACCCGCCTGCTGATCGTCGACGACGATCCCGGAATCCGCGAGCTGATGGCCGCGTTTCTGTCGGGACACGGCTATCTGGTCGACACCGCCGATGGCGGTGGCGAGATGCGCGCGGCATTGGCGGCGAACGACTATGCGCTGGTGGTGCTCGACGTGATGATGCCGGGCGAGGACGGCCTCACCATCCTCCGCTCGATCGACCGCGAGCGCGGCCCCGCGGTGATCATCCTCTCGGTGATCGGCGAGGAAGTCGACCGGATCGTCGGGCTCGAGATGGGTGCCGACGACTATATCGCCAAGCCTGCCAACCCGCGCGAGCTGCTCGCGCGGATCCGATCGGTGCTGCGCCGCGCGGGCAGCGGCACGCCCGCGCCGCCCGCGCCCGAGCGCAGCTTCCTGCGCTTCGCCGGGTGGCGGCTCGATTCGGTCGGGCGGCAATTGTTCGACCCCGACGACGTCACGATCAACCTGTCCGACGGCGAGTTCCGGCTGCTGCTCGCGCTCGCCGAGCATCCGCGCCGGGTGCTCACCCGCGACATGCTGCTCGACTTGTCGCGGGGGCTGAACGCCGAGCATTTCGACCGCGCGATCGACGTCCAGATGAGCCGCCTCAGGAAGAAGCTCGCCCGCCCCGGCGCCGAGGAGCTGATCCGCACGGTGCGCAACGAAGGCTATATGTTCGTCGCGGACGTGGCGCGGCGATGAGGCGCGCGCACTCGATCGTGCTGCCGATCGTGCTGCTGGTGGTCGCCGCGGTGGCGATCGCATCGGCGGTGCAGTTCGCGATCACCTTCAAGGGGCCCCCGCCCTTCGCGCCGCCGGTGCCGGTCGCGCAGATCGCCAAGGGGCTCAGGGACGGCGCGGCGACGCGCGGCCGCTGGGGGGCGTTCACGGTGCGGTCCGACGCGCCGCCGCATTTCGAAGGCGAGCCCAGCCCTGCGCGCGATGCCGCCATCGCGAAGGCGCTGGGGGTGCCCGCGGACCAGGTCCATGGCGGCTATGAGCGCGCCCGCGGTCCGGTGCGCGACGAGATTTCGGGCGATTTCGTCATCGTCTGGGAAGCGCCCGACGGGCCCCGCTCGGCGCATTCGGGGCCCCAGCCGTGGCTGACCCGGTGGCACTGGGTCACGCTGTCGTCGACGCTGGCGGTGCTGGTGCTGCTCGCGATCGGCGCCTGGCTGATCGCGCGTGCGATCTCGCAGCCGATCCGCCAGCTCGCCAGCGTCGCGCGCGCAATGCGGCTGGGCACCCGCGCGCCGATCCCGCGCGAGGGCCCGCGCGAGGTCCGCGAGCTTGCCGGCGCGATCGACGCGATGCAGTCGCGCATCCTCGAGCAGGCCGAGGGGCGCACGACGATGCTCGCGGCGATCGCGCACGACATGGGGACGCCGATCACGCGCCTCGCCTTCTGGGTCGAGCAATTGCCCGACGCCGCGCGCGACCGCGCCAATGCCGATATCGACGAAGTCCGCGCGATGCTGGCGAGCGTGCTGCGCTTCGCCCGCGACGAGCGCGCCGATGCGCGCGAGCGAATCGAGCTGGGCAGCCTGATCGAGAGCCTCGCCGACGACATGAAGGCGGCAGGGACGCCGGTCGAGGTCGCGGCCGGCCCGCGGGTGGTGGTGCCCGGCGATTCGGCGTCGCTGCGCCGCCTGTTCGCCAATCTGATCGAGAATGCCGTGCGCTACGGCAAGTCGGCGTCGCTGCGCTGGTCGGCCGCGCCCGGCTGGGCCGAGGTACGAGTCGAGGACGAGGGGCCGGGCTTCCCCGACAATGCCGAGGCGCTGTTCACCCCGTTCGTCCGCGGCGAGGCCTCGCGCAACCGCGCTACCGGCGGCACCGGGCTGGGCCTCGCGATCGTCCGCGCGATCGCCGAGGCGCATGGCGGGAGCGTGGCGCTGGAAAAGGGTCCGCGCGGCGGCGTGGTGCGGGTGCGGCTGCCGGCGGAGTAGGTTGACACGACCGCGCCCGCTGTCACGCTTGCCAGGATATCCGGGGGGACCACATCATGAGCGCGAACACGGCGGATATCAGCATCGCCAACGGCTTCGACGGCGACGCGATCGTCACGCTGTTCCACACCAGCGATCATTTCGGCGCGCAGCGGGCGCAATGGCGCGTGGCCCCCGGCGAAACCGCGGGATCGCTGGCCGTGATGTTTCGGCCCGGCCTGTCCGGCGGCGACCGCTGGACGGTGATGGTGCTGGTGACCAACGGCGGCCAGGCCGGGCTGTACGTCAATGCCGGCGGCGCGGCGGGCGGCAAGGGGACCCTGTCCCGGCTCGAGGCCGGAGACACCGAAGCCACGTTCCGCGTCGGCCCCGACCGCTTCGACCTGCTGCGCGGCGCCGGCGACGCGATGACCCGGCTGACTCCGGCGGCGCCCCGGCCGGTCAGCCACGTCTTCGTGGTGATGCTCGAGAACCGGTCGTTCGACCATATGCTCGCCTTTTCGGGGATCGCCGGGCTCCACGTCGCGACCACCGCCGATTTCAACAGCGCCGGCGACACCAGATACCCGGTCACCAAGGGCGCACCGCTGCGCATGAGCACCGATCCCGGGCATGAATTCTGCGACGTGCTCGAACAGGTCACCGGCTACCCCTCCGACCAGCCGGGGAACCCGCCCGCGCCATCGAAGCACCCCAAGGCGCCCCCGCTGGAGACCTGCCAGGTCCCGGCCTACCCGCCGATGACCAACAGCGGCTTCGCACAATGCTATGCGACGGGGTTCAGCGAATATCCCTATCAGCGGCCCGATCCTGCGCGGGTCGGCGACATCATGGCGTGTTTCGACACCCCGCGGCAATTGCCGGTCACTTACGCCATCGCGACCCAGGCGTCGGTGTGCGACCATTGGCACGCATCGCTGCCGGGCCCGACCTGGCCCAATCGCTTCTTCGTCCATGGCGCGTCGTCGTCGGGGCTCGACGACAGCCCGGTCGATCACGACAACGCCAAATGGGAGTTTCTCGAAGGATTCCGGTACAAGAACGGCTCGATCTACGACCGGCTCGACGAGCATTCGATCCCGTACCGTTTCTATCACGACAGCGACTTGCTCGGGTACAGCCTGTTCAGCGACGACCCGCAGCTGGGCTCGCCGCTCGGGTGCATCCCGCAGGTCGGATCGCTGCACGGCGTGTCGATCCTCGATTTCCACGGGCTCGACCGCTTCGCCGCCGATCTGCAACGGCCCTATCCCTATCCCTACACCTTCATCGAGCCCAATTACGGCGACTTCAACACCTATGCCGGCGGGTCGTCGCAGCATCCGATGGACGACGTCTATGGCGGCGAACGGCTGCTCGCCGCGGTGGTCGAGGCGATCCAGCAATCGCCGTATTGGGAATCGAGCGTGCTGATCGTCTGCTACGACGAACATGGCGGCTTCTACGATTCGGTGTGTGCGCCCGACGCGGTGCCGCCGGGCGACCATCCCGATTACGGCCTCAACCAGCATCAGTTCGATTTCTCGAAGCTCGGCGTGCGCGTGCCGGCGATGATCGTGTCGCCGCTGGCCGATGCCGGAGTCGATCACACGACCTACGACCATTCGTCGGTGTGCAAGTTCGTCGAGGAACTCTGGGGCCTCGACTCGCTGACCGGCCGCGACGGCGCCGCCCATTCGCCGCTGTCGCGCCTGCGCGAAACCCCGCGCGATCTGCACATCGACCTGCCTGCCCCGCTGCCGCCGGCAAGCCGGCCGGCGGCCGATCGCGCCGACCGGCCGCTGCCGCATTCGGGCAATGTGATCGGCACGCTGTCGGTCGTGCGCAAGACCGAGGCCGAGCTGGCCGCGCGCTTTCCGGCCGCGATGGCGCAGGCCATGGCCGCACGGCCGCGCGCGCTCAGGACATTCGCCGATGCCGAAGCCTATGCGGCGGGGGTCCTGGCAAGGGTTCGGCTGGTAAAGCAATTGACCGCGAAATAGCCCGCGCGCAGCTTGGCGTTCCGGGCCGAGCCTGCCCGCGCGGCGCAATCCTTGTGCTGCGCTGCAAAAAACTCGGCCAGGGTCCTTGCCAGGATCGCATCCGCGATTGAGACTGCCGGGATGATGCTGCGAGTCCCCGACAGCGATGCCCGGATGCCGCCGGTCCCGTGCGCCGCGCCGGGGCCCGCAATGCTGCAGCGCGCAAAAGGCGAGGGGATCATTGCCGTCGATCGCACCGCGCAAGGGGAACACCGCATTGCCGGACTGCGGCAATCGGGCGCGGCAAAGATATTGTGTCCGCGCAATCATCTCGACGCTGCGTTCGAAGCGGTGCTGCTCAACACCGCGGGCGGCCTGGCCGGGGGAGACCATCTGCGCTGGGAGGCCTCGGCCGGGCGCGACGCGATGCTGCGCGTCACCACCCAGACCGCCGAGCGGGTCTACCGGTCGAACAGCGGCGATGCGCGAGTCGAGACCTGCCTGCGCGTCGATGCGGGCGCGGCGCTGGAATGGCTGCCGCAGGAGACGATCCTGTTCGACGGCAGCCGGCTTTCGCGCACGCTCTCGATCGACCTCGCCGGGAATGCCGGGCTGCTTGCAGTGGAAGCTATCGTCCTCGGGCGCCGCGCGCATGGCGAACGGGTGCGGTCGGGGTCGCTGCGCGATCACTGGCGCGTGCGGCGCGACGGGCGGCTGGTCTATGCCGACAGCGTCCGGATGGACGGCGGCATCGCGGCGCTGGCCGATCGCCCGGCGACCCTCGGCGGGGCGCAGGCCTTCGCCACGCTGGTGCTGGCCGGGCCGGACCGCATGCCGATCGACGATCTTCGCGCGATCTTGCCCGCAGGTGACGGGGTGGAGGCCGCGGCGTCGGCGCTGCCGCACGTCACTGTCGTTCGCATGATCGCCGCGCATGGCGACGTGTTGCGCCCGGCTTTGTCGCACCTGCTGCTTTCCCTGCGCGGCGCCGCGCTCCCTCGTGTCTGGCAGGCCTGATCATGCACCTCACGCCGCGCGAAAAGGACAAGCTGCTGATCGCGATGGCGGCGATCGTCGCCCGGCGGAGGCTCGAGCGCGGCGTGAAGCTCAACCATCCCGAAGCGATCGCGCTGATCAGCGATTTCGTCGTCGAAGGCGCGCGCGACGGACGCTCGGTCGCCGACCTGATGGAGGCCGGCGGCCAGGTCATACGCCGCGACCAGGTGATGGAGGGCATCGCCGAGATGATCCACGACGTCCAGGTCGAAGCGACTTTCCCCGACGGCACCAAGCTCGTCACCATCCACCATCCGATCCGCTGAGGAGCCTCGCCAATGCGCCTTGCCCGAATGACCGCCGCCGCGCTGCTGCTGACCGCCGCCGGCCCCGCGCTGGCCCATGACGGGCATGGCGGCGGGCTGGCCGCGGGCCTCGCGCATCCGTTCACCGGGGCGGACCATATGCTGGCGATGATCGCCGTGGGGCTGTTCGCGGCGCTGCGCGGCGGCCGGGCGGTCTGGGCATGGCCGTTGATGTTCGTCGGCGCGGCGGCGCTCGGCTTTGCCGGCGCGCGCTATGGCGTGGCGCTGCCGCTGGTGGAGCCGATGATCCTCGCCTCGGTGCTGGTGCTCGGCCTGCTCGTCGCCGCTGCCGCGCCGGTGGCACTGGTTCCCGGCATCGCCATGGTCGCGCTGTTCGGCGTGGCCCATGGTCAGGCGCATGCGGTCGAGGCCGGGTCGCAAGCCATCGCGCCGTTCGCCGCCGGCTTCCTGCTCGCCAGTGCGGCGCTGCATGCGGCGGGCCTGAGCCTCTATCATATCCTCGGCCGGATACCGGGCAGGGTGGCGGGCGCCGCGACGGTCGCGGGCGGCCTCGCATTGGCCTTCACATGATTCCCGGCGAGGTGTTCACGCTGCCGGGCGACATCGTCCTGAACGCGGGGCGCGAAGCCGTGACCTTGTCGGTCGCCAATCGCGGCGACCGGCCGGTCCAGGTCGGCAGCCATTATCATTTCGCCGAGACCAATAGCGCGCTCGATTTCGACCGCGAGGCCGCGCATGGCCGCCGGCTCGACATCCCCGCGGGCACCGCGGTGCGCTTCGAGCCCGGCCAGAGCCGCGAAGTCCGGCTGATCGCCTATCTCGGCGCGCGGCGCGTGCTCGGCTTCACCGGCCGGGTGATGGGGGCGCTCGACCGATGAGCATCGCCATCCCGCGCAGCCTCTACGCCGATCTCTACGGTCCCACCGTGGGCGACAGGGTGCGGCTGGCCGATACCGACCTGATCATCGAAGTCGAGCGCGACCTGACGGTCTATGGCGAGGAAGTCGTGTTTGGCGGCGGCAAGGTGATCCGCGACGGCATGGGCCAGTCGCAGGCGTCGCGCGCGGACGGCGCGGCGGACACCGTCATCACCAACGCGCTGATCGTCGATGCCGCGGGCATCTGGAAGGCCGATATCGCGATCCGCGACGGCCGCATCGCGGGAATCGGCAAGGCGGGCAATCCCGATACCCAGCCCGGGGTGACCATCGTCATCGGGCCCGGGACCGAGATCATCGCCGGCGAAGGCAAGATCGTCACTGCGGGCGCTATCGATTCGCACATCCACTTCATCTGCCCGCAACAGGCCGAGGACTCGCTGATGAGCGGAGTCACGACGATGATCGGCGGCGGCACCGGTCCGGCGACCGGCACCAACGCCACCACCTGCACCCCCGGCCCCTGGCACCTCGCGCGGATGCTCCAGGCTGCGGACGGGATTCCGATGAACATCGGCCTCACCGGCAAGGGCAATGCGGCGACTCCCGCCGCGCTGGTCGAGCAGATCAGGGCGGGCGCCTGCGCGCTCAAGCTGCACGAGGATTGGGGCACGACGCCTGCGGCGATCGACTGCTGCCTGTCGGTCGCCGACGCGCACGACGTGCAGGTGATGATCCACACCGACACGCTCAACGAAAGCGGCTTCGTCGAGGACACGATCGCGGCGTTCAAGGGGCGGACGATCCACGCCTTCCACACCGAGGGCGCCGGCGGCGGCCATGCGCCCGACATCATCAAGGTCTGCGGGCTGCCCAACGTGCTGCCCGGATCGACCAACCCGACGCGGCCCTACACAGTCAACACCGTCGAGGAGCATCTCGACATGCTGATGGTGTGCCATCACCTCGATCCCAACATCCCCGAGGACGTCGCCTTCGCCGAGAGCCGGATCCGCAAGGAGACGATCGCGGCGGAGGATATCCTCCACGATCTCGGCGCGTTCAGCATCATCGCGTCGGACAGCCAGGCGATGGGCCGCGTCGGCGAGGTGCTGATCCGCACCTGGCAGACCGCCGACAAGATGAAGCGCCAGCGCGGGAGCCTGGCCGGGGACGCGAGCGGCAACGACAATCTGCGGGTGCGGCGCTACATCGCCAAATACACGATCAACCCGGCGATCGCCCAGGGCATCGCGCACGAAGTCGGATCGGTCGCGGCCGGCAAGCGCGCCGACCTCGTCCTGTGGGACTTCGCCTTTTTCGGGGTGAAGCCGGCGATGATCCTGATCGGCGGGGCAATCGCCGCGGCGGCGATGGGTGATCCGGGCGCCTCGATCCCGACCCCGCAGCCGGTGCACTATCGCCCGATGTTCGGCGCCTATGGCGGCGCGCTCGCCGCGACCGGCGCGACCTTCGTGTCGCAGGCGGCGCTCGACGACGGCCTCGCCGCGCGGCTCGGCCTCGCCAAGCCGCTGCTCGCGGTGCGCAACACCCGCGGCGGGATCTCGAAGGCGTCGATGGTGCTGAACGACGCGACGCCGCATATGGAAGTCGATCCCGAGACCTATGAAGTGCGCGCCGACGGCGAGCTGCTGACCTGCGAACCCGCCGCGGTGCTGCCGATGGCGCAGCGCTACTTCCTGTTCTGATGCGCGCCACTCACGTCCTGCCGCGCGGCCCTGCCGACGACAGCGTCAGCCTGGATTTCGACGGCCGGCACCGCCGCCGCATGACGATCCGCACCGAAGCCGGCGAGGAACTGCTGCTCGATCTCGCCGAGACCATGGCGCTGGCCGATGGCGACCGGCTCGTCACCGAGGACGGCCGCCACATCCGAATCGTCGCCCGGCCCGAGGCGCTGATGGAAGTCTCCGCCGCCGATCCGGCGCGGCTGGCGCGGCTCGCCTGGCATATCGGCAACCGGCATCTGCCGACCGAGATCGCGGGGCCCTTGCTCTATCTGCGCCACGATCACGTCATCGCCGCGATGCTCGAACAGCTCGGCGCCACCGTCCGCTTCGTCGACCGCCCGTTCAATCCCGAGGGCGGCGCCTATGGCCATGGCCGCACCCACGGGCACGACCATCACGACCACCATCATGACTGAGGCGCGCTACCGGCTGATGACCTGGCTGTCCCCGGCCTATCCGGTCGGTGCGTTCAGCTATTCGCACGGGGTCGAATATGCCGTCGAGGCGGGGCTGGTGACCGACCGCGCGAGCCTGTCGGACTGGATCGGGGACTGCCTGCGCCACGGCGCGGGGCGCAGCGACGCCATCGTCGCAGCGCATGCCTGGCGTGCCGAGGACGCGCCGGCGCGCGCCGAACTGGCCGAACTCGCGCTCGCGCTGCAACCCTCGCGCGAACGCCTGCTGGAGGCCGAGGCGCAGGGCGCGGCCTTCCAGCTGGTGACCGCGGCGGTCTGGCCGGCGGAGGCGATCGACGCCGGGCCGCTGCCCTATCCCGTCGCGGTCGGCGTCGCGGCGCGGGCGCATGCGGTTCCGCTCGACGAGATGCTGCAGGCCTATCTCTGGGCGTTCGCGGCCAATCTCGTCTCGGCGGGGGTGCGGCTCATCCCCCTCGGCCAGACCGACGGCCAGCGCGTCCAGGCGGCGCTGATGCCGGTCATCCTCGACGTCGCGCGCGACGCGGCGACAAGCGACCTCGACGATATCGGCGGCTGCGCGTTCGGCGCCGAGATCGCGGCGATGCGCCACGAAACCCAGCATGTGAGGCTGTTTCGATCATGAACACGACTCGTAACGGCCCGCTGCGCGTGGGCATCGGCGGCCCGGTCGGGTCGGGCAAGACCGCGCTGATGGATGCGCTGTGCAAGGCGATGCGCGACCGCTGGTCGATCGCGGCGATCACCAACGACATCTACACGCGCGAGGATGCCGAGTTTCTCGAGCGTTCCGGCGCGCTGCCGATCGAGCGGATCATGGGAGTCGAGACCGGCGGCTGCCCGCACACCGCGATCCGCGAGGACGCCTCGATCAATCTCGCCGCGGTCGCCCAGATGCGCGAACGCTTCCCCGCGCTCGACATGATCCTGATCGAATCGGGCGGCGACAATCTGGCGGCGACCTTCAGCCCCGAGCTTGCCGACATCACCCTCTACGTGATCGACGTGTCGGCGGGCGACAAGATTCCGCGCAAGGGCGGCCCCGGCATCACCCGCTCCGACCTGCTCATCATCAACAAGATCGACCTCGCGCCCCATGTCGGCGCGAGCCTGGACGTGATGGACCGCGACGCGCGCAAGATGCGCGGCGACCGCCCGTTCGTCTTCACCAACATCCGCGCCGGCCACGGCGTGGCCGACGTGGCGGCCTTCGTGACGAATTTCGGCGGGCTGCCCTGACGGGCGCCTGCAATCGACTGAAACAATCCCGAGATCGCGCGAAATCCGCCGGTACATTCGGCGGGGCAATGGGGGGCACGCCACCCGGGAGCCCACTCGAATGTCCGACCTGCACGATCACGATCACGGCCTAGCCCACGACCTCCAGGCGATGGGCACGCTGGCGAGCCGCCGCCGGGCGCTCAGCTGGTTCGCGGGTGCCGGCACTGCGGCGCTGCTGACGTCGTGCGACAGCGGGACGGGCTCGACGACGGCGACGACCGGATCAGTCGTCACGCCCACCCCGACGCCGACTCCCACCCCGACGACCGGGACCCCGCCCCCGACCCCGACCGCGGGCTGCATCGCCGACCCGGCCGAGACCGGCGGCCCCTACCCCGCCGACGGCACCAACACGTCGAGCGGATCGACTTCGAACGTGCTGACCGCGAGCAACGTCGTGCGCAGCGACATCCGCCCCAGCTTCATCGGCTCCGCGACCGTCGCGGCGGGGGTGCCGGTGACGATCACGCTCACCGTGGTCAACGTCAACGCATCGTGCGCGCCGCTGGCGGGCTATGCGGTCTATCTGTGGCACTGCAACGCGACCGGGCAATATTCGCTCTACGACGTGCCCGGCGAGAGCTGGCTGCGCGGCGTGCTGGTGACCGACGCCAACGGCCAGGTGAGCTTCACCACGATCTTCCCCGGCTGCTATGCCGGGCGCTGGCCGCACATGCATTTCGAAATCTTCTCGAGCCTCGCGACCGCGACCGGCGGGCGCTTCGCAGTGCTCACCTCGCAGCTGGCGATGCCCGCTTCGGCCTGCTCGACGGTGTTCGCCGGATCGAGCCTCTATTCGGCGAGCGTCCGAAATTTCGCCGCGATCAGCCTCGCGAGCGACAATGTCTTCGCCGACAACAGTGCCGCGCAGATCGCGCAGCAGACCCCGGCGATGAGCGGCAGCGTGGCCGCGGGCTACACCGCGACCGCCGTGATCGGGATCGCGCGGTGACGCGCGGGATCGGAAGCGCGCGGTGACGTGATGAAATAGCCTCCTTCGCCCGTTGCGCGGGGAGGAGCGTGGCCGGTCTTTCCCCTGGGACCGCGCGCCACGCTGGTGAGGGCCTTCCTCGTCCTGATGTGCCCCCTTGGGCGACGGAAGGCCCTCACCCTAGTTTTGGCCTGTTCACGCGAAGGCGCGAAGGCGCAAAGAAGTTTGTTCGCGCAGAGGCGCAGAGAGCGCAGAGAGCGCAGAGGCGCAGAGATGGCATCCCGCCGCGCAGCGGCTCAGATCGCTCAGCGGTACAATGTTCAAGCCGCTGACGCGGCGCGATCGGCCGCCGCCGAATGCCAACGCCTCTGCGCTCTCTGCGCCTCTGCGCGAACCAATCTTCCTTCTCTTCGCGCCTTCGCGTGAACCAACTGCAGGAGCGGCCGAGTGATGCGAGAGCCGCCGGGCTATCCGGTTGGCGGGGCGTTGATATAGAGGGGCGCAATGTCCGACGCGTTCAGCCCCGAATTCCGCCTCGTCTGCGCCGCCTGCCAATGGCCGCGCGACCGGCGCGACGCCGCGGTGCGCGCGGCGGCGGTGGATGGGCTCGACTGGGAACGGGTGGCGCAGATCACCCGGCGCCAGCGCGTGTGGGGGCTGGTCGCCGACGCGCTGCGCTCGGCCGAAGTCGCGGTGCCTGCCGAGATCGGCAAGGCGCTGCGCGAGCAGGGCGGCAGGATCGCGCGGCAGAACCTCGCCGCGGCCGGCGAGACCGCGCGGCTGGGCGGGCAGCTCGATGCCGCCGGGATCGACTGGGTGACCTTCAAGGGGCTCGCGCTGGCGATCCAGGCCTACGGCACGCTGTCGATCAAGATGGCCAACGACATCGATATCCTCGTCCCCGCCGCCGACGCGGCGCGCGCCTGCGCGCTGCTGCGCGCGGCGGGCTATATGCGGTTCAGTCCCGGCGCCGAAGTCAGCGACGACCAGGTTGCGGCGTGGATGCAGGTCTCGAAGGAGTCCGGCTGGCGGCACCCGAAGTCCGGGCTGATCGTGGAGCTGCACGGGCGGCTGATGGCCAATCCGGCGCTGCTGCCCGAGGCCGCGATCGGGAGCCCGCGCAAGACCGTCGCGATCGCGCCGGGGATCGAGGTGCCGACGATGGGCGAGGCCTTGCTCTATCCCTATCTGTTCGCGCACGGCGCGCATCATGGCTGGTTCCGGATCAAGTGGCTCGCCGACGTCGCGGCGCTGATCACGCACGAAGGTCCCGAAGGCGCCGAGCGGCGCTACCGCGAGGCGAAGGCGCTCGGGGTCGGGCGGTGCGCGGCGCAGGGGCTGCTGCTGATGCACGAGCTGCTCGCGCTGCCGCTCGATGCGGCCTTGGTGAGGGAATTGCGCGCTGACCGGGTGCACCGCCGGCTGGTCGCGGTCGCCAAGGGGGCGATGGCGGGCCGGTTCGAGGCGCAGGAACATGCCAGCCCCTATGCGCGGACGATGCTGCCGGTGCTGCTCGCCAGCCTGCTGCTGCGCCGCGGGATCGGCTATAAATGGCGCGAGCTGACCTCGCTCGCGGCCAATCCGGTCGATCGCGCGACCGGGCGGCTGCCGAAGGGGCTCGGGTTCCTGTATCCGGTGCTGGGAGGGTTCAGATGGAGCGGACGGATGCTGGGGCTGAAGGGGCGATGACGGGCAGCTTGACGCGCGGCGCGCGGATCAAGTCGATCCTCGGCGGATCGGCGGGCAACCTCGTCGAATGGTATGACTGGTACGCCTATGCGGCGTTCGCGCTCTATTTCGCCCCGCATTTCTTCCCCGACGACGCCGCCAAGCAAGCCAATGCCTGGGCGATCTTCGCGGTCGGCTTCTTCATGCGGCCGATCGGCGGCTGGCTGATGGGAGTCTATGGCGACCGGCGCGGGCGCAAGGCCGGGCTGACGCTGTCGGTGACTCTGATGTGCGCGGGCTCGCTGCTGATCGCCGTGACCCCGAGCTATTCCTCGATCGGCTGGCTGGCGACCGCGGCGCTGCTGGTCGCGCGGCTGATGCAGGGGCTGTCGGTCGGCGGCGAATATGGCGCCAGCGCGACCTATCTGTCGGAAATGGCGGGGCGGAAAAACCGCGGCTTCTGGTCGAGCTTCCAGTACGTCACTCTGATCTCGGGCCAGCTGATCTCGCTATGCGTGCTGCTGGTGCTGCAAGGCGTGATGGCGAAGGACGATCTCGCCGCCTGGGGCTGGCGGATTCCATTCGCGATCGGCGGGGTGCTTGCGGTGCTGGTCTATTATCTGCGCCAGCGGCTGCCCGAGACCGAGAGCTTCGAAAAACGCGCGGCCGAACGCCGGTCGAGCTTCGGCGCGCTGTTCGTCGAGCATCCGCGCGAGGCGGCGATCGTGATGCTGCTCACCGCGGGCGGCACGCTCGCCTTCTACGCCTATTCGATCTACCTGCTGACCTTCCTCAACAACACCACCGGCTTCACCAAGGAAGCGGCGACCCAGATCAACGCGGGCGCGCTGTTCGTGTTCATGTGCATCCAGCCGCTGGCGGGCGCGCTGTCGGACCGAGTCGGGCGCAAGCCGCTGATGATCGGGTTCGGGGTGCTCGGCGTGCTGCTGACCTGGCCGATCTTCGTCGCGCTGGAGGGGGTGCGGACTCCGTTCAACGCCTTCCTGCTGATGACCGGGGCGCTGGTGATCGTCACCGGCTACACTTCGATCAACGCGGTGGTGAAGGCCGAGCTGTTCCCCGCGCATATCCGC
This sequence comes from Pseudomonadota bacterium, assembly GCA_040388355.1. Taxonomy (GTDB): domain Bacteria; phylum Pseudomonadota; class Alphaproteobacteria; order Sphingomonadales; family Sphingomonadaceae; genus Sphingomonas. The sequence continues at coordinate 46,111 of JAZKCD010000005.1, read as the reverse complement.
ACGCTCGGGGTGGCGCTGCCCTATGCGCTGGCCAATGCGATCTTCGGCGGCACCGCGCCCTATGTCGCCTTATGGTTCAAGAGCGCGGGCTGGGAGCGCGGCTTCTACTGGTATGTGACCGCGATGATCGGGGTCTCGCTGGCGACCTACATCACCATGCGCGACACCCAGCGGAACAGCCTGATCCTGGAGGATTGAGCTTCCTAGCCCCTCCCCTTCAGGGGAGGGGTTGGGGTGGGGCCTATCCTCTGGGCGGTCGGTCTCGGTGAGACTGAGACGCCCCACCCCCTACCCCTCCCCTGAAGGGGAGGGGCTTAAGAAAATTAGAGGATCATCCCCCCGCCGCCGCGGATCGCGAGCACGCGGCCGATCGAATCGAACAGCGCGTCCATCGCCACCGGCTTGAACAGCACGTCGTCGGCCCCCGCCTCGATGCAGCGTTCGCGCAGGTCGGCGCCGGTGTCGGCAGTGACGACGATGATCGGCAGCTCGGCCTTGGCGTCGCCGCGCGCACGGATCCGCTTGATCGCCTCCATGCCGTCCATGCCGGGCATGCGCAGATCCATCAGCACGACATCGAACGATTCATACTCGATCCGCGCGAGTCCCTCCTCGGCGAGCCCCGCCTCGGCCATGGTCGCCCCGGCGACGTCGAGCATGTCCTTCACGACCCGACGGTTCATCGGATCGTCCTCGATGAAGAGGATGTTCATTGACAGCGGCCCGGACGGACTGCGTGCATTATGGCGACCCTTTTTTTCATTGACCCGTCGCTTACGCCCTATGCTGCGCGTGAGACAAGCGGGCCTGAGCCCTGCTTGTCCGAATTTTCTTCCGCACCCGAAATGAGTGCGTCGATCAGCATCGACCCGGTCACTGGTTTCTCAATGACTTGACCGATCCCACTGGCGACAAGCGCTTTCTGTATGTCGGGATCGGGCTTGAGCCACAATATTGCACTGGCCGCGTTCGCCGCCTCCGCAGCCGTCGCCAGCCGCGCGAGATTGTCAAAGACGTTGTCGCCAGCTGCCTTGAGCGTGGCTTCGTCGACCACGAGATGCGTCACGCCGGGCTCGGCGAGCGCGGCGAGCGCCTCGTCGGGCGTGGCAAGGAAACGCAGGCTGCCGACCCGCGGCTCGAGCAGGGTCTTGAGCATCGAGCGGGCGATCGGGTTGCGGTCGAGCACCAGCATCGTGCCCGTGGCGCCCGATTCGGCCACGGCCTCGGGCGCTTCGGCGGGGACCAGCGGCAAGTCGACCACGAAGGTCGAGCCATGGCCCTCGACGCCCTCGACTGCGATGTCGCCGCCCAGCGCACGCGCCAGGTTGCGGCAGATGGTGAGGCCGAGGCCGGTGCCGCCGAACTGGCGGGTGGTGCCCGAATCGGCCTGCTTGAACGATTCGAAGATCTCCTCGCGCTTCTCCGCGGGGATGCCGATGCCGGTATCGGTGACGGCGAGCTTGAGCCGGCGCGCCTCGCCCTCCCCTTCCTCGACGACGCGCAGGCTGACGCCGCCCTTTTCGGTGAACTTGATCGCGTTCGAGAGCAGGTTGAACACGATCTGGCGCAGCCGCCCGGCGTCGCTGACGATCCAGTGCGGCGCATGGGTGAGGTGGAGGTTGAATGCGAGCCCCTTGGTGCGCGCCTGCTCCTCCCAGATGCGAGTCACTTCCCGCAGCATCGCGCACAAGTCCATCGGCGCGGCGTCGACGGTCAGATTGCCCGTCTCCATCTTGGCGACGTCGAGAATATCGTCGACCAGGCTGCGCATCGTCACCCCAGCGCCATGGACGATCCCGATCCGGTCGCGCGTCGCGGCGTCGAGCTTCTGGTCGTGGAGCATGACCTGGGTCATGCCGAGGATGCCGTTGAGCGGGGTGCGGATCTCGTGGCTGGTGGTCGCGAGGAACTCGGTCTTGGCCTTGAGGGCCTTCTCCAGCGCCTCGTTGGTCTCGCCGAGGACGATGTTGGCGTCGCGGACCTTGTTGCGGCTGCGGCGGATCATCACCAGGCTGACGCTCAGCAGCGCGATGACGATCAATGTCGCCGCGCCGATGCTCAGGAACAGCGTGCGCTGGAACTGTGCGGCGCGCTGCGACTGGTCGAGCTGCATCGTCGCGATCCGCGCCTTCTGGCCTTCGGAATTATACTGGGCGGCGCTCAGCGAGGCGGCCATGTCGGTCGCGACCTTGGTCGATTCGTCGGTGAGCCGCCGCAGCGCCTCGAGATGCGTCAGCGCCAGCGCCGGCTGCCCGGTCGCGCTGAAGATCTGATAGGCATAGAGGTGTGCGGTCCGATACTGGTTCGACGTCGTCGCCAGATCGAGGCCGCGGAAACATTCGCGGATGAGCTGCTCGGCACGCGCATATTCCTTGCGGTCCGCCGCCACGCGCGCGGCGGTGGCGAGCAGATAGCGCCGCAGGTCCTGCGCAGTGGGATCGCGGGTCAGCGCGAACCCCCGCGCCAGCGTCTGGTCGGCGGCGTCGAAATGGCCCGCCTCGACCTGGCTGCGCGCGACATTGACCAGCACCCGCGCTTCCATCAGCGGATTGTCCATGTCGCGGGCGATCTTGATCGCCTTGGCATACTCGGCGTCGGCGGCCTCGTATTTCTCGAGCGCAAGCAGCACGTTGCCGAGATTGTTGTACAGCGACAGCGAGAGCGCGGGGTCGCCCGCATAGGCCTCGACTGCCTGGCGGTAGAAATCCTCCGCGCGGACATCGTCGTTCGCCGCGAAATAGAGCCCGGCGATATAGTTGAACGCGAGCGCCTGGCTGCGCTTCTCGCCGAGCAGGTTGAAGATCCGCCCCGCCTCGAGATAGCTGGCCAGCGCCTTCGCCGCCTGGCCGTCGTCCATTTCGAGCGAGCCCCGCGACAGCAGCAGGTCGCCGCGGATCTTGATCGGCTCGGGAATGTCCTTGAGCGTCATCGCGATCAGCGGCCGCGCGCTGGCGACATCGTCGAGGCGCAGGAACGCCTCGCTGCGCAGCCAGCGGGCCGTGGCGATCGCGATCCGGCGGTCGCTGCCCTCGGGCATGCGGAGCGCCAGCATCTCGGCGTCGGCGGCGAGGCTTTTGCCTTGCTCGGGATCGGAGACCATCGTCGCCCGCGCCTTGTCGAGCGCGGCCTGGACCGGCGTCGGCGCCGGCTTTCGCCCCTGCGCAAGCGCGGGCGTCGCGCAGGCGAGCAGCGCAAGGAGCAAGGTGAAGAGGCGAACGGATGCGCGCATGTCTGACAAATATGCAGCAAGGGGTGTTAAGGCGGCCCTAAGGGCCGGAATCAGCCGCGCTTCCAGAAGCTTTCGGGACGGATGAACGAGGGCTGCGCGCCGGCGCCGGTGATCAGATTGGCGTCATTGTCCATGAAGTGGCGGAACGCCTCGATGCCGATCGGACGCGAGATCAGGAAGCCCTGGACCATGTCGCAGCCCATCACGCTGAGCAGCGCCAGCGCCGACGGCGTCTCGACGCCCTCCGCAGTGACTTCCATCTCGAGCGCGTGGGCGAGGTCGATCGTCGAGCGGACGATCAGCGGATCGCGATTGCTGCTGGTCAGCTGCATCACGAACATCTTGTCGATCTTGAGCTCCTTGGCGGGGAGCTGCTTGAGATAGGCGAGCGACGACAGGCCCGCGCCATAATCGTCGATCGCCAGCGCGACGCCGATATCGGCAAAGGCCTGCAAGTGGCGAATCGCGATCTCGGGATCGCGAATCACTGCGGTCTCGGTGATCTCGAAGCCGATCTTGGCGTCGCTTTGCGTGATGATCTCGCACGCCTCGGCGACGAAGCCGGCGTCGGCGAGCAGGAGGCCCGAGATGTTGAGGAACAGCGGCAGATCGTGCCCGCCCGCGGCGAGCGACCTCTGGTCCTCGATCACCTTGCGCAGCGTCCACAGCGTCAGCGCGCCGATCTCGCCGGCCTGCTCGGCCACCGAGATGAAATCGCCGGGCAGGATCAGCCCGCGCACCGGGTGCTGCCAGCGGACCAAAGCCTCGGCGCTGGCGATCTCCTGGCGGCGGACATGGACCTTGGGCTGGTAGAGCAGGAACATTTCGCCGTTTGCAATCGCGCGCGGCAGCTCGCGCATCAGAGTCAATTTGTCGAAGGCGAGATCGGCGCGCGACAGATCGAGCATCACCACGCGATTCTCGGCCTCGGCCTGCTCGAGCGCCGATTCGGCGGCCTCGATCAGGCGGACCTCGTCGCTTTCGCTCGACGGCGCGGCGGCGACGCCGAACTGGAGCTGGAGCTGGTGGCGTTCGCCGTCCAGGTCGAGCGGGCGGAGGAACGCCTTGCGCAGCCGGTCGATATCGGCGGCGGCGGCTTCGGGGGTGTCGCGCTCGAACGCCAGCTCGACCACCGATCGCGCCGCGGCGGAGATGCGGACATCGGGGCAGAGCTCGGTCACCCGCGCAGCGACGTCGAGCACCAGCGCATCGGCGCGCGGACGGCCGAGGTGGCGGCGCAGCGTCGCGAAATTGCTGATCTCGCACAGGCAGAGGATCCGCCAGAAACGCCCTTCGACGCTGCGTCCCCCGCCGCGCCCGCGGCCGGCGGCCGGGCGCTTCGGGATGTGGAATCCGGGCGGCGCATCGGCGCGGCGCGGATGGACGCCGGGGAGCGATGGCGATTGGTCGAGCGGCGCCCCGCCCCGCAGTCCCTCGCCTCGGCCAGGAACAGCGGTGGCCGAGAAAGGCACGCCCGTGGCGGGCGCCGGAGGCTCGATCCTTGCCGACATTGATCCCGGGATAGGGGCAGACCCTTGAAAGAACGGTTAAACCTGAAACCGCTTCCAGACAGCGCTGCCATCCGGCCAAGCCCTTATGGCAAGGCCCGTATTGATTCCTCGTTAATTTCCGGTTAACCAGCGAATCGCGCTAAATGCGCACGATGGGAGACTAAGATGTACGCGTTCAATCTCTTCTTCCGCGACGGTGCCACGGGCAACGACATTCGTCCGCTCTAAGCCGATCGCTACTTCCGGGCCGGCGGTGAAGCGTCTTTATCCGAAGACGCGCTGACCGGCCCGGACGGTTTCTCAAAAGCCGCGGGTCCGCCCGCGGCTTTTTTGATTCGGGGACTGGCTGACGTCCCACTCGTTTCTTGGCCGATTCGTTTGCGCCATCCGCGTCACGCGAGCGCCATGATCTTGCTCTAGCGGCGCCAAGCGCTAAGGGCGCACCATCAAACACATTCAGGGGATTCGCATTGCGTATCGCGATGATCGGCACCGGTTATGTTGGACTCGTCTCCGGCGCCTGCTTTTCGGATTTCGGCCATGAGGTCGTGTGCGTCGACAAGGATGCGCGCAAGATCGAGCTGCTCCACCAGAATGTGATGCCGATCTTCGAGCCCGGCCTGGCCGAGCTGGTCGCGTCGAACGTCAAGGCGGGGCGCCTCTCCTTCACCACCGATCTCGCCGAGGGCGTCAAGGATGCCGATGCGGTGTTCATTGCGGTCGGCACCCCCAGCCGCCGCGGCGACGGCCATGCCGATCTCTCCTTCGTCTTCGCCGCCGCCGAGGAGATCGCCGCGGCGCTGACCAAGCCGAGCGTCATCGTCACCAAGTCGACCGTGCCGGTCGGCACCGGCGACGAAGTCGAGCGGATCCTCGCGCGGGTGGCGCCGCACAGCGGCGCGACGGTGGTCTCCAATCCCGAATTCCTGCGCGAAGGCGCGGCGATCGAGGATTTCAAGCGCCCCGACCGCGTCGTCGTCGGCACCGAGAACGAAGCCGCGATCCAGGTGATGCGCGACATCTATCGCCCGCTGTCGCTCAATTCGGCGCCGATCCTGTTCACCGGCCGCCGCACCGCCGAGCTGATCAAATACGCCGCCAACGCCTTCCTCGCGGTCAAGATCACTTTCATCAACGAGATCGCGGACCTGTGCGAGCAGGTCGGCGCCGACGTCCAGGAAGTGTCGCGCGGGATCGGGATGGACAACCGCATCGGCTCGAAGTTCCTCCATGCCGGGCCGGGCTATGGCGGGTCGTGCTTCCCCAAGGACACGCTGGCCTTGCTCCAGACCGCCGACGACGCCGAGACGCCGCTCAGGATCGTCGAGGCGACGGTCAAGGTCAACGAGGCCCGCAAGCGCGCGATGGGCCGCAAGGTCATCAAGGCGATGGGCGGCGACGCGCGCGGCAAGACCGTCGCGGTGCTCGGGCTGACCTTCAAGCCCAACACTGACGACATGCGCGACGCGCCGAGCCTGTCGGTGATCCAGGCGCTGCAGGACGCCGGCGCGACAGTGAAGGCGTACGACCCCGAAGGCTTCGAGCAGGCAAGGCCGATGCTCAAGGACGTCGAATTCTCGGCCAATCCCTATGCCGCGGCCGAGGGTGCCGACGCGCTGGTGATCGTGACCGAATGGGACGAATTCCGCGCGCTCGATCTCGGGCGGATGGCGAAGACGCTCCGGACGCCGCTGCTGGTCGACCTGCGCAACATCTACCCCCCCGCCGAGGCCGCCAAGGCCGGGCTGACGCTGGTGAATGTCGGGCGGGGGTGAGCCGCTAGGCCAGCCCCAGCCGTTCGCCCTTGTATGCGCCGGCGCGGATCGGCTCCCACCAGGCGCGGTTGGCGAGATACCAGTCGATCGTCCGCGCCAGGCCGGTCTCGAAGCTTTCGGCCGGGCTCCACCCCAGCTCGGCCTCGGTCTTGCCCGGATCGATCGCGTAGCGGCGGTCATGCCCCGGCCGGTCCGCGACGAACGCGATCAGCCCGCGGCGATTGGCGTTGCCGAGGCGGATGTCGATCAGGTCGCAGATCGCCTCGACCACCTGCAGATTGCTCCGCTCGGCCTTGCCGCCGATCAGATAGGTCTCGCCCGTCCGCCCCGCGGTCAGCACCCGCTGGAGCGCGCGGGCATGATCCTCGACATGCAGCCAGTCGCGGACATTGGCGCCCTTGCCATAGACCGGCAGCGGCCGCCCCTCGATTGCATTGAGGATCGTCAGCGGGATCAGCTTCTCGGGGAATTGCCACGGCCCGTAATTGTTCGAGCAGTTCGAGAGCACCACCGGCAGCCCATAGGTCTCATGCCAGGCACGGACGAAATGGTCGCTCGCCGCCTTCGAGGCCGAATAGGGCGAGGACGGCGCGTACGCCGTGTCCTCGGTGAACACCCCGCTGTCGAACGGCAGGTCGCCGAACACTTCGTCGGTCGAGACATGGTGGAAGCGGAACGCGCCACCCTTCTCGCGCCAATAGTCGAGCGCGGCGTCGAGCAGGCGGACGGTGCCGACGACATTGGTCTCGACGAACGCCGCGGGGCTGTCGATCGAGCGGTCGACATGGGTCTCGGCGGCGAGGTGCATGATCGCGCCGACGCGTTCCTCGCGCAGCAGCTGCCCGACCAGCGCGGCATCGCCGATGTCGCCCTGGACGAAGCGGTAGTGCGGCGACTCCTCGAGCCCCGCGAGCGACGCGAGGTTGCCCGCATAGGTCAGCTTGTCGAGATTGACGACGCGGGTCCCCTGCCCCGCCAGCAGCCGGCACACCGCCGAGCCGATGAACCCCGCCCCGCCGGTGACAAGCACGGTCCTGAGCGGCGTCGCGTCAGTCACTGATAACCCTCGACGCAGCGCCGGAGATAGCGGGCATAGTCGGTCTTCCCCATGCAATCGGCGCGCCTGAGCAAAGCGGCGGCGTCGAGATAGCCGAGATCATAGGCGATTTCCTCGGGGCAGGCGATCTTGATCCCCTGGCGATGCTCGATCGTGCGGACGAAGCTGCCCGCGTCGTGGAGGCTGTCGTGGGTGCCGGTGTCGAGCCAGGCATAGCCGCGCCCGAGCCGGGTTACTTCGAGCGTGTCGGTGGCGAGATACGCGCCGATGACGTCGGTGATCTCGAGCTCGCCGCGCTTCGACGGCTTGAGGTTGCGGGCGATGTCGGTGACGCTCGAATCGAAGAAATAGAGGCCGGTGACCGCCCAGTTCGACTTTGGCTTCTTCGGCTTCTCGACGACGCTGGTCGCCTTGCCCGCGGCGTCGAAGGTCGCGACGCCGTAGCGTTCGGGATCCTCGACCTGATAGGCGAACACCGTCGCCCCGCCCGCCTGCGCCGCGAGCGCCGCCGCCCGGCCCTTGGCGCCGATGCCGTCGCCATGGAAGATATTGTCGCCGAGGATCAGCGCCGCGGGACCGCCGGCCAGGAACGCCTCGCCGATCAGGAAGGCCTGGGCGAGCCCCTCGGGCCTGGCCTGCTCGGCATAAGTGAAGCGCACGCCGAATTCCGAGCCGTCGCCGAGCAAGGCCTCGAACGACGGCAAGTCGCGCGGTGACGAGATGATCAGGATATCGCGGATGCCCGAGAGCATCAGCACCGACAGCGGGTAATAGATCATCGGCTTGTCGAACACCGGCAGCAGCTGCTTCGAGATCGACAGCGTCGCCGGATAGAGCCGCGTCCCCGATCCGCCGGCGAGGATGATCCCTTTGACGTTGTGCTGGGGGAGGTCGGTCGTCGGCAAGGGGGTCTCCGGAATCGCGATGGGGCACCTTGCCGGAGAAAGGTTTGGGCATGCTTAACCCTCTCCCGCCTTCGCGGGAGAGGGAGGGGCCCGCGAAGCGGGAGGGTGAGGGTCTTCTTCTCCGGGCGGCAGCGCGAAGCAGGCGTGAAAAAGAAGAAGACCCTCACCCAACCCTCTCCCGCGAAGGCGGGAGAGGGCTAAGAAAAGACCTCCCTCGATTCCCCGCGACTCGCGGATTCACCGCGAGTCGCGCGTAGACGGACTCACGCGGACATGGTAAATGAATCGTTCGGGAGGGGCGGTTTTGGCCACGAATATCTGGTTCCTGCTGGCGGTCGGATTCAGCTTTTCGGCCTATGCCGTCTATCTGTTCGGGCTTCGGCGCCAGCAGGTGCGGCCCAATCGCGCCTCGTGGCTGATCTGGAGCGCGGCGACCAGCCTCGAGGCGCTGACCTATGCCGCGGTCAATCCCGGCGCGCCGCAGGGCTGGGTGTTCGCCATCTCCGCGGTCGCCTGCATCGTCGTCGCGATCGGCATCTGGCGGCGATCGTCCTGGGCGCCGCCGAGCGATACCGAGACCTTCTGCATCGCCGCCTGCATGATGGCTTTGGTGGTCTGGCTGGTGTTCCGCGAGACCTTCTGGGCGCACATGCTGGTGGTCGCCGCGGTCCCGGTGAGCTTCTGGCCGACCTGGGCGAGCGTCTGGCGCGACCGCGGCAACGAGCGTTCGCCAGCCTGGGGGCTATGGACCTTCGGCGATCTCGCGACCTTGCTGCTGGCGATGAGCGGCGCGGCCTTGAGCTTCGCCGAGCTCGCCTATGTCGTGGTCGAGTTCCTCTGCCACGCCAGCGTCTGGTTCATGATCGGGCTGGCGACGATAAACCCCTTGCGGATGCTCGGCGTGCGCCGCCGCGGCCTCTATGTCCGCGACCGCTACCGGCCCTCGACCAGCCTGTTCCGCGTCGACGAGACTCATCTCGGCAAGGCGGTGTTCGCCGCGGCCGCCTTTGCCGAGGGCGACACGCTGATCGAGTTCACCGGCCGCCGCTTCCGCGCCGACCAGATCCCCAGCCTGATGCAGGGCAGCAGCGACCGCTTCGTCCAGGTCACTCCCGATCACTATATGGGGCCCTCGGGCCAGATCGACGACCTCGTCAACCATAGCTGCGCGCCCAATGCCGGGCTGCGCTTCACCGAGACCGGGGTGTTCCTCGTCGCGGTGCGCGCGATCGTGCCCGGCGAGGAGATCAGCTGGGACTATTCGACCACGCTCAAGGAATCGAACTGGCACATGATCTGCCAGTGCCGCGCGCCGACCTGCCGCCGCGTGATCGGCAATTTCGATTCGCTCGACCCCGACCGCCAGGAATGGTTCCGCGCGCGCAACCTCGTCGCGCCCTATCTGCGCCGCAAGGACGACGTCGCCCGCAAGCGGCCCGCGCGGCGCGCGAGCTAGTCTTGATTAAGCCCCTCCCCTTCAGGGGAGGGGCTTGAGAAGTGCCGGTTGCGGCCCTGCCCATCCCCGCCTAGACGCACCCGGCAATCTCAGGGGACGTCATGAAGAATTTCGCGTTGATCGGGGCCGCGGGCTATATCGCGCCGCGCCACATGATAGCGGTGCGCGACACCGGCCACCGGATCAGCGTCGCCTATGACGTCAACGACAGCGTCGGCATCATCGACAGCTATTTCCCCGAAGCCGAATTCTTCACCGAGTTCGAGCGGTTCGACCGCCACATCTACAATGTCGCGCGCCGCGATTCGGCGCAGGCGATCGACTATATGGCGATCTGCTCGCCCAATTATCTCCACGACGCGCATTGCCGCTTCGCGATGCGATCGGGCGCCGACGCGATCTGCGAGAAGCCGATCGTGCTCAATCCGTGGAACCTCGACGGGCTGCTCGAGATGGAGGCGGCGACCGGCAAGCGAGTCCACACCATCCTCCAGCTGCGGCTCCACCCCGCGATCGTCGCGCTGCGCGAGAAGGTCCAGGGCGAGGCGCGCAATACCAAGCACGAGGTCGACCTCACCTACATCACCTCGCGCGGCAAATGGTACATGCAGTCGTGGAAGGCCGACATCCCCAAGTCGGGCGGAATCGCGACCAATATCGGGGTGCATTTCTTCGACATGCTCCACTTCATCTTCGGCGCGCTGCAGGAGAATGTCGTCCACGCGCATGACGACCAGCGCGCGGCGGGGTACCTCGAATACGAGCATGCGCGGGTGCGCTGGTTCCTGTCGATCGACGCCGACGACCTGCCCGAGGCGGCGGTGGCGAAGAACCAGCGGACGTGGCGCTCGATCACCGTCGACGGCGAGGAGATCGAATTCTCGGGCGGCTTCACCGATCTCCACACGCGCTCGTACCAGGAAATCCTCGCGGGCAATTCGTTCGGGCTGGAGACCAACCGCACCGCGGTGGAAGCCGTGGCGCATATCCGCTCGGCGCCGGTGACCATTGGATCGTCGATGCAGCACCCGTTCGTGAAGTCGCCGGGATTCCAGCGGCGGGCGACGGATTAGCGAAGCCCAGCGAGCCCAGTCTCCCCTCTCCCATAGGGAGAGGATACCGAAGCTTGGCAGCTTGCTGCCTAGCGTAGGTTGGTGAGGGGTTACGACAGTCGAGAGGTTCTAACCCCTCACCCAGCTACGACTAGGGCCGGCTGAAGAAGCCGACCCAAGTCTGCGCAACCCTCTCCCTATGGGAGAGGGGAGATATCCTAAGCCGCCAGCTCCTTCTCTTCCGACAGCATCGGCGCCATCTTCAACGTGATCACCGCACGCGCGCCGTGGCCCTTGCCTTCGCTCTGCAGCTCGAGCGTGCCGTCCATCGCCAGCATCGAATTGCAGCACCAGTGCAGCCCGAGCCCGCCCGATTTGTGCGCGCGGGTCGAGAAGCCGCGCTGGAACAAGGTCGGCACCGTCTCGGGATCGAAGCCTTCGCCGTCGTCGCGGATGACGATCTCGACCCGGTCCTCGCGCTCGTGGATCGCGACCGAAATGCTGCCGCTGGCGCGCCCGGTGGCAGTGATCGCCTCGGCCGAATTGGAGAAGAGATTGCCGATCACCTGCGAGAGGATCACGCGGTTGCCCAGCACCCAGTGCGGCTTCGACGGGAAGCTGAACGCGATCGAGCTTTCGCCCGAATAGCGCGCGATCGTCGCGTTCTGCGCGACGAGATCGGTGATGTCGCACGCATCGAGCGCGGGGCGCTCGTTGGCGACTTCCTGCTGCTGGCCGATGATCTCGAGGACATGGTGGAGCGCGCCGCGGCCGATCTCGATCTGGCGCTTGCGGTCCTCGCGCTCCTCGTCGACTGCGTGCATCGCCGCGGCGAGGAAGGCGACCAGCTTCTGGCGGCGCACCTCGGGGACGTCGCCCGCGGCCAGTTCGGACAGCGCCTTGTCGACGATGGTGCGGTCGAGCGCTGGCGAGCGGCCGAGCCCCTGGCTCAGCACCGTGCTGATCGGGTTCAGGGCGTTGCGGACATTGTGCATCACCGCCACCGCGCTCTCGCTGCGGCCGAGCGTGAAGCTCTGGACCTCGAGCTGCTCGCGCAAATCCTTGAGCTGGCGGAGCATCGAATTGAAGCTGGTGACCAGGCTGCCGATCTCGTCGCGGCGCGGCTTTTCGGTGAGCAGGCCGAGCGCGCCCGACGAACGGACCACCCCCATGTGGCGCTCGACACGGTTGAGCGGGTTGATCACCAGCCGCGTGATCATCCGCCGCAGCACCACCAGCACGACGATCAGCAGCAGCACCGAGGCGACCACCGCGAGCAGCAGCATCCGCCGCCCCAGCGTCGACAAGTCGCGCGGCACTTCATAGGCGGCGGTCGCGACCGGCTTGCCGCTGTCGCCGAGGATCGGCACCGCGATCGCGAGCGATTTCTCGTGCGGGGTGACGGTCACGTCGCTCACCGGATGCGCGAGGTCGAGCCGCGCGGTGAGCTGGAGCAAATTGCCGACCTGCGCCGAGCTCAGCACGCGCGCCATCACGACATAGCCGCGCGGATCGCCCGAGCCGTCGGTCCGCCGTACCCGCGCCACGCCGATCGCCGCGAGCGTGTCGCCGAGCTTCAGGTAGAAGCTCGCCGAATTGCCGTCCTTGAGTGCTCGGTCATAGTCGACGCTTTTGACGGCGGCGGCCAGCTCGGCGCGCTTGGCGGGCATGTCGGCCTGGGTCTTGAGGTCGAGCCAGCGGATGATGACGATGCTGCGGTCGTCGCGGACATAGGCCATGCCCTCGACCCCGAGATTGACCATCGCGCTAGCCGCGAAACTGTCTTCCTCGAACGCCTTGTTGGGCTTGCCCATGTATTCGTAGCTGTCGTTCCAGTTGCCGTAATCGAGCGCGGTGGTCTTCACCTTCGAGGCGAATTCGCCGAGCGTCGCGCGGGTACGCTCGACATGGCCGTTCACGGCGTCGCGCTCGAGCTGGTTGAAGCTCGGGGTGATCACGCTGGCGAGCAGCAGCGTCATCGCGGCGGCGCCAAGCAGGCCGACCCCGGTCAGGATCAGCACCAGCTTGGCACCCAGTGACGCCGGAGACTTGAGGCGCCGGCGGCGAAGCGCGGCGTAGCTTTGGCGCATCAGCCGGTGGTCCCGTTACCCGCGATTTCCGGTTCGTCCTCGGCTCCGCCCATGAAGCGCTGGTTCGCGAGCGCGAGCGCATCCTCCTCGGCCATCGGGCGCGCGAGATAATAGCCCTGCAAATGGCTGCACCCGGCGACGCGGAGCGCCTGGAGCTGGGCCTCGGTCTCGACGCCTTCCGCCACCACTTCCATCCCCAGCGCGCGGCCGAGATGGATGATCGAATGGACGATCGCCGCGCTCTCGCGCTCGCGGCCCATCCCGTCGACGAAGCTGCGGTCGATCTTGAGGCAGTCGAGCGCGAACTTGCGGATATTGTAGAGCGAGGAATAGCCGGTGCCGAAATCGTCGAGCGCGATGCGGAAGCCCATCTGGCGCAGGCGGAACAGCGTGTCGGCGGCGCGCTCGACATCGTCGAAGATCGCGGTCTCGGTGATCTCGATCTGGAAGCGCATCGGCGAGACGCCGGCGTGCTGGACGCGCTCGATGATGTGGCCGACGAAATTGGGGCGGCGGAACTGGCGCGGCGAGAAGTTCACCGAGACATATTGCCCCGGCCAGTTCTGCAGCGTGCGCACCGCCTCGTCGATCACCCAGTCGCCGAGCTCGTGGATCAGGTTCGATTCCTCGGCGATCGGGATGAACATCCCCGGCGCGATATGGCCATATTCGGGGCTGTTCCAGCGCAGCAGCGCCTCGAATCCCATCACCTCGAGATTCTCGCGGCCGACGATCGGCTGGAACACCAGCCGCAGCTCGCCATTGGCGATCGCCTGGCTCAGCCCGCCTTCGATCTGGCGGCGGAAGCGGATCGATTCGTCCATCGTCTCGTCGAACACGCGCACGCAGCCGCGGCCGGCGCGCTTGGCTTCGTTGAGCGCGAGATCGGCGCGGCGCATCACGTCGGTCGCGTCGCGCTCCGATCCCGCCTCGGCGATGACCACGCCGACCGAGGCGCTGCCCTGGACCGAATGGCCGAACACCTTGAAGCTGGTCGAGCAGGCCTTGATCAGCCGCTCGCAGCACATCACCGCCTCGTCCTCGCCGGTGCATTTCAGCAGGATCGCGAACTCGTCGCCGCCCAGCCGCGCGACGAAGCCCTGGTCGCCGATGTTGTCCTGGAGGATCCCGCACACCATCCGGATCAGCTCGTCGCCGGCGAGATGCCCGAAGGTGTCGTTGACGATCTTGAACCGGTCGAGGTCCATCATCGCCATCGCGAAGCAGTCGCGGTCGCGGACATGCTCGGCGAGCGTGCGCAGGAAGGCGAGCCGGTTGGGCGCGTCGGTCAGCGAATCATGGTTGGCGATGTGCACTGCCTTGGATTCGTTGGCGGCCAATTCGAGCTTCTGCTCCTCGAGCTCGTCGATCTTGTGCGCCAGCGCCTCGCGCGCGAACCGCAGCTCGTTGTCGACTTGCCAGCGATGCCCGAGCGCCGTCGCGGTCTGGACGACTTCCTCGGCCTGGAACGGCTTGGCGATGTAGAAGATCTTGTCGGCGGGGCCCGCGGCGCGGCTGATGTCGAGCGGCGAGAAGTCCGAATAGCCGGTGACGATCACCAAATTGATGTCGGAATCGAGCGCGCGGATCCGCCGCGCGGTCTCCTTGCCGTCGATGCCGGGGGGCATGCGCACGTCGATGAACGCGACCGCGAAACGCTCGCCCGCGGCGAGGCCGGCCTCGACTGCCGCGACCGCGTCGAGCCCCTGCGTCTTGTGCACGCAGTCGAATTCGGTCTCGGCCTCGGGCGCCTCCGCAGCACCGTCATCGTCGCCGAACAGCTCGGCCGCCATCGCCGAAAGCTCGGCGACATTGGCGCCCCCGCGCGAGCCGCCGAAGCACTCGCGATACGAGTCGTGCATCGCCGGCTCATCGTCCACGATCAGTATGCGCACGTAGGTTCACCCCCTTAGAGTATTTCATCGGAGTAACCGGGCATCGTTAAATGGGGGTAAAGACCTGCCTGGAAGCCGCTGCCTCCCGGTCGCTTCCCAGTTCTTGCGTATCAGTGCCTTTCCGCAAGGAAAGGTCCGCGCTGGGAGCAAGCCGAAGCCGCATCCGATCCCCGCGGCTTCGGCTTGAAGCGCCTCCCCGAACCCAATCGATGCCAATCCCCACTACTTCCTTGTTCCCCCTGCGAAAGCAGGGGCCCAGGGTCATAAGCGATGAACGGCTTGGCTCTGGGCCCCTGCTTTCGCAGGGGAGCAGGAACGGGACGCACGGCCTTGGTCGACAGCGATAAATCCCAAGCCTATCCCCTCCCCGACGAAACCCGCCGGAGAGATGCATTGACCACCCCGCTCGCCGCCCGATCCTGGCTGTTCGCGCCCGGCGATTCCGAGCGGAAGATCGCCAAGGCCGGGGCTTCGGGCGCCGACCTGGTGATCCTCGACCTCGAGGATTCGGTGGTCGAGGGCAGCAAGCCCGAAGCGCGGCGGCTGATCGCCGCGCACCTCGGCACCGCCGAGCGCGCCCAGCCGCAATGGGTGCGCATCAACCCGCTCGACGGCCCGCACGCGCTTGCCGACCTCGCCGCGATCGTCCCGGCGCGGCCCGACGGCATCCTGTTGCCCAAGGGCTCGCGCGCCGAGGCCGACCGGCTCCACCATTACCTGACCGCGCTCGAAGCCGCCGCCGGGCTCGCCCCCGGCGGAGTCGCGACCGCGGTCATCGCCACCGAAACGGCGCAGGCGATGTTCGGGCTGGGCGACTATGCCGGCTGCCCGCGGCTGGCGGCGATCACCTGGGGCGCCGAGGACAGCGCCACTGCGCTCGGCGCGACCGGCAACCGCGATGCCGGCGGCGCCTATGACGCGCCCTACCAATTGCTCCGCTCGCTGTGCCTGATGGGATCGGTCGCGGCGGGAGTCGCCCCCATCGAGACCATCCATGGCGATTTCCGCGACCTTGCCGGTCTCGAGACCGTCGCCGCCGACGCGCGTCGCGCGGGGTTCCGCGGGATGCTCGCGATCCACCCCGACCAGGTCCCGGTGATCAACCGCGCCTTCTCGCCCTCCGAAGCCGAGATCGCCCAGGCCGAGCGCATCACCGCGTTGTTCGCCGCCAACCCCGATGCGGGCACCGTCGGGCTCGACGGCGCGATGCTCGACATGCCGCACCTGAAGCGCGCCCAGGCCATCCTCGCGATGCGGAGAGACTGATGTTCCTCGCCTTGGCTCTAGCCTTCACCGCCCCCCAGGCCGCGCCCGGCCCGGTCTGCGAAGCGACCTGGCACGATTCCGCGCGCAACCGCGACATGCCGGTGCGCATCCGCATGCCCGCAGGGAGCGCGAAGGCGCCGGTGATCCTGTTCAGCCACGGCCTTGGCGGCAATCTCGACGCCGGCACCGACTGGGCGAGGGCCTGGACCGAGGCGGGCTTTCTCGTCGTCCATCTCCAGCACCCCGGCAGCGACCTGTCGATCTGGCGCGGCGGGCGCCCCGCGGTGCTCGCGGCGATGGCCCCCGAGCAGCTCATCGCCCGCGCCGGCGACGTCGGCTTCGCGCTCGACCATCTCGCCGTGCACGGCAAGGAAGGCGCGTGCGACCTCGCCCGCGCCGACCTGGCGCATGTCGGCATGGCCGGCCACAGCTATGGCGCGATGACCACCCAGGCGGTCTCGGGCCAGCGCTATCCCGGCCGCGGATCGGCGCTGCTCGACCGCCGCATCGACGCTGCGATCGCCTTCAGCCCCTCCCCCGGCCGCGCCGGCGGGCTCAGCGACGCCGAGACCTTCGCCGGAATCGCCATCCCTTTCTTCTCGCTGACCGGCAGCGACGACGCCGTGCCGAACCTCACCGCCACTACCCCCGCCGACCGCGAGCGCCCGTTCCGCGCGATGCCGCCGGGCGGCAAGTATCTGCTCTGGTTCGACGGCACGACCCACGCCGCGTTCAGCGGCAACGACTATGCGCCGCGCGGCCCCGCCCCCGATGCCCATGTCAAGCCGATCATCGCCCGCGCGACGACGCGCTTCTGGCGATGGACGCTGATGGGCGACGCACGCGCCCGCGCCGAGCTCGATGCCGGCGACCCCGCGCTCGGTCCGAAGGATCGCTTCGAGAAGCGTTGATTCGCAACGCTTTCCGACTAGGGTTGCGCCCGATGCCCGCCATCGTCCCAGACCAGCCGATCGAAGCCCTGCCGGTGGGCGAGGACGAGTTTCGCCTGATCGCCGACAGCGCGCCGGTTGCGGTGTGGGTCACGCGGCTCGACCGCAAGCGCAGCTTCATCAACCGCGCCTATCTCGAATTCCTCGCAGTGCCGTACGAGGAGGCGCTGGAGTTCGACTGGCGCGCGATCATCCATCCCGACGACGCCGCCCGGCTGCTCCAGGAGTCGATCGCCGGCGAGGCCAGCCTCGAGACGTTCGAGCTCGAGGGCCGCTACCGCCGCGCCGATGGCGCGTGGCGCTGGCTCCATTCGACCTCGCAGCCGCGCCGCGACGCGCAGGGGCGGCATATCGGCTTCATCGGCGTCGCGCACGACGTGACCGAGGCCAAGGAGGCCGAGCTTTCGCTGCGCGAGCGCGAGGCGCAGCTCTCGGCGTTCATCAGCCAGGCGACTGCGGGCTTCGGCCAGGTCGACCTCCAGGGCCGCTTCACTTTGGTCAACGACCGGTTCTGCGAGATCGCCGGGTGGAGCCGCGACGAGCTGATGGGCCGGACGATGCAGTCGATCACGCATCCCGACGACTGGCCGCGCAACCAGGGCATGTTCGAGCGCGCGGTCGCCGAGGGCACGCCCTACACCCATGAGAAACGCTATATCCGCAAGGACGGCGGAATCGTCTGGGTCAACAATTCGGTCTCGGTGATCCGCCGGCCCGACGGGGTGCCGTTCGGGGTGCTCGCGGTGACGCTCGACGTCACCCATCGCCGCCAGGCCGAGGACGCGCTGCGCAAGGGCGAGGAGACACTGCGCCTCGCGATCGAGGGCGCGGGCATGGCGGCGTGGGAGCTCGATCTCGTCACCAGTGAAGGCGAATGGTCGCCCAACCGCTTCGACCTGCTCGGCATGGCGCGGCGCCGCCACAGCCGCGGCGATTACAACGAGTGGATCGAGCGCGTGCATCCCGACGACCGCGAAGTCGTCGGCGAAGTCGCGCAGCGCTGCCTGACCGACGGCGTGCCCTATACGATCGAGTACCGCATCTGCCGCGAAGACACCGGCGAGGTGCGCTGGCTGCAGAGCCATGGCAGCCGCGTCGACTATGCCGACGACCGGCCGAGCCGCTTCGTCGGGGTCTCGTTCGACGTCACCAGCCGCAAGCACGCCGAGCAGGAATTGCGCCGCGCCGCCGAGAGCGTCCGCCTCGCGGTCGAGGGCGCCGGGATGGCGACCTGGGAGCTCGATCTCGCCACGCGGGAAGGGGGATGGTCGCCCAACCGCTTCGATCTGCTCGGCATGCCGCGCGCGCCCGGGCTGCGCGGCACCGCCGAGCAATGGCTCGACCGCGTCCATCCTGACGATCTCGCGACGGTGCGCGATGCGTTCTACCGCTGCGTCGACGACGGCGTTCCGTACACGGTCGAGTACCGGATCCTCCGCGCCGACGACGGCAAGGAACGCTGGCTGCAGAGCCATGGGAGCCGGATCGACTATGGCGACGACCGGGCCAGCCGCTTCGTCGGGGTGTCGTTCGACATTACCGAGCGCCGGCGCGCCGAGGAAGAGTTGCGCGAAAGCGAGTCGCGCTACCGCACGATCTTCGAGCAGGCCAACGACTTCCTCATCACCACCACGCTCGACCAGGTCGTCACCTCGGTGAACCCCGCGGTGCTGGCCGCGCTCGGCTATGCCGAGGACGAAGTCGTCGGGCGCTCGGTCGCCGAATTCATGGAGCCTGCCGAGTTCGAAGTCAGCCGCGCCGCGGTCGAGCAGAAGCTGGCCGATGGCGGCACGACGCGGCTGACGCTCAATGTCCGCGCCAGGGACGGGCGCCAGCTGGTGTGGGAGACCAACTCGCGGCTCACCACCGACGAGGCGGGCAACCCGACCGCGCTCCACGCGATCGGCCGCGACATGACCGAGGCCAAGCGCGCCGAGGCGCACCAGAAATTGCTGATCGACGAGCTCAACCACCGCGTGAAGAACACGCTGGCGATCGTCCAGGGGATCGGCCAGCAGACCTTCAAGGCCGGCGCCGATCCGGTCGCGGCGCGGCATGCCTTCGAAGGGCGGCTGGCGGCACTGTCCGAGGCGCACAACCTGCTGACCCGCGAGCATTGGGGGCCGGTGTCGATGACCCAGATCATCGGCGACGCGGTCGCGCCGCATGGTGGCCGCACGCGGGTAGAGCTCGACGGGCCAGACCTGCCGCTCGCCCCCAAGACCGCGATCAGCCTGGCGCTGGCGGTGCATGAGCTCGCGACCAACGCGGTCAAGCACGGCGCGCTGTCGCGGCCCGAGGGGCGGGTGGCGATCCGCTGGTCGCGCACCGGCACCGGCGAGGCGCCGCGACTGCTGCTCACCTGGACCGAACGCGACGGCCCGGCGGTCGCCCTGCCCACGCGCCGCGGCTTCGGCACGCGGATGATCGAACGCGGGCTCGCCGCCGAGCTGGGTGGCAGCGTCCGGATCGACTTCGCCCCCGCCGGGCTGGTCTGCACGGTCGACGCGCCGCTGCCCGAGGTCGATGCATGAGCGATTTTGAGGGCCTGCGCGTGCTGGTGGTCGAGGACGAGCCGGTGGTGGCGATGTGCCTCGAGGATATCCTCGAATGCCTGGGCTGCGTCACGATCGGCCCCGCGAGCCGCCTCGCCGAGGGGCTGGCGCTGGCCGAGGCGGGCGGGATCGACGCCGCGATCCTCGACATCAACCTCGGCGGCGAGCGCAGCACCGCGATCGCCGAAGCGCTCCAGGCGCAATCGATCCCCTTCGTCTTCGCCAGCGGCTATGGCGCCGCGCCCGAGGGCTTCGAAGGCCCGCCGCTGATCGAGAAGCCGTACCGCGAGGCCGATGTCGTCGCGGCGCTGAGGGGGCTGGCGGGGCGCTAGGCCATGTCGACGTTAAGGTTGGCGTGCGGCCCAAACCTCACTGTCACCCCGGACTTGTTCCGGGGTCCATGGTGCGTCTGGCGGTTGCCACAAGAGCCTGTAATATTACCGGTGCGGCAAGCGTGGACCCCGGCACAAGGCCGGGGTGACAGCTGGGGAATACTCCGTTCACGGGGGATTTAAATGCCGCCACCCTCTCGCCTCAGTGCAGCTTGAGTCGGGGCCGGATGACCTGGTTGACTTGCCCGATCGCGATCAGGACGATCGCGCGCAGCCAGCCATGCACCGCGAACAGATGCATCCGGTAGAGCGACATGTAGACGAACCGCGCCAGCCGCCCCTCGATCGCCATCTTGCCGCCGATCAGCCCGCCCATCAGGCTCCCCACGGTCGAGAAGCGGCTGAGCGACACCAGCGAGCCATGGTCGCGATAGACGAACGGCCTGAGCGCCCCGCCCGCCATCAGCGCATTGAGATTGGCAAAGACAGTGGCGGCCATCTGGTGCGCGGCCTGGGCGCGCGGCGGCACTGGGCGTTCGGCGCCTTCGGGCAGGTAGAAGCAGCAATCGCCCATCGCGAAGACGCGGTCGTCACGCGTGGCTTGCAGCGTCGGGCCGACGGTGAGCTGGTTGTTGCGGCTGGTCTCCAGCCCGCCGATACCGGCGAGCAGGTCCTGGCCCTTCACGCCCGCGGCCCAGATCTGGAGATCGCCGGAGATCCGCTCGCCTTCGGCGGTGACGAGCGCGCCGGGGACGGCCTCGACGATCTTGACGTCGGTGCGGACGCGGACGCCGAGTGCTTCGAGTTCGTCGTGCGCCGCCTGCGCCAGCCGTTCGGGAAGCGCCGGCAGGATGCGCGGCCCCGCCTCGACCAGGGTCACCGACAGGCGGCTCTCGTCGAACACTTCGAGGCCATAATGGCGAAGCGCCCCCGCAGCGTTGAACAGCTCGGCCGCCAGCTCGACCCCGGTCGCGCCACCGCCGACGATGGTGATGCAGACATGCGCGTCCGATGCCGGATCGGCGCTCATCTGGCGCGAGACGCGCAGGCAATGGTTGAGCAGGCGCTGGCGGAAGCGATCGGCCTGGCTGCGGTCGTCGAGGAACAGGCAATGCTCGCGCACCCCGGGCGTGCCGAAATCGTTGGTCACAGAGCCCACCGCGAGCACCAGATAGTCGTAGCGGATCGCATGCGCGCCCATCAGCTCGGTGCCGTCCTCGTCGAGCAAGGGCGCCATCACGATCTCGCGCTTGTCGCGGTCGATGCTCGCGAGCGCGCCGTAGAAATAGCGGTAGCGCCAGCGGTGACAGTGGTTGCGGTAGCCGACCTCGTCGAGATTGGCGTCGAGCGATCCCGCCGCGACTTCGTGGAGCAAAGGCTTCCAGATATGGGTGCGGTTGCGCTCGACCAGGATGATGTCGTGCCGCTTGCGGCCGTAGCGCGCGCCGAGCTTGCGGACCAGTTCGAGCCCTGCCGCGCCGCCGCCGACGACGACGATCTGGGTCTTCTTTTCGGAAAGACCCGCGGCGGCCACTATTCCACCGTCACCGACTTGGCGAGGTTGCGCGGCTGGTCGACATCGGTGCCCTTGGCGACCGCGACATGATAGGCGAGCAGCTGGACCGGCACCGCGTAGACCAGTGGCGCGATCAGCGGATGGACGCTGGGCATCTCGATCGTCGCCTCGGCATCGTCGCCCGCCGCGGCGAGGCCTTCCTTGTCCGAGATCAGGATCACTCGCGCCCCGCGCGCCTTGGCTTCCTGCATGTTCGACACGGTCTTGTCGAACAGCGGGCCCGAAGGGGCGATGACGATCAGCGGCACCAGGTCGTCGATCAGCGCGATCGGCCCGTGCTTCATCTCGCCCGAGGCATAGCCCTCGGCATGGATGTAGCTGATCTCCTTGAGCTTGAGCGCGCCCTCCAGCGCCAGCGGGTAATCGGGCCCGCGGCCGAGATAGAGCACGTCGCGCGCCTCGGCGATCCGCGGCGCCAGCGCCTGGATCTCCTCGTCATGCGCCAGCGCCGCGTTGATGCAGGCGGGCGCCTCGATCAGATGGCGGACGATGTCGCGCTCCTCCTCGGCCGACAGCCGGCTCTTGGCACGGGCGAGGTTGACCGCCAGCGCCGCCATCACCGCGAGCTGGCAGGTGAACGCCTTGGTCGAGGCGACGCCGATCTCGGGCCCGGCATGCGTCGAGAGCAGCAGGTCGACTTCGCGCGCCATCGAGCTGGTCGGCACGTTGATGATCCCCGCGGTGGTGACTCCGGCGGCCTTCATATGGCGCAGCGCCGCGAGCGTGTCGGCGGTCTCGCCCGACTGGCTGACGACGACGCCCAGCGTGTTGGGCAGCAGGATCGGGTCGCGATAGCGGAACTCGCTGGCGACATCGACTTCGACCGGCAGCCGCGCGAACCGCTCGATCCAGTACTTCCCGATCATGCCGACGTACGAGGCGGTACCGCACGCGACGATCGCGACACGCTCGACTCCGGCCAGGTCGAAACTCATGTCGGGCAGCGCGACCATCTGCTCGACCGGACGGATGTACGAGGCGAGCGTCTGGGCGACGACCACCGGCTGCTCGTAGATCTCCTTGAGCATGAAATGCGGGTGGTTGCCCTTGTCGATCAGCTCGGGCGACACGCCCGAGGGGACGATCGGGCGAGTGACGGGCACGTTGTCGCGGTCGAATATCTCGATGCTCTCGCGGGTGACCACCGCCCAGTCGCCTTCGTCGAGATAGGCGATGCGCTGGGTCAGCGACGCCAGCGCATGCGCATCCGAGCCGAGATAATTCTCGCCCTCGCCATAGCCGACGGTCAGCGGCGCGCCGAGCCGGGCGCCGATCAGCAGGTCGGGCTGGTTGCGGAACAGGAAGGCGATCGCGAAGGCGCCGTGGAGCCGCGGCAGGATCGCCGCGACCGCATCCCTGGGGCTGAGCCCGCGCTTGAGCTCGCGGTCGACGAGGTGCGCGACGACCTCGGTATCGGTCTGGCTGTTGAAGGTGCGGCCGTCCGCGATCAGCTCGTCGCGCAGCGGCTTGAAATTCTCGATGATGCCGTTGTGGACGATGGTGACGTCGCCGACGATGTGCGGATGGGCATTGTCCTCGGTCGGCGCGCCGTGGGTCGCCCAGCGGGTATGGGCGATGCCGATCAGCCCGGGGAGTGGGTCGGCGGCGAGGCGCGCGGCGAGGTTGGAGAGCTTGCCCTCGGCGCGGCGCCGGTCGATCTCGCCGTCGTGGAGCGTGGCGATGCCGGCCGAATCATAGCCGCGATATTCGAGGCGCTTGAGCCCCTCGAACAGCCGGCCGGCAACGTCCGATTTGCCGAGGATTCCAACGATTCCGCACATGCAGCAATGCTTCCCCCCGCGTCAGTGCGGGAATTTGATGTCGATGAATTTCTGAGTGAAGTCGATCGGATTGGGCTCGTGGCCGTGCGCGGCGATGTATTTGGGGCGGCCCTTTTCCCACAGCTCGCGGATCGCGCCGGCCATCCCGTCCGGAAACTGCATCCGCGCCTCGACGATCTCGCGCCAGCTGCCGGTCGCGCCGAAGGTCAGCCGGAAATTGGGCTCCGACGCGGTCAGCCATTCGTCGGTCTCCTCGTCGAGCATCCCGATCGCGTCGAGGACATAATTGTCGAGCAGGCGGAGGAACGGCTTGCCGTCGTAGCGGCTGACGAACTTGCCGGTCATTTCGCTGCCTTCTTCGCGGCCATCGCCTCGCGGAAGCGCCGCGCCCAGCCGGGCTTCACTTCCTGCTTGGCGCGGGCGAGCCCGAGCGCATTGGCCTCGACATCGCCGGTCACCACCGATCCCGCGCCGATGATCGCGCCGTCGCCGATCCTCACCGGCGCGACCAGCGCGCTGTTCGACCCGATAAAGGCGCCGTGCCCGATCTCGGTGCGGTATTTGAGGAAGCCGTCATAATTGCAGGTGATCGTCCCCGCGCCGATGTTCGCGCCCGCGCCGACCTGCGCATCGCCGAGATAGGTCAGGTGGCTGGCCTTGGCGCCGGGGCCGAGCACGGCCTTCTTCATCTCGACGAAATTGCCGACCTTGGCGCCCTGTTCGAGCACGCTGCCGGGGCGCAGCCGCGCAAAGGGCCCCGCCTGCGCGCCGCTCAGCAGCGTCGCGCCTTCGAGATGGCTGAAGGCGTGGACCGTCACGCGGTCGGCGATGCTCACGCCCGGGCCGAACACGACATTGGGCTCGATCACGACGTCGCGGCCGACCTGGGTGTCGTGGGCGAACCACACCGTCTCAGGCGCGATCAGCGTCGCGCCGTCGGCCATCGCGCGGACGCGGCGGGCGTGCTGCCACTCGGCCTCGAGCGCCGCGAGCTCGCCGCGGCTGTTGACCCCGGTCACTTCGTGCGCGTCGGTCTCGATCACCGCCGAATGCCGCCCGTCGCGCGCGGCGAGCATGACGATGTCGGGGAGGTAATATTCGCCCGCGGCATTGTCGTTGGTGACCCGCGCGAGCAGCGCGAACAAATCCTTGGCCGCAACCGCCATCAGCCCCGAGTTGCACAGGGTCTCGGCGCGCTCTTCGGCCACCGCGTCCTTGAACTCGACCATCTTGACGATATGCCCCTGCCCGTCGGCGATGACGCGGCCATAGGCGCCGGGATCGAGCGGGCGGAAGCCGAGCACCACCGCGGCGGGCGCGTCCGGCCCGTGCAGCCGCTCGATCATCCGCCGCATCGTCGCGGTCGAGACGAGGGGAACGTCGCCATAGAGGATCAGCACGTCGCCCTCGAAGCCCGCCAGCGCCGCCTCGGCCATCCGCACCGCGTGGCCGGTGCCGAGCTGCTCGGCCTGGTGCGCGGTCTCGGCGCCGTGCGCATGGACCGCCTGCTCGACCTGCTCGCGCCCCGCGCCGACCACGACGACGGTCCGCGCCGGCTCGAGCGCGGCGACGCTGTCGATCAGGTGCAGCAGCATCGGCCGCCCCGCGATCGGGTGCAGCACCTTGTGCAGGTCGGACTTCATCCGCGTGCCCCTGCCCGCTGCAAGGATGATCGCGGCGATCGGTGACGTCATTTGCCCTCCGTGTGCAGGCCGCACTGCCACGAACATCTTGCCAATTCCATAGCCGGACCGGCATCAGGCCCGCCCATGGCAAATTTCCCCTTCGACATCGTCGGATTCGACCTCGACGGCACGCTGTTCGACACCAGCGCCGACCTGGCCGACGCGGTCAACCACGCGCTCGCGCTGGTCGGGCGGCCGACGCTGTCGGTCGAGGCGATCAAGCCGATGATCGGGCGCGGCGCGAAATACATGCTCGAACAGGGGCTCGAGGCCTCGGGCGGTTATGATCCCGCCGAGATGAAGCGCGCCTATCCGGCGCTGCTGCGCTTCTACGAAGCCAATATCTCGCGCGGGACCGTGGCCTATCCCGGGCTGATGGACGCGATGGCGGCGCTCGACGCCCGCGGCGTGACGCTGGCGATCGTCACCAACAAGTTCGAGAGCTTTGCGGTCAAGCTGGTCGCCGAGCTGGGGCTCAGCCACCGTTTCGCCGCGCTGATCGGCGGCGACACGATGGGCGCGGGCAACAGCAAGCCCTCGGCGCTGCCGATCCACGAGATGATCCGGCGCTGTGGCGGCGGCAGCGCGGCGTTCGTCGGCGATTCGATCTACGACATCCTCGCGGCGAAGAATGCCGGGATCCCAGGCATCGCGGTCAGCTTCGGTTTCCTGATGCAGCCGGTCGACGAACTCGGCGCCGACGCGGTGATCGACCATTTCGACGAACTGGTCCCCACGCTCGAAAGGCTCGGCGCGTGACTCTCCTCGCCGCCCCCGGCTGGCCGCTGGTCGCGCTGGCGTTCGGGCTGGCGATGGACGCCTTCGCGGTCTCGGTCGCGCAGGGTGCCTCGCGGCGGTCGGGCATCGGGGGCGCGGTGGCGATCGGCGCGGCGTTCGGCGTTGCGCAGGGGCTGATGCCGCTGCTCGGCTGGGGCCTCGGCTGGGCGCTGGCGGGGGTGATCCGCAGCGTCGATCACTGGATCGCGTTCGTGCTGCTCGGGCTGCTCGGCGCCAAGATGCTGCGCGAAGGGCTCGGTAGCGGCGATGCGACTCCGGCGCCCGCGCTGATCGGCTGGACCCTGCTCGGCGCCGCGATCGCCACCAGCATCGACGCCGCCGCCGCGGGGATCACCCTGCCGATGCTCGGGACCCCGATCCTCGCCTCCTGCCTGGTGATCGGGCTGGTCACCGCGGCCTTGTGCGTCGCCGGTGTGCTGATCGGCGCGGCGTGGGGCGCGCGGCTCGGCAAGGCGGCGGAGATATTGGGCGGGGTCGTGCTGATCGCGATCGGCGCGAAAATCCTGGTCGAGCACCTCTTCTTCGGCGGCTAGCCGCGCTTTTCCTTGAGCTGGTGGAGCAGGATCGCGTTGCCCTCGCTGTCCTCGATCACCCGCATCCGGCACACCGGGCTGTGGATCAGGTCGCTCTTGAACACGACCTGCTTCGCTTCGAGAGCGGCGATCACGGCGTCGAGATCGTCGACTTCGAACGCGATCGTCCCGCCGGCATTGGTCGCGGGCGCATTGCCGGTCACGCTCGTGATTGCCAGGCATCCGCCGCCCGGCAGGTCGTATTCGGTCCAGGGGCTGCTGTCCGAGCTGTTGTCGCGCACGAGCCCCAGCGTGTTCTCGTAAAAGGCGCGAGCCCGGGCCATGTCGGTGACCGGATACATGGTGAAAGCGACCTTGCGCAGCATCGGCGTGCCCCCCTCAGTTGGGGACATGCCCCTTGCGCCATTTGGTATAGAGATGCCGCACCAGCATCAACGGCGGCATCCGCAGCCAGTGCGAGCGGAGATAGAAGCCGAGCCGCGCGAACCTGCGGCTCGGACGCCCCCAGCCGTCGCGCGCGAGCAGGCGGCGGCGGAACGCGGCGTCCAAACGCCTCGGGGCGAGATCGACCCGAAGCGGCGACCTATAGCCTTTCACTGGCGTGCCGAAGATCTGGTCCGCGAGCCGGAACGCACGCTCGACCGCCGGCTGGAGGCCGTGATGCCAAGCGTTTTCGTAGACGCTCAGGCAGAAATCGGCGTCCTGCTCGCCGAATTCGCGGCAGAGCCGATCGATATCCCAGAGATTGCGCAGCCCGCCGGCCAGGTCGCCATCGGCTATGAGGTGCGCCGCGGCATGGATCACCATGTTTTCCGGCGAAAGCACCCGCAGGCCGTTCTCAAGCGGCAGGCTGTCGGCGATCAGCGCCCCCGCATCCGGCGTGATCCGCGCGGTGAGCGGCAATATCGTGTGGTGCACATCGATCATCCGGTCGCGGTCGCGGTGGATCAGCGGGGGCAGCTCGTGCATCCAGCGGCGGTAATAATCGTCGTCATAGGGGTCGGGCTTGACCCATTCCCACCCGGCCGCGAGCAGCGCCGCCTCGGCTTCCTCGATCCGGTCGCGCGGCACCAGGATGTCGAGATCGCCGATCGACCGGCCGACCCCCGCGGCCAGCCCCGTCGCGACGAAAGCGGTCCCCTTGAGCAGCACCACCGGCATCCCGCCGAGCACGCGCCGCGCCATTTCGGCCTCCCACAGCGCCGCCGCCCGGCCCTGCTCGGCCGAAGCCCGCGCGTCGGCGAGAATCCGCGCGGCGGCCGCGGGCTTGGCCAGCCCGTCGAGCCGGTGCGCGAGCGTGCCGATCAACTGCTCGGCGCGGGCGATGGCGAGCAAAGCGGTCCAGCCGCCCGCGTCGAGCGCCAGCGTCGACCCGGGATCGCGCAACGCACGGACAAGGATCGCCGCGTCGGTCACAGCGCGCGCCACAGCCGCTCGACCAGCGCGAGCGCGGTATCGGTGTCGGGATAGTCGATCGCCTGCGCGGGCACGCCCTGCACGAGGCCGGTCAGCGCATCGAAGCCACGCTCAGCCAGCGCGACATAGTTGGTCGAGGCTTGCGTGAGCCGCACGAAGGTCTCGCTCGGCATCACCGGGCGCTCGGCCGCCGCGAAGCCGAAGCGCGGGAACAGGATCAGCGCGGGCACCGCGGGTTCCGCCATCGCCGCGATCGCGCGCGCATCGGGGACGAGGTGGCGCAGCGTACCCTTGGGGGTCCCCTCCATCACCTCGCCGAAGCGCGCGGCTGGCAGCGCCGCCTCGACCACCGGCACGGCTTCGTTCTTGAGGCTGACCAGCCGCGGGAAGCCATGGACCAGCCCGGTCGCGGGATCGACCAGCGCGAACTCGTCGCCCATCAGCCGCCAGCCGCGCGCCATCAGCAAAGCCGCCAGCGTCGACTTGCCCGCCCCCGACGCCCCGGTCATCAGCAGCGCCCTGCCGTCACGCTCGACCGCCGAGGCGTGGAGCAGCAGATAGCGCCGCTGGCCCAGCGCCATCTGCAGGTTCATCCCCATCTCGGCGGCGAGCACCCCCATCGCCAGCGGCAGCGGCGCGGCGTCGGGGATGACGAAATCGCCGCCGATATGCACCGAGGGTCGGACAAAGCGCCGCCACGGGCGCGCGGCGAAGAGGTGGACGTTGAAGTCGGCGATGCCGTCATCGGGCTTGGGATAGTCGCGATAGAGATCCGCGAGCGCCGCGACGGGCGCGCGCCAGTCGCAGCCGATGCGGAAGCCGATCGGCCCGATCCGGAGACTGGTGACGTGCCTCACAGCCGCTCGACCAGCCCGGCCGCGACCAGCTCGTCGAGCCGCACTGCCAGCGCCATCGGGTCGGCGTCGGACAAGTCGAACCGCTCGCCCAGCCGCGCCAGCAGCGCGTCGACGCTCAGCGCCTCCGATCCCAGCGTCTCGAGGATCTCCGGCACCGGCGCATCGACGATATGCGTGATCCCCGACGCGCGGTGGTAGATCAGGGTGAGCGCATCGAGCGGGACGATGCGGAGGGTCGTGGGATCGGCGGCGCAGTACAGGCTCATGCGGTGCCCCCGCCCCTTCTGTCACCCCGGACTTGTTCGGCGCTTATCCCGCTGCGCCAAGTAAACCTCTGTTCCCCTGCGAAAGCAGGGGCCCAGGGCCAAAGCAGGTCTGTCCCTTGTGACCCTGGGCCCCTGCTTTCGCAGGGGAACAAGGAGGGCCTTGGCGCAAGGGTATAATCACCGACTTGTCCCGGGGTCCACTTTGCGTCCGGCCGCTGAACACGAGCCTCTTGTCCAGCCGGTGCGGAGGGGGGGACCCCGGAACAAGTCCGGGGTGACAATAGGGTGGGGTTCGGCACTGGCTTCAGCCCACGGCCTCAGCCGCGCGGCATCTGCAGCGAGGCGAAGCAGGTGAAGCCGCTGGTGCCCGACTGGAGGCGGCGGATGTAATTGGTGTAGGCACGGCTGCGCTCGTAATCGGCGCCGGGCAGCGTGCCGCCGCTCAGCGCGCGCTTGACGTCCTCGGCCTTGTACGAGACCCCCGGCGGCGGGAACGCGCCCGGCGTGCCCGCGGGGACGAGGCTGCCGTCGGGGGCGATGAAGCTGCTCGCACGGCCCGGATCGGGCACCGGGATCTCGCAATGCATCACCGACGCGCTGGTCTGCGCCAGCGCCGGCCGGATCGAGACGATCGCCGAAGCCGTGGCGGCGCCGATCATCAGCGCGCGCCGACTGGCCTGGGGGCTGGCCCCAAGACTGGTTTTGCGTGGCGTTTCGTCGTCCATGGGCCCTTGTCCTGCGCCCGGGCGCCTTTCGCAATCGTAAATCTCGGGCGCTGCGGCTAAGAGCTACGGCAATGCCCCCCATCCCTGGACTTCGCGCGCTGCTGGCGCTTGCCGTCATCGGCCTCGCCGCGCTGGCCAGCTTCCTTTTCAACGGCGACGTCCAAGCGAGCCTGGTCGTGCTGGTATGCGGAATCGCGGCGGTGCTGATCGCGTCGACCGGCGGCGAGGCCGTCGCGGCCCCCGCCATCCCGCCGGCCCCGGTGAACGACGAGCCGCCGCTCGCCGAGGCGATCGAGGCGATCGCCGAGCCCGTGCTGGTGATCGCCGCCAACCGCGTCCGCGCCGCCAACCGCGCCGCGCAGGCGCTGCTCGGACAGCATATCCTCGGCGAGGATGTCCGGCTCGCGATCCGCCACCCCGCCGCCGCCGAGCGCCTGCTCAACCCCGACGAGGCCATTCCCGGCGCGCCGATCCACCTCGTCGGGCTCGGCGCGCGCGACCAGCGCTGGGAGATGCGGCTGCGCGATGTCGGCAGCCGGCGGATCGTCCACCTGAGCGACCGCACCGGCAGCTACGCGACCGAGCGGATGCGCGTCGATTTCGTCGCCAATGCCAGCCACGAGCTGCGCACCCCGCTCGCCTCGCTGCTCGGCTATGTCGAGACGCTGCGCGAGGACGCCGGCGAGGACGCGCCGACGCGCAACCGCTTCCTCAAGATCATGCACGACGAGGCGCGGCGGATGCAGCGGCTGATCGAGGACTTGATCTCGCTCAGCCGGATCGAGGCCGAGAAATACCGCGCGCCCGACCAGTCGGTCGATCTCGCCGCGCTGATCCGCGAGGTGTGCGAGGAGCTGCAAGCCGAAGCGCGTGGCGCCGACATTGCCGTCGAACTGGAAGATGTGCCGCCAATCCGCGGCGACCGGGCGCAGCTTTCGCAGCTGCTCCACAACATCGTCGGCAACGCGATGAAATATGGGCGCGAAGGCACACCGGTGACGATCCGGCTCGGCCCCGGCAGCGGTTCGATGGTGCGGCTGTCGGTCACCGACGAAGGCGACGGCATCCCCGCGACGCACCTTCCCCGCCTTACCGAGCGCTTCTACCGCGTCGATTCGGGGCGCAGCCGCTCGGTCGGCGGCACCGGGCTCGGGCTCGCGATCGTCAAGCACCTGGTCGAGCGCCATCGCGGCCGGCTCGACATCGCCAGCACCGTCGGCACCGGCACGACCGTCACGATCCTGCTGCCCGCTGTCATAAAGGCGTAACGCGACTGCAAGAGAGGGGCTGACGAAGGCGGCGCGATTCTCGCGTGCCGGGGAGACCTCGCATTTTCGGCAGGCTGACGCTTCTTGCGGTTACGGCGCTCGCGCTCTCCGCATGTGACAGCGACACGACGCGCGAAATCCGCGTGGTCGGATCGTCGACGGTGTTCCCCTTCACCACGTCGGTCGCCGAGGCGTTCGTCAACCAGGGCGGCAACCGCAAGCCGCCGGTGGTCGAATCGATCGGCACCGGCGCCGGGCTCAAGCGCTTCTGCGACGGCGCGGGCTGGGAATTCCCCGACATCGCCAACGCCTCGCGGCGGATCAAGAAATCCGAATACGCGCTGTGCGAGAAGAACGGCGTCGGCGCGATCCTCGAGGTCCAGATCGGCGTCGACGGCGTCGCGCTGGCCGAGGCGAACAACGGACCCAGGCTGCGCCTGTCCAAGAAGGACGTCTATCTCGCGCTCGGCGCCACGCCCGGCGGCAGGCCCAACGCCGCGCGGACCTGGCGCGACGTCAATCCGGCGCTGCCCGACGTGCCGATCCAGGTGATGGGCCCGCCCTCGACCAGCGGCACCCGCGACGCGCTGGTCGAGCTGATCCTCGTCCCCGGCTGCCTCGAGGCCGAGCCCAACGCCAAGGCGCTCAAGGCGGCTGCCGAGCAGGGTCCGTTCGAGAAGCTCTGCAAGCGAATCCGCGACGACGGCCCCTATGTCGACAAGGGCGAGAACGACAATCTGATCGTCCAGGGCCTGTCGCAGAACCCCAACGCGATCGGAGTGTTCGGCTATTCCTATCTCGAGGAGAATATCGACCGGCTCCACGGCGTGCCGATCGACGGCGTCGCGCCGAGCTATGCGGCGATCGCCGACGGCCATTATCCGGGCGCGCGGCCGCTCTACCTCTATGTAAAGGCGCGGCACCTGCGCGCGGTGCCGGGGCTCAGGGACTTCCTCGCGCTCTACGCGACGATGTGGAACCCCGGCGGCAAGCTGGTGAAGCGCGGCCTGATCGCGGCGCCCGACGCGGTGCGTGCGCATTCGGGCGAGATCGTCGCCCGCAGCATCCCGCTGAGCGCGGAGGGGCTCCACTAGGATGCGCCTTCCCTTCTCTTCTCTCTTCCTTGTTCCCCTGCGAAAGCAGGGGTCCAGGGCCGCACAGGTCGCCGCCGGTAACCCTGGGTCCCTGCTTTCGCAGGGGAACAAGCTGGCAGGCGGTGTGGGAAGGCAATGACCGCCTTCGCCCTCCTTTTCCTGATCGCCGGGCTCGGCCTGATCGGCTGGCTCACCGCGCGCGCCCGCGCCGCGAAGTTCGAGCCGGGCAAGCAGAAGCGCCTCCACTCGCTCCCCGCCCAGCATGGCTGGTACGTCGCGATGTGGACGGTGCTGCCGGCCCTGCTGTTCGTCACGGTGTGGAGCGGGGTCAGTCCCGGGCTGGTCAAGCAGGCGGTGCTGCAGTCCCCCGCCGCGACGCAGCTCCCCGCGTTCGATTTCGAGCGCGATGCGCTGCTCGCAGAAGCGCGGCGGGTGGCGCGCGATCCCCGGGCAGAGGCGTTCGATCCGGTCGCGGCGCAGCTCGCCCCGGCGATGCGCGCGGCGCAATCGCGCTATGGCTGGATGGGCGCGCTGGCGGCGATCCTGCTGGCGTTTGCGGGCGGCGCCTTCGCCTATACCCGCGTCCGCGCCGATTTCCGCGCGCGGTCGCAGGTCGAGCGCGGGGTGATGGTGCTGCTGCTCGTCGCGTCGCTGATCGCGATCCTCACCACGCTCGGCATCTTCCTGTCGCTGCTATGGGAATCGCTGCGCTTCTTCTCGGCTGTGCCCGTCTGGGATTTCCTGCTGGGCACGCACTGGAGCCCGCAAGTGATCGACGCGCAGGACCCCGGCGCGTCGCTGGGCGCGGTGCCGTTGTTCTGGGGGACCTTCTTCATCGGCGCGGTGATCGCGATGGTCGTCGCGATCCCGTTCGGGCTGATGAGCGCGATCTACCTGACCCAATATGCCCGCCCGGGCGTGCGGCGCTGGATGAAGCCGATCCTCGAGATGCTCGCGGGCGTTCCGACCGTGGTCTACGGCTATTTCGCCGCGCTGGTGGTGGCCCCGGCGGTGCGCGATTTCGCGGTGTCGCTCGGCTATACCTATGCCAGCTCGGAAAGCGCGCTGGCGGCAGGCCTGGTGATGGGAGTGATGATCATCCCGTTCGTCTCGTCGATGGCAGACGATTCGATCGCCGCAGTCCCCACCGCGATGCGCGACGGCAGCCTGGCGATGGGCGCGACCAAGTCCGAGACGATCACCAAAGTGCTGATTCCCGCCGCCTTGCCCGGCGTGGTCGCCGGCGTCCTGCTCGC
Source organism: Pseudomonadota bacterium (assembly GCA_040388355.1). Classification (GTDB taxonomy): domain Bacteria; phylum Pseudomonadota; class Alphaproteobacteria; order Sphingomonadales; family Sphingomonadaceae; genus Sphingomonas. Next base: position 12,783 of record JAZKCD010000005.1, on the reverse strand, counting down.
GGTCAGCCGAGCGATCGGCGAGACGATGATCGTGGTGATGGCCGCCTCGGGCGCGGCGACGATCACGCTCAACCCGTTCGAGAGCGCCACCACCGTCACCAAGCAGATCGTCGACCTGCTGACCGGCGAAAGCGAGTTCGACAGCCCCAAGACCCTCGCCGCCTTCGCGCTGGGGCTGACGCTGTTCGTGATCACCCTGCTGCTCAACATCGTCGCGCTGCGCGTCGTGAAGAAGTATCGGGAAGCGTATGAATAGCCCCGAGCGCGCGCCCACCGACTGGAAGTCGGCCGCGATGCAGAAGCGCCTGCGCCGGCGCTACGCCGCCGAGCGGCGTTTCAAGCTGTTCGGGCTGGCGGCGGTGATACTGTCGGCGGCGTTCCTCGCCTTCCTGCTGGTGACGATGGCGTGGAACGGCGCGCGCGGCTTCACGCGCACCGAGATCGCGCTGCCGATCGACTTCAAGGCGCTCGCGCTGCCGGTCGAGCCCAGGCAGCTCGAAGGGCCGGGCGCCGACCTCGCGCTGGCCGGGGCCGAGCTGGAGGCCGCGGTCGAGCGCGCCGCCGACATCGAATATCCCCCATCGGACTGCAAGTGCGCAACCACGCCCTTCCCGCTGATCTCGGACAGCGCCTGGCTGACCGTCCGCGCGGCGCTCAAGGCCGATCCGTCGCTGCTCCAGCGCAAGGCGACGATCTGGGTCTCGGCCTCGACCGGGGTCGATGCGGCGATGCGCGACGGCGCCGAGGGCGGTTCGTACCCCGACAAGCTCGGCAGCAACGGCAAGCTGCGCACCGTGTTCAACTGGGATTTCCTCACCCAGTCCAACTCGACCGATCCCACCGCCGCCGGCATCTGGGGCGCGCTCAAGGGATCGCTGCTGACGATGCTGGTGACTTTCCTGATCGCCTTCCCGGTCGGGCTGTTCTCGGCGATCTATCTCGAGGAATATGCCCCGCGGAACCGCTGGACCGACCTGATCGAAGTCTCGATCAACAATCTCGCCGCGGTCCCGTCGATCATCTTCGGGCTGCTCGGGCTGGCGGTGTTCCTCGGCAGCTGGAGCCTGTTCGGCTACCAGTTCGGCCCGATGCTGCCACGCTCGGCGGCGTTGGTCGGCGGGCTCACGCTCGCGCTGATGATCATGCCCGTGATCGTCATCGCCAGCCGCAACGCGATCAAGGCGGTCCCGCCCTCGATCCGCGACGCGGCGATGGGGATCGGCGCGAGCCGGGTGCAGGTCGTGTTCCACCATGTCATCCCGCTGGCGATGCCCGGCATCCTTACCGGCGCGATCATCGGCATGGCGCGCGCGCTGGGCGAGACCGCGCCCTTGCTGCTGATCGGGATGCGCGCCTTCATCGTCACGCCGCCCTCGGGCTTCAGCGATCCCGCCACGGTGCTGCCGGTCCAGATCTTCCTGTGGTCCGACGAAGTCAGCCGCGGCTTCATCGAGAAGACCAGCGCCGCGATCATCGTCCTCCTGGTGTTCCTGCTCGCGATGAACGGGCTCGCCATCTACCTCCGCAACAGATTCGAGACCCGCTGGTCATGACCGACAACCATCAAGACGCGCCCTCCGGCGCGGGGCATCAAGACGCGCCCTCCGGCGCGGGGCATCAAGACGCGCCCTCCGGCGCGGGGC
>JAZKCD010000005.1:0-11040 GCA_040388355.1 Pseudomonadota bacterium | reverse complement strand
ACAAGATGACCGCGCGCGGCGTCAATGTCTTCTACGGCGCCAACCAGGCGATCCGCGACGTGTCGATCGACATCGACATGGACAAGGTGACGGCGTTCATCGGCCCCTCGGGCTGCGGCAAGTCGACCTTCCTGCGCACGCTCAACCGCATGAACGACACCATCGCCTCGGCGCGCACCGAGGGCGAGATCACGCTGGACGGCGAGGACATCTATTCCGCCGCGATGGACGTGGTCCAGCTCCGGGCGCGGGTCGGCATGGTGTTCCAGAAGCCCAATCCCTTCCCCAAGTCGATCTACGAGAATGTCGCCTACGGCCCGCGCATCCACGGGCTGGCGGCGTCGAAGCCCGACATGGACGCGATCGTCGAGCGGTCGCTGCGCCGCGCGGGGCTGTGGGACGAAGTCAAGGACCGCCTCCAGGACAGCGGCACCGCGCTGTCGGGCGGGCAGCAGCAGCGGCTGTGCATCGCGCGTGCGATCGCGGTCGACCCCGAAGTGATCCTGATGGACGAGCCGTGCAGCGCGCTCGATCCGATCGCGACCGCCAAGATCGAGGAGCTGATCCACGATCTCCACGGTAAATATGCGATCGTCATCGTCACCCACAACATGCAGCAGGCGGCGCGGGTCAGCCACCGCACCGCTTTCTTCCATCTCGGCCGGCTGATCGAATATGGCGTGACCGACGAGATCTTCACCGCGCCGCGCGTCGAGCGCACCAAGGATTACATAACCGGAAGGTACGGATAATGGCGACGGGCCACGAGCATACCGTCAAGGCGTTCGACCAGGACATCGGCCAGCTGCGCGCGCTGATCTCGCAGATGGGCGGGCTCGCCGAGCAGGCGATCCACGACGCGATGAAGGCGCTGACGCGCGGCGACACCGCGCTCGCCGAGCAGGTCCGCAAGAAGGACAAGGCGATCGACGCGATCGAGGCCGAGGTCGAGCGGCTGGTGGTGCGGGTGATTGCGCTGCGCGCGCCGATGGCCGACGATCTGCGCGAAGTCGTCGCCGCGCTCAAGATCGCCGCGGTGGTCGAGCGGATCGGCGACTATGCCAAGAACATCGCCAAGCGCGTGCCGATGATCCATGGCGAGGGGCCCGAGCGGATCGAAGCGGTGTCGCTGCTCCCCGCGATGGCGCAGCTCGCCAGCGACATGGTCCATGACGTCCTCAACGCCTTCTCGGCGCGCGATGCGGAGGCCGCGCTCGAGGTCTGCCGGCGCGACAATGCGCTCGACGATTTCTACGACAGCATCTTCCGCACGCTGGTGACCTTCATGGTCGAGAATCCGCGGACGATCAGCCAGGTCGCGCATCTGCTGTTCGTCGCCAAGAATATCGAGCGGATCGGCGACCATGCCACCAATGTCGCCGAGATGGTCTATTTCGCCGCGACCGGCCGCTATCTCGCCGATCGCGAAACCACCGATACGGAGGCCAACTGACATGGCACGCGCCCGCATGCTGCTGGTCGAGGACGACGCCGCGCTGGCGGAGCTGGTGACCTATCACTTCCGCCGCGAGGATTTCGACGTCAAGCACACCCCCGATGGCGAGGAGGCGCTGCTGCTCGCCAAGGAAGCGACGCCGGACATCGTCCTGCTCGACTGGATGGTCGAGGGCATCTCGGGGATCGAGGTGTGCAGGCGGCTGCGCCGGATGCCCGAGACCGCGAACATCCCGATCATCATGCTGACGGCGCGCGGCGAGGAGGAAGACCGCGTCCGCGGACTCGAGACCGGGGCCGACGACTATGTCACCAAGCCCTTCAGCCCACGCGAGCTGGTCGCGCGGGTCGGCGCGGTGCTGCGGCGAGTGCGCCCGGCGCTGGCGGGCGAGGCGCTGACCTATGGCGATATCGAGATGGACACGGTCGGCCACAAGGTCCGCCGCGGCGGCGCGTTCGTGCCGCTGGGCCCGACCGAATTCCGGCTGCTCAAGCATTTCCTCGAGCATCCCGGCTGGGTGTTCTCGCGCGAGCGGCTGCTCGACGCGGTGTGGGGGCATGATTCGGACATCGAGGCGCGCACCGTCGACGTCCATATCCGGCGGCTGCGCAAGGCGATCAACGCCGGCGACAAGGCCGACATCATCCGCACGGTGCGCTCGGCCGGCTACGCGCTGGACTCGGGGAATTAAGGGGACGGGCCCCCCTTGCGTCAGGGCCCTCCCGTTCCCCTGCGAAAGCAGGGGCCCAGGGTCGCAAAGGCCGGACTGCCCGGCCCTGGGCTCCTGCGTTCGCAGGAGAACAAGGGACACCTCCTTTGCCTGGTGGCGATTCCAAGGCGAGCGGGCCACCCACGCGGACGAACCGCGCAACACAATGGGAACCCCGGCGTTGGGGCAGGGCGAAATCATTGAAGGAAGCCCCCATGAAGCTCATCATCCTGGCCGGCGCGCTCGCGTTCAGCAGCGCCGCGATCGCACAGGACGCCCCCGCGCCTGCCCCCGACCCGGCCCAGACCGCACCGGCGCCCGAACAGCCGGTGACGACCGTGACCACCACCACCGACGTCACCGGCACCCCGACCAGCACCACCGTCGACGTCGCCTCGCCGGGAAATCTCACCGCGCCGCCCGCGCCCGATCCGGCGTCGAGCTATCCGTGGTGCTCGCGGAGCGTCACCGACCATTGCAAGCAGCGCCGCGATCCGAAGTGAGCTTGGCCCAAGTGAGCTGAGGCTGGTGCGGCCAAACCAAGCGGTCTAGGAGGCGCTCCTGAGTTTTCGGGAGCGCCTTTTCATGACCATTCGTTTCGATAACCGCGTCGCCATCGTCACCGGCGCCGGCGGCGGCCTCGGCCGCGCCTATGCGCTCGAGCTGGCGCGGCGCGGCGCCAAGGTCGTGGTCAACGATCTCGGCGTCGCGCGTGACGGTACCGGCCATTCGGACGCCGCGCTGGCGGTGGTCAAGGAAATCGAGGCTCTCGGCGGCGAGGCGATGTCGAACGGCGGCAGCGTCACCGAATACGACCAGATGCAGGCGATGGTCGCCGCCGCGAAGGAGCGCTGGGGCCGGATCGACATCCTGATCAACAATGCCGGGGTGCTGCGCGACAAGAGCTTCGCCAAGATGGAGCCCGCGGACTTCGACTTCGTCGTCAAGGTCCACCTGATCGGATCGGCCAACTGCACCAAGGCGGTGTGGGACACGATGCGCGAGCAGAATTACGGCCGCATCCTGATGACCGCCTCGTCGACCGGGCTCTACGGCAATTTCGGCCAGGCCAATTACGGCGCCGCCAAGCTCGGCCTCGCCGGGCTCACCAAGACGCTCCACCTCGAGGGCGCCAAGTTCAACATCAAGGTCAACACCCTCGCCCCGGTCGCGGGCACGCGGATGACCGAGGACATCTTCCCCGAAGCGGCGTTCAAGCTGTTCGCGCCCGAGAATGTCGCGCCCGCGGCGATCTACCTCGTCTCCGAGGATGCGCCGACCAACGCCATCGTCGGCGCCGGCGCCGGCGTGTTCCAGACCGCGTACGTCACCCTCACTCCCGGTGTCCGCCTGACCGGCGACGACCTGAGTGCGGAGGGCGTCGCGGCGCACTGGGCCGGGATCACCGACCGCACCAGCGAGATCGTCCCCAATTCGGGCGCCGAGCAGAGCATGATGATCATGGGCAAGCTGCAATCGGCATAGGGGGCATGCGACAGCGATTTTCGGGCGTGCTGCTCGCCGCGCTGCTGTGCGCCGGATGCGAGCCGGTGCGCGACCCGCCGCCATCGGTCGCTTTCGGCGGCCTGCCGGTCAGCGGCGGCGTGCCCGATATCCAGCGCGCGGGCTTTTCAGACTGCCTCAACATGGACGCGATCAGCATGCGGTGCCGCCGGCACGGGGTGACGCTGGCCGGCCAGGGACCCTATGAGGCCGCGGTCGACATGGTCGGCAGCGACGGCAAGGGCGGCTTCGACCAGCTCACCTTGTGGCACGATACCGATCAGACCGCGGTCTACAAGGTGACCGACACGCTGAAGAAGCAGGGCTGGCGCTATTGCTATATCGGCACCGACCAGAAGGGCGACCAGGCATTTTTCGCGCGCAAGGGCACGCCGGTGATCGTCTTCATGGACCTGAGCTACTGGGGAAAGCGCCGGCTTCGCGTGATGCCCGAATGGAACCGGCGCGATAAGCGCTGCATCCCGGATCATTGAACGGGCAACCGCCCGATATCGGACAGCGTATTGCTATACTAATACACTCGTGATACAGCCCCTCCAACTACAGGAGGATGCCCCATGTATAGCGAAAGCGACCTGGCCCTGGCCGTCGAGGAGGGAGTGCTCTCCCCCGAAGCCGCCGAGGCGTTCCGCAACCACATCGCCGCGCGCAACTCTACGCCCATCGCGGACGAGGAATCGTTCCGGCTGCTGACCGGCTTCAACGACATCTTCGTCGGCATCGCGACGGTGCTGATCCTCGTCGCGGTCGGCTGGATCGGCGCCTATATCGCCGGGCAGGTCGTCCGCCACAACACGGGGCCAGTCGAGGTCGGCATCGTCGCCGCCTCCGGCAGCTTCGCGGTGGCGATCACCAGCTGGCTGCTCGCCGAATATTTCACCCGCCAGCGCCGGATGGCGCTTCCCAGCATCCTGCTGCTGCTCGGCTTCGCCGGTGGCGTGCTCTTCGGGTTCGCCGGCATCTTCGGCGCCAACATCCCCTGGCTGTGGGAGCAGGCGAACGCCGTCACCGACGACCAGAAGAGCCAGCTGGTCGGCGGCGTCGCGGCGATCGTCGGGGTGCTGACCGCGCTCGCGACCTGGATCCACTGGCGCCGCTTCATGGTGCCGATCACGGTCGCGGTGGGCGCCGTCACTGCGGTGGGCATCGCGGTCGGCCTGATCATCGCGTTCGTGCCGGGCGCGAAGGACTGGATCAATCCGATCGTGCTGGTCGCCGGGCTGATCGTCTTCTCGGTCGCGATGGCGTGGGACATGTCGGACCTCCAGCGCCACACCCGCCGCGCCGACGTCGCCTTCTGGCTCCACCTCGCCGCGGCGCCGCTGATCGCGCATCCGGTGTTCCACATGCTCGGCGTGTTCGACGGCGACATCAGCGTGCCGATGGCGGGCGTGGTGATCGCGCTCTATGTCGGCTTCGCGCTGCTGGCGCTGGCGGTCGACCGCCGCGCGCTGCTGGTCTCGTCGCTGATCTACGTGCTGTGGGCGATGTACGCGCTGTTCGAATCGACCGGCGCGGTCGAGCTCAGCGCGGCGCTCACCGGGCTGGTGATCGGCTCGGCGCTGCTGATGCTCTCGGCCTTCTGGCAGCCGATGCGCCGCGGCGTGGTCGGCCTGCTCGGCGGGCTCGGCGACAGCCTGCCGCCGACCCAGCATCCCGCGCTGGCCTGACGGCAACCGCCTCAAGCAACGAAGGGCCCGGGAGGAAACTCCCGGGCCTTTTGCTATTCGCCGACCAGCTTCATCAGCCGCCGCTCGATCGGCGCCAGCACCGGGCCGAGCTCGTGCCCGCGCTTGAGCACCGCGCCGCCCTCGCCGACCAGCGCCCACATCCCCTGGCGATTGCGCAGCGCGGGGCGTTTCTCGATGCGGTATTCGGGTCGCTCGGCGGCGCGCCGAAAGGCGGCGAACACCGCGGCATCGGCATCGAGCTGGATCGCATAGTCGCGCCAATGCCCCGCGGCGACCATGCGCCCGTAGAGATCGAGGATCCGCGTCAGCTCGGCGCGGTCATAGCCGACCTGCGACGGCCGGCCGAGCGGGAGCGGGGTGACCGTCCCCATCTAGGAATATATCTCAGGCGGTATCGCGGTGGTCCCCGGTTTCGAGGGTCTCGCGCTCGGCCATCAGCGCGTCGAGCTGCTTGCGCAGCGTCTCGAGCTCGCAGCGCAGGATTTCGAGCTTCTGGGTGGCGGGATCGAACATCTGGCTGCACGGCGTGCCATAGGGCATGAAGTCGCGCTGATAGCTGCCGGCCTCCATCAGCACCGGCCGCGCCGGAATGCCGACCATGGTGGCGCCTTCGGGCACATCCTTGGTGACGACGGCATTGGCCCCGATCCGCGCGCGCATGCCGACCGTGATCGGCCCCAGCACCTGCGCGCCCGACCCGATGATCGCGCCGTCGAGCACGGTCGGGTGGCGCTTGCCCGCGACGCCGTTGTCGGGCGCGGTGCCGCCCAGCGTCACGCACTGGTAGATCGTCACGCCGTCGCCGATCTCGGCGGTCTCGCCGATCACGGTGAAGCCATGATCGATGAAGAAGTTGCGCCCGATCTTCGCACCCGGATGGATGTCGATCGCAGTCAGCCAGCGCGACCCGTGGTTGACCAGCCGCGCGAGGAAGAACCAGCCGTTCCGGTAGAGCGCATGCGCGACGCGGTGATAGCCGACCGCCCACACCCCCGGATACAGGAGGATCTCCATGCGCGACCGCGGCGCGGGATCGCGCGCCTTGATCGAATCGAGATAAGCGACAAGTCGCTGGAACATGGCCGGTCCCCTTTAACGGGCACCCACATAATGCGGACGCGGACAGATTTCCAGAAGACCGCGCCGGAACTTGTCCCGTCTAAACACGATGTATCTTGTAGGAATTAGCCCGGCGCGGCAGTTTCGACGCTTCGACCGGCACGACAGGGGCACTCATGATCTTCGGTATCGACCCCATCACGATCCTGCCGTTCATCGCGGTCGGCTTTGCCGCGCAGATGGTCGACGGCGCGCTCGGGATGGCGTTCGGGGTGATTTCGAACACGCTGCTGCTCAGCCTCGGCGTGCCGCCCAACGCGGCGTCGGCCAGCGTCCATGCAGTCGAGACCTTCACCACCGCGGCGTCGGGCGCGAGCCACATCCTCCACCGCAATGTCGACTGGAAGCTGTTCCGCCGGCTGGTGATTCCGGGCATGATCGGCGGCGTGATCGGCGCCTATGTGCTGAGCAACCTCGACGCCAAGACCGCCAGACCCTTCGTCATGGCCTATCTCGCCGCGATCGGCGTGTACCTGCTCTACCGCGCGTGGCGCGGGCGGGTCGAGCCGCGCGAGCCGAAGATCATCGAGCCCCTGGGCCTGGTCGGCGGCTTCCTCGACGCGGCGGGCGGCGGCGGCTGGGGCCCGGTGGTGACCAGCAACCTGCTCGTCCAGGGCGCGAGCCCGCGCATGACGATCGGCACGGTCAACACCAGCGAGTTCTTCCTGACGGCGACGATCTCGGCGACCTTCATCTGGCAGATGGGTTTCGCGGCTTTCACCTTCCAGACGCTGGGAATCCTGATCGGCGGGGTGATCGCGGCCCCGTTCGGCGGGCTGCTCGCCAAGCGGGTGCCGTCGCGGGTGCTGATGGCGATGGTCGGGGTGCTGCTGACCGCAACGAGCGCGTATGCGATCTACACGGCGGTGAAGTAGCGGCTGTCGAAATTCTGCATAAAATCGACTCCGCCCAAGGGTTTACTTGGTCTTGCTCATAAAGCATCATGCGCCCGGAGAGCAGGGGAGCCCGCGATGAGCAAGCACGAGACGGTTTGGCCGGATAGCGTTTTCTTTATTCAGTCGTGCACGCGCGGCAGCAATCTCGTGCTTGCGTCGGCGGACGGCACCAATGTTGCCTTCCAGCACCGCAACGGGTCGCCCGACCAGATGTGGCGGGCCGTCAAGGATGTGCGCGGCTCCGCCTATCTCCAGCATATCGCCAGTGGGCGGATGCTTCGCGCGAAGCTCCTGGACAACAACCCTCTTCGCATCGTCCTTGTGGACATGGGCTCGGTCGACTTGGCCGACCGGGATGAAAGCAACGTCAACCAGCAATGGCGAATTGAGATACTTGGCGACAATCGGGGCATCGTCTGCAGTTCAGACTGGAATTTGCGGCTCAGGACTTCCTTTCGTAACCAGGATGCGATCACAATCGGCATGTATAATCACGGCGAGGCCGACGAACGGTGGATCATCGCCGAGGAACTTGGCCAGTCTACCATCGTCTCGACGACGTACGATCTCGACAAGGCAAAGGTTTTCAATCGCAAGCCCACCGAGTCCTTTGCGAAAAGTCTCGATAATCGCCAGTCGAGCGTCGCCAACAAATTCACCGAAAAGCTGGTCTGGTCGGATACGAAAGTCCGGACGTTTACGCGAACGACGACCCACACGACCGCGGAAATCTATACGCAGAATTTCGGCGTGAAAGGGGGATTCGACAAGGTCGTGGAAGTTTCGGCGGGCGGGTCCGCCCAGGAATCGACGACCGACAGCAGCTCGATTTCGGAAGGCTCGTCGGATTCCACGACCCGGACGCGGGAGTTCTCCCTGGACTTCAACGTGCCGGCAGGCAAGAAATATTCGGCGCATACCGTCGTGTTCGTGGGCGAAGTCGAGGTTCCTTATCGCTCGAAAATGACCTTCAGATCGAGTTTTTTTCCCAGCGTGGCAGAGGTCGAATACACGGTCGAAGGCATCTTCAGGGGCGTCAATACCACCGAGGTATGGGCGGTCGTACTGGACGTGACCGACAACCAGCCGAGTGAGGTGAAACGGGAGCCGGTTCCGCTTCCGGAATCATGAAGCGGGTCGCGCATCGCGGCGACAGCATGCTCGGACAGGCAAATGGACGCCGGGCCGCTACGAAGGGATCACCCCGCCGGGCGCGGCGCCTCCGCCCGGGAAGGCGATCCGCCGCAATTTCGCGGCATAGCCGCGGGCGAGGCCCTCATGGGCCTTCCGGGCCTCGACGCTGCGCGCGGCCCTGGCGCGCATCAGCGAGATCTGCTCGCGCATCAGCAGGTAGTTGATATCCATGGCGTAACTCCCGTTGGGAGCGGAAGCGTCGCGGCTCCCAGCCGCCGGATGCTCGGATCGACTCCGGCGATGGCATCACCATAGCAGGCTTTGGGGCGGATTGGGCGGTTCCTGCCGGGCCCCGGCACGGCTTTGCACCGTGCTGCCGCGAACGGCGCGCGATCAGGCGGCGGGCGGCCCGGCCATCTCGCCGGTGGCGATCAGCGCGAGGAAATGTTCCCGGACCGGGGTCGAAGCGTTGAGCAGCAGGCGGCGAACCTGGAAATCATAGGCATCCGCCGGCTCGTTCGCGCGCCGGTGGACCATCGACCAGCCGCCGAACTCAGGCTTCTCGATCGGTCGGTCCCGGAGGACGATCAGGTCTTCATGCCGAATGTCGCGGCGGATACGTTCGAAAGTGGCGGCGACGCTGTCCTCAGGACCTTCGAAGACCTGGAGGAAATGCCTGCCGTCGGACCAGAGCAGGCCGGTGATCCCGTCCATCGCATTGTTGTGGCGCGATTGATTGAGGATGCCCGACAAATCGGCCCGATCGCCGGGGACGGTGCTTTTGCTCAGATAGAGAATTTGCCGCATCGCAGCACTCTACCGCAGCGGCGCGGCGTGGCGCGCTCTCATGGATCAAGGACGGATCACACGTTCGCCAGGCTCAGCCCCACCGCCTCCGCGACCTTGATACCGTCCACCCCCGCCGAGAGGATGCCGCCGGCATAGCCCGCGCCCTCGCCCGCGGGGAACAGCCCGGCGGTGTTGACGCTCTGGAAGTCGGGGCCCCGCGTGATGCGCAGCGGCGAGGAAGTGCGGGTCTCGACTCCGGTCATCAGCGCGTCGGGATGGTCGTAGCCGGGGATCTCGCGGCCGAAGGCGGGGAGCGCCTCGCGCATCGCTGCGACCGCGAAGTCGGGCAGGCATTCGGCCAGGTCGGTCAAATGGACCCCGGGGCGATACGAGGGGATCACTTCGCCGAGGGTGGTCGAGGGGCGGCCGGCGAGGAAATCGCCGAGCTTCTGCGCGGGCGCCTTGTAGCTCGATCCGCCCGCGACATAGGCGAGCGACTCGAAATGGCGCTGGAGCGCGATTCCCGCGAGCGGATGGCCGGGATAGTCGCGCGCCGGATCGATGCCGACCACCAGCCCCGAATTGGCGTTGCGCTCGTTGCGCGAATATTGGCTCATCCCGTTGGTGGCGACCCGGCCCTCCTCCGACGTCGCGGCGACGACGGTGCCGCCGGGGCACATGCAGAAGCTGTAGACCGTGCGTCCGTCCTTGCAGTGGTGGGCGATATGGTATTCGGCCGCGCCGAGGATCGGGTGGCCGGCATCGGCGCCGAAGCGGGCGCGGTCGATCCAGCTCTGCGGATGCTCGATCCGGACCCCGATCGAGAAGGGCTTGGCCTCGATATGCACCCCGCGATCGTGGAGCATCGCGAAGGTATCGCGGGCGCTGTGGCCGAGCGCGAGCACGACATGATCGGCCTCGAGATAGCCGCGGCCGTGGAGATGCAGCCCGCGGACGCGGCGGGCGCCGCTACTGTCGGTGACGATGTCGAGATCGTCGACGCGGTGCTGGAAGCGGTATTCGCCGCCAAGGCCTTCGATCGTCTCGCGCAGGCTCTCGACCATCGTCACGAGGCGGAAGGTGCCGATATGCGGGTGCGCTTCGGTGAGGATCTCGGGCGGGGCGCCGGCCTTGACGAACTCGGTCAGCACCTTGCGGTCGAGATGGCGGTCGTCCTTGATCCGGCTGTAGAGCTTGCCGTCGGAGAAGGTCCCCGCGCCGCCCTCGCCGAACTGGACGTTCGATTCGGGGTTGAGCACCGATCGGCGCCACAGGCCCCAGGTGTCCTTGGTCCGCTCGCGGACGACCTTGCCGCGGTCGAGGATGATCGGCTTGAAGCCCATCTGCGCGAGGATCAGCCCGGCGAACAGCCCGCACGGGCCGGCGCCGACCACGACCGGGCGGAGGCCGGAGCGGTTTTCGGGCGCCTTGGCGACGAACTTGTAGCGCGTGTCCGGCGTGCGCTGGACGGTGCGGTCCTTCCTGAACCTGGCGAGGACCGCATCCTCGTTCTTCAGGTTCACGTCGACCGAATAGACCAGCAGGATATTGGCCTTGTCGCGCGCGTCATGCGCGCGGCGGGCGACGGTGTATTTGACCAGGTCGCGCGGGGTGATCTTCAGCCGCCGCCGAATCGCCGCGGGGAGTTCCTCCTCGGCATGGTGGAGCGGGAGCTTGAGGTCGCTGAGGCGGAGCATGCGGGCGCTGTAGCGGGGGTGGGCG
>JAZKCD010000004.1:74326-97162 GCA_040388355.1 Pseudomonadota bacterium | reverse complement strand
TCGCGGCGGGCCCCTCCCTCTCCCGCGAAAGCGGGAGAGGTGTACGCGTTTCGATATCGACCGATTGGACTAACATGACCCCCACCCCCCGCCGCATCGGCCCCTTCACCGTCGCCCCGATCGGGCTCGGCTGCATGAACCTCAACCACGCCTACGGCGTCCCGCCCTCGCCCGAGGACGGCGCTCGCCTGCTCAACCGCGCGCTCGATCTCGGCGTCAGCCTGATCGACACCGCCGCGCTCTATGGCGGCGGCAACAACGAGCGGCTGATCGGCAGCGCGATCCTCCACCGCCGCGCCGAATTCACCCTTGCGAGCAAATGCGTGCTCGACATGATCGACGGCAAGCGCGCGCTCGACGGCTCGCCCGAAGCGATCACCCGCACCGTCCTCGGCTCTCTCGAACGGCTCGGCACCGACCATATCGACCTCGTCTATCTCCACCGCCCCGACCATCGCGTGCCGATCGAGGAGTCGGTCGGCGCGCTGGTCAAGCTCAAGGACCAGGGCAAGATCGGCGCGATCGGCCTGTCCGAAATGTCGTCCGAGACGATCCGCCGCGCGCATGCCGTCCACCCCATCGCCGCGGTCCAGACCGAATATTCCCCCGCGGTCCGCAACCCCGAGATCGCGGTGCTCGAAACCTGCCGCGCGCTCGGCATCGCCTTCGTCGCCTTCTCCCCGGTCGCCCGCGGGCTGCTCGCGGGCGCGGTCCATGACGACAGCTACGCCCCCGGCGACATCCGCAGCTTCATGCCGCGCTTTACCGGCGGCAATCTCGCGCACAACCTCTCGATCGTCGCCGCGTTCGACGCGCTCGCCGCCGAAATCGGCGCCACCCCTGCCCAGCTCGCCATCGCCTGGACGCTGTCGCGCGGCGACCATGTCGTGCCGATCCCCGGCACCGGCAGCATCGCCCATCTCGAGGAGAATATGGCCGCGCTGGACGTGCCGATCACCCCCGAGCTCACCGCCCGCATCGACGCGATCCTTCCCCCCGGCGCGCTCCGCGGCCCCCGCTACCCCGCGGCGATGCAGGCCCAGGTCACCACCGAGACCTTCGCCGACGAGGAACTGGCCTGAGGCAGAAGTAGAGGGCGGATATCCCCGTCGAACAGAGGCGTGATTCTTCTTGTTCCCCTGCGAAGCAGGGGTCCAGGGTCACAAGGGTTGAACCGCTTGGCTCTGGGCCCCTGCTTTCGCAGGGGAACATGGAAGTACTCGGTACAAGGGTATAAGCCCCGAAGCAGAGTGGTTCACGCGGAGGCGCGGAGACGCGGAGAAGTTTGTTCGCGCAGAGGCGCGGAGAGCGCAGAGGCGCAGAGATGGCATCCCGCCGCGCAGCGGCTCGGATCGCTCCAGCGGCGCAAAATTCAAAGCCGCTGACGCGGCCCGATCCGCCGCCGCCGAGGACCAACGCCTCTGCGCTCTCTGCGCCTCTGCGCGAACCAAATCTTCCTTCTTCTCCGCGCCTCCGCGCCTCCGCGTGAACCATCTTCCTTCTTCTTCCCGGCTTCGCGCCGTCGCGTGAATCAAATTGACTGTTGCATCACATAACGTTTATGCTATGAAACATAACAATCAAGGAGAGGATGACATGGCAACGCTATCGCCTGATGCGCCCGCGAAGGGCGCCACCTTCGACCGGCTGAACCCGATGACCGGTGCCGTCGCGAGCACCTCCCCCGCCGCGACCGTCGCCGACGCCAACGCCGCCTGCGACGCCGCCGCCGCCGCCTTCCCGGCCTGGTCCGCGCTCGGCCCCAACGCCCGCCGCGCCTTGCTCAACAAGGCCGCCGACGCGCTCCAGGCCCGCCAGGCCGAATTCGTCGCGGCGATGGTCGCGGAGGTCGGCGCGACTCCGCCCTGGGCCGGGTTCAACCTGATGCTCGCCGCCGGCATCGTCCGCGAGGCCGCGGCGATGACCACCCAGATCGGCGGCGAGGTCATCCCTTCGGACAAGCCCGGCTGCATCGCGATGGCGCTGCGCGAGCCGGTCGGCGTGATGGTCGGCATCGCCCCGTGGAACGCCCCGATCATCCTCGGCGTCCGCGCGATCGCGATGCCGCTCGCCTGCGGCAACACCGTCGTGCTCAAGGCCAGCGAGCAATGCCCGCGCACCCATGCGCTGATCGTCGAGGCGTTCGTCGAGGCCGGGCTCCCCGAGGGCGCGGTCAACCTCGTCACCAATGCGCCCGCCGACGCCGCCGAGATCGTCGGCGCGCTGATCGATCATCCCGCGGTCCGCCGGATCAATTTCACCGGCTCGACCGCGGTCGGCAAGATCATCGCCAAACGCGCCGCCGAGCATCTCAAGCCGGTCCTGCTCGAGCTGGGCGGCAAGGCGCCGCTGATCGTCCTCGACGACGCCGACCTCGACGAGGCGGTCAAGGCAGCCGCGTTCGGCGCCTTCATGAACTCGGGCCAGATCTGCATGTCGACCGAGCGGATCATCGTCGTCGACAGCGTCGCCGACGCCTTTGCCGAGAAGTTCGCCGCCAAGGCGCGGACGCTCGCCGTGGGCAATCCGGCCGAGGGCAAGACCCAGCTCGGCGCGGTGGTCGACCGCAAGACCGTCGATTGCGTGGCCGGGCTGATCGAGGACGCGCTGGCCAACGGCGCCACCCAATTGGTCGGCGGCGAAACCGACGGCGTCCTCATGCCCGCCACGGTGATCGACAAGGTCACGCCGAGCATGCGCCTGTTCCGCGACGAGAGCTTCGGACCCGTCGTCGCGATCACTCGCGCCCGCGACGAGGCGCACGCGGTCGAGCTCGCCAACGACACCGAATACGGTCTGTCGGCGGCGGTATTCACCAAGGACACCGCGCGCGGCCTGCGCGTGGCCCGCCAGATCAAGTCGGGCATCTGCCACGTCAACGGACCCACGGTGCACGACGAGGCGCAGATGCCCTTCGGCGGCACCAAGGCCTCCGGGTACGGCCGCTTCGGCGGCAAGGCCGGCATCGACGCCTTCACCGAGCTGCGCTGGATCACGATCGAGACGCTGCCCGGGCATTATCCGATCTAACCACCTACTCCGAAGAACAGGGGCATCATGACCGACACCTCCACCAACGGCACCGTCGCCTATGACGTCGTCGACAACATCGCCTGGGTGCGCTTCAACCGCCCCGACAAGCGCAACTGCATGTCGCCGACGCTCAACCGCGACATGATGGAAGTGCTCGATCTCCTCGAATACCGCGCGGACGTCGGCGTCCTCGTCCTTTCGGGCGAAGGCACTGCCTGGTCCGCGGGCATGGACCTCAAGGAATATTTCCGCGAGACCGAGGCCAAGGGGCTCGGCGCCACTCGCCAGGCGCAGCGCGAGAGCTATGGCTGGTGGCGCCGCCTGCGCTGGTACCAGAAGCCGACCATCGCGATGGTCAATGGCTGGTGCTTCGGCGGCGGCTATGGCCCGCTGTTCGCCTGCGACCTCGCCTTCGCCGCCGAGGAAGCCCAGTTCGGCCTCTCGGAGATCAACTGGGGCATCCTCCCCGGCGGCGGCGCGACCAAGGTCGCGGTCGAGCTGCTGCCGTTCCGCAAGGCGATGTACCACGCGATGATGGGCGAGAATGTCGACGGCCGCACCGCCGCCGACTGGGGGCTGGTCAACGAGGCGCTGCCGCTCGCGGACCTCAAGGCCCGCGTCACCGAAGTCGCGCAGGTGCTGCTCAAGAAGAACCCGGTCGCGCTCAAGGCGACCAAGGACGCCGTCCGCCGCGTCTCGGTGATGAGCTATGACGACGCCGAGGATTACCTGATCCGCGCCCAGGAAGCCGCCAATTCCTACGACAACGAAGGCCGCAAGGAAGGCATCAAGCAGTTTATCGATGACAAGACCTTCAAGCCCGGCCTGGGCGCGTACGACACGTCGAAGCAGAAGAAGAAGGCCTGACTCACCTTCTTTCCCCGGCGAAGGCCGGGGCCCAGTATCGGCGCAGCCAATTGGGCTCTGACGCTAAGACCGAAAATACGTTGCAACTGGGCCCCGGCCTTCGCCGGGGAAAGCCAGGGAATAAGAATATGCCAGACCTGTCCCGCCTCCTGAACCCCCGCTCGGTCGCGATTATCGGCGCCTCGCCGACCCCGGGCGCGCTCGGTGCTTCGGTGCTCGCCAATCTCGAGCGCCACGGCTTTGCGGGTGCGATCCACCTGATCAACCCGAAGCGCGACGAGATCGCCGGCCGGCCCTGCCTCAAGTCGATCGCCGACCTCCCCGAGCGTGTCGACGCCGCGGTGCTCGCGATCCCCGGCCCTGCGGTGCTCGACGCGGTTCGCGCGCTCGCCGAACGCGGGGTCGGGGCGGCGGTGATTTTCGCGGCAGGCTTCGCAGAAGGCGGCGAGGAAGGGCTGGCGGCGCAACGCGAAGTCGCCGCGATCGCCGCCGCGCACGGCATGGTGATCGAGGGCCCGAACTGCCTCGGCATGACCAACTTCGTCGCCGGAATCCCGCTCACCTTCGTCGAGACCCCGCCGCATCCCTGTCCGGGCGAAGGCGTCGGCATCGTCTCGCAATCGGGGGCGATGGCAGTGGTGCTCGGCACCACGCTGATGGCCAAGGGCCTGCCGATCTCGCTCTCGGTCTCGACCGGCAACGAAGCCGCGAGCGGCGTCGAGGACTATGTCGAGCACCTCATCGCCGATGCGAACACCCGCGTCATCGGCATGATCGTCGAGCAGTTTCGCCGACCCGCGCGCTTCCTCGCGCTCGCCGCGAAAGCGCGCGCCGCGGGCAAGGCGATCGTCCTGCTCCACCCCGGCAAGAGCAGCGCCGCGCGCGAGTCCGCCGCCACCCATACCGGCGCGATGGCGGGCGATTACGCGCTGATGAAGGCCAAGGTCGAACGCGCCGGCGTGGTGCTGGTCGACGGGCTCGAGGAGCTCGGCGACGTGCTCGACATCGCCTTCCGCGCGAAGCCCGTCGGCAAGGGTGGCACCGCGGTCCTCACCGAATCGGGCGCGTTCAAGGCGCTCACCCTCGACCTGTGCGAAGCGCTCGGCCTCGATCTCCCCGCGGTCGGCGACGCCACCGCCGCTCGCCTCCGCGCGGCGATGCCCGACTTCATCCCGGTCAGCAATCCGATGGACCTGACCGCGCAGGCGCTAGTCGATCCCGACCTCTACCGCCGCACGCTCGCGCCGCTGCTCGACGACGACCGCTTCGCCGCGGTGGTTCTCGGCATCATCCAGACCGACCAGACCACCGCCTCGCGCAAGTTCCCCCATATCGCCGACGCGATCCGCGCGCTGGCCCCGCAAAAGCCGGTGATCTTCGCCGGCCTCGACGACGGCGCGGCGTTCGACCCGGCCTATATCGACGATCTCCGCGCGCTCGGCGTGCCCTATTTCCCGTCCCCCGACCGCGCCTTCCGCGCGCTCGCCCAGCTCTCGCGCCTCGCCGACCGCGACTTCGCGGCGAGCGATGCCACCCCGGCCGTGATCGAAGCCCCGGCGGGCGTGATCCCCGAATACCGCGCCAAGCAGCTGCTCGCTCCGCTCGGCGTCCCCTTCCCGGCGGGCGGGTTCGCCGCCACGCTCGACGAAGCCAAGGCGGTCGCTGCGAAGATCGGCTACCCGGTGGTCCTCAAGGCCCAGGCCGCCGCCCTCAGCCACAAGAGCGACGCCGGCGGCGTCATCCTCGACCTCGCCGACGAGGCCGCGCTTGCCGAAGGTTGGACCCGCCTCCACGCCAACGTCGCCGCCTACGCCCCCGGCCTGACCCTCGACGGCGCGCTGATCGAAGCGATGGGCGCGCGCGGCATCGAACTCATCGTCGGCGCGCGCAACGATCCCGACTGGGGCGCGGTGATCCTGGTCGGCTTCGGCGGCGTCCAGGCCGAATTGCTCCACGACGTCCGCCTGCTCGCGCCCGACCTGACCCACGACGCGATCGTGTTCGAACTCCGCCAGCTGAAAAGCGGAGCCCTGCTCGACGGCTATCGCGGCGCCCCGGCGCTCGATGTCGATGCCGTCGCGAACATCATCGCCGCCGTCGGCCGCCTCCTGCTCGGCACCCCGAACATCCGCGAGATCGATCTCAACCCGGTGGTGGTCTATCCGAAGGGCGCCATCGCATTGGATGCGCTGATCCTCGCCGATTAGAAGAAGTTATTGTTCGCGCAGAGGCGCAGAGAGCGCAGAGATTGCATCCCGCCGCGTAGCGGCTCGGATCATTCCGACGTTGCAGCATCGATAGCCGCTGACGCGGCGCAGTCGGGGGGCGGCATGGGCCAACGCCTCTGCGCTCTCTGCGCCTCTGCGCGAACAAACCTTCTTCTTCGCGCCTTCGCGTGAACCAAAAAAGCCCCTACCGCTCCTTCGCCTCGATCCGCGTCAGCAGCGCGATCAGCTTCACCCGATCCGCCGCCGACAGGTCCGACAGCATCTCCTCCTCATGCTCGCGGATCCGCGCCAGGCAGTCGTCGAGCTTGGCCTGCCCCGCCGCCGACAAATTGAGCTCGAACGCGCGCCGGTCCTCCTTCGAGACCTTGCGCTCGATCAGCCCGTCGTCGGTCAGCTCGTTGATCAGCGCGACCATGTTGGCGCGCTGGATGCCGAGCACCCGCCCCGCCGCGCCCTGGTTGATCCCGGGATTGGCCGCGACCACCGAGATGATCCCGAACAGCACCTGCCGCATCCCCGTGCCCGCCAGCGCGCGCGCGAAGTCGGCGGCGAAGGCGCCCGAGGCGCGGCGCAGGTGATAGCCCGCGAGATCGCCCAGCACGCCCAGCTCGACGCCGTCATTGTCCGCTTCCACCGGCACGCTCGCCACTTGCTTCTCCCAGTTCCGGTTCAGCCCGCAGCCGCCTTATTGCCCAGACCCCATAGCGCGAGCAAGGCGACGACCGATCCGAGCGCCATCAGGATCGCGACGGTCTGCAGCCCATAGCCCGCCGCGAACAGGAATCCCGCGAGCGCCGGCGCCAGCGCCGATCCGCCGCGACCCACCCCGATCGCGAACCCCGTCGCGGTCGCGCGCACATCGGTGGGGAAGCTCGACGCAAGCAATCCGTACAGCCCGACCACCCCGGCATTGGTGAAGAACCCCGCCGCCGCCGCGACGATCGCCAGCTCGCCGAGGTTGGCCTGCCCCCGCCCGAATATCCCGATCATCACCGCCGACACCGCCATCGCCAGCATCGTCAGCGTCCGCAGCCGCACCTTCGCGGTCAGCAGCCCGAGCAGCAGCGACCCGCTCGCCCCGCCGACATTGGCCCATACCAGCACCCCCGCCGCCGCCGAGGGCGCGAAGCCCATGTCGACGACGATCTTCGGGATCCATTTGAGGATGAAATAGAAAGTCATGATGTGCGCCAGATAGGCGAGCGTCAGCAGCACAGTGACCCGCACCAGCGCCGGCGAGAACAGCCGCGCCAGCGGCACCCGCGCCGCCTTGCCGGTCGCCTCGGGCAAATCGTCGATCGCGCCATGCCCCATCCGCGCCAGCGTCCGGTTGATCGCCGCCAGCGCCCTCGGCCCGCGCCGTTCCATCTGGAACGCGATCGATTCGGGCGCGCGCCACAGCACCAGCGGAATGAAGCAGAGCGTCGCGATCGCGCCGAACTCGAAGACCACCGGCCAGTTGTAGGATTTGAGCAATTGCGCCGAGATCGACCCGCCGATGATCGCCCCCACCGGATAACCGCCGGCCATGAGCACCACGCACAGATTGCGCCGCGCCGCATTGCTCGCCTCGGCCACCGCGGCGTTGGTCGCCGCCAGCATCCCGCCGATCCCGAGGCCCGTCAGCACCCGCCACATCGACAGCGTCTGGACGTCGTGCGCAGTCGAGGCGAGGAACATGCCCGCCGCCATCACCACCAGGCAGCCGAGGATCGTCGCGCGCCGCCCGACCTTGTCGGCGACCCCGCCGAGCACGATCGATCCGATCGCCATCCCGATCAGCTCCATCGACAGCACCACGCCCAGCGCCGCGCGGTCGATCCCCCAATCCTTGACGATCCCCGGCGAGGCGAAGCTGATCGACAGCACGTCGAACCCGTCGAGCGCGTTGAGCCCGACCATGATCGCGACCACGCCCCATTGAAACCGCGACATCGGCTCCCGGTCGATGATCGCGCGCGGATCGGTTGCCATCTGCCCCTCCTTCAACTCGTTGAAATCAGTGTGGAGTCATTTGCTATGGAACGCAACAATCGAAAGCCGCTGGAGCAGCGCCGCGCTCACCGTGAGCCCCGCGATCAGCGCCGCCGGCAGCAGCGGCTCGTGCGACGGTAGCAGCGCGACGGCGAAGGTGGCCAGCGCGCTTCCGCCCATCTGCAGCGCGCCATAGATGCTGACCGCGGTCCCGATCCGCCCGCGCAGCTCGCTCAGCGCCGCCATCATCGCATTGGGCATCACCAGCCCGCCGCCGAACGCGAACACCATCATCGGCGCGACCAGCGCGACAATGCTCCGGCTGCCGAGCAGCACGCCGGCCAGCAGCGCCAGCGCCGCCCCCGCCGACACCAGGCTCCCGGCATTCATGATCGGCCGCACCGCCCAGCGCTTCGCGATCGCGCTCGCCGTCAGCGCCCCGCCCGCCGCCCCCGACGCGACCAGCCCGTAGCACAGCCCCATGTCGCCCGGCCGGACATGGTAGATCTCGACCAGCAGGAAGGGCGAGGCCGAGAGGAAGACATAAAGCCCGCCGCTCATCAGCGTCGCGATCGCGAGGTTGCGCAGGAAAACCGGCTCGCGCGCCAGCTGCGCCCAGTCGGCCCACAAATTCGATCGCTCGCGCTCGCCCATCGTCTCGGGCAGCCACCGCGCAATCGCCACCCCGACCGCCAGCCCCAGAACCGCCAGCACCGCGAAGATCGCCCGCCACCCCGCCGCATCGGCCAGCAGGCTCCCCAGCAACGGCGCGAACATCGGCGAGAGCAGCACGATCGCGCTCAGCAGCGCCATGTCGCGCGCGCCTTCGCCCCCGGCATCGCCGATCATCGCCCGCCCGGCGACCAGCCCGCTCGACGCGCCCAGCGCCTGCACCACCCGCCCGACCAGCAGCGCCGCGATCGACCCCGCCGCCCAGCACAAGGCCGATCCCGCGACGAACAGCAAAGCCCCGCCGACCAGCACCGGCCGCCGCCCGATCCGGTCCGACAGCGGCCCCGTCGCGATCTGTCCCGCGGCGACTCCCGCCATGTAGAAGGTCAGCGCCAGCTGCACCGCCGACCGGCTGGTATGCAGCGACAGCGCGGCGCGCGGCATTGCGGGGACGAACATATGGATCGCCAGCGACCCCAGCGCGGTGATCGCCGCGAGCAGCACGATCCGGCCATGCGGGGGGAGGGGCCGGGCGGTCACTGGAGGCGGATTCGGCGCGATTGAATCGCTTTCCCCGGCGAAGGCCGGGGCCCAGTTGCGAGCCGATTCGGATGGCCGGATGCCACCTCGGCTGCGTCGTTACTGGGCCCCGGCCTTCGCCGGGGAAAAGCTCGAAGCCTGACCGTCGCCCTCACGGCAAAACGGCGATATCGACGCGCCGCCGCGAGGCTTCGGCGAGTCCGTCGGCCTCGGGAATGTCCGCGACCGGCGCATCCCCACGCCAGCGCACCGCGATGATCCGCCGGTCGACGCCCAGCCGCACCAGCGCCTCGACGACCTTCTCGGCCCGCGCCCGCGCGATCCCCCGATCCTCGGCGATCACCCGCCCCGAAACCGTCGCCTTCTGCGTCGCCGCATAGCCCGTCACTTCGATCGCCCGCGGCCTCGCCGCCCGGATCCAGGTGATCGCCGCGTCGAGGAAATAATCGTCATACTGGTAGATCAGGAACGCCTGGTCGAAGTCGAACAGCAAGTGGAAGGTCCGCGGCGCATAGGGCCCCGCCGGCACCGCGCGCGCCTCCGCCGCGGGCCGGACATTACGCACCGGCAGCGCGAACTTCCGCCCGGGAAACCCCTCGGCCGGCAGCATCTGCCGCGTGCATTCGCCCGGCAGGATTGAGGTCCGCACCGCGTCGAGCACCGGGCTCCCGCACGGCTGCGCGCCCGCCGCCGCGGCCAGGCCTTCGACCAGCACCTCGTGGTTCCAGTCGGGCTTGGACGGCGCCAGGCTCACGTCCCAGCTCTTGCCCGTGGCGCGGTCCTCGGCCAGCCAGCACCCCGATTTCTTGCCCGAGTCCGCATCGCGATAGATCGGGCAAGTGATGAAGCGCACCGTCTCGGGCGCCGCCTGCCCCGCCACCGCCGCCAGCGCCAGTGCCGCCGCGATCCTCACAGCACGCTCATCAGATTGACCAGGTCCTGCTTCTCCTGCTCGGTATAGCCGATCCGGTAGCGCCGCTCGTAATAGTCGATGATCCCGCGCAAATCCTTCGCCAGCCCGTTCGAGAAATAGGGCGCCCGCGCCGAGAGGCCCCGCAAGGATTGCAGCGTGATCTTGCCGACATCGGCGCACCGCCCGGTGGTCAGCGCATAGCCCGGATCACTGGTGTAGATCACCCGCCCGTAATGCGGATGCGGCGCGCCCTTGCAGGTCACCCGGAACAAAGGCAGCCACGGCATCGGATCGGCAAAGGGCTGGTTGGTGGTACCCAGATCGACCTGCCCCGGCGCGACATCGTTCCCCATCTGCGACATGTTGTGGCAGAACACGCAGCTGTTGCGCACCGGATTGCCGAAGCCGATCGGCGAGTTGATCCCCGCGCTGTCGGTGATCAAAAAGGTCTTGTCGCGAAACACGCGCGCCCCGCGCGCGACCGATGCCCGGAACGCGTTCTGCGCGGGCGTCAGCCCCCGGGCGGGCTTCTCCCACCCCTCATACTCGCTCCACACCGGCCGCCCGATGCTGCCGAGCTGCCCGGCCTCCGAATTGGCCAGCTTGCCCGCCCCGCCCTCGGCCCCGTCGGCATCGAGCGCACCGCCGGTGGCGTCGACCTGCTGCGCCGCATAGACCCGGCTCTCGAAATCGACGATCCGCGCCATGTCGCCCGCATCGAAATGCCGCAGCAGCTCGAGATGCGTCGAGGCGGCGTCGCGCATCTGCGCATTGAGCGTCCCCGCCCGCCCATCGGCCATCAGATTGCCCGACATCGGCCGCCCGCTCTCGGGATCGAGCGGCAGCGGCATCCCCTGCTTGGGATCGTACGCAAACCCCACCGCGAGCAGATATTTCAAGTTCGCCACCGGCCGCGGCCGCCGATAGACCGAGATGCTGCCCTTGGCGGGCCCGTATCCTCCCGAATTGCACCCCCAGGGATCGCGCACCACTTCGATGCTGAAGTCCGCCTTGATCGCCTTGCCGCCCAGGTCGCGCGCCGGCCAGGGCCGCTGGATGCGGATCAGCCCATGCTCGAGCAGCAGCGAATGCGACGCCTTCTCGCCCTGCGGCAGGGTCGGGCAGTTCGACCCGTCATACGCCGCGAACAGCGGGTCCTTCCCCCCGGTCGCCGCCCACCGCGCCTGCGCGGTCGCCGCCGACAGGCTCATCGCATCGGCAGGCTGGTGGCACGTCACGCACGCCCGCCCATTGGGTCCGACCGGTGCGAAGAACGGATGGTCCTTCGTCGCCATCGGCCCGCCCGTGAGCAGCACGCGCAGCACTCCCCGGCCGTTGGGATAATCGGCGCTCGCGGGAAAGATCCGCCCGCTCCCCGGCGCCCACCAGTCCCCTGCATAATCCTGCGCCGCGACGCTCGCCCCGAACAGCAGCAGCGCGCAACCCAGCACAAGGCCGGCCGCGCGCCCGCGCAGCCGGCCCGGCAGGGTCGTGTCGGGGCTAGAAGGCATCAGGCGGTCCCAACTTCTCGCGCCTCTCCCGCTTTCGCGGGAAAGGCATATCGATGCAGATCAGAACTTGGCGACGGCACGGATGCCATAGGTGCGCGGGGCGCCATAGATGATGCCGCCGTCCGCGCTCGACGAGCTCTGGATCTGCGACGCGATGTAGCGCTCGTCGAACACGTTCGAGACGAACCCCTCCAGCTTGTAGTTGCTGTCGAACTGGAAGGTCAGCCGCGCGTCGAACACGTCGCGCCCGGGCACGATCGTGTTGAAGGTCGGGAACGGCGTCGCGACCTGCTCGGACAGATGCGACCATTGCATCCGCGGCGTGATCGAGGTCCCCTCGCCGCCCAGCGCAATCTCGTACTGGACGCCGCCGTTGAGCGTCCATTCGGGCGAGAAGGGCAGCACCCGCCCGTCGGGCACCAGCCGCAAATTGGTCGCGCAGCCGACATCGGTGCCCGGCGCATTGGTGTCGGTGATGCAGCTGCTGCCCTTGAACCGCGCATGCAGGTAGCCCGCGCCGAAGTTGAACCCGAACCCGCCGAACTGGCCGGTCACTTCGAGCTCGGCGCCGTACGAGCGCCCGGCCGCGGCATTCTGCGTGATCGGCAGCGCGCCGAGCAGGCTCGAGAGCTGGATGTCCTGATATTCCGAATAATAGACGTCGCCGTTCACGCGCAGCTGGTTGTCGAGGAACTGGGTCTTGAAGCCCGCCTCGTAGACGCGATTGGTCTCGGGCCCGAAATTGGGCGTCCCCACGGTCAGGTTGACGCCGCCCGCCTTGTAGCCCTGCGACGCCGAGACGTAGAGCAGGTTGCGCCCGAAATGATAGTTGAGCGCCAGCTTGCCGGTGAACTTGGTCGAATGCTGGGTGCCGATCGCCCCCGCGGTCGGCACCACATTGGCGACGATGAAGCGGCGATAGACCTGGCTGTCGTCCGAATAGCGCAGCCCGGCGACGATCTCGAACGCCTCGGTCGGGAACAGGTTGACCTGCCCGAACACCGACTTGGTGCGGTTCTTGGCGAGCGTCTGGGTGGTCGAGGTCGACGAGACATATTCAGTGACATGGTTGTTGTCGCGCTGCTGGAGCAGCTTGACCCGCTCGTCGAGATAGAAGGCGCCCACCACCCAGTTGACGCTGTGGTGCCCGGTCGAAAGCAGGTTCACTTCGCCGATGAAGGTGTGGAACTTGGTGCTGGCGTTGCTGATCCGGCCGACCGCGTTGGCCGGCGGGCGCGGCGGCGCGGTCGCGGTGCGGTCGCCGTCGGTCTGGTCGTAGGTGTTGAGGTTCTGGTACGAAACCAGCGCGCGCAGGTCGACGCCGCGGACGATCTCGGCCTTGGCCTCGGTCGACAGGCGGAAGCCCTCCTGGTTCTGGTACGATCGCGCGTCCTCCTCGATCACGAACGGATCGGTCGAGACCGTGTCGAGCCGCCGCTTGACCGCGTTGTTGTCCGACTTGGAGTCGAAATAGTCGAAGCGGACATTGGCGCGCAGCACTTCGTCGGGGGTGCGCATCGCGACGTTGAAGCGGCCCGCCCACAAATCGACATTGCCCGGCTGGATGTCGGCGCGGGTGATGTTGGTCGAGAAGCTGTCGCGCCGGTCGCGCACGCCGGCGACGCGGATCGCGAGCTCGTCGCTCACCGGCACGTTGAGCGCGGCGACGACCTTCAGCAGGTCGTACGATCCGTAGGTCCCGTCGATATAGCCCGAGAAATCGGTGAAATCGGGCTCGGGCGTGCGGACATAGACCGCGCCGCCGGTCGAGTTCTGCCCGGTCAGCGTGCCCTGCGGCCCGCGCAGCACTTCGATCGAGCCGATGTCGTAGAAGCTCTGGCCGATGAACTGCTCGTGCGGGATCAGCTGGCCGTCGATGTAGAAGGCGACGCCGGGGTTCGAGGTCGGCGCCGACTGGGCGATGCCGACGCCGCGGATGTTGATGAAGGTCGACCGGTTGAAGGTGTTGATCGCCACCGACGGCGCGATCTGCTGGACGTCGGAGATGTTGTTGATGCCCTTGCGCGAGATATCGCCGGCATTGAGCACGGTCGCCGAGATCGGCAGGTCCTGCAGGCTCTGTGCGCGGCGCTCGGCAGTGACGACGATCTCCTCTAGCCCGCCCGCCTGGGCCGCCTCGGGAGCCTGATCCTCGGCGCTTTGCGCCACGGCCGCGCCCGGCAGCAATAGCGCCAGACTGGCGGCACCGGCGAACATCGTCGTACGAAAAGCGGAATAGCGCGACATCGGACCTCTCCTCCCAATTGGCCCGATGCTCTCGCGTCATCCTTCGGCCTGGAGGCTTTCGTATCACCGCCGCAACAGACTGCAAGCGTTTTCATTATGTCACATAGCTAATTCAGCGCGAGTGTCGCCGCAGAGTCGTCCGCCCTCTCGAGTCCCCGGATCGCCGCCACCAGCCGCGCCGCTTTGACGCGCGCAAGGGTGCGTGCTCTCCTTGCTTGTTCTCCTGCGAAAGCAGGAGCCCAGAGCCAAGCAGTTCAACCCCCGCGACCCCTGGGCCCCTGCTTTCGCAGGGGAGCAAAGAGGTAGTTGGCCCAGGGATATGAGCGCCGGGAGCCAAGGGGCAGGCCGATATAATCCTACTCCAGCGCGAGTGCCGCCGCAGAGTCATACGCCCCCTCGAGCCCCCGGATCCCCGCCACCAGCCGCGCCGCTTCGTCGCCCGCCAGCGGCACCCGCGCCCGCCGCGCGCAGTCGTGAAACTTGGAGTTGAGCGCGTCGTCGCCGATCGGCCGCGAGACGTGCCCGGCGGCGACATCGACTCGTTCCTCCACCCGCCGCCCGTCGGCGAGCTCGATCGCCAGCCCGCCCGACGCTGCCCGCTCGCGTCCCCAATCGGGACGCTGGTCGAAGGTCACGCGGCCCGCCAGCGCACGCTTCGCCGGGTCCGCCAGATCATCGAAGCTGTCGAGCGTGACCTCCTCATCGACCAAAGCCGCCGCGATCGTGAAGGGGATCGAGAACTTGGCGTCGATCACCGTCGCCGGCGCCGCCTTGCGCTCGGCAGGCTCGACCAGCATCCGCTGCACCTCGCCCCCCGTCGCGACGATGCCGACCACGTCCGCCGCCGAGAACCCATGCCGCGCCTTCAGCATCTGCGCCGCCTCGATATAGGCATGCGTCCCCCGGCACGCCGGCCAGCGCTTGAAGCTCAACTGCTCGATCCAGAAACGCTCGCCCAGCCCGCCGAGGATCGCCGCCGGGTCATATTGCCCCTCGGCATAGAGCCGGAAGAACCCCGCTTTCCCTTCGAACGGCGCCTCGAATCCGCGCACGCCCGCCTTGGCCAGCGCGCTCGCCTGCACCGCCGCCTGCGCCGGGAACGCCTCGCGCACTGCGCGGATCACCGTGTCGCGGCTGTATTTGATCTCCCCCGGCATTCCTGCCTGGCACAGCATCAGCGAGAAGCCGTCGACCATCTGTTCCGCGCTCAGCCGCCGCAGCCGCCCCGCCGCCGCCACCGCGCCGAAGCCCCCGAGGATCGGCGGCGGATACCAGCCCCCCGCCTCCATCTCGCGCCGCAGACTGAGGCCGAGCCGGCACACCAGGTCGCACCCGACCGCGATCGCCGTCAGCAATTCGCGCCCGCTCACCGGCCCCTCGGCCTGCGCAATCGCCAGCACCGCGGGCAGCAGCGAAGCATTGGGATGGCTCGGCGCCGCGTCGAACGCGTCCTCGAAGTCGAGCGCATGCCCCATCGCCCCGTTGGCAAACGCCGCCATCGCCGCGCCGGTGCGCAGGCCGGTCCCGAGGATCGCCGCCCCGCCCGGTCCGCTCGCCGCCGCGAGATCGACGAACGGCACCACCTCGGGACTGGTCCCGCTCGCCGCCAGCATCACCCCGATCCCGTCAAGCAGCGCCCTTTTGGCTGCGTGCAGCGCCGAGTCGGGCAGCGCATCGGGCGAAAAGCCCGCGACATGCTCGGCAATCTTCCGGCTCAATCCACTCGCACCACCCACTCGAAACCTCCAATGAAAGCGCTTTCGCTTGCACGCGTGATGCCGCATCGGCATTGAGCCTGTCGAGCGAATAGCGGCGGGAGCGGGTTGATGGCGAGCGGAACGATGGCATCGAAGATCCGCTGGCGGCTGATCGTCCCGACCATCTTCTTCATGCTGCTGAGCTCGATCGACCGAGTGAATGTCAGCTTCGCCGCGCTCCAGATGAACGCCGATCTCGGCTTCTCGCCCAGCCAGTATGGGTTCGGCGCCGGCATCCTGTTCGCGGGCTTCCTCGCCGGCCAATACCCCAGCGTTCTTCTCCTCCAGCGGATCGGCTTCCACCGCTGGCTCGCCGGCTGCGCGCTGCTGTGGGGCACCTGTGCGGGGGCGATGGCGTTCATCACCAGCCACAATGAATTCTACACGCTGCGCGTCCTGCTCGGCTTCGCAGAGGGCGGGCTCGCCCCCGGCATCGTCCTCTATCTCAGCCAGTTCGCCACCGAGCGCGAGCGCGCCACCACTTTCGCGATGCCGATGCTGGCGATCCCGATCTCGATCGTCATCGGCGGCCCGCTCTCGGGCTGGCTGTTGGGCATGGACCCGCCCTTCGGCCTCGCCAACTGGCGCTGGATGTTCCTGGGCGAGGCGCTCCCCACGCTCGCCTTCGCCGTCATCGCCTGGTTCTGGTTTCCCGACGCGCCGCCCAAGGCGAAGTGGCTCACGCCGGACGAGAAGCTCTGGCTCTCGCAGAACGCCGCCAACCGCCAGGAGACCGCACGCAGCAACGACTGGTCCGTCCTCAGGCGCCCGCTGGTCTGGGCCTCCGCCCTGCTGTGGTTCTGCCTCCTCGCCGGCTCGTACGGGATCATCTTCTGGCTCCCGCAGATGGTGAAGTCGCTGACCAGCCTGACGCCGCTCGAGATCGGCCTGGTCAACGCGCTCCCCTGGGCGGGCAACGCGGTCGGCATCTATCTCGGCGCGACCAGCTCGGACCGCACCGGCGAGCGCTTCTGGCACATCGCCATCCCTGCCACGATCATGGCCGTCGCGATCGTCACTGCCGCCACGCTGGGCGCCAGCCTGGGCGGACTCGCCGCGCTCCTCGTCGCGGGGCTCTGCCTCGGCGCGGCGCAGGGCGCCTTCTGGGCGCTTCCCACCCGCATGTTCACCCCCGCCACCTTCGCGGTCGGCGCAGTGGCGATCAACATCACCGGCAGCTCGGGCGGGCTGATCGTCCCCTGGCTGGTCGGCCGCGTGAAGGAGGCCACCGGCGGCTTCTGGGCGCCGACCCTGCTCGTCGCCGGCTTCCTGCTCACCGCCGCGGCGATCGTGCTGATCCTGCGCGCGGTCATGGGCACTCGCGCCGAGACATGACCGGGTTCGACATCCTCGCGGTCGGCGATGTCGGAGCGAAGCGAGCCGATCTCGCCGCGATGTTCGCCGGCGTCGCGCCCGCCCTCGGCGCCGCCCCGATCGTCTTCGGCCAGCTCGAGACGACCGTGTCGGACCGCGGCGCGATCGTCCCCAACGCCCGCCTCGCGATGCGCGCGCCGTCCGCGCTCGCCCCGGCGCTCCGCAGCGCCGGCTTCACCACGATGTCCTTCGCCGGCAACCACTGCCTCGACTGGGGCTACGACGCGTTCGACGACACGCTCGCGCACATGGCGGACGCGGGCATCGCCCTCGCCGGCGCCGGCCCGAACCGCGAAGCCGCCTACCGCCCCGCCTACACCCGGCACGGCGACACGAAAGTCGCCCTGATCGCCGCCAGCTCGATCCTCCCCGAAGGCTATGCCGCCACGCGCGACCGCCCCGGCTGCGCGCCCTTACGCGCCCACACCTTCTACGAGCAGGTCGAGCACGACCAGCCCGGCACCCCCGCCCGCATCCGCAGCCACCCCGACCGCGCCGACCTCGCCAGCCTCCTCGCCGCGATCCGCGAAGCAAAGGCGGTCGCCCAGATCGTCCTCGTCTCGCTCCACTGGGGCATCCACATGGTCCGCGGCAGCCTCGCCGAATACCAGGTCGAAGTCGCCCATGCCGCGATCGACGCCGGCGCCGACGCGATCCTCGGCCACCATCCCCATCTGATGAAGGGCGTCGGCTTTCATGCGGGCAAGCCGATCTTCTACAGCCTCGGCAATTTCGCGATCGAGCAGCCGCACATCTGGGACCCGGCGATCGTCCGCACCGAAAGCTTTCGCCACTTGGTCAGCCTCAACCCGAGCTGGACGATGGACGCCACCTACATGCTCCCCGAGGAAACTCGCTTCACCGGCATCGCGAAGCTGGTGGTGCGCGACGGCGCGATCGCCGAAATCCGCTTCCTCCCCGCCTGGATCGAGGACGACAGCGCCCCGCGGATGCTGGCGGCGGACGACCCCCTGTTCGCCCGCGTCCAGGACTATCTGACCGAAGTCACCGCCTCTGAGGGCCTCGAAACCGGCATCACCCGCGACGGCGCGGAACTGGTCCTCACGCCGCCCACGCCGCCAGATCGGGCTCGTCCCCGATAAGCGCGAGCCCATGCGCGATCGAGGTAAGCTCGCCCCCGGTCGCGATCCGCTCCGCTCCGAAGCGCCGGTCGAACAGCACCCGGATCGCCGGAATCAGCGACGAACCGCCGGTCAGGAACACCCGGTCGACTGCCTCGGGCGCGACTCCGGCCTTGGCGAGCGCCGCATCCATCGCCGCCTCGATCCGCTCGAGATCCCGCGCGATCCACTGCTCGAAATCGCGCCGCCGCACCTCGGCCGAAATCGCTACCCCGCCGCCCTCGAAGCGGAACTCGGCCCGGTCCGCGTTCGACAGCGCCCGCTTGAGCTTCCCCACCGCGTCGTACAGCGGAAACCCCTGCTCATGCTCGATCAGCGCGATCATCCGCCCGATCGGCGCGGGCTCCACTGCGCTGTGCTGGAGCCGCCGCAGCTCCTCCAGCGTCCGCCGGTTGCGCATCAGCGCCAGCCGCGACCAGTCGGCAAAGTCCGAGAAATAGCCGCCCGGAATCTCCAGCAGCTTGCCGAACGACCGGTAAGTCCCGCCCTTCCCCAGCAAGGGCAGCATCAGCCGGTCGACGATCCGCTGGTCGAACCGGTCGCCCGCGATCCCGACCCCCGACGAAGCCAGCGGCACGCAGCGCCGCGCCGCTCCCGGCGCACCGACCCGCACGATCGAGAAGTCGGTGGTCCCGCCGCCGAAATCGGCCACCAGCACCGTCGCCGGCTCGGTCAGCCGCGCGGCATAGCCATAGGCCGCGCCGAGCGGCTCGTAGACATAATGAAGCTCGACTCCGAACCCCGCGAGCATCAGGTCGTAGCGCTGCCGCGCCAGCGCCGGATCGGCGCGCGCCCCGGCATATTCGACCGGTCGGCCCACCACCACGCGCCGCGGCCGCGCGTCGAGCTGACCGCCCGCATGCGCCACCAGCTTCTGGAGGAACAGCCGCCCGAGATCCTCGAAGCGGAACGGCTTGCCGAAAATCTGCGCGCGCTCGAACAACGGGCTCGCCGCGACGCTCTTGAACGACTGGACGAAGCGGCTGTCGAGCGGCGACTGGAGAAATTCGGCGATCGCCCAGGGCCCCGCCTCGTGCGCAATCCCGTTCCACGCGCGCTCCTCTTCCCAGAAGCACAGCGCCGAGCGGAACACCGCGTCCGCCGCCTCGGGCCCGGCAAACTCGACCAGCCGCGAGCCGCCGCTGCCGTCGGCCAGCGCAGCGACGGTGTTGGTGGTGCCGAAATCGAGCCCGAGCGCAGTCGCGGCTGGATCGCTGGTCACGACAGGCTCCTTCGGCGGTTCGGGGGATGCGCGGGGCGGCGCCTATTGCACTGTCGAGGGCGGGCCGCAAGCGCGGCGGGTCACTACCTTCTTGTTCCCCTGCGAAAGCAGGGGCCCAGGGTCACAAGGGATTTCCTTCGTGGCCCTGGGCTCCTGCTTTCGCAGGAGAGCAGGACCGAAAATGATGCCGCACGGACGACCGGACAGCGCTCTCAGAAATTCTTCGCCGCCTCGGCATCCTTCGCCGGATCGCGATCCTTGCCCTCGGTCGCGTAAAAATGCGCGCGCAGGTCCGGCATCGGGTTGGTCTCCCTCCCCGGCGCGATTCCGTACGAGCCCGACTGGTGCGCGAGGATCAGCCAGCGCCCGTCCTTCCCCTGCCGCTCGAGGATGAAGTCGGTATCGACCGCGCGCTCATAGGTCTTCTGCGCCGCCCAGGCATAGAAATAGCCGCGCTCGTCCACTCGGACCTTGGCAAAGCTGGCGTCGCGGCGGATCGGGCCGATCGTATAGGCGAACTTCATCGCCTGCGCGGGCAGCGAGGTGTAGACCCGCGGCCCCAGCGCGGCGGAGCCGTTGTCGATGTGATCGTAATGCGGGCTCGAATCGATGAAGCCAGGGGCGACGAGCATCCACGGGCGGCCCTTGTCCTTCTTCGCCAGCTCCGCGTACCAGCGCGCGATCGTCGCGCGGATCTGCTCGTCGGCCGACCCCGTCTGCGTCTGCGCGGCGGCCTGCGCCGCGGCACCCAGCATGAGTAGAAGCGCGAGCCAAACCGCGCCGATCCGTGACCCTCTCATGCCTTCGCTCCCGCTGCTCCGTGCTGTTGCCGCGCATTCAAGCACAGCCCGCAGCGGATCGGAACGCCCTTATTGGATCGCGTCCCGCTTCAAATGTAGGACTTCGCCTGATCTAAGCTCGCGGATGACCCGGCACCCGCACAGCCGCAAAACCTGCCGCTACAGGCTCGCCGCCGCCTCACGCGCGAAGCAATGGTCAACTTGGTCAACCGGCAACGGTCAACTTCCGCGGAAATCCGCCATTTTCCGTGCAATCAAAATGGTTGACTGTCCCCGCCCGCCTAGTCCCCGGCGAACCGCAGCGGCACCTGCAGCGCGCCGATCTCGGGAAACCGCGTCGGCACCACTTCGCCCGCCAGCGCGAACCGCGGCAGCCGCGCGAGCATCTCCTCCAGCGCCACCACCAGCTCGAGCCGCGCCAATGCGGCCCCCACGCACATATGCGTGCCGCGCCCGAAATGGAGCGAATCCTTCATGTTGGGCCGCCCCAGCCGGAAGCTCGATCCGTCCTCGAACACATCCTCGTCGCGATTGGCCGAGGCATAGACCAAGGCCACTGCCTCCCCCGCCGGGATCGTCCGCCCGTGCAGCGTCACGTCGCGCGTCGGGGTGCGCGCGAAGCCGCGATACGGGGTGTAGAGCCGCAGGAATTCGTCCATCGCTTGCGGGATCAGCGCGGGCTCGGCGCGCAGCTTCGCCTGCAGGTCCTGGTCGCGCGACAGGTGCACCGCGACCGATCCGATCAGCACCGTCGGCGCGATGATCCCGACCACCAGCACCTGGCGGATCGTCCCGACGATCATCTCGTCGGGCAGCGGCGCGCCGTCGACGCGCGTCGCCAGCAGCGCGCTGGTCGCGTCCTCGTTCGGATCGAGCGGCGCCGCCTTGCGGTCCGCCACCAGCTTGCGCGCCATCGCGTAGAGCAGCAGGCTGGTCTCCCTGGTCGCCAGCATGTCGTTCGATTGCACTGCGATATTGTAGCGCCGCCCGACCTCGGCGAGGTCGTCGATCTGCTCGGGCGGCAGGTTCATCCAGTGCGCGAACACTCGGATCGGCATCCGCGCCGAGAACTCCTCGCAGATGTCGCCGCCGCCCTTCGCCGCCATCGTGTCGAGCAATTCCCGGCAGATGCCGCGGATCACCGGCTCGAACCGCGCGACCTTGCGCTCGGTCAGGAGCGGGCTCAGCGCGCGGCGGTACGGGGTGTGCTCGGGCGGGTCGAGGTGGAGCGGCGGCCGCCGCCCGGTGAACGCCACCGCGGGCACGACATTCTGCTTCGAGGTGATGAAGGTCGCGCTGTCGGCCGCCGCCGCGGCGACGTCGGCGTGCTTCATCAGCGCCCAGAACCCGCCCCAGGCATCGCTGTGCGCGACGGGGCATGTGTCTCTCAGCGCCGCATAATCGGCGTGCGCGCTGTCGAACGTCTCGGGGAGCAGCGGATCGAAGTCTTGCATGGCCTTGCGCTTATGGCACCATGCAAGCGCTTGCAATGTCTTTCGGCACGGCAGCGCACAGCCTAGGGTGACCCCGTGACCGCAAAGCGCAGCATTCCCAAACTCGACGATGTGGCAAAGCGCGCGGGCGTGTCCGCGGCGACGGTGTCGCGCTTCCTCAACAATCCCGGGATGGTCGCCGCCGCGACCGGCGAGCGCATCCGCGAGGCAGTGGCCGCGACCGGCTATGTCCCCGACCTGATCGCCGGCGGACTCGCCTCGAGCAAGAGCCGCCTCGTCGCCGCGCTCGTCCCCGACGTCGCCCAGTCGATCTTCAACGCGACGATCGAGGCGATGGTCGAGGAGCTGTCGGTCGACGGCCATATCGTCATGCTCGGCCTCACCGGCATCGACAATGCGCGGATGCCGCAGCTGATCTCGGCAGCGCTTTCACGCCGCGCCGATGCGATCATCCTCACCGGCATCCTCACCGATCCGGGCTCGCGCGCGCTGCTCAAGAGCCGCCACGCCACCGTGATCGAGACCTGGGGCCTGCCCGAGGAGCCGATCGACATCGCGGTCGGCTTCTCGCACCGCGCGGTCGGGCAGGACATCGCCCGCTTCGTCCGCGGCCGCGGCTATCGGCGACCGCATCTCCTCTCCGCCACCGGCACCCGCGCGATGGAGCGGCGCCAGGGCTTTATCGACGACTGGATCGCCGCGGGCGGCGACGCGCCCACCGAGCAGAGTTTCACCAGCCAGACTCGCTTCGGCCATGGCCGCGCCGCCTTCCGCGCGCTGCGCGAGCAGGAGGTGCGCCCCGATATCGTCGTGTGCAGCTCGGACTATCTGGCGCAGGGGCTGCTGGTCGAGGCGATGGCGGCGGGGGTCAAGGTCCCCGACGAGCTCGCGGTGGTCGGCTTCGGCAACATGGCCATCGCCGCCGAGATGCGCCCGACCATCACCACCGTCGACATCGACGGCGCAAGGATCGGCCGCGAGGCGGTCAACGTGCTGCGGCGGCGCGCGGCTGGGGAGACGATCGCCGAGCGGCATATCGATGTCGGCTTCAGGCTGGTGGCGCGGGAGAGCGCGTGAATATCTAGCCCCTCCCCTTCAGGGG
>JAZKCD010000004.1:0-74316 GCA_040388355.1 Pseudomonadota bacterium | reverse complement strand
GGTCTCGGTGAGACGGACAGCCCCCACCCCCAACCCCTCCCCTGAAGGGGAGGGGCTTAAGAAGAAGGTTACGCCTTCCGCCCCACCCTCGGCGCGATCGACAGCACCAGGATCGCCCCGATCAATATCCCCGCGCCGATCGTCTCCGCCCCGGTCGGCGCCTTCAGCCCCCAGATCCACGCCAGCAGGAACGCCGCCGCGATCCCCGCA
The DNA here is from genome assembly GCA_040388355.1 of Pseudomonadota bacterium. Classification (GTDB taxonomy): domain Bacteria; phylum Pseudomonadota; class Alphaproteobacteria; order Sphingomonadales; family Sphingomonadaceae; genus Sphingomonas. Next base: position 74,106 of record JAZKCD010000004.1, on the reverse strand, counting down.
ACCAGGCTCGAGGCCCGCTCCAGCGGCACGCAATAGCTGTTCTCGCGGGCATCGAGCAGGATGATCGCCGCGAAGATCGAGATGATCGTCAGCGTCGTCCCCAGCCCGACCAGCCACCAGATGACGGGATCGCCCCACACCGCGACGAACCCCCAGCCGAGCTGCCCCGCCTGCGCGCCCACCCCCGACGCCGACAGCGCCGCGAGCGCCGCCACCGACAGCGGCAGCGCGATCATCTTTTCCTCGACGAAATAGCGCCGCACCGACGCCGGGTCGCCGCTCTTCGACACCCGCGTCATCACCGCCAGCCGGATGAAGTAGCCAATCGTGTAGAGCACCACCGTCAGGATCGCGAGCGGCGGCAGGTTGAACCCGCCGCGCTGCTGCACCACGAACGCCAGCGCCACCGCGACCATCACCAGCGCGGTCCAGCTCCACCACCGCACCCGCCGCCCGAAGATCACATCCACCAGCGGCGCGATGATCAGGATGTCGCCGCGCATCAGCAGCTGGATGAACGGAATGCTCACCCCCTGGAAAGTGAACGACAGCGGCACGGTGAAGAGCACCAGCGCCGTCCCGACTCCCGACAGCGCGGTCGCCCAGGTCGGCACCGGCACCCGCGCCCCCGCGACGGTCACGGCATGCGCGTCGCGGTGCCAGCCCGAGATCCAGATGAAGGCGTAGGTCAGCACCAGGCTGACGATCAGCGACGCCGGCAGCGTCTCGAGCCCGGTCAGCGGCCGCCCGAGCCCGGGATGCGGGAAGGTCGTGACCAGCTTGGTCAGGACGATGTTGGGCAAATAGCTCAGGAAATAGAGGAAGACGATGCCCTCGAGCGGGACCCGCCGGGTCACGCCGCCACCTCCAGCACCACCCGGTCGCCCTCGACTCGGTACCCCGCATTGAGCCCCGCCTCGCCGGTGACTGCGGTCATATAGTCGACCACCTCGCCGAATCGCGGATCGTCGGCCCCCAGCACCCGCGGCACGGCGTCGCGGTCGATCCACAACGGCAGGAACCCCGCCTCGACGATCCTGCCATCCCGCACCTCGAGCCGCGCGATCATCGACATCCGCGCCGCGGCGGGGAAATTGTAGAGGCTGTCGAAATCGGGAACCCAGTCCTCGGCGAGCGTCTGGATTTCCCTGAAGCTCTTGCTCGCGGCATGGACCGGATCCATCCGCAGGTCGGTCGCGAAGTTGCACAGCGAGTAGAAGACCGGCTTGCCGTCGATCAGCTCGATCCCCTTGAGGATATGGGCATGGTGCCCGAGGATCGCGTCGGCCCCCGCCGCGATCGCCGCGCGAGCGACGTCGCGCTGATAGTCGGCGATCGACGCGCGGACGAAATGAATCCCCCAATGATGCGAGACCAGGACGATGTCGGCCTGCGCCTTCGCCGCGCGGATATCGGCTTCCATCGCCGCGAGGTCGTCGCGGTGCGGGTAGCTGTGGATGCGCGGGGGCGTGCCCGGCTGGTCGTGCTCGATCTGCTCGTAGATCGTGTGCGCGCGCATCGGCGCGCAGCCCGGGCGGCGCTCCTCGGCCCAATAGCTCATCGGCAGAATCGACGAGTAAGCGAGCGTCGCCACCCGCGTCCCGTCGCCCAGCACCGAGATCACCGGCGTGCGCGCAGCCGCGATGTCCTTGCCCACCCCGGCCACGGCGACCCCCGCCGCCTCGAGATGCGCGATCGTCTCGAAGAACGCGTCATTGCCCCAGTCGAGGCAGTGATTCCCGGCAAACGAGATCACGTCATAGCCCGCCCGCCCCACTGCCGCCGCCCCCTCGGGCCCCGTCAGCACGGCGTGCCGCGCCTGGGGCAACCGGACCCCGCGATCGGCAAAGCTCGTCTCAAGCTGGCCGAACACCAGGTCGGCGCCGTGCAGCAGCGCGCGCGTCGCCGCGAAGCATTCGTCGGGGGCGTCGCGGTCGGGGGCGATGTCTCCGGTCGCCAGAATCAACGGCATGGGCTTTCCTCTCCGGCCCAGCGCTAGCGGCGCATGCAAACGCTTTCAAGATGGCACTGGTTGGGGAACATAACAGTTGAGACATCCCACTAAATATGCTTTGTCGCATATCAGATGTGCCGGACCGGCCCCGACAGAGGGCGCGGCGGCATCGGGACAAGGAGAGGGATTCCCATGACAGCCAGATTCAGCACGCGCGCCCTGTTGCTTCAGTCGGGCGTGGCGCTTGCCGCGCTGCTCGCCGCCGGCACTGCCCAGGCGCAGACCGCCGAGTCGCCTCCCGCCCAGGCCGAGGACGAGACCAATGTCACCGAGGCGCCCGGGAAGGAGCTCGTCGTCACCGGCAGCCGCATCCGCGGCGTCGCACCCGTAGGCTCGGCGCTCACCGCGCTCGGCCGCGACGACATCGCCGCTTCGGGCGAAGTCAGCACCGATCGCGTGATCAAGCAGCTCCCCCAGGTGTTCGACCTCGGCATCAGCGAGAATTCGCGCGGCCAGTCGGGCGGCAACGGCAACATCGCCTATGGCAACACCGTCAATCTGCGCGGCATCGGCCCGTTCGCGACCTTGGTGCTGGTCGACGGCCACCGCGCCGTCAACAACAGTCGCGCCTTCGATCCGTCGGTGATCCCGACGCTCGGGCTCGAGCGGATCGAAGTGATCGCCGACGGCGCCTCGGCGATCTACGGCTCGGACGCGATCGCCGGCGTGGTCAACCTCATCCCGCGCCGCAGCCTGAACGGCGGCGAGTTCACCGCGCGCTACGGCATCTCCGGCGACGGCGCCTACACCGAATCGCAGCTCGGCGCCGCGCTCGGCAAGACCTGGGCGACCGGCCAGGTCATGATCGCCTATGAGCATGTCTTCCGCTCGAATCTCAACGGCAACGACCGCGACTTCTTCCGCTCGAACCAGACCGGGTTCGGCGGCGCCGATTATCGCGTCACCCGCTGCGCCCCCGGCACGCTCAAGATCGGCGCGACCAGCTATGCGCTGCCCGACCAGTTCACCGCCGCCAATGCGGGCAGCCTCGTCGCGGGCACCAGCAACAAGTGCGACGATCTGATCGGCCAGGACCTGTTCCCGCGCCAGCAATATGATTCGGTCAACGGCACCTTCACTCAGGAGATCACCCCCTGGCTGAGCGTCTTCGCCGACGGCTTCTACAGCAAGCGCAAGTATGAGCGCCTGCCCGCCTATTTCAGCTCGACGATCACCGTGCCGCAGACCAACGCCTTCTTCGTCCGCCCCGCGGGCTTCGCCGGCACCAGCTACACGATCGACTATAATTTCCTGGGCGACCTGCCCCGCGACGTGTCGCGCGGATCGGCCGAGAATTGGGAAATCACCCCCGGCCTGCGCGTCAGGCTGCCCGGCGACTGGCAGTTCGAGACGATCTTCACCTATGGCCGCGGCAACGACCAGTCGGACCAGGTCCGCGGCCAGAACGCCACCGCGCTCGCCGCCGCGCTCGCCAGCAGCGATCCGCTGACCGCGTTCGATCCCTATGGCCTCCACCGCACCTCGGCGGCGACGCTGATGGCGATCAGCAATTTCGTGACGCTCTCCCCCACCCTCAACCGCTTCAACGGCTATGAGGCGCGGATCAACGGCCCGCTGTTCCGCCTCCCCGGCGGCGAAGTGAAGGTCGCGGCGGGCTATGAGGGGCAGGAGATCACCACCCTGCTCGGCTCGGCGCGCGGCGCCGCGGGGACCCCGATCGTCGTCCGCACCTTCCGCCGCCGCGTCGACTCGGCCTATGCCGAACTGATCGTCCCGCTGTTCGGTCCCGACAATGCGATGCCGGGGTTCGAGAAGCTGACTCTCGACGCCGCGGTCCGCTACGACAAATACAGCGACGTCGGCGCGACCACGAACCCCAAGTTCGGAATCAACTGGTCGCCGCTCGCCGGGCTGACTTTCCGTGGCAGCTACGGCACGTCGTTTCGCGCGCCCTTGATCTCGCAGATCTACGGCAATTCGAACAATCTGTTCGGCCAGACCTACCAGAACCCCGCGGGCGGCGCGCCGCTCACCGGCTTCGCCTTTTCGGGCCCCAATCTCGACCTCAAGCCCGAGGAAGCGACCACCTGGTCGGTCGGCGCCGATTGGGACATCGCCTCGAACCTGCGCTTCGGCGTCACTTATTTCGACGTGAAATACGTCAACCAGGTCGACAGCTATTTGTCAGACCTCGCGATCCTGACCCGCGAGGCGCAGTTCGCCGGCACCGGCATCATCCTCCGCGGCACCGCGGCGCGCGACAAGGTGCTGGCGCTGCTCGCCTCGGGAGTCACGCTCGCGCGCGGCACCTTCCCGGGCGGCGATCCCAACAACGTCACGCTCTATATCGACGGCCGCAACAACAATCTCGGCCAGTCGACCACCCGCGGCATCGATGTCACCGCCAACTACCGGCTCGACACCGGCAGCGCGGGCAGCTTCAGCCTCAACCTCAACGCCACCTATCTGCTCGAGTTCAAGGCGGCGATCTCGCCCGCGGGCATCCCGATCGACCGGCGCAACACCATCTTCTTCCCGCTCACCTTCAAGGCGCGCGGCACGCTGGCGTGGGACCTCGACCCGGTCCGCGTCCAGCTCACCGCGACGCATGTCGGCGGCTATGACAACAACGCCGTCACTCCGATCCAGAAGGTCAAGAGCTACACGCCGGTCGATCTCAGCGTGACCTGGAACATCGGCGCCAGGGACCCGTCGAGCTTCTTCGACGGCGGATTCTCCTTCACCCTCGAAGCCCGCAACCTGTTCGACGTGTCGCCGCCCTATGTGAACCTCGCGCCGAGCGTGAACGGCAGCGGCGGCTACGACGCCACGGCGTCGAACCCGATCGGCCGGGTGTTCGCGGCCTCGGTGCGGAAGCGGTTCTAGGCTCGGAGTCGGCTGATTTGAATTTCCCACCCCGGCGAAGGCCGGGGCCCAGTATCGACGAAAGCGAGACGGCGTCCCGCCACTTGAATCGGCTCGCAACTGGCCCCGGCCTTCGCCGGGGTCTTGCAACCTATCCTGGTACAATGGCACCCACACCGAGGTGACAACAGGCAAGCAGGACCACCACTTCATTCCTCGCTTCTATACGAAGCGGTGGGCTCGATCTGGACTCCTGTGCGAGTTCAGCCGGCCACACGATGTAGTGAAGCCTCGGCGAACCTCGACGAAGGGGACGGGTTATGTCCCCAGGCTCTACGCGATCGACGAGGAGACGCATTCGAATCGGCTCGAGGAGGAATTCTACAAGCCTGTCGATACCCGCGCGGCGGACTCACTCGTGCTGCTCGAGAGCGGCATCGCAAATGAAGCGTGGCCGCCGCGGTTGCGCCTTGCCTGGGCTCGCTTTGTCATGACCCTCTTGATGCGAATGCCTGAGGACATGGCGCTGATGGAAGCGTCTTACCGAAAGGAGTTCGCCTATCTCACCGAGGAACAGGAGCGCGAATGGACGGCGAGGCGGAAGCCGAATTGGCCGGTCACCCTGGAAGCGGCTCTGGCGGCGCTTGATGTGAAGGCAGCTGCGGGCCAGGCGAAGGAAGTGGCGACAAGGCTCATGCAGAACGACCGTATCACGACCGGGGTAATTGCGATGCATTGGAGAGCTCTCGATGTTTCCCCTGCGCGCGAGGTGCTTCTCACATCGGATCGGCCGGTTCAGCTTGAGGGCAAGCTTGGCGACGACAGGACCCAACTCGTTCTCCCTATCGGCCCGGACCGCCTGTTCATCGCGGGTGGCAGCCGTCGCCATGCTGACAGAATCGCGGCGAGGACGCCGGACCAGTTGGTGGCGCGAAGCAATCGTGATGTGACTGAAGCGGCTCATCAGTATGTGTATGGGGTCGATGACGGCGCGCTCGACTTCGTTCGCCGGCATTTTAGACAGAGGCGCCCGAAAACTCTCCTTGAGCAGGTAGTCGCGCAGGTAGCGGCCAAGCGAGGGCCCTCACGCTGAGTCATCTTTCCGCAATGCCGTCGTCAATACGCTATTCGATCGGTGCGCGGGCTTCGCGCTGTCGGGCGAGACCACCCAGCGGGCGATGCAGCAATATGGCTTTGCGACGCTGCCGATCGACGTCACGCTTGCGGTCTGTCGCTGGCTTGGGGCCGCTCTTTGACAGGTGGGTATCCATAACGCTGCGCGGATGCGAGGCCCGCTCGCGCCGAGGGGAAAGGATGGGGAGGCGTAGTCTCAACTTCCTAAACTTCCAGCACGCAGGAAGGGTGTTCGGCCTGCGCAGGTGCGGCGACTCCCTTATGCAGTTCCCCGCCGCCGCACACTCGCCGCCCCCGCCGGCCCCTCCAGAAACGCCACCACCCGCCGGTCGACATCTTCCTCCGCTCCGGCATCGCGCACATAATTGTCCATCCCCAGCTCGAGCACCGCGAACCCCGCTTGCCTGAGCGCGCGCAGCACCAGCGGGTCGGCGTCGGACAGCGCCACCACGCCGTCGCACCCGTGGAGCCGCGCTTCCTTGACGTGCCACGCCCCCGCCCAGGTCGGCATTCGCAGCTCGTCGCCCATCGTCACGAAGCGCGCCGCGAGCGCCCGCATCGGGTCCCGCCCCCGATCATGGCGGCGGATATAGCCGTCCGCGGCGAGGCTGAGGTACATCGAGCAGACGAACACCGCGCCATGGCTCTCCTCCCAGCGCTGGTAGAAGCCCATGTCGCTCCACAGGCCGCGGCCGACGAACATCAGCCGGATGCGCTCGTCGGGGCACGCCCCCTCGCCCGCCGCCGCGCGCGCCGCGACTTCGTCGTGGAAGTCGCGCGCCGCATCGCGCGCCCATAGCGTGCCGCGATGCCATTGCGGCACCATCGTCGCGGGCATCTGGTCGACCACGCCGATCGGCGCGGGGACGGTGCGGGCGATCAGGTCACGCGTGGCGCGGTAATGGCCCTGCTGCTCGTTGACGAGGTCGAGCACCTCCACCAGCCGCGCCGGATCGAGCGTGCGCCCGGTCAGCCCCTCCAGCGCGGTCACCGCGGCGCGCAGATCGGCCTCGAACAGGTCGAGCCGCTCGGGCTCGAGCAAGTCGTCCCAGCGGTCGGCGAGCCCGTCCCACCAGTCGACCGGGATATCCCAGCGGCTCTCGATGCTGCGCTCATAGCGCTGGAGGCTGGCCCCCGCCGCCCCTGCCCAGGCCTCGAAGATCCGCGCCGTGGCATCGGTGGTCAGCACCGCGCCGAGCACATCGGGCCTCGGCAGCCCGCCCCACGGCGCCAGTCCCGCGTCGTCGTCGAACGCCGCCGCCACGCCCTGCGCGCTGTAAGCCTCGACATCCGCGGGCAGCCCCTGCGCCTCGAGCAGCCCGGCATAGCGCCCCGACTGCTGCTTGGCCGCGACGATCGACGCCCACCACTGGTTGACCACGAAGGGGATGCCGAGCGCGCGGAGGATCTCCTGCGGCGCATTGGCATTGACGCAGGCGAAGGTCTCGCCGGCTTCGGCCGCCGCACGAACCCCGGCGAACCACTCGCGCTGATACGCCCCGAACCGCGCGACAGCCGCCAGCGCCTTGCGGCTCCGCGCCGGGCGCGGCGGGGGCGGCGATTTGTCCGGCACGGGTTCGATGCCAAGCCTGACGGCCCGCACCGGCACCGGCAGCGCCGCGCGGATCGCCGCGACTTCCCACGGCGCGCTTTCGTCGCCCACCGCAGTGAGGTGAAGGACATGATCCACCCCAAGCGCCGCGGCCTTGCGCGCGAGCCGCTCGCCGCGCCGTTGCGCATTGGAGAAAGGGCCGGAAGTCGGCTCGAGCGCAGCATCGGCCAGGCTGTCGAGATCGCGCCACGCGCGATCCTCGCCCCAGCCATGATCCTCGCCGATAACGAGCACGCCGCTCGCCTCGATCGCCGCCACCACCCCGATATCCTCGATATCGCTGCCGCCCAGCAGCACACGGGTCCCACCGATCGCCGGCCAGTCGCCCTCGGCGATCGCCTGCAACGCCGCGCAGCACGCCGCGAACGGCAGCACCGCGGCCCCGGCCAGAATCGCATGTACGTCGGTCCCCGAAAGCCGCGCCTCCGCCCGCAGCGCCATCACGTCGCGCAACAGCCGCCGCCGCTCGCCCGCGTCCGCGATCGCCCGGTCGAAGTCGGGCGCGCCGCCCAGCGCTTCCAGCCACGCGCTCGCCTGCTCGACTCGCCGGGCGTTGTAAGCCCGCGTCGAGGCCCGATCGATCGTCAGCAAGTCGAGGAAATGCACTTGCGGCCGCGCAATCGCCCCCGTCCGCGCCAGCTCGCGCAAGGTCGCGAATACCTGCGGCTGCTCCGAATCGGCGTGCGAGACCAGCAGTGCATCCTCGGGCGGCAACGCGATGATCGCCGCGAGCAGCGCCCGCCCCCGCGCGCTCAGCGTCTCGGCGCTGACCATCGCGTCGATCGCGGCATGATCGCTCCGCGCATCGGGCACCAGCCGCACCGGATGGCAGCCGAACGCCTCGACCAGCTCGTACGGCAAGTCGCTCCCCAGCATCCAGACGATGCGCTCGCCCTCGCCACGCAGCCGCGCCGCGACGCCCAGCGGATCGGCGCTCGCCTCGCGGAACCGCGCGAGCGCCGCCGCCGGCGTCACGCGATCACGCCGGACTTGGCCAATTCGGCGATCCGCGCCTCGTCATAGCCGAGCAGCCCGCCGAACACCGTCTCGTTATGCTCGCCGATCCGCACCGGCAGCACCGGGTCGAACCCCGATCGCGACCCCGAGAAGCGGATCGGGATCCCCGCGGTCCGCAGTTCGACCGCCGAGGCATAGTCGGGATGGGCGATGGCGTTGGTCTCCTCGCGCGCCACCACGCGCGGATCGGTCAGTGCCTCCTCGGGATGCCGCACGGGTGCCACCGGCACGCCCTCGGCCTCCAGCGCCGCGACCGCCGCCGCGACCGTCAGCGTCTTCGACCAGGCGGTGATCTGCGCCTCCAATTCGACTGCATTGGCCACCCGCCCGTCGCGCGTCGCGAAGCGCGAGTCGTCGATCAGCCCGGGCTGCCCCATCGCCGCGAACAGCCCGACCGCCAGCTTGTGGTGCACCGCGACCAGCGCGATATACCCGTCGGCGCATTCGAACACCCCGAACGGCGAGAGCCGCTGCACCGTCAGCCCGGTCCGTGCCGGCATGTCGACCGCGCGCATCGCCGCCCAATTCTCGATCGCCACGAACGACGTCAGCGCGCCGAGCATCGAGATGTCGACATGCTGCCCCTCGCCGGTCCGCTCGCGCTGGTGGATCGCCGAGAGGATGCCGATCACCGCGAACACCGGCGCTAGCATGTCGGCGACCGGCACCCCCATCCGCACCGGCGGATGATCGGTGTCGCCGCTGGTGTACATCGCGCCGGATAGCGCCTGGATGATCACGTCCATCGCCTTGCCGCCCTCGGGCGCATCGGCGCCGAAGCCGCTCAGCGAGCAATAGACGATCCGCGGATTCACTGCCTTCGCCATGGCGTAGCCGACGCCCAGCCGATCGGCGGTCCCCGCAGTGAAATTCTCGACGACGATATCGGCGGTGCGCACCAGATCGGCGAACACTTCGCGCGCCTCCGGATGCTTGAGGTTGAGCGCGACGCCATGCTTGCCGCGCGCCCGCGTCAGGTGCGAGATCGAGAGGTCGTCGTCATGCGTCCGCTCGATGCTCACCCCGTCGCGCCCGACATAAGGGCTGTTCTCGCGCGCCAGATCGCCGCCCTTGGGATCCTCGACCTTGATCACTTCGGCGCCCAGGCCTGCCAGCAGCAGCGTCGCATAAGGCCCGGCCAGCGCGCGCGTCAGGTCGATCACGCGCAGTCCTTCGAGAGGGCGCGGCAGTTCGGTCATTTCGCAAACCCCAATTCGGTCAGGATGGCATCGGTATCGGCCCCCGCCACCCGCGCGGGGCGCGGCGCAACGGCAGGCGTGTCGGAAAGATGGATCGGCGAGCCGATATGGCGCAGCGTCCCGCCTTCGCCGGGCACGTCGACCGCCATCCCCCGCGCGCGGTTGTGCAGATCGGCCAGCGCATCCTCGACGCTGTTGACCGCCGCGAACTGGGTGTCGGCCGCGCCCAGCACCGCCAGCCAATGCTCGAGCGGCTCCGCCCGGAACGCCGCCTCCAGCCAGCCGACGATCTCGTCGCGCCGCGCCTTGTCGTTCTGCGCCGCGACGAAATCGGGCCGCCCCATCGCCGCGCAGAACCGCTCCCAGTAACGCGGCTCCATGTCGGTGGTGGCGATGAAGCGCCCATCGGCGGTCTCGTAGATCCCGCAATCGGTGCGGTAGCGCCCACGCGGCGGCAGCTTTGCCAGATCGGGATTGCGCGAGATCGCCGGCGCGATCAGCGCCATCGCGCTGTCCGACATCGCGATGTCGACCAACTGCCCCCGCCCGGTATGCGTGCGCGCCTGCAGCGCCGCGAGGATGCCGATCACTGCGTTGGACCCGCTCAGCAGGTCGGCCACCGGCACCCCCGCCGAACCCGGCCTGGCAGGATCCTCGCCGATCCGCGACAGCGCGCCCGACACCGCCAGCGCGATCGGATCGTGCCCCGGCTTGTCGCGATACGGGCCGGTCTGCCCGCACAAAGTCACCGAGCAATAGACCAGCCGCGGGTTGATCGCCGCTACCGCTTCGTACCCGAACCCCATCGAGGCGAGGATGCCCGGCCGGTAATCCTCGACCAGCACATCGGCGCTGCGGATCAGCGCCTCCAGCGGCGGGCGCGATTCCGGTGCGCCCGGATCGATCAGCAGCGAGCGCTTGCCGCGAGCGAAGATGTCCTGCCCGCGAATCCGCGCGCGCTCGGCGTCGTCGAGCTTGTCCCAGCCGAACACCTTCGCCTGCTTGGCGAGCTCGCGCGGATGCTCGATGCGGATCACGTCGGCGCCAAGATCGGCGAGCATCCAGGTGCAATAGGGGCCCGGCAGGAATTTGGAGAAATCGACGACGCGGATGCCGTCCAGTGCCGCGGTCATGCGTCGCTCCTCAGGAATAGCGGGCCGGGCACACGCACTTCGTGGCCATCCACCACGGCATCGCGCCACAGCCCGCGCGCGTTGAGATGCGCGCTCGCGATCACGTCAGCGGGCTCGCTGATCGCGGAGAGACCCATGCCATGCTTGTTGGAAAGCGCGGTGAGCTCCGCCCGGCTTTTCGTCGCCAGCCACGCCCCGACCAGCGCCTCCCAGCCCTGCAGCACCTCCTGCGGCATGTCGGCCACGAGGATCGCCTCCCAATCGACCTCGGCAAGCGCGCCCGCCATGCCGCCCATCTGGGCAACGATCGCCCGCATCATCGGCGGATTGTCGACCAGCGCCCAGGTGACGTGCCCATCGGCCGCGCTCCAGACCTGCCGCACCCCCGACTTGCCGCGCACCAGCAGATTGCCTGTCCGGTTGCCGACCCGCCCGGTCCATTCGTACGTCAGCGGCTCGCGGTAATTGGCGAGCACCGCCGAGCGGTGCGCCGATACGGTGACGATCTGCCCGCGCCCGCTCGCCGCGCGCGCGTGCAGCGCGGTGAGCGCGGCAATCGCCCCCTGGATTCCCGCCAGCGCCCAGGCCTGCCGCCCGGGAAGCGCCAGCGGCGCGCGGTCCGGATCGCCGCCGATCGTCAGCAGCCCCGATCGCGCCATCAGCGTCAGGTCGGTCGCTGGACGCGCTTCATTCGCGCGTCCCGCATCGAACGGCAGGATCGCCACGTCGATCAGCTTCGGATTGCGCGTCGTCGATCCGGGAAAGGTCTCCGGCCCACGCAACACGATATCGGCCTCATCGATCAGCGCCGCCAGCTCGGGATCATCCAGCGCGAGCGCCCGAACCCGCTTCCCGCGCCGCGCCATTGCGACTTCGGCCGCGTCACCAATCGGCGCGCGCCACTCGGCGAGCAGCACGTCCGCGCCCAGCTCGGCCAGCATCACCCCGGCATAGCTGCCCAGATCGACCGTGAGATCGACGACCTTGAGATGCGCCAGCATCCTCATGCCAGCGCCCCCGTCGCGGTCAGTTCGGCGATCTCGGCGGCATCGAGCCCCAGCATCTCGACGAACACCGCGTGGTTATGCTCCCCCAGCAGCGGCGGCGGACCGACCCGAACCTCGGACTCCGAGAAGTGCGCGGGCGGTCCCGGCATGTCGCACTGCCCGAGCACCGCATGGTCGATTCGAACGAAATGCTCGCCGCCAACCAGCTCGGGATCGGTGAACACGTCGCGCCCGTCATACACCGCCTCGGCCGCGATCCCTGCCGCCGCCAACCGGTCCGCCAGCAAATGCTTGTCCTGCCCCGCCGTCCAGGCGGGCAACTCAGCCTCGGACACAACCCCGGCGATCTCGGCCAGCACCGCCCATTCCGCCGCGTCACGCACCGCGATCGCCACCCACTGATCATGCCCCCGCGCCGGATAGACCCCATGCGCCACCATCCCCGGCGCGGCATTGACCGGCTTGACGAATGCTTCGCCCTCGATCTGCTGCCGCACGAAGACGTCACCCAGCACATGCACCAGCGGCTCGACTTGCGACACGTCGATATGCTGCCCCTCGCCGGTCACGCGCCGGTGCTCCAGAGCCGCCAGCACCGCCACCGTCGCGAACATCGGCGCGACCACATCGCCATAGGCAAAAGGCGGCATGTGCGGATCGCGGTCGGGCCAGCCCGACAGCGCCGCGAGGCCGGACAAGGCGGCCGCAGAGTTGCCGTAGCCGCGCAGGTCCGACATTGGTCCGGAGCGCCCCGCGACGCTGACCGAGAGCAGGATGATGTCGGGATTGAGCGCCTTTAGCGTGTCGAACCCGAGCCCGATGCGCTCCATGAAGCCCTTGCCGAAATTCTCGACAACGACATCGGCCCATTCGACCAGCTTCTTCGCCACTTCGACGCCGCGCGGATCGGACAGGTTGATCGTCACCCCCAGCTTGCTGGTGTTGGTGATCGCGAAGAAGGCCGAGCCGTCGGGGTTGCGCTTGCCGTCCTTGAACGGCGGGCTCATCCGGCCGAGGTCGAGCCGCTTGCGGCTCTCGATCTTGACCACGGTCGCGCCGTGATCGGCGAGGTCCTTGGTCGCGCGCGGCCCCGCCCCGACCCAGCTGAAATCGGCGATCCTGACGCCTTCGAGTGCCTGGCTCATTGTCCGCCTCCGCACGTCAGCACCGCGCCCGCCCGGCGCTGCGCGATCAGCTGGGCGGCCCGCGCGGCGATCGCTTCGCCGGCGATCCCGAACCGGTCGAGCCGCCGCGCCAGCCGCATCGCATTGTCGCGGTAGAGCGCGTCGAACCGGTCCTGCGACTCCACCGGCGCCGCGATCACTTCGACCCCCGCCTCGCGCGCATAGGTCAGCCCGGCGTCGCCCGCCTTCTCGAGTCCCGTGATCATCGCCGCTTCCCACACCGCCTCGCCGCGGGTGAAGATCGCCTGATCCTCGGGGCTCAGCTTCGCCCACACCGCCTGCCCCATCGCCCGCGCCGGATAGGCGCCGCGCGGGATGCGGATCGTCGAGTAGAAGCGGCCGACCTCGGCCAGGTGCATCGACTTGAGCGCGTCGGTCGGCGCGACGACGCCATCGATCACGCCCTTGGCCATCGCCGGATAGACTTCCGCCATCGACATGTTGACCGGATCGGCGCCCAGCGCCTCGAGCACCGCCGCGGTATCCTCCTGCGCCCGGAGCCTGAGGCCGCGCAGATCCTCGAGCGAGCGGATCGGCCGGTTGCGCGTCAGGATGCCGGGGAAGCCGCCGCCCTGCACCGCGAGCACATGCACGCCGAGCACTTCGGAATCGAACGCGGGATATTCGGCGGCGAGGCAGCGATAGACCGAAATCTGGTCGGCGATGCTGGTAACGCCGCTGTAGAAGCTCGGCTGGCTGCGCTGGAGGTGCGCGCTGCGCGCATACATCGGGGTGATCATCCCGATATCGGCGACGCCGTGGCGGATCTCGAGCATGTTCTCGTTCGACGAGAGCAACGCCCCGCCCCAATAGGGCTTGATCCGGATCCGCCCCTTCGACTGCGCCTCGATATAGCGCATCCACTCGATATCGGCCCGGCTGAAGGTGTGCGTCGCGGGGTACGGGCTGGCATAGGTCAGCACGAGCACGCCGTTGGCGGGCGGCTTGCCGCAGCCGAACAGGCCGAGCGCGAGCAGCAGGACGAGCAACACTCTCATTTGAGCACTCCCGGCAGCCACAATGCCATCCCGGGCACGACGATCAGCAGCGCGAGGTGGAGGAAATCGGTCAGCAGAAACGGCACGATCCCCTTGAAGATCGTCCCCAGCGCGATGTCGCGCGCCTGCGAGTGGATGACGTAGACGTTGAAGCCGAGCGGCGGGTGGACGAAGCCGATCTCCATCGTCCGCACCAGGAAGATGCCGAACCAGATCGGGCTGAGCCCCAGCGGCCCGATGATCGGCAGGAACAGCGGGATGGTCAGCAGCATCAGCGCGAGCCCGTCGAGGAACGACCCGAGCACCAGCAGCACCACCGCCATCGCGACCACCGCGAGCAGCGGGCTCGCGCCGTCGCCATGGACGAAGCTCGCCATATGCTCGGGGATGCCGGTCACGCTGACGAAGGTGCTGAACAGGATCGCGCCGATGATGATGACGTAGATCATCCCGGTGGTCCTGAGCGTCTCGGTCAGCGCCCCCATCACGGCCTCGCGCGTCAGCTTCCGCCGGATCGCGCAGACCAGCAGCGCCCCGATGCACCCGATCGACGCCGCCTCGGTCGGGGTGAACCACCCGACCACCAGCCCGCCGACGACGAACAGGATCAGCGCGGCGATATCGAGGATGCGCAGCAGCGACGCGCGCCGCTCGGCCCAGCTCGCGCGCGGCCCCGCCGGACCGCGGCTCGGGTCGAGCCGGCACAGCACGACGATCGCCGCGACGTAGAACAGCGCCTGCGTCACCACCGGCACGATCGCCGCGGCGAACAGCGCGCCGATCGATTGCTCGGCGATGATCCCGTACACGATCAGCGCGCCCGAGGGCGGAGTCAGCGATCCGAGCGTGCCCCCCGCCGCCAGCGCGCCGGTGGCGAAGCCGTCCTTATAGCCCTGCCGCCGCATCTCCGGCAGCGCCACTGCGCTGATCGTCGCGACCGTCGCCAGGCTCGACCCGCTGATCGCCCCGAACCCCGCGCACCCGCCGATCGATGCGATCGCGAGCCCGCCGCGGCGGTGCCCGACGAACTTCGCCGCCATCTCGAAGAAATCGCGGCTCGCCCCCGCCGCGAAGCAGAGCTGCGCCATCAGCATGAACAGCGGCAGCACCCCCAGCTCGTAGCGCGACAGCGTATCGAACGAGACTACCCCGGCCTTGATCAGCGCCGCCTCGGGCGAGATGATCAGCGCGAGCCCCGCCAGCCCGACCAGCCCGAGCGCCGCGCCGATCGGAATCCCCGCGAGCAGGATGACCAGCAGCGCGGCGAAGCCGATGATGCCGATGACTTCGACGCTCATGTCCGCAGCTCGCGGACGAAGCGCAGCAGGAACAGCCCGGCCACCAGCGCCGAGCAGCCGATCCACATCAGCCGGAAGACGCGCAAGGGGATGCCGAGCAGCTCGGTCATCTCATGGGTCGGCCACAGGTCCGCCGCGACCCACATCGATCCGGCGCAGAGCAGCACGAAGGCGAGCGCGCTGGTCAGATGCCCCGCCGCGAGGATGAGTCGCCGCGGGCGCGCCGATACATGCTCGGTCAGGATGTGCACCGCGGCGTGGCGCCCGCTCAGCGTGGTCAGCACGATCGCCGCCGATGTCGCGGTCAACGCGGCCATCTGGAACAGCTCGATCGCGCCGAGAAAGGCGATGCCGGTATGCCGCCCGATCACAGCGATTGCATCGGTCGCCACCGCGACGAGCAACGCCGCCGATCCGATTCCGGCGACGATGCGCGCCAGCCGGCCCTCGCGCGGCGCATCGGGTTGAGAAAAGTCGCTCAAGCCATTCCCCCTCCGCGGCCGAATCTCCTCGTCCGGCCCGCAAAGATGTTTTGCCATATAACCGTAGAAGGAATCAACTGTTTTGAACGCTGCTCGCCATTGCCTTGGCGCCGCCTTGTGCGATAGCGGCAGCTAGCCGCAGGAGACCCCGCATCGCGACCCCGCCCAAACCCACCAAAAGCGTGTCGCTCGGCCGGCTCGGTGCCGCGCTGGGGTTCCGCCTGCGCCGCGTCCAGAACCAGCTTTCGCGCGATTTCCAGACGCGGTCGAAGCGCTGGGATCTGCGCGCGGGGATGTTCAGCGCGCTCGAGATCATGTCGGCCAATCCCGGCATCTCGCAGACCGATCTCAGCCGCGAGGTCGGCCAGGACAAGTCGGTGATGGTGACGCTGATCGACGATCTCGAGCGCCGCGGCTGGACCGTGCGCGAGCGCTCGGCCACCGACCGCCGCCGCTATCGCCTGTCGATCACCGCGGCGGGCGCCAAGGTGCTCGACGAGCTGGTCGCCGACATGCAGCACATCGAGAGCGTCGGCCTCGGCGCGCTCACGCCGGATGAGCTCCAGACAATGGTCGATGCGCTCGACAAGGTCTACCGCGCCTATGTCCGCGCCCAGCCCGCGGCGCCAAAAAAAGACTGAGCCGCGGCACCTTAGCCGCCTTCGAGACGTTCCCCCGCGACCATCACAGAGGATGATTGCGCGTGACTCGATTCTTTACGGCGCTCGCATCGCGCAGCGCCGCCATCATGGGCCACCCGATGGCCTTCATCATCGCCACCGCCTGCTGCGTCCTGTGGGCGGTCAGCGGCCCGGTTTTCCAATATTCGGACACGTGGCAGCTGGTGATCAACACCGCGACGACGGTGCTCACTTTCCTCGCCGTCTTCCTCATCCAGAACAGCCAGAACCGCGACGGCGCGGCGATCCAGGCCAAGCTCGACGAACTGCTGCGCGCGGTCACCAAGGCACGTCCCGAATTCATCGGCATCGAGCATCTGACCGATCCGGAGATCTGCGCGATCCGCGCCGCGCTCGAACGCGAGGCGGGCGCGGGAAATGCGGGTGCCGAGTCGGCGGATGCCTCGGTCGACGAGTTGCTCGCACGCCGCGGCTCGGATTAACGGCAATCCCGGCGCGACTAACGGAACCGTTGCAGGGGCGAAGCGTAGTCATGGCTCCTCCGGCCTGATCCACACGGGCCGGCACCCAGGGGATTCGCGCGCTGTCCGCCCAGGCTCCCCTTCCGCCATTCTACCGCCGCCGCCGCTGGGTAGTGCTCGCGATCATGCTGGCGGTGCTGGTCGCCGCGGCGGTGACGATCATCTGGCTGTCGCGCGACACGACGGTCGAGCCGCCGCCGCGCGTCGACGATGCCGTCGAGACACCGAAACAGGCCTCGCTCATCGCCGTGCCGATCGAAACCGACATCTCGGCGCTGTCGCGGGCGCTCGAAAAGGCGATCCCGCGCACGCTGTGGACGATCGACCGGCATCTCGACACATGCGTCGCGGCGCGGCGCGTGCGGCTGTTCAAGCGCAGCGTCAAGGTCACGCCCGACATCGGCTGCACCGTCACCGGCACGGTGACGCGCGGCGCGGTCCGCCTGCGCGGCGAGGGCGAGGACATCATCGTCGACATCCCGATCGTCGCGCATATCAGCGCCCGCAATGTCGGCGGCGTGCTCAGGGGCGAGACCGCGACCGGCGCGGCGATGGCGCACGCGCGAATCCGCATCACGCTGCGCGAGGACTGGACCCCGGCCGCCACCGTGCGCCTCGCCTATAGCTGGACCACACCGCCGGGAATCGACTTCCTCGGCCAGCGGATCACCTTCACCGACAAGGCCGACGAGAAGCTCCAGCCGATCGTGCGCGATCTCGAGCGGACCCTGCCACACGAGATCGCCAAGCTCGATGTCCGCGCCAAGGTGAGCGAGGCATGGCGGCAGAGC
The DNA here is from genome assembly GCA_040388355.1 of Pseudomonadota bacterium. Lineage (GTDB taxonomy): Bacteria > Pseudomonadota > Alphaproteobacteria > Sphingomonadales > Sphingomonadaceae > Sphingomonas. The sequence continues at coordinate 56,249 of JAZKCD010000004.1, read as the reverse complement.
TTCACCTCGCTGCAGCTCAACGGCGACAACCCGCCGGTGTGGATGCGCATCACGCCGCAGCGGCTGAGCTATGGCGGCTACAGCCTTGTCGGCGGCAGGCTGCGCCTGCGCCTCGGCATGGAAGCGGCGACCGAGACCTTTGTCGGGCCGCGTCCCAGGGACCCGACGCCGACGCCGCTGCCCAACCTGACGCGCGTGCCCAGCGGCGCGCAATTGCGCTTCTTCATCCCTGTCATTGCCGATTATGCCCAGCTCGAGCCCGTCGTGCTGCGGGCGCTGGCCAAACGCGCGCGGCGGCCCTTCAACCTGCCGGCGATCGGCCCGGTGACGGCGCGCTTCCTCAAGATCACGGCCTACGGCACCACCGGCGGAAGAATCGCGATGGGCGTCACGCTGGCCGCCAAGCCCGTGGGCGGCACCGAGGAAACGCTGGGGGTGGTGTGGATTTCGGGCAAGCCGGTCAACCAGCCGGGATCGCAGAAAGTCGGCTTCACCGACCTCGAGGTGCGCGGCAACACCAACGGCGTCGGCGGCGATATCCTCGTCCAGCTCGCCAACAGCCCGGCGCTGACCGACAGCATCGCGCAAGCGCTGACGCAGAATTTCACGCGCGATTTCCAGGAACTGCTCGCCAAGGTTCAGAGCGCGATCGTCGAGAAGCGCGAGGGCGATTTCGTGATCCGCGCCGAGATCGGCAAGGTCACGACAGGGGAGCTGCGCGCCGCGGGACAGGGGCTGTATCTTCCGGTCTGGGCCGAAGGCACGGCACGCGTGGAGTATGTGCCGCATTAGGCCGCCGCTGGCTCGGCGCCCTTGATCGGCGGGACCGGCCCGGGTGCCGGGTCCGCGGGCTAGCGCGTCACGAGGCATTGTCCGCCGCGCTTGCAATGTTCCGGATTGCCAAGGATGAAGCCGGCATCGTCCCGAATGGACCCCCGACTTTGGAAGGACCGCCATGATCGACCGCCGCCAGATGCTGCTCGCTTCCGCCGCCATGGCTGCGGCCGCTGCTTTCCCGGGTTTCGCCGCGGCTTCGAGGGCGGAGACCAGCGAAGGCGGCGCCCGCCTGACCGCGCTGCTCGACCGCATGATGCAGGAATTCCTGACGGAGTCGCCGGAATTCATGACCATGCTCGGCATGGATACCGGACCGAACGCGGCCGCTCGTGCGAAACTCGACGACCGCTCGCAGGAATTTACCGACCGGACGTTCAAGGTCTTCCAGGGATATGGACGCGAGCTGGCCGCGATCGATCGCGCGGGCCTGACGGGCATGGACATCGTCAACTACGACACCACCAAATTCTTCATCGACAGCGCGGCGATGGCCGACCGGTTCGACTATGGCGCGCAGGCGTCGGTCGGCGGCGGCGCCCCCTATCTGGTGAGCCAGCTCACCGGCAGCTATATCGGCATTCCCCAGTTCCTGGACAATCAGCATCCGGTACGCTCGGCCGCGGATGCGGAGGCCTATCTCGCTCGCCTCGGCGCGTTTGCGACGGTCCTCGACGTCGAGACCGAACGCACCCGTGCCGATTACGCCAAGGGCGCGACTCCGCCGGATTTCGTGCTGCGGCGCTCGGCCGAGCAGTTCGCGGCCACGCTGAAGGTGGCGCCGGGACAGTCCGGGCTTACCACGTCGCTGGCTCGCCGTGCGGCTGCGGCAGACCTGCCCGGCGACTGGCAGAAACGCGCCGAGGCGATCGTGCGCGACGCGGTGTACCCGGCGCTGCAGCGTCAGGCGGACGTGCTCGCGGCTGCGCTGCCCAAGGCTTCGAAGGACGCGGGGTGCTGGCGATTGCCCGATGGCGAAGCCTATTACCGCTACGGCGTGGTGAGCTACACCACCACTGCCATGCCGGGCGAAGAGATCCATCGGGTCGGCCTCGCGCAAGTCGCGGAACTGTCCGCCCGCGCCGACAGGATCCTGAAGACGCAGGGGATGACCAAGGGCACCGTCGGCGAGCGGCTCGCCGCGATCGGCAAGCTGCCCGGCCAGCGCTACCCGAATACCGACGCGGGCAAGGCCCAGCTCCTCGCCGATCTCAATGCCCAGATGGCGGCAATGGCCAAGCGCCTGCCCACGGTATTCGGCCGCCTGCCAAAGGCCGCGGTCGAGATCAGGCGGGTTCCCGTCGAAATCGAGGCGGGCGCGCCCGGCGGAAGCTATCAGCTGCCCGCGCTCGACGGGTCGCGGCCCGGCGCCTACTACATCAACCTGCGCGACACCGCCGAATGGCCGAAATTTCAGCTGCCGACCCTGACCTATCACGAGGCGACTCCGGGGCATCATCTCCAGATCGCCCTCGCGCTCGAGGCTGAAGGCATTCCCTTGCTTCGCAAGATGCCGCTTTTCTCGGGCTATACCGAGGGCTGGGGGCTGTATGCCGAGCAGCTGGCCGACGAGATGGGCGTCTATGCCGGCAATCCCTGGGGCCAGCTCGGCTATCTCCAGTCATTGATGTTCCGGGCCGCGCGGCTGGTCACCGATTCCGGGCTGCACCACAAGCGCTGGAGCCGCGAACAGGGCGTGCGGTACATGGTCGAGACGCTGGGCGATTCGGAGTCCAGCCTGACAACCGAAGTCGAGCGCTACTGCGTCTGGCCCGGGCAGGCCTGCAGCTACAAGCTGGGCCATACCGTGTGGGAGCGCGCCCGCGCGCGCGCGAAGACCCTCCTTGGTGCGCGGTTCGACATCAAGGGCTTTCACGACACCGCGCTTGCGGCCGGCGCCGTACCGCTGGACGTGCTGGAGCGATTGTCCGAAGACTGGGCGCAGGGCATTCTTCGAAAGGGTGGCTGACCGGACGGTTTTGGACGGCCTCGCGAAGGTCCGGGGCCGCGCCCGGCCCGGAGGCTACCCGCAAGCTGGATGTTGACCGCGAAAGGGTCGCCGTGGCAGGGCGCTTCGCAGCGGGCGGGTATAGCACAATGGTAGTGCAGCAGCCTTCCAAGCTGAATACGCGGGTTCGATTCCCGCTACCCGCTCCAAATCCCGACAGCCCCTCGAACCCGCGAGTCCTTGTGGCGCTCCGCCCTGCCGGGCTACGCGCATGGTTCGATTCCCGCTACCCGCTCCAAATCCCGACCAAATGACAGACACATCACCCCCCCTGGCGCTCTACGTCCACTGGCCGTTCTGCGTGTCCAAATGCCCCGATTGCGACTTCAACAGCCATGTCCGTGCCGAAGTCGACCAGGCGGCGTGGCGTGCGGCGATGCTGCGCGACCTCGCGCATGAGGCGGACCTGCTCCCCGGCCACCGCGTCTCCTCGATCTTCTTCGGCGGCGGCACGCCTTCGCTGATGCCGCCCGAAACCGTCGCGGCGGTGATTGAAGCCGCCGAAGCGCGCTGGGGCTTCGCCGAAGGCGTCGAGATCACCCTCGAAGCCAATCCCTCCTCGGTCGAGGCCGCGCGCTTCGCCGATCTGGCGGCGGCGGGAGTCAACCGGGTGTCGCTCGGGCTCCAGGCGCTCGACGACGAGGCGCTCGCCTTTCTCGGACGCGCGCACGGCGTCGCCGAGGGGCTCGCGGCGCTCGACACCGCGCAGGCCTGCTTCGCACGCGCCAGCTTCGACTTGATCTACGCCCGCCCCGGCCAGGACCAAGCCGCGTGGGAGGCCGAGCTGCGCCGCGCGATCGGCTTCGGCACCGAGCATCTCTCGCTCTACCAGCTCACCATCGAGCCCGGGACGCGCTTCGCGACCTTGTTCGAGAAGGGCGAGCTGGCGGCGTTCGATCCGGATGCCGGCGCCGACCTGTTCGAGGCGACTCGCGCGATCACCGCCGCGGCGGGGCTGCCCGCCTACGAGATCTCGAACCACGCCCGCCCCGGCGCCGAGAGCCGCCACAATCTCAGCTATTGGCGCTACCAGGAATATGCCGGGATCGGCCCCGGCGCGCACGGGCGGCGATCGGACCTCGCCACGGTGCGGCGCAGGAAGCCCGAGAACTGGCTGGCCGCGGTCGACCGCAACGGCCACGGGATCGAGCGCGAGGATGTCCTTACCCCTACCGAGCGCGGAGTCGAGGCGCTCGTCATGGGGCTGCGGCTGGGCGAAGGCGTCGACCTCGCGCGGGTCGCGGCGCTGGCGGGCGGGGAAGCGCCGCTCGACCCCAAGGCACTGGCGATGCTCGAAGCCCAAGGCCTGGCGGTGCGCGAAGGCGACCGCCTGCGCGTCACCGACGCCGGCATGCCCGTCCTCGAAGCGATCCTGCGCGAGGTGGTGACGCCCTAACGCCCCTCGAAATTCGCCGGGGCGCTGGACACCGTCACCGTCGTCCCGCCGCGGATCTCCTGCACCTCCAGCGCGCGCTCGGCCACGCCGTCGCGGCCGAAGCGGAACGCGCCGTCGAGCCCCGCGAAACCGTCGCGCTCCGACAGGCGCCGCTCGGGGAACTCGTCCCCCGGCCGCCAGTCGCGCGCGATCCGCACCGTCAGCAGCACTGCGTCATAGCCGAGCGTCGAGAGCCGGTACGGCGCCACCCCGAAACGGTCGCGATATTTGGTCGCGTACTGGCGGTAGTAATTGTTGGGCACGCTCGCGAACCAGGCGCCGTTGAGCACCGCATTGGCGCCCAGCCCCGAATCGCTGTTCCACAATTCGGGGCCCAGCACCCGCGCGGTCTTGCCGCCCGCGGTCTTGCGGACGATCGGAACCGCAGTCACGGCGCTGCCGCCGCTGCCCGCGATCAGGATCGCCTGGAACGGCGAGCGGCCGAGCTTGGTGATCGCGGTGGTCATCGAACCGGGCCGCGAATCATAGGTCTCCATCGCCACCACCGTGCCGCCCGCATCGCGAACCGCGCGCAGGAAGGCAGTCGAGGCGCGCTCGCCATAGACCCCGCCGGGGATCAGCCCGGCATATTGCGTGATGCCGCTCGACCTGGCGTAATCGACGACGCGGTCGATCGACTGGCTGGGCGAATAGCCGAGCAGATAGGTGCCGCCGCCCGCGACGCTGGCGTCGTTCGAGAAGGCGAGCACCGGGACATGCGCCGCGCGCGCGACCGGCGCGACCTCGCGCGCTTCCTCGGCGAGCAAGGGTCCGAGGATCAGCTTGTTGCCGTCGGCGACTGCCCGCTGCGCCGCGAGCCCTGCGCCGCCCGCGGTGTCGTAGGTGGTGATCCGCACGGCCTGGGTGTTGGTGTCGAGGATCGCGAGCTGAGTCGCGTTCTGGAGCGACTTGCCGACCCCGGCATTGGGCCCGGTGAGCGGCACCAGCAGCGCGACGCGGTGGCGCTCGACATCCTGCGGCAGCCCGGGCTGGATCGGGCGGTTGACCGGCCGCTCGCGCGGGACCTCGATCACCGGCGGCTTCTCGGGCTGCGGGATCACCCGCGGCCCGGAGGCGCAGCCCGCGACGAAAAGCGCCGCGCCGACCACGGCCCAGCGCAGCATCCCAAGGAGTCCTTGTTGTTTCCCGTTGCGGTCTGCCATGACTCTCCCCGATGGACTCTTTACTCGCGCCCGGCCTCTATATCGTCGCCACGCCGATCGGCAATCTCGGCGACTTGTCTCCGCGCGCATCTGAAATACTCCTGAACGCCGATGTGGTTGCTGTCGAGGACAGCCGTGTGACCGCGGGGCTTTTCCGGCATCTCGGCGCCAAGGGGCGGATGACGCCCTACCATGATCACAATGCCGATGCCGTCCGCCCCGGGCTGGTCGCGCGGATGGGCAGCGAATCGGTAGCTTTGGTCAGCGACGCGGGGACGCCGCTGATCTCCGACCCCGGCTTCAAGCTGGTCCGCGACGCCCGCGCGGCGGGGCATGCGGTGGTGACGATCCCCGGCCCCTGCGCGGCGGTGGCGGCGCTGACGCTGGCCGGGCTGCCGACCGACCGTTTCCTGTTCATCGGCTTCCTGCCGAGCAAGCTACAGGCCCGCGCCGCGGCGATCGAGGAAGTCGCGGGGATCCGCGCGACGCTGGTGATGTACGAATCGGGCCCGCGCCTCTCCGCCTGCCTCGCCGCGCTGGCCGAGGGACTCGGCGACCGCGAGGCCGCAGTGGCGCGAGAGATCACCAAGAAGTTCGAGGAATGCGTGACCGGCACGCTCTCGCAGCTCGCCGCGCGCTATGCCGATACGCCGCCGCGCGGCGAGATCGTCGTGGTCGTCGCCCCGCCGGGCGAAGCCGCCCCCGCCAGCGCCGAGGATGGCGACGCGGCGCTGGCGGAGGCGCTGACCCGGCTGCCGCCCGCCAAGGCCGCGGGCGAAGTCGCCAAGCGGCTCGGGCTCGACCGCAAGGCGCTCTATGTAAGAGCGATGGAGATGAAGCATGCCTAGCCCCTCCCCTTTAGGGGAGGGGCTAAGAATGCCCAGAGACCGCCGCGCCGCCGAGACGCGCGGCCGCGACGGCGAGACCAGGGCCGCCTGGTTCCTCCGCCTCAAGGGCTGGCGCATCCTCGACCGGCGCGTCCGCACCCCCGCCGGCGAAGTCGACCTGGTCGCCAAACGCGGCAAGCTGGTCGCGTTCGTCGAGGTCAAGACCCGCGCCACCGGCCCCGAGCTCGACTATGCGATCGACGAATACCGCCTCCGCCGCGTCGCCGCCGCGGCCGAATACCTCATGCCGCGCTATGCCGGCCCGGGCGACGATATCCGCGTCGACGTGATCCTCATTGCTCCCGGCACCCTCCCTCGCCATATCGAGAACGCCTGGATGGGGTGACTTAGTCGAATAAGTCACCTAAGGCTTCCCGAGGAGGATTCGAATGCCGCTGACCGTCGCCGTGCAGATGGACCCGCTCGACGCGATCAACATCGCCGGCGATTCGACCTTCGCGCTGATGCTCTCGGGCCAGGCGCGCGGCCACCGGCTGTTCCACTATGCCCCCGAGGACCTCAATTACGCCGACGGCCGCGTCTGGACCCGCGCCCACCCGGTCACCGTCCAGCGCGTCGAGGGCAGTCACTTCGCGTTCGGCGACGCGGTGAAGCTCGATCTCGGCGACGAGGCCGATGTCGTGCTGATGCGCCAGGACCCGCCCTTCGACCTCGGCTACATCACCGCCACCCACCTGCTCGAGCGGATCGCCGACCGGACCTTGGTGGTCAACGACCCCACCTCGGTCCGCAACGCGCCCGAGAAGGTCTTCGTCCTCGACTATGCGCAATACATGCCGCCGACGCTGGTGACGCGCTCGCTGGAGGAGGCCCGCGACTTCCTCGCGAAGCATGGCGAAATCGTGATCAAGCCGCTCCACGGCAATGGCGGCAAGGCGATCTTCAAGGTCGGTTCGGACGGCGCCAACCTCTCGGCGCTGATCGAGGTGTTCAACACCGCGTGGCGCGAGCCGCACATGGTCCAGGCCTTCCTTCCCTCGGTCGCTAAGGGCGACAAGCGCATCGTCCTGGTCGACGGCGAAGTCGCCGGGGCGATCAACCGCGTCCCCGGCGCGGGCGAGATCCGATCGAACCTCGCGGTCGGCGGCACCGCCGCCCGCACCGAGCTGACCCCCCGCGAGCAGGAGATCTGCGACGTTCTCGGCCCCGAGCTCAAGCGCCGCGGGCTGCTGTTCGTCGGGATCGACGTGATCGGCGGCGAATGGCTGACCGAGATCAACGTGACCTCGCCTACCGGCATCGTCGCGATCGACCGGTTCAACGGCACCGACACCGGCGCCCGCATCTGGGAAGCGATCGAGCGGCGGGTGGCCGCGCGCGCGTGACACCGTCCCGATGAGCAGCTGGATCGACTGGGGCTATTGGGGGGTGTTCCTCCTGATGGTGCTCGAGAACGTCATTCCCCCGATCCCCTCCGAAGTGATCATGAGCATCGGCGGGATCGCCGCGGCGCAGGGCAAGATGAACTTCGCGATCCTGGTCGCAGTCGGGACCGCGGGGACGGTGCTCGGCAACCTCTTCTGGTACGAGATCGGGCGCCGCTTCGGCTACAAGCGGCTCGAGCCGGTGATCAACCGCTGGGGCCGCTGGCTGACGATGGACTGGGAGAGCGTCGAGAAGCTCCGCGCCTTTTTCGACCGCTGGGGCGGGCTCACCGTCTTCATCTTCCGCTTCATGCCGGTCGGGCGGACGCTGATCTCGCTTCCCGCGGGGCTGCTCCACATGAAGCTGTGGCGCTTCATCGCCTATACCGCGGCGGGCAGCATGGTGTGGAACATCTTCCTCGTCGGGATCGGCTATTGGCTGGGCACCAATATCGAGGAGATCGACGGCTGGATCGCGCCGGCGGTGACGGTCACCGTGGTGCTGATCGTCGCGCTCTATCTGTGGCGCGTGATCACCTGGAAACCGCGCGGCGAGCGCTAGGCCTTATTGCGAATCCCTTTTTTGCGCGAATCGCCTCAATTCGTCATGCGCTGAGGGGTCTTGGTACTCTTTCGTCCCGAAAGCGGAGATTCGCGAAGCTTTCGCGAAGCTATGGTTGCGAACGCGGCGACTTCGCACGCTTCCACGAAGCTTCGCGCCGGGTTGATCGAATGCACTGGTCAAAGAGCGGGCCGCAGCGCGGCACGAGACGAGCCGATCAGCGCAACGCCTACATTGCAAGCCGTTTCAGGCGCGGGGATGCGCGTTGCGGTAGACGTCGAGCAGATGCGCGGCGTCGACTGCGGTGTAGACCTGAGTCGAGCTGAGGCTGGCATGCCCGAGCAGCTCCTGTAGCGCGCGCAGGTCGGCGCCGCGGCCGAGCAGGTGAGTCGCGAAGCTGTGGCGCAGCGCGTGCGGGGTGGTGCGGTCCGACAGGCCGAGCACCGCGCGCGCCGAGCGCACTGCCTTCCGGATCGCGCCGGGCGGGAGCGGCCCGCCCTTGGCACCGCGGAACAGCGGGGCGTCGCGTGACGCCGCCCAGGGCGAGATCGCCGCATAGGCCTCGATCGCTGCGCGCACCTCAGGGAGCAAAGGCACCAGCCTTGTCTTGTCGCGCTTGCCGGTGACGCTGATCGTGCTCCCAAGCGGGAGGATGCCGCCGGGCAGCCCGACTGCCTCGCCGATCCGCAGCCCGGCGCCGTAGAGCAAAAGCAGCACCGCCCAGTCGCGCGCGGCGATCCACGGCTCGCTGGCGTCCTCGGACACGAGCTCGGCCAGCGCCACCGCTTCGTGCGGGGCGATCGGGCGGGGGACGCCCTTCTTGACGCGCGGGCCGCGGAGGCGAGGCAGGTCGGCGTTTGGCGCCGCGGCGAATTTGAGGAAGCCGCGGACGGCGGACAGCTCACGCGCGGCGGAGGTGTTGGCGAGGCCGTCCTTGCGGCGGTGGGCGAGGAAGGCGCGAAGGTCGGCGGCAGTGACCTTGCCGATCGTCTCGCGGGTGACCGCCTCGCCCCAGTGCGACTGGAGGAAGGCGATGAGGCGCTCGGCGGTCGAGCCGTAAGCGCGCACGGTGTGCGGCGAACGGCGGCGGTCGCGCGCGAGATGTTCCGCGTAGAGCAGGGGCAAGGGCCGTGACGGACCGGCCTCAGCCATCAGGGATTGGCTTTGATCAGCGCGTCGATGACCGGCCAGTATTTGGTTTCGGCATAACCGCGCGGCTTGGCCATCGATATGACATAGCCTGCCGTGCCCGGTGCATCGCGCACGATGATCGAGAAGTCGTGCCTGGGATCGTCGGGCCAGGTCAGCACGCGGTAGGTCACAGCCCCGCGCTTGACCGTGCGCTCGGTCGCCACCCCGTACGTGTTCTTCGCCTTGGTCCAGGCGGAGACATAGGCGCCGACATCGGGGAGCTTGACGATGTTGATGACCAGCCGCGTCGGCCGCGGGCCGTACTGGTCCCAATAGACATAATATTGGCACGTGGCGTCGGTCTTGACGCCCTGCGAGGGGTCGGTGTCATGTCCCATCGGCGCAACCGGGCCGAGCCCCTTCCACGCCGCGCTGGGGCAGCTGAGGCCCGACTTGTGCCTTAGCCCGGTGGCGGAGATCGACCAGCCTGCCGCCTTGTCCCAATCGAACAGATCGGGCGGCGTCTGCGCGAATGCGGGCGACGCAACGAACAATGCGGCCACGGCCGCGAGCTTGAACCGAATCTGCATCCTTCGTGCTCCTCTACCCGATCTTCTGCCCGGTCTTCGCCCAGTCCGCCAGGAAGCCCTCGATCCCCTTGTCGGTCAGCGGGTGCTTGACCAGCTGGCGGATCACCGAGGGCGGCGCAGTCATCACGTCGGCGCCGATCCGCGCGGCTTCGAGGACATGGATCGGGTGCCGCACGCTCGCGACGAGGATCTCGGTGTCGAAGGCGTAATTGTCGTAGATCAGGCGGATATCGGCGATCAGCGCCATCCCGTCGAAGCCGTTGTCGTCGTGGCGCCCGACGAACGGCGAGATGAAGGTCGCCCCCGCCTTGGCCGCGAGCAAGGCCTGGTTGGCCGAGAAGCACAGCGTGACGTTGACCATCGTCCCGTCGTCGGTCAGCGTCTTGCACGCCTTGAGCCCGTCGATCGTCAGCGGCACCTTGACCGCGACATTGTCGGCGATCCGGCGGACGATCTCGGCCTCGCGCATCATCCCTGCATAGTCGAGCGCGACGACTTCGGCCGAGACCGGGCCCTCGACGATCCCGCAAATCTCGGCGACGACCTCGAGGAAATCGCGCCCGGCCTTGTGGATCAGCGACGGATTGGTGGTGACGCCGTCGAGCAGCCCCGCCTCGGCCAGGTCGCGGATCTCAGCGGTGTCGGCGGTATCGGCGAAGAACTTCATGGGGCTTCCTTGCATCTGAATGGACCAGCATCAGCCGGGCGCGGGCGCCGGCGATCCGAGTCACCGTGACCCGATAGTTTCCGGGGCGCAGATTGTAACGCACGATCTTGCGGATCGTCGAGCAGGCCGGGCCGCGGCTCTCGGCGGCCATGGCGAGCGGCCTGGCGCTCCCGCGCCAGACATCGACCCAGGCCTGCTGGTCGACCGCGATGCCGAAAGTCCCGGCCTTGCGGATCGTGACATTGGTCTCGGCTGCCTTGCCCTTGGCGGGCAGCAGCACCGCATGGCCGGTGTCGAGCGTGCGCCCGAGCCGCCGCCAGCCGGCAAGATCGCGCGGCAGGCTGGTGTCGAAGGTCTTGCAGGGCGCCGGAGCCAAGGCGAGCGCGAGTGCAGTCAGGATCATCGGTCCCTCCCGTGTCTGTCAGCTCCCTTGGGCGCGATCTTACCCGGCTTTCATTTCTCCGCAACATGGCTAGGGGGCGTCCATGCGCGCGCTCCTTCCCATCCTCCTTTTCGCTCCCTTGCCCGCAATGGCGCAGCAGACCGACGAGCAGCTCTGGCTCCAGACCAACGGATCGGTCGAGCTGAGCGAGCAGGACAAGGTGACGCTCGAGGCGATCGCCCGGTTCAGCGACCGCGCGAGGGGCTTCTCGCATGCCGAGGCGGGCATCCTCTACACCCGCAAGCTGGCGAGCGGGGTCGAGCTGTCGTTCGGCTATCGCCATGTCGGCGACTGGGACCGCGGCGTCGCGCTGCCCAACGAGGAGCGGCTGCGGCAGATGGTGCTGGTGCCGCTCGGCTCGGGCTTCGGGGTGCGGCTGCGCTCCGAGCAGCGCTTCCACAGCAGCGGCGGCGCGGTCGGCTTCCGGCTGCGTCCGCGGATCGGCTATGAGACGCGGCTCGGCTCCGGCGGGCTCAAGCTGTTCGCGACGCAGGAGCATTTCGTCAACGTCAACACCACCGGCTGGGGCCAGCGCGGCGGCTACGAGCGGATGCGCAACGCCGTGGGGGTGTCGGTCCCGCTGGGCGGCAAGCTGCGCGGCGAAGTCGGCTATCTCAACCAGTACCGCTTCGGCCGCGCGGGGCGCCGCGACCAGATGGACCATGCGCTGACGGTCACGCTGAACCTGAACGTCGCCAGTTTGGGGCATGGGGATTAGGGGGTATTCGATCAGGTTGGGGCCGTTGCCTTCTCAAGCCCCTCCCCTGAAGGGGAGGGGCTTAGCAGATTCGACCCGGTCGAATTCAATTCCTAGGGGAAACTACTCCCCCGCCACCAGCATCACGCGCACTTCGCGGGTGGCGAGGCCGCTGAGGTAGAGGCGATAGACCCCCGGCTTGAGATCGAAGCGCAGGATCTTGCGCAGCGGCGAGCAGGCCTCGCCGTGCCGGTGGCTGGCCGGCTCGACCGCGGTGGTCGCGCCATCGAACCCGGGAAGCAAGTCGATCCAGCCGGGCTGGTCGGTTGCGATCTCGTAGGGGCCGACGGCGCGGATGCTGAACATGACCATCGCCGCGCTGCCCTTGCGGTCGTTCGGCGGCAGGTCCTTCAGCCTGGTGGCGTCGCCCGTGATCCGCGTGACCGCAGTGCCGGGCTCTAGCGAATCGTAATGCACCGGCCAGGCCGCGAACGCCCCCAGCTTGCTCGCATCCAGCGGCGGGCAGGGCGCATCCTGGGAAAGCAGCAGGGCGGCGGCGTAGAGCAGCATCGGCGAGTCTCCTTGGGCCCCATGCGATACGGGATTCCCGTTCGCGCACAAATCCCCATATGAGGGCGGCCATGTCGCGCGCCCGCATCCTCGTCCTCCATCCCGTGCTCAGCGCGCTCGATTACCGGGTGCCGCAGGGGATGCATGTCGAGCCCGGATCGATCGTCGTCGTCCCGATCGGGCCGCGCCAATATGCCGGGGTGGTGTGGGAGCCCGAGCGGCTACCGACCGAGGAGATCGGCGACAACCGCCTGCGCAACCTGATCGCGGTCGCCGACGCGCCGCCGATCCCGGCGCCGGTGCGGCGGCTCGTCGAGTGGACCGCCAATTACTATCTCGCCCCGCATAGCGCGGTGCTGCGGATGGCGCTGTCGTCCGGCGCCGCGTTCGAGAGCGCGCCGACGGTCGTCGAATATCGCGCGACGGGCATGGTGCCCGATCGCCTCACGCCGCAGCGCGCGCAGGCGCTGGAGCGGATCGGCGAGCGGCAGGGGCTGGTGCGCGAGCTTGCCGTCATCGCCGACGTGTCCGAGGCCGTGATCCGCGGGCTGTGCAAGGTGGGTGCGATCGAAGCGGTGACGGTCGACACCGACACGCCCTATCCGATGCCCGACTCCGGTTTCGCGCCGCCCGACCTCAGCCCGGTGCAGGCCGAGGCGGCGCGCACGCTTCGCGACGCGGTCGACGCCGCGGCGTTCCAGCCCTTCCTGCTCGACGGGGTCACCGGCTCGGGCAAGACCGAAGTCTATTTCGAGGCAGTCGCGGCCGCGCTGGCGGCGGGCAAGCAGAGCCTGGTCCTGCTCCCCGAGATCGCGCTGACCGAGCCGTTCCTGCGCCGCTTCGCCGAGCGTTTCGGCTGCGAGCCGGTGGCGTGGCATTCGGGGCTGCGCCAGTCGCAGCGCCGCCGCGCCCGCCGCGCGATCGCGAGCGGACAGGCGATGGTGACGGTCGGCGCGCGTTCGGCGCTGTTCCTGCCCTATCCCAATCTTGGCGTGATCGTGGTCGACGAGGCGCACGAGACCAGCTTCAAGCAGGAGGACGGCGTCCATTATCACGCGCGCGACGTCGCGGTGATGCGCGGGCTGTTCGAGGCCTGCCCGGTGGTGCTCGCCTCGGCGACGCCGGCGATCGAGACGCGCCACCAGGTCGAGCTGGGCCGCTATGCCGAATTGAAGCTCCCCGGCCGTTACGGCGCCGCCGAATTGCCCGAGATCGAAGCGATCGACCTGATCCAGGAGCCCCCCGAGCGCGGCCGCTGGCTGGCGCCACGGCTGGTGCTGGCGATCGACGGCGTGCTCGAGCGCGGCGAGCAGGCCTTGCTGTTCCTCAACCGCCGCGGCTATGCGCCGCTGACGCTGTGCCGCGCGTGCGGGCATCGCTTCCAATGCCCCAATTGCACGGCGTGGATGGTCGAGCATAGGTTGATCCGGCGGCTGACCTGCCACCATTGCGGGCACACCGTCCCGACTCCCGAAATCTGCCCCGAATGCGAGGCGGAGGACTCGCTGGTGGCGTGCGGCCCCGGCGTCGAGCGCATCGCCGACGAAGTCGCGGCGCTGTTCCCCAACGCGCGCACTGCGATCGTCACCTCGGACACGCTGTGGTCCCCCGCCAAGGCCGCCGAGTTCGTCCACCGGATGGAGCATGGCGAGATCGACATCGTCGTCGGCACGCAATTGGTGACCAAGGGCTATCATTTCCCCAACCTGACTTTGGTCGGGGTGGTCGACGCCGATCTCGGGCTCGACGGCGGCGACTTGCGCGCGTCCGAGCGGACCTTCCACCAGATCATGCAAGTCTCTGGCCGCGCCGGGCGGGGCGAGAAGCCGGGGACGGTCTATATCCAGACCCACAGCCCCGATGCGCGGGTGATGCAGGCTTTGGTGTCGGGCGACAGCGACGCCTTCTACGCCGCCGAGACCGAGTCGCGCCGCGAGGCCGGGGCGCCGCCGTTCGGGCGCTACGCCGCGATCATCGTCTCGTCGGAGGACAAGGGCGCGGCGGAGGAGACCGCGCGGCTGATCGGGCGCTCGGCGCCGCGGCTGCCCGAGACTTTGGTCTATGGGCCCGCCCCCGCGCCGCTGGCGATGCTCCGCGGCCGCCACCGCTTCCGCCTGCTGATCCACGCGCGGCGCGCGTTCGACGTGCAGGACATGATCCGCGACTGGCTGGGCGCGCTGGAGTGGCCTGCAAAGGTACGGGTCGCAGTCGATGTCGATCCGTACAGCTTCGTCTAGGCGGCCGGCCTGCAAGGCGGTTCCCGCGGCTGAACGAATCCGATAGCCTCGCGCCGAGGGGGCTTCGCATGATTCGCAAATTATTGGGATTGCTGCTGTTGTTGGCGGCGCCAGGCGTCGCCCACGCCGAATGGCACGAAGCGAGCACCCCCCATTTCATCGTCTATTCGGACGAAAAGCCCGAACGGCTGAAGGTCTTCGCCACTCAGCTCGTGCGATTCGACAAGGCGCTTCGCTTCCTGCGCAACCTCCCCGATGCGCCGATCGGCGACGCCAATCGCGTCACCGTGTTCGTGGTGGGCGGCACCGGCACCATCTCCCGGCTCGCGAACGACCGGTTCGTGGCCGGCTTCTATGCGGGGCGCGCCGGCGGTTCGGTGGCGTTCGTTCCGCGCCGGTCGGGCGACGGCAGCGAGCACGATCTCAGCCCGCAGGCGATCCTGCTCCACGAATATACGCATCACTTCCTGCTGAGCCTCAGCGAAGAGGCCGCCTATCCGGGCTGGTTCGTCGAAGGCTATGCCGAGTTCTTCGCCGCATCGTCGTTCGAAGCCGATGGCGCCTTCTTTTTCGGCCGCCCGCCGCTCTATCGAGCGCAGGGCCTGCTCGGCCACGGCAATCTGCTGCCGATGAACAAGCTGCTCAACTCGGACGCGCTCAAGCTCAATGACGAGCAGCGCGAAGGGCTTTACGGCCGCGGCTGGCTGCTCACGCATTACCTGTTTCTCGGCGGCAAGCGCGAAGGCCAGCTCGGCGCCTATCTGAATGCGCTCAATGCCGGCACGCCGCCGCTCGACGCAGCCAAGGTGTTCGGCGACCTGCGCACGCTCGACAAGGAGCTCGATCGCTATCTGCTCGGGCGGCTGAGCGCGCGGCGCATCGACCCACGCGTGCTGGCGATCGGCGAGATCTCGGTGCGCAAGCTGCGTCCGGCCGAGGCCGATACGATGGCGGTGCGCATCCGATCGAAGAGCGGCGTCAACCAGAAGATCGCCCCCGACGTCTATGCCGCGGCGCGAAAGGCCTGTGCGCCCTACCCCAACGACCCCGCCGCGCAACGCGTCCTCACCGAAGCCGCCTACGACGCCCGCGATTTTGCAGGCGCCGAGGCGGCGGCGGACCGCATCCTGGCGGCCGAGCCCCGCTCGGTCGATGCGCTGCTCTACAAGGCCTGGGCAAAGGCGGGGATCGCCGAAAAGGCCGGCGACCGCAGCGCCCCGACCTGGACCGCGATCCGCAAGCTGATCGCCACGGCCAATCGCATCGATCCCGAGAATCCCGAGCCGCTCTGGTATTATTTCCAGGCCTATGAGCGTGCCGGAGTCACGCCGCCCAAACTCGCCCGCGACGGCCTGTACTACGCCTTCCAGCTGGCGCCCCAGGATCCCGGCCTCAGGTTCGCCGCGGCGCGATCCTATCTCCAGGACGGCAACGCCGCCAAGGCGCGCGCCCTGCTCACCACGCTCGCCTGGGACCCGCATCGCGGCGGGATCGCCGCGGTCGCGGCGAAGCTGATCGCGGAGATCGACGCCGGCCATGCCGACACGGCGCTGCGCGATCTCGAGAAACAGAGTGAGGACGCGGCCAAGCCCGAGGGCAGCTGATCGCCGCACACACCTTGAACCCGCCGCGATTTTCGCCGAAAGCCCGAACGTTGTTCTGCGTGAGGCTCGGCATGTTGCGGCGGTTGTTTGTCCTGGTGATGCTGACGCTGGCGCCGCTGCTGGCCGCCGGCCCCGCGCGTGCCGACGACATCTCGGCCTCGGGCCGCGGCGTCGTGCGGATCGTCACCATCGCGGTGGTCGGCGACGAAGTGGTCGGCTTCGGCCATGGCAGCGGCTTCGCGGTCGCGCCCAACCGCGTCGTCACCAACGCGCATGTCGTCGAGCTCGCCCAGCGCTATCCCGACAATGTCGTGATCGGGGTGGTGCCGTCGGAGGGCAGCAAGTCGTACCAGGGCCGCGTGATCGCCTATGATGCCGACCGCGACCTCGCGCTGATCGAGTTCACCGGCACCCGCCTGCCGCCGCTGACGCTCTACAAGGGCAATGCGCAGGAAGGCGAATCGCTGACCGCGCTCGGCTATCCCGGCAATGTCGACGTCGCCACCGCGCAAAGCGCAAAGGACTTCATCAACCCGCAATCGCCGGTCCGCTCGCAGGGCGGCTTTGCGGGGCTGCGGAGCCTGCGCGGCACGTCGATGCTGCTCCACACCGCCAACATCGCCCGCGGCAATTCGGGTGGCCCCCTGCTCGACCGCTGCGGCCGCGTGCTCGGCGTCAATGCCGCGATCACCAATAGCGAGGCAGGCGATTCGAACTTCGCCTTCGCCGTCGCCGGCAGCGAGCTCGCCGCCTTCCTTCAGGCCGCCAAGCAGCCCTTCCAGTCGGTCGCGGTGCCGTGCACCAGCGTCGAGGAGCGGATGGCGCAGGACCGCAGCGCCGACGAGCAGGCGCGCGTCGCCGGCGAGGAGCAGGCGCGGCAGGACGCCGTCCGCACCGCCGCCGAGCGCCAGGACGCGCTCAACCAGGCGCGCGCCAACAATGAATCGGCGCGCGAGAATTACATGGCGGGCGCCGCGGTGCTGCTGGTGCTCGGCGGGCTGTGCCTCGGCGGCGCGGGGCTGCTGGTCTCGCGCGGGCGCCAGAAGGAAGGCATCTGGGTCGCGGTGGGCGGCGTCGTGCTGTTCGTCGGCGCGGTCGCCCTGTTCTTCAGCCGGCCGCATTTCGACGAGTCGAAAGTGGTGCCGGTCGAGGCGGCCGACGAAGCCGCGCTTCCCGAAGTCGCGGCGCTCGGCAAGATGGTGTGCACGCTCGACGAGAAGCGCAGCCGGGTGACGGTGTCGACCGTCGACACGGTCAATCTCGACATCGGCGCCGACGGCTGCATTAACAGCCGCACCCAATATGCCGAGGACGGCAAGCACTGGCTGCGCATCCTCGTCCCCGAGCAGGAGCAGACCGTGTCGGTGCTCGACTACGATCCGGCGCGGCATACCTACACCAACACCCGCTATCTGCTGTCGGCCGAGCAGATGACGCGGGCGCGGGCGCTGCGCACCCAGGTCACGCTCAAGGCCTGCTCGTCCGACCAGGCGGCGCGCGGCAACCTCGCCACCCGCCAGCAGGAGATCCGCGCGGCGCTGCCGCCGGTGTATAACGAGAAGCTGGTCTACAGCTGCGCGGCGGGGAAGTAGCGGGGGCGAATGACTTACACCTCTCCCGCTTTCGCGGGAGAGGGAGGGGCCCGCCGCGAAGCGGTGGGAGGGTGAGGGTCTTCTTCTTCGGGCGTTCAAAGAAGCAGGAAGAAGAAGACCCTCACCCAACCCTCTCCCGCGAAAGCGGGAGAGGGCTAAGAAAAGGCGACCGCGTTCGCCCTTAGCAAATCGTCATCGCATGACTCCCCGAGGGCTGCTGCACGAAGCCGCAGCGGCGCCCGAGGAAGCGCTCGATCACGTCGGCTGCGGTCAGCGAGTGCTGGCTCGGCTTGACCGTGGTGAAGCTGCCCCCGCCCGCCAGCGCGAACGGCAGCAGCAGCTGGTCGGCGAGATAGGGCCCCGCGAACGCGTCCGATTCGAGATAGCCCGCCATCCGCGCCGCCGCGCCCTTCGCGACCTGCTCGGCCGAGACGCCGAGCTTGCCGAAGCCGCAGAATATCTCGGTGACATGCTCGAACCCCGCCTCGAGCATCAGGATGTTGCCCGGGCCCTGCTCCTCGGGAAGCTGGCGCACCGAGAAGCCGTCCTCGGGCCAATCGGGCAGCAGCTTGCGCGCGGTCGCGATCTCGCGCTCGACCACGTCGAAGGGCAAGGCCGCGAACACCGCGGTCGCCGTGCGGTGCAGCAGCGCGCCGCGATCGACGCACTCGATTGCCGCGAGCGGCGCCGGGACGATGTCGATCTCGATGCGCCCGCCGCCGCGCGGGAAGAAGCCGTGCCGCACCAGCCGCGCCGCGACCTTCGGCCCCATCCGGTTGACGATCGGCAGGAAGGCGCGCTCGATGAAGTCGAACGGCGGCGCCATCATGTTGTGAGTCCCGCCCTCGATGACGAGGCGCGACGGGCTGTCGGCCAGCAGCAGCGGAATCAGCACGGTCTGGAGCACGAGCCCGGTGCTGCCCGCGGTGCCGATCGCGAAGCGATACTCGCCGGGCACGACCTTGCCCGGGCGGAAAGTGATTTCCGACGCGCCGATCGTCAGCCCGTCGCATTCGGCCTGGCCGAGCGCGCACGCCGCTTCGATCGCGGTCAGATGCTGGCGCATCAGCCCCGGCTTCTCGCGGCGGCCGCGGATGCTGGTGATCCGGAAGGGCTGGCCGGTGACGAGCGACAGCGCGCACGCATTGCGCAGCACCTGCCCGCCGCCTTCGCCTTCGGATCCGTCGATGATGATCATGGGGTAACCAGTTCCACAAAGAGTTCAGTGGCGCGATCGACGAAGCGGTCGCGCAGCTTGCGCACCGGCAGGTCGCCGGCGCGGCCGAGCTCGTCGCGGATCAGCGCGTCGATCTCGGGCAGCCGAGTGCCGTTGCCGCGCTCGTTGGTCCGCGCCTTGGCTGCGACCAGGCTGTCGATCTGCTCGACCAAAGCCGCCGGCAGCCCGCTCGCCGCGACCAGCGCCTGGAGGTTCATCGGCGGGCGCTGCGCGGGGTTCAGCCGGATCGCGCGGATCGCCAGCGCGGGGCGCAGCGCGTAGAAATATTTCTTCACCGGCACGTCGTCGCCGCCGTCGAGCCAGCGGTCGGCGGCGGTCCGCCCCGCCTTCGAATAATGATAGGCGAGCGCGCGCGGGTTGAGCAGATCGTCGGCCAGCGCGGCGAGCTTCGCGATGAAGGGATCGTCGGCGCGGTAGCGGATCGGCGATTCGATCCACTCGCTGACCACCGCGTTCGACTTGAGCAGCAGCCCGAGCGCCTTGCGGATGTCCCAGCCATTGAGGTCGATCTCGTCGACGATCGGATATTCGATCACGTCGCGGCCCGGTCGAAGCGCCAGATACCAGTCGCGCGGCCGGACATAGAGGAAGCGGATGTCGTAGTCGCTGTCGGGCGACGGAAACCCCCAGGCGCGCGAGCCCGATTCGATCGCCATCAGCAGGCGCACGCCCTCGTCGCGCTCGATCGTGTCGAGGCGGGTCTCGATCTCGCGGCGGACGGCGGGGGCGATGCTGTGGTTCAGGTCGGGGGTCATGGTCTCGGTCTTTCTACTGCGCATCCGCTTCTTAAGCCCTTCCCCTTCAGGGGAGGGGTTGGGGGTGGGGCCTGTCAGTCTCACCGAGACCATCGCCCAGAGGATAGGCCCCACCCCAACCCCTCCCCTGAAGGGGAGGGGCCAAGGCAGTGCTCCACCCCTAGCCCTTCACGCACACCACCTGCTTGAGGGTGTGGACGATCTCGACCAGGTCCGCCTGCGCCGCCATCACTGCTTCGATCGGCTTGTAGGCACGCGGAGTCTCGTCGATCACGCCTTCGTCCTTGCGGCACTCGACGCCTTCGGTGTCGGCGATGTGCTCCGCCAGCGTCACTTCCTTCTTGGCCTGGGTGCGCGACATCACGCGCCCGGCCCCGTGGCTGCAGCTGTCGAAGCTCTCGGCATTGCCCAGGCCCCGCACGATGAACGACTTGGCGCCCATCGAGCCCGGGATGATCCCCATCACCCCCTTCGCCGCGCGCACCGCGCCCTTGCGGGTCACGAGTATATTCTCGCCGAAATGGTTCTCGCGCGTCACATAATTGTGATGGCAGTTCACTGCTTCGGCTTCGGCCTCGAAGGGCTTGGCGATCTGGCCCCTGAGCGCGGCGATGACGTTGGTCATCATCATCCGCCGATTGAGCGCCGCAAAATCCTGCGCCCAGCCGACCGCTTCGACATAATCGTCGAAATGCTCGGTCCCTTCCGGGAAATAGGCGAGGTTCTCGTCGGGCAGGTTGATGAACCACTTGCGCATGTCCTGCTTCGCCAGCTCGATGAAGTAGCTGCCGATCGCATTGCCCACGCCGCGCGACCCCGAATGGAGCATCACCCACACCCGCGCCTCTTCGTCGAGGCACAGCTCGATGAAGTGGTTGCCGGTGCCGAGCGTGCCGAGATGGACGAGGTTGTTGGTCTTTTCGAGCTTCGGATATTTGTCGACGATGCGCCGGAAGCGCGCCGCGAGCACCGCCCAGGCCTCGACGATCGGCGCCGGGGGATCGCCCCACGCGCCCTTGTCGCCGCGCTGGCCCCGCCCGGTCGAGCGCCCGTGCGGCACCGCCCGCTCGATCGCGGCACGGATCGCCTCGAGGTTGTCCGGCAAGTCGTGCGCCATCAGCGTAGTGCGCGCCGCCATCATCCCGCAGCCGATATCGACGCCCACCGCCGCGGGGATCACCGCGCCCTTGGTCGGGATCACCGAGCCCACGGTCGCGCCGATGCCGACATGGACATCGGGCATCGCCGCGACATGCTTGAAGATGAACGGCATCTGCGCCGCGCGCGACAGCTGGTCGCGCGCCTTGTCGTCCACGGGAACCCCGCGGGTCCACATCTTGATCGGCACGCCGCCTTCGACATGCCGGGTTTCGAACGTCGTGGTCATGATGACCTCCCTTGAGACTTCATGGCGCCGGCGACGAGGTTTGGCGAGACACGCGGATTCGAACCGCCAGGCCTTTCGGCCACAACCAGATGTAGTCCCGCCGGCATTCGCCAGCTTGTTTGTTGTGAGTCACGGCGACGAGGATTGGCTGGACGGCTCCCGCTCTACCAACTGAGCTACGGATCCGGAGACCCGGCGGGATTCGAACCCGCGACCTGGCGATTACAAGTCGATGTAGTCCAGCCGGCATTCGCCGTGCGTTGAAAGGGTCGGGCCGTGGCGACGAGGGATTGACGAGACAGTCACCGACGCGGGGCACGCCCGCAGCTTCGGTCCCTGGATGTAGTCCCGTCGGCATTCGCCACGGCCCTTTTTCTCATACCTCCACTTGCTTGACGATGCTCACCCAGTCACGCGTCTCGCCGGCGGCGAAGCGTGCGATGGTGTCGAACACCGCGTCGGAGAAGCCCCCGACATTGAGGATCTCGGGACGCCCCGCCGCCTGGGTGGTCCCATGCGGCTGGATGTCCACGCAAACCAGCCTGGCCTGCGGGTTGCGCCGCTTGAGCACATCCCATTCGCGCATCGTCTGAGTCGCGCCGTAGCGCTTCGCATCGATCCACGACTCGTTGTCCGAGACGATCACGACCAGATCCACCGGCGCCCGCTCACGGTTGAGCAGGGCCAGCGGCGCCGAGACGTTGGTCCCGCCCCCGCCGACCGAAGCCAGCTTCGCCGCGTTGACGGCGAGGCGAGCGTGCGAGTCGAGCCTGAGCTTGACCACATCGCACTCGAACGGCAGCACCCGGGCATCGCGGTTGGTCCGCAGCATCGCCGCCGCGACCAGCGCCGCGACATCGATGCAGCGCACCTTCGACGAGGCGCCCTTGCGGAAGCCCGTCACCGGCGAACCCATCGACCCCGACACGTCGGGGCAGACGACCACGCGGCCCGGCACTGCGGGGACGCTCGCGAGGCTCGCCTCGAGCGCATCCTCCAGCGCCGCCTGGACCTTGAGCGGCACGCCCTCCCCGGCCGAGCCCAGCGCCACCATCAACTGGTAGGGCAGGACCCGCGCCTTCGCGATCGCTTGCGCGTCGGCCAGCCGGGCGGAAACCGCCTCGGTGACACCCGCCACGCCGAACGCGCCATTGCGCGCCAGCGTGTTGAGGTTCATCCGCAGCGCCTGCCAGCCCATGCGGGTGGCGAGCTCGCCCCATTGCGCCGCCGAAAGCGGAAACGCAGTGAGCCACTCGAACGGCACCTGCGGCAGCGGCAACGCGGTATCGCGCTTCCACGCCTCGAACGCCGCGATCTCCGCGGGCAGGGCGTCGACATCGTACGGCTTGCCGATCAGCCAGCCGTAGAAAGCGCGCCGCTCCGCATCGGCCGGCCTGGGGTGAACCATGCGGACGATATCGGCGAGGCTCGGATCGTTGCCGGTCGCGGCCTGCATCAGGGTGCGCATCGACGCCTGCTCCAGCCATTGCTGGACCAGCCGCTTCGGACGCGTGCCGAGCGAGGTGCGGCCGACCTGGCCCGAGCGCATGATCTGCACGAAGGTGCGCAGCATCCGACCGTTGTCGATCACGCGGCCGAAGACGCGCACCGCCAGATCGGAGTCGGCGACGGTCAGATGGGCAGCGATCAGCGCCGGCATGTCCTTCATCGCTCCCGACTTGCGGGCGTACACGGCGGCCTGCGCCGCGAAATAGGGGTCGACCGCCTGGATCGCCGCCAGCGCCTCGCCGAGATGATCCCCGGCGGTGGCGTAGAAGCTGTCCGAAAGCGTGCCGGTCGCGGCGAGCTGGGCGAGCTTCGCCTCGGGGCCATAGGCATAGGCCGGTGCGGCCTCCCGGTTCAGCGTATCCGCCGCCGGCAGGAGCTTCGCGATCGCCGAAGCGAAAAGTCCCTTGTTCGCCATGATCCCGTTTCCTTCCTTTTCGTGGTGGCACCGATGGCTGGAGTCGAACCAGCTGGCGCCGGTGGTTTTGGAGACCAGGCCGCGCCCACGCGCTCACCGATATGCAACCGCATTGTCTGTCCGGTCCTCGGGGCGGCTGGCCTATTCCAGCCGCCCCTCGCTCCGCCACCTGGCCGATTGTGCCAGATGCGGAATGTATTGCAGGCGGCGTGCCAGTTTTCGGCGCCCGAGGCCAAGATGCGGTAAGCCTCTAATATTACATATCTTTTCTCAAGACCTGCCGGGCCGCAACATCGAGCGCCCGATTTCACGAGGTGGAGTTTCTGATAGAATTATATCCATTATTATCCTATGGGATAACAATGACGACACGCGCCTCCGACCCCGGCACGCGGCTCTACCAGTATCGTCCCGGCCTGGGCCTGGCGATGTGGGTGACGTGTCCGCGCTGCGCCGGCCCCGCGCGCGACACCGGCAGGCGCGTCGTCTGCATCCGCTGCGGCTACACGCATGGCGAGAAGGCCGACCACCCGCCACGGCACAGCAAGCTCCGCCTCGAGCGGACCAACCCCGAATGCCGCTTCTGCAAGGCGCGCATCCCGCGCTACGGCAAGCCTGCCCGCCGCCGCGCGGAGGGTACGTCCCAGATGGCCGAAGTGCGCTGCCCGATGTGCGGCAAGCTCGGCCTCTATCCCGCCTTTCTGCCGACACCCCCGCTGGCACGGACGGCGCGCACCGGCTGGCCGATGTCGCTGCCGCCCTATCTGACCCGGTCGATCGGCCGCCACACGCTGTCGGTCCATAATCTCGAGCATCTGACCGACCTCGAAGCTTGGCTCGGCGCGACGTTGCGCGAGCGCGGGCCGGTCGCGGGACTGACGATGATGGCGCGGCTGCCGCGCTGGATGAAGGCTGCCTCGGCGCGCGAGCCGGTGGTCAGGGCACTGGCCGAGATGCGCGCGCAGGGCGAGCGCGAGGGGCTGTGGTGAAGCCGCTCACCGTCATCGGCTTTCTCGGCTCGACGCTCGACGCCAGCAAGTTCGGGCCGTCGCGCTGGAACAAGTGGCGCCCCTCGGTCGCGCTGGCGATGCACGAGGATTTGCGCGTCGACCGCTTCGTGCTGCTCCACGGCGCCACGCACACCGCGCTTGCCGACTATGTCGCGCGCGACATCGCCGACGTCTCCCCGGAAACCACGGTCGACCGCCGCGTGCTCGGCTTCAACGATCCATGGGACTTCGAGGAAGTCTATGGCAAGCTGCTCGACTTCGCGCTCGCCTATCCGTTCGACCCCGAGGCCGAGGACTATCTGATCCACATCACGACGGGCACGCACGTCGTCCAGATCTGCCTGTTCCTGCTGACCGAGGCCAATTACCTGCCGGGCAAGCTGCTCCAGACCTCGCCCGCCAAGCTGGTCGACGGCGGCGCGCCGGGGCGCTGGACGACGATCGACCTCGATCTTTCGCGCTACGACAGCATCGCCACCCGCTTCGCCGCCGCGAGCGCCGAGAGCACCTCGTTCCTGAAGTCCGGCATCGACACCCGCAACGCGGCGTTCAACCACCTGATCGACGAGATCGAGCAAGTCGCGGTCCGATCCAAGGCGCCGGTGCTGCTGATGGGCCCGACCGGCGCGGGCAAGAGCCAGCTCGCGCGCCGCATCTACGAGCTCAAGCGCCTCAAGCACCAGGTGAAGGGCCCGTTCGTCGAAGTGAATTGCGCGACCCTGAAGGGCGATTCGGCGATGTCGGCGCTGTTCGGGCACAAGCGCGGCGCCTTCACCGGCGCCGCCGCCGACCGGCCGGGGCTGCTGCGCACCGCCGACACGGGGATGCTGTTCCTCGACGAGATCGGCGAGCTCGGGCTCGACGAGCAGGCGATGATCCTGCGCGCGATCGAGGAGAAGCGCTTCCTCCCCGTCGGCGCCGACAAGGAATCGGCGAGCGACTTCCAGCTGATCGCCGGCACCAACCGCGACCTCGCGCGCGCCGTCCACGAAGGCCGCTTCCGCGACGATCTGTTCGCGCGGCTCAACCTGTGGACCTTTGCGCTGCCCGGTCTCGCCGAGCGCCGCGAGGATATCGCCCCCAATCTCGATTACGAGCTCGACCGCTTCGCCGAGCGCGAAGGCGACCGCGTCACGTTCAACAAGGAAGCGCGCGACCGCTACCTCGCCTTCGCGACCGGGCCAGACGCGCGCTGGCCCGGCAATTTCCGCGACCTAGCCGCGAGCATCACGCGGATGGCGACCTTCTCGCCCAAGGGCCGGATCGACGCCGACTGCGTCGAGCGCGAGATCGGGCGCCTCCAGCGGCTGTGGTCGACGGAGACCACGTCCGACGATCTCGACGCGGTGCTCTCGCCCGATCAGATCGCCGCGCTCGACCCGTTCGACCGCGTCCAGCTCGCGCATGTGGTGGCCACCTGCCGCGCCAGCCGCTCGCTTTCCGAAGCCGGCCGCAGCCTGTTCGCCGCCTCGCGCGCGCGCCGCACGTCGTCGAACGACGCCGACCGCCTGCGCAAATATCTCGCGCGCTTCGATCTCTCCTGGGGGCAGCTCGCGGACCAATAAGAGACAGTTCCCCGGCTGGTACGGCGGGCGATACCTGCGTATCATGTCAGATATCGCGGCGAGGCGGGGAAACGGCATGCAATTCGGGTTGAAGGCATTGCGGCTCGCCGCGCTGGCGTCGGCGATGGGGCTTGCCGCGCCCGCGCTCGCGCAGGACGTGTCCGAGGCCGAGATCGATGCGCTGATCGACGGCTCGTCCACCCCCGAAGCCGCGCTCGCGCTTGCCCGCAGCCAGGCGGCGGACGGCGACCTGATGGGCGCCGCCGCCACGCTCGAGCGCGCGCTGCTTGCCAATGCGGGTCCCGCCACCGCGCCGGTGCGGCTCTATTACGCCGCCATCCTCTGCCGCCTCGGCGACGCCCAGACCGCGCGCGCCGAGCTTGCCCGGGTCGATGGCCGCGCGGTCACCGACGCCGCCTGGGACGAGACCCGCGCGGCCTGCGGCGACGTCGAGCGCCCCGCGGCCGGGCGCAGCGGCGGCCTCCACGGCGAGATCTCGGCGGGCATCGCCTATGACAGCGACCTTGCCGGCTCGCTGCTCGTCCAGCTCGACCTGCCCGGCGCGCTGCCGCGCGACGACGGGCTGTCCTTCACCGGCTCGGCCCGCCTCAGCGGCCGCGCGCCGACCGGCGGCGCGTTCGTCTATGGCAGCGCCGGAGTGCTCACGCGCAACACGATCTCGGGTCCCTCCGCCGATTACCAGGTCGGCGACCTGACGCTCGGCTTCGGGCGGCGGGGCGGCGGGCTCGAGCTCTCGCTGGGCGGGATCGTCCGCCACACCCGCATCGATAGCGACCCGTTCGTCACCGAGCTGGGCGGCGAGGCGCAGCTCGCGGTGCTGATGGGCGACGGCCGCCTGACGCTGCGCGGCGAAGTCGTCCAGCAGAACTACAATGCGTCGACCGCGCTCTTCTCGCGCGACGGGCTGCATTACGATGCCGGGCTCGGCTATCAGGGCGGCAGCGGCACCACCGGCTTCTGGCTGGGCGCCGCCTATGAGCGCAAGGACGCGGACACCGCGCGCACCGGCTATTCGGGAGTGCGCGGCTATGCGGGCCTCCGCGAAACGCTGAGCCCCAGCGGCACCTACGCCTCGCTCGCGGCGATCGTGCGCTATGTCGACTATGTCGATGCGCCGGGCTTCGTGCCCGTCAGCGAGACTCGCTGGTTCAGCCGCGCCGCGCTCGGCGTGCCGCTCGGCCGCGACGGACTCGCGCTCGAGGCCGCGGGCAGCTATTCGTGGCGCGTCTACAACAGCGCCAGCGGCTTCAAGGATTACGAGAATGTCGGCGGCGAGCTGCGGCTCGTCTGGAACTTCGGCAATTGAGGAGCGGACCCATGGTTGATCGCACCCTTCGCTTCCTGCTGCTGGCGGGCGCGGCGCTCGCCGCCACGCCGGCCGCAGCGCAGACCGTCGGCGTCAATTCGGCGGTGGTCAACGACGTCCGCATGACCACCCAGGCCAACCGCACGCTGCACAAGGCAGTGGTGCGCGAGCGGGTGTCGCTCGGCAACGACATCGTCACCGGCAAGGCCAGCCGCCTCCAGGTCGTGCTGCTCGACCGCACCACCTTCACCGTCGGCGCCAACGCGCGGATCAAGGTCGACCGCTTCGTCTACGACCCCAACCGCCAGTCGAGCGCGGTCGGCCTCTCGGTCGGGCGCGGGGCGTTCCGCTTCATGTCGGGCCGCCCGACACACAACGCGCCGGGCCAGTCGAGCATCCGCACGCCGGTCGCCTCGATCGGCATCCGCGGCACGATCGTCGACGGCGTGGTCGGGCCCGACGCCGTCGCGATCGCCAAGTCGCAGCCGGGGTTGCCGCCCTTCACTGCCGATAGCGAGACCGCGTCGCTGATCCTGCTGCGCGGCCCCGGCGCCACTGCACCGGGCGAGGTTCCCGGCGGGATCGACGTGATGGCGGGCGGCGCCACCGTCGCGCTCGACGAGGCCGGGCTCGCGGTGTTCGTCCCCCGCCCCGGCGCCGCGCCGATCGGCCCGTTCCGCCTCACGCCTGCGGGTTCGGCGCGGCTGATCGACCTGCTGAGCAGCCCGGCCTATTCGCTGCCCGAGGATGACATCCCCGGCGCCCGCCCGCCCGACACGCCGGTCCGCCAGCTGCCCCCGCGCGGCCAGGGCGACCCGGTCGCGCCGCCGGGCGGCGCTGCCGGCGATCCCGCCATCGGCCAGCCCCAGCCGCCGCGGATCTAGCCGTCTCTTCGTCGGTGTCGGTGATTATCCCGCTGCGCCAACTACCTCTTGTTCCCCTGCGAAAGCAGGGGCCCAGGGCCAAACAGGTCCGTCCGTTGTGACCCTGGGCTCCTGCTTTCGCAGGAGAACAAGGGGGTAGTTGGGTTCAGACCACTCCGAACGCCAGCATCGCGTCGGCGACCTTCTTGAAGCCGGCGATGTTGGCGCCCTTGACGTAGTCGACATGGCCGTCGCGTGCACGGCCATACTCCAGGCAGCGGGCGTGGATGCCGTCCATGATGTCGACCAGCATCTGCTGGAGCTCGGCTTCCTTCCACGCGCGGCGCTCGCTGTTCTGGCTCATCTCGAGCCCCGATACCGCGACTCCGCCGGCATTCGCCGCCTTGCCCGGCGCGAACAGGATGCGGGCGTCCTTGAAGACGTGCACGCCCTCGAGGTTGGTCGGCATGTTCGCGCCCTCGGCGACTGCGATGCAGCCATTGTTGACCAGCGACCGCGCATCCATGCCGAGCAGCTCGTTCTGGGTCGCGCAGGGCAAGGCGACGTCGCACGGAACGCCCCAGGGCGGCAGGTTCGCGTGGAACTTCGCCCCGGTGAATTCCTGCACATAGTCGGAGATCCGCCCGCGCCTTTTGGTCTTGTGCGCCTTCACCCAGTCGATCTTCTCCTGGGTGATCCCGTCGGGATCGTGGATGAACCCCTCGCTGTCGGACAGCGTCAGCACCTTGCCGCCCAGCTGCACCACCTTCTCCGCGGCGTGGGTCGCGACATTGCCCGATCCCGAGATGACCGCGCGCTTGCCCTCGAGGTCCAGCCCCTTGGCCTTGAGCATGTTCTGGAGGAAATAGACCGCGCCGTATCCGGTCGCCTCGGTGCGGATCAGCGAGCCGCCATATTCGAGCCCCTTGCCGGTCAGCACGCCTTCGAAGCTGTTGGTGATGCGCTTGTACTGGCCGAACATGTAGCCGATCTCGCGCGCGCCGACGCCGATATCGCCCGCGGGCACGTCGACGTCCGCGCCGACATGGCGGTAGAGCTCGGTCATGAAGCTCTGGCAGAAGCGCATCACTTCGTGGTCGCTCTTGCCCTTGGGATTGAAGTTCGCGCCGCCCTTGCCCCCGCCCATCGGCAGCCCGGTCAGCGCGTTCTTGAAAGTCTGCTCGAACGCGAGGAACTTGAGCACGCTCTCGGTGACGCTCGGGTGGAAGCGGATGCCGCCCTTGTACGGCCCGATCGAATTGTTGTTCTGCACCCGCCAGCCGCGCTGGACGCGGATATTGTGGCTGTCGTCCTCCCAGCAGACGCGGAACGACACGATCCGGTCGGGCTCGGCGATCCGGCGGAGGATCTGGTAGTGGTGGTACGCCTCCTTGTCGGCGATGAAGTCGTAGATATCCTCGGCGACTTCCTGGACGGCCTGGACGAACTCGGGCTGGCCCGGATTGCGCCGTTTCACGCCTTCCATGAAGGTCGGCAGGTCGACATGATCCCCCAGCGCCATCGTCTCTCTCCCGGACGTATCTTTAGCGAGTCGCAGCTTTCTTGTCGGCGCAGATTACCCTAGTTTGTTTCGCACTCGAAATCTGAGTCTGTCCCTTTGGGAGACGTGCGATGAAGGCCTCGGACCTGTTCATCCAGTGCCTCGAGGAAGAGGGCGTCGAATATATCTTCGGCGTCCCCGGCGAGGAAAATCTCGACATGCTCGACAGCCTCAGCCGATCCGAGAAGATCCGGCTGATCCTGACCCGGCACGAGCAGGGCGCGGGCTTCATGGCCGCGACCTATGGCCGCCACACCGGCAAGGCGGGGGTGTGCATGGCGACGCTCGGCCCGGGCGCTACCAACCTCGTCACTGCCGCCGCCTATGCGCAGCTCGGGGGCATGCCGATCCTGATGGTTACCGGCCAGAAGCCGATCAAGAAGTCCAAGCAGGGCCGCTTCCAGATCCTCGACGTCGTCGCGATGATGGGGCCGATCACGAAGTACACCCACCAGCTCGCCAGCGCCGACAACATCCCCAGCCGCATCCGCGAGGCCATCCGCCTTGCCGAGGAGGAGAAGCCCGGCGCCACCCACCTCGAATTCCCCGAGGATGTCGCCGACGAGCAGACCGACAGCCGGCCGATCAAGCCCAGCCTCGCCCGCCGCCCCTCGGCCGAGCCCAAGGCGGTCCGCGCCGCGGTCGACAAGCTCGAGGCGGCGAAATGCCCCGTGCTCGTCATCGGCGCGGGCGCCAACCGCAAGCTCACCGGCAAGATGCTGCGCGAATTCGTCGAGAAGACCGGCATCCCGTTCCTCACTACCCAGCTCGGCAAGGGGGTGATCGACGAGACCCACCCGAAGTTCCTCGGCTGCGCGGCGCTGTCGGCGGGCGATTTCGTCCACCGCGCGATCGGCGATGCCGACCTGATCCTCAATGTCGGCCACGACGTGATCGAGAAGCCGCCCTTCTTCATGAAGCCCGGCGGGACGGAGGTGATCCATATCTCGACTCGCACCGCCGAAGTCGATCCGGTCTATTTCCCGCAGATCGAGCTGATCGGCGACATCGCCAACGCGATCTGGCAAGTCAAGGAAGCGATTCAGCCGCCCGCGGCGTGGAACTTCGATCACATGCTCGCCTATCGCGCCGCCGAAGTCGCGCACACCGCGAGGCTCGAATGCGACGAGCGTTTCCCGATCTACCCGCCCTGCCTCGTCCGCGAAGTCCGCAAGGCGATGCCGAACGACGGGATCATCTGCCTCGACAATGGCGTCTACAAGATCTGGTTCGCCCGCAACTATCCGGCGCGCGAGCCCAACACGGTGCTGCTCGACAATGCGCTGGCGACGATGGGCGCGGGGCTGCCCTCGGCGATGGCCTCGGCGATGGTCTATCCCGACCGCAAGGTGATGGCGATCTGCGGCGACGGCGGGTTCATGATGAACAGCCAGGAGATGGAGACCGCGGTGCGGCTGGGGCTCAACCTCACCGTGCTCGTGCTCAACGACAACAGCTACGGCATGATCCGCTGGAAGCAGGCGAACATGGGGTTCAAGGACTGGGGCCTGACCTATGGCAACCCCGATTTCGTGAAGTACGCCGAGGCATACGGCGCCCGCGGCCACCGCGTCGAAAGCGCCGCGCATTTGCCGCTGCTGCTTAGGCGGACGCTGGCGGAACCGGGGGTGCACCTCATCGATTGCCCGGTCGACTATTCGGACAACGACCGGATTTTGAACCACGAGATCAAGGAAATGTCGGCGGCGCTGTAGCGCACGGAATCACACCTCTCCCGCTTTCGCGGGAGAGGGAGGGGCCCGCCGCGAAGCGGTGGGAGGGTGAGGGTCTTCTTCTTCTTCTTCTTCTTCGACCGGCCGAAGAAGAAGACCCTCACCCAGCCTCTCCCGCGAAAGCGGGAGAGGAGCAGAAGAAGGTGAGATCATGCAGTTGAAGGACACCTACCCGCTCTACCTCAACAACGAGGCGCAGCAGCCCAACACCTCGCTCGAAGTGACCGACAAGTTCACCGGCGAAGTCGCCTTCCGCGTCGCCCAGGCCGACGCGGCGATCATCGAGGAGGGCATCGCCGGCGCGGTCCGCGCAGCCGGGCCGATGAGCCGGCTAGCAAGCTATGAGCGCCAGGCGGTGCTCCAGCACTGCGTCGACCGCTTCAAGGAACGGTTCGACGAACTCGCTTTTGCGCTGTGCGTCGAGGCCGGCAAGCCGATCAAGGATTCGGAAGGCGAAGTCACCCGCCTGATCGACACCTTCCGCATCGCCGCCGAGGAATCGGTGCGGATGACCGGCGAGGTCCAGCCGCTCGACATCTCCCCCCGCGCGCGCGGCTATCAGGGGATGTGGAAGCGCGTGCCGATCGGCCCGTGCAGCTTCATCTCGCCGTTCAACTTCCCGCTCAACCTCGCCGCGCACAAGATCGCCCCGGCGATCGCGGTCGGCTGCCCGTTCGTGATGAAGCCCGCCAGCCGCACGCCCTTGGGCGCGATCATCATGGGCGAGGTGCTCGCCGAGACCGACCTGCCCAAGGGCGCCTTCTCGATCCTCCCCGCGCATCGCGAAGGCGCGGACATGTTCACCGAGGACGAACGGCTCAAGCTGCTGAGCTTCACCGGCTCCCCCGCGGTCGGCTGGGAATTGAAGGCCAAGGCGGGCAAGAAGAAGGTCGTGCTCGAGCTGGGCGGCAACGCCGCGGTGATCGTCGACCATGACGCCGATCTCAAGGACGCGCTCGAGCGGGTGATCTTCGGCGCCTTCTACCAGTCGGGCCAGTCGTGCATCGGCGTCCAGCGCATCCTGATCCACCGCGCGGGCTATGTGCAGTTCCGCGAGATGCTGGTGGCGAAGACCCGGACGCTGGTCGCCGGCGACCCCAAGCACCGCGACACCTTCATCGGCCCGATGATCTCCGAGGGCGAGGCCAAGCGCCTCGACGGCTGGATCCAGGAAGCGGTGGCGGCGGGCGCGACTTTGCTGTGCGGGGGCAAGCGCGACGGCGCGATGCTCGAGGCGACGCTGCTCGAAGGCGTGGGCCGAGAGACCAAGCTCAATGTCGAGGAAGCGTTCGGCCCCGTCGCCTTCCTGATCCCGTTCGGCACGTTCGACGAGGCGCTCGACATCGTCAACGACAGCAAGTTCGGCCTCCAGGCGGGGGTCTTCACCCGCGACCTGTTCCAGGTGCTCGACGCGTGGGACCGGCTCGAGGTCGGCGGGGTGATCGTCAACGACGTGCCCAGCTACCGCGTCGACAACATGCCCTATGGCGGGGTGAAGGACTCCGGCCTCGGCCGCGAAGGCATCCGCTTCGCGATGGAGGACATGACGGAGATCCGCAATTTGGTGATCCGGCGGCGGAGCTAGGCCCAGATTCCGCCAGGTACCCAACTGCTCCCCTGCGAAAGCAGGGGCCCAGGGTCACAAGGGCGGACCTGCTTGGCCCTGGGCTCCTGCTTTCGCAGGAGAACAAGAGGGGGAGGAGGGCGGAACCCCAGCGCAATTCCCCGCCCGACACAGTGAAACCAAAGTTAAGTCTGTTCCCTCTATGCAGATTCAGGCAGATTGCGCGGCGCAGCGTAGGGGACAGGACGCACGATGGGGCTGGGGGTGAAGGTCACCGGATCACGGACCGGCGCGCTGCTGTTGTGCGCCGCGCTGTTCCTTGCCTTCGCGACCGCCATCCTGATCAGCGCCGCCACCGCCGCGCCGCCCCCGCCGCCGGGCTTCGAAGGCGTCGCGAGCTGCGCGGGATCGACCTGCCACGGCCGGATGGAAGCCGATGGCGCGATCGTCCGCCAGGACGAGCTCGCGCGCTGGCAGGAGCCCTCGACCCCCGGCGGCGCGCACAGCCGCGCCTTCGCCGCGCTCGCCAGCCGCCGCGCCCGCCAGATAACCGCGACGCTCGGCCTCGGCGACCCCACCGCCGCCCCTGCCTGTCTCGGCTGCCACGCCACCCCGGTTCAGGGCGACAAGGGCCGCCGCTTCCTCACCAGCGACGGCGTGAGCTGCGAAGCGTGCCACGGCGGCGCCTCGGGCTGGATCGCGAGCCATTACGCGGTCGGCGGCACCCATGCCGACAATGTCATGCGCGGCATGACTCCGCTCGAGCGCCCGATCGCGCGCGCCGGAGTGTGCCTCGACTGCCATCTCGGCAGCGCCGATGCCGGCCAGTTCGTCTCGCACCGGATGATGGCCGCGGGCCACCCGCGCATCTCGTTCGAGCTCGACCTGTTCTCGACGCTCCAGCAGCATCACGACGAGGATGCCGACTATGCCCAGCGCAAGGGCCGCACCGACGGCGTCCGCCTGTGGGCGGTCGGCCAGGCAGTTGCGCTCAACCGCTCGCTGACGCTCTATGCGAGCAACCGCGGCACCGAAGGCGCCTTCCCCGAATTCACGTTCTTCGACTGCCACAGCTGCCACCGCCGCATCTATGACCAGGCCGATCGCAGCCTCACCTTCGAGACCAATCCCGGCCGCCCGATCCCGTTCGGCATGCCGCCGTTCAACGACGAGAACATGATCCTGCTGTCGGCCGCCGCGCGCGTTGCCGCGCCGGGCATGGCGGCGCGGCTCGACGCCGACGCCAAGGCCTTCCACCGCGCGCTCGCCGCCGATCGCCCCGCCGCTGCAGGGGCCGCGCGCAAGCTCGCCGCCACCGCGCAGGCGCTCGCAACGGCGCTGTCCAACCTCAACGGCACCGGCGAGATCGCCTTCCAGATGGTCGACAGCATCGCCGGCCCCGCCTCCGCCCCGCGCTTCACCGACTATCAGGGCTCGGTCCAGTCGGTGATGGCGATCGACACGCTGCTGAGCGCGATGGTCAAGCAGGGCCGCGTCACCATCGGCGCCGCCGCGGGCATCCGCGCCGACATCAACCGCGCCTACAATGCCGTGAAGGAGCCGAACGGCTACCGCCCGGCCGAATTCCGCGCCTCGCTCGCCAGCGCGGTGCGCAGCATCCGGGCGCTCAGATGAAGCGCGCCACCGCCCTGCTGGCGGGGACGGCGCTGATCCTCCAGGCATGCAGCGGCGGGGGCACCAGCACCCCGACCCCCGCGCCGGCGCCCGCCCCCGCGCCGCCGCCGAGCGGCCAGCTCTATTCGGTGCCGGGTCCGGAATCGCTCAGCATCGCCGATGTCCAGGCGATCGTCGCCCATGCCGCCGGCGAAGCGCGGATGCGCGGCCTGCCCGCGGTGATCGCGGTGACCGACCGCGTCGGCAACGTCCTCGCGGTGTTCCGCATGACCGGCGCCGCCGCCAACGCGCTCACCAGCCCGGCCCCCAACGGCGCCAACATCGACGCGCAGAACCTCACCGTCCCGGCGGAGGCGGGCGCGATCGCCAAGGCGGTTACCGGGGCGTATTTGTCGAGCGGCGGCAACGCCTTCTCGACGCGCACCGCCTCGATGATCGTCCAGCCGCATTTCCCGCCCGCGCCGACCACCGCCGGGCTGGAGAGCGGCCCGCTGTTCGGCGTCCAGTTCAGCCAGCTGCCCTGCTCGGACCTGGCGGCGCGCTACGGCTCGCTCGGCGCCGACGCCCAGATCGGCCCCAAGCGCTCGCCGCTCGGGCTCGCCGCCGATCCGGGCGGCTTCCCGCTCTACAAGAACGGCGTGGTGGTCGGCGGGATCGGCATCATGGCCGACGGCCAGTACGGCTTCGACCCGAACGTCCTCGACACCGACGCCGACCCCGAGGAAGCGATCGCGCTGGCGGGCACGCTCGGCTTCGAGGCCCCCGAGGCGATCCGCGCCAACCACATCTTCGTCGACGGCACCTCGCTGCGCTATTCGGACTTCGCTTACACCGCGCTGCTCAGCAACGGCACCGCCACCTATGCCGCGACCGACCCCGCGCTCGGCAGCCTCGTCGCGGTGCGCGGCTATGCCGTGGCGTCGATCCAGCCCGGCACCGTGTACGGCACCGAAGCCTCCGGGGTCCGCGCCTCGACCGCGGGCGAATTCTCCAACCGCGATGCGTTCGTCCTCAGCAACGGATCGGGCGCCAATCGCTTCCCGGTGATCGCCGGCACCGATGGCGGCATCACCGCCGCCGAGGCGCGCGCGATCCTCGAGGAAGCCTTCACGGTGATGTCCCGCGCGCGGGCGCAGATCCGCGCACCCCTCGACAGCCGCGCGCAGGTCAGCATCAGCCTGGTCGACACCAACGGCGTCGCGCTCGGCCTGGTCCGCTCGCCCGACGCGCCGATCTTCGGGATCGACGTGTCGCTGCAGAAGGCCCGCACCGCCGCCTTCTTCTCGCACCCGCAGGCCGGCGCCCAGCTCTCCGCCGACCCGAGCGCCGATGTGCGCAGCTTCGTACCCGCCACGCGGACCTTCCTCAATGATCCCGCCGCGCTCACGGGCACCCATGCCTTCACCGATCGCGCAAACGGCAACCTGTCGCGCCCCTATTTCCCCGACGGCGAAGTCGGCCGCCCGCAAGGCCCGCTGTCGCGGCCGATCGCCCAGTTCAATCCCTTCTCGACCGGGCTGCAATCGGCGCTGGTGCTGACCAATCTCGGCCAGCACCTCGCCTTCGTGACGGGCGCGAGCCTCACCGACACGCCGCAGCGCTGCACGCTGATCCCCGACGCGACGCCCGGCCGCAACCGCCTCCAGAACGGCATCCAGATCTTCCCCGGATCGGTCCCGGTCTATCGCGGCAGCACGCTGGTCGGCGCGATCGGGGTGTCGGGCGACGGCATCGACCAGGACGACATGGTCAGCTTCCTCGGGCTCAACAACGCCGCCGTCCGCATCGGCGGCATCGCCAACGCGCCCGCCGCGATCCGCGCCGACACTATCACCGTCACCATCGGCGGCAGCCCGGTGCGGCTGCGCTACGTCAACTGCCCGTTCGCGCCGTTCCTCGACACCAACGCCCAGAATGTCTGCGCGGGGCTGTAGTGGAGATCGCTTCCGCCTTGCTGATGATTGCGGGAGTACAACCCCAGCCTCAAGCCCTTATTCCTTTCCCCGGCGAAGGCCGGGGCCCAGTATCGGCGGACCCGAGGCGGCGGCCCGCCGTCGCGGATGCGTCGCAACTGGGCCCCGGCCTTCGCCGGGGAAAAAGGGAGATACAGGATGCGCCGCCCCCGCAGGATGCCCCCCAGGACAAGCGCGACCAGCAGACCGACCCGTCGGAAACCATCGACGGCCGCCGCCGCCCCGATTTCCAGCAGCCGCTCCCCGAAGCGGTCACCCAGTTCAATCCCGGCGCGGTGCGCGCGCCGCCGCCCGAGGCCTTCCCGGCCGACCAGATCCCGATCCCCGACCGCTGGCGGCTGATCGAGACGCTCGGCATCGTCCGCGAGAATGCGCTCGATCCGTATCACCAGAACACGCTCAAGGGCGACCGCCCGATCAACCGCGCCAAGGTGCCGTGGCTGCCGATCCACCATGACGACTGGTTCTTCGCAGGGTCCCTGATCAGCGACACCGTGATCGAGCCGCGCACCTTCCCGATCCCGGTCGGGGTCCAGACCACCGAGCGGCCGCAGAGCCTCGACGTGTTCGGCAGGCAAGCGAGCGTGGTCTACTCCCAGACCTTCATCGCCAGCGCCTCGCTGTTCAAGGGATCGACGGCGTTCAAGCCCCCCGAGATCGAGTATCGCGCCGCGCTCGCGTTCAATATCAGCCACGTCAACGTCCCCGAGCGCCGCGTCCTCAACGTCGCGCCGAGCAAGCCCAGCCACCGCACCGACAGCTTCAT
The DNA here is from genome assembly GCA_040388355.1 of Pseudomonadota bacterium. Taxonomy (GTDB): domain Bacteria; phylum Pseudomonadota; class Alphaproteobacteria; order Sphingomonadales; family Sphingomonadaceae; genus Sphingomonas. The sequence goes on along the minus strand of JAZKCD010000004.1, from coordinate 19,145 downwards.
CGGCGTCCAGGAGCTGTTCGTCGACTATCACATCCGCAACGTCTCCGACCGCTACGACTTCGACTCGGTCCGCGTCGGCATCCAGCCCTTCCAGAGCGATTTCCGTGGCTTCCTGTTCAACGACAACCAGCTCGGAATCCGCCTGTTCGGCAACCGCGACGGCAACCGGCTGCAGTACAACTTGGCGCTGTTCTGGCGGCTCGAGAAGGACACCAATTCGGGGCTCAACAGCGTCATCACGCGCCCGCGCGACGATTTCGTCCTCGTCGCCAACGCCTATCGCCAGGACTTCCTGTTCCCCGGATTCACGTCCCAGGTGACCGCGGTCTACAACCGCAACCGCGAAGGCAACGGCATCCAGATCGACGACAACGGCTTCCCGGTCCGCCCCGCGCTGCTCGGCGACTTGCGCGGCCGCGATTATGACGTCGCCTATTTCGGCTATAATGCCGACGGCCGGCTCGGCACGGTCAACGTCACCGCATCGGCCTATGCCGCGCTGGGGCAGGACCGGAACAGCTTCTTCACCAGCCGTCCCGCCGATATCCGCGCGTATTTCGGCGCGGCGGAGCTGAGCTACGACCGCAGCTGGATGCGCTTCCGCGTCTCGGCGCTCTACGCCTCGGGCGACCGCAACCCCAACGACGACAAGGAAACCGGCTTCGACGCGATCTTCGAGAACCCGATCTTCGCCGGCGCCGACACCAGCTACTGGATCCGCCAGTCGATCCCGTTCGCCGGCGGCGGCCGCGCGGTCGCGATCAGCGGGCGCAACGGCATCCTCAATTCGCTGCGCTCGTCGAAGGAGGAGGGCCAGTCCAACTTCAACAATCCCGGCACCTTCCTGCTCGGGGTCGGCATGGATTTCGACATCACCCCCACGGTGCGCGTCTCGGCCAACGCCAACCACTTGGCCTTCGCCGACACCGCGGTGCTCAAGACGCTGCGCAACGAAGGCAGCATCCCGCGCGAGATCGGCTGGGACCTGAGCGCCGCCGCGATCTGGCGCCCGCGCGCCAACCAGAACATCGTCATGCGCCTCTCCGCCGCGGTGCTCGTCCCCGGCGACGGCTTTCGTGACCTTTTCGCCAATCGCGCGCAGGATCGGAAATATGTCTCGGTCCTCGCCAACATGATCCTGACCTACTGATGCGCCGCGCGCTCCCTCGCGCCGTCCTCGCCGCGCTGACGCTGGCGGCTCTGGCCGTGCCCGGCGTCATTCTCGCGGCCAGCGAAGAGGAGCACGCCGTCGAGCGCGTCTATATCGCCGCCCCGCCCGCGCCGATGAGCCAGACCCCCGAGCAGGTGAGCGAGAAATCGGCGGGCTGCTTCTCGTGCCACACCCGCACCGACGAGCCCTCCATGCACGCCTCGCCCGCGGTCCGGCTCGGCTGCACCGATTGCCATGGCGGCGACGCGGACGTGCGCGGCAACCCCGATCTCGGCTTCACCGACCCCGCCTATATCGCCGCGCGCGAGAAGGCGCATGTCCTGCCGCGCTACCCCAAGGCGTGGAACTATCCGAGCTCGGCCAACCCGCGCCGCAGCTACAGCCTGCTCAACCGCGAGGCCCCCGAGTTCATCCGCTTCGTCAATCCCGGCGACTATCGCATCGCCCGCGAAAGCTGCGGCGCCTGCCATCTCGAAGTGATCGAGGCGGCCGAGCGATCGATGATGGCCTCGGGCGTGATGCTGTGGGGCGGTGCGGCGTACAACAACGGCATCGTCCCGTACAAAAGCTACATCTTCGGCGAGGCTTATACGCGCGACGGCAAGCCCGCCAAGATCGAGTCCGCGGGTTCGCCCCCAGCCACCGTCACCCCCGCCGAGGCGAAGCGCGGCGCGCTCGCGGCGCTCTATCCGCTCCCGACCTGGCAGGTCGTCCCGCCCGGCGACGTGTTCCGCGTGTTCGAGCGCGGCGGGCGCAACGGCAGCACCCAGTTCGCCGAGGTCGGCCTGCCCAACCCGACCGGCCAGATTCAGCGCCTCGAGGAGCCCGGCCGCCCCGACCTCAAGCAATCCAATCGCGGCCCCGGCACCGGGCTGCGCGTCGCGATCCCGATCCTCAACATCCACAAGACCCGCCTCAACGATCCGCTGATGTGGTTCATGGGCACCAACGACCAGCCCGGCGACTATCGCGGTTCGGGCTGCACCGGCTGCCATGTCATCTACGCCAACGACCGCGAGCCGCGCCACAGCCTGATCTACGCCGCCGACGGCCGCGACGGGCAGAGCGTGACGGTCGACCCGACCATCGCCGCCAAGACCGCCACTGCGGACCCGCATGGCGGCCTGATCCAGCCCGGCCAGAAGGAGAGCGGCCATCCGCTCCGCCACGCCTTCACTCGCGCGATCCCGACCAGCCAGTGCATGAGCTGCCACCTCCACCAGCCCAACATCTTCCTGAACTCCTATCTCGGCTACACGATGTGGGACTATGAATCCGACGCGCCCGCGATGTGGCCGGAGAAGCAGAAATACCCGACCGCGAAGGAGCAGCACGACATCCTCGAGCGCAATCCCGAGGCGGCGGCGGTGCGCGGCAAATGGGGCGACCCCGAGTTCCTGCGCAACGTCTACGACCTCAACAAGGACCTCAAGGACACCCAGTTCGCCGACTATCACAGCCATGGCTGGAACTTCCGCGGCGTCTTCAAGCGCGACCGCGAGGGCAACCTGCTCGATGCGGCCGGCAATATCGTCTCGCCCGACGATCCCGAGAAATGGCGCAAGCCGGGCGAGGGCAAGTTCGTGCCCCCCGGCACCAATCCCGGCAAGGCGGTCCATCTGATGGACATCCATGCCGAGAAGGGCATGCAATGCGCCGACTGCCATTTCTCGCAGGACAGCCATGGCAATGGCCTGATCTACGGCGAAGTCGCCAACGCAGTCGAGATCGGCTGCAAGGATTGCCACGGCACTGCCGACGCCTATCCGACCTTGCGCACCTCGGGCCCCGCCGCGCGTCCGCAGGGCTCGAACCTCGAGCTGCTGCGCAACCCCGACGGCCAGCGCCGCTTCGAATGGATCGATGACGGCGGCGGGCGGCGCAAGCTGGTCCAGCGATCGATCGTCGATCCGGCGCTCAGCTGGGAAGTCCATCTCGTCCGCAATTCGGTCGACCCGGCCAGTCCCTATTTCAACGAGAAGGCGGCGCGCGCCAAGCTGATGAGCCGGTCGGGCGCCGACGACGGCAGCTTCGCCTTCGGCCCCGGCATCGCCGCGTCGAACCGCGCGCATACCGACGACAAGATGGCCTGCTTCACCTGCCACTTGAGCTGGACGACCAGCTGCAGCGGCTGCCACTTGCCGATCGAGGCCAACCGCAAGACCAGCACCCACCATTTCGAGGAAGAGGAAACGCGCAACTTCGCGACCTACAACCCGCAGGTCGCGCGCGACGACATGTTCCAGCTCGGCCGCCACATGACCAGCAAGGGCAGCGCGATCGCCCCGGTCCGCTCGTCCTCGGCGCTGGTCCTGTCCTCGACCAACGCCAACCGCGAGCGGATCTACGTCCAGCAGCCGCCGATCAGCTCGATCGGCTTCTCGAGCCAGGCCTTCGCCCCGCACTTCCCCCACACCGTGCGCACCACCGAGACCAAGACGTGCAGCGACTGCCATTTGTCGGCGAAGGACGACAACAACGCGATCATGGCGCAATTGCTGCTGCTCGGCACCAACACCTCGAACCTCGTCGGCATGAACGCCTGGACCGGCTTGGCGGGCGGGTTCGAAGCGGTTCGCGTCACCGAATGGGAAGAGCCCCAGGCTGTGATCGGATCGTACCTCCAGCGCTACGCCTATCCCGATTACTGGAAGCTCCATGTCGAGCGGAACAAGCGCGAGCTGCGCAACTGGACCCGCGGCCGATCGAGCGAGACTCACCCGACCGAGGAATTCCGCAACGTGACGCAGGGCACCGCCGGCGCGGTCGGCTGCCTCCAGCTGCGCGGCGAATATATGTACGTGGCCGAAGGCAAGGGCGGCTTCCGCGCCTATGACGTCGCCTCGGTCGCCAACAAGGGCTTCTCCGACGCGATCGTCTCCGCGCCCTATTCGCCGCTCGGCCACGACACCCATGTCGCGTCGAAGAACGCCACTTGCATGGCGCTGCCCACCAACCAGCCGATCAACCCGCTGCGCAACACCCAGGCGATGCGCGACGCCAACGAGGAGCAGCCGTTCCTGCCGATCTATTCGTACGCCGCGGTGACCGATGCCGAGGAGGGCCTAATCCTCGTCAATATCGAGACGCTGGCGGACGGCGAGCTGCGCAACAATTTCCTCAAGCGCGCCGCGACGTGGAACCCCGACGGCGTGCTGAACGGCGCGCGCCACATCATCCTGGCGGGCGAAGTCGCCTACATCACCGCCGCTGCCGGGCTGGTCGTGGTCGACCTCCACGACCCGCTCAACCCCAAGCTCTCGGCGGTCCGCCCCCTCCGCGACGCGCGGGCGAGCGCGATCCAGTTCCGCTATCTCTGGGTCACCGATGCCGAGGGCGTGAAGCTGTTCGACGTGACGAACCTGCGCAATCCGGTCGCGGTCCCCTCGGGAACCATCCCGCTCGCCGACGCCCGCCGCCTCTACATCGCGCGCACCTATGCCTATATCGCCGGCGGCGCCGAGGGGCTGGTGATCGCCAACGTCACCAACCCGACGCGCCCCGTGATCTACCGCAAGGAGAGCTTCGGCGGCCTGCTCAACGACGCGCAGGACGTGATCGTCGGCGCCACCAACGCCAGCTTCTTCGCCTATGTCGCGGATGGCCGGAACGGCCTCAAGGTGATCCAGCTCACCTCCCCCGCCACCCAACCCAATTTCTACGGCTTCTCCCCCGCGCCGATGCCCGAGCTGATCGCCTGGGCGCGAACGCCCTCGCCCGCGCTGGCGCTGTCGAAGGGCCTCGATCGCGACCGCGCAGTCGACGAAACCGGCGGCCAGACCGCGGTGTTCGGCCGCCTGGGCGCGCGCCCCTTCACCCGCGCGGAAATGGAACGCCTGTTCCTCAACCGCCTCGGCCTGCCGTACAAGGTGAACGACACGGTCGACATGCGCGCCTGGCGGCCTTTGCGTTAGGCCGGGTCAGTACCCCCTTCTTTCCCCGGCGAAGGCCGGGGCCCAGTTGCGAGCTGGCTCAAATGGCGGGATGCCGCCTCCAGTCCGTCGATACTGGGCCCCGGCCTTCGCCGGGGAAAGAAGAAGAGAAAAGAAGGGTTAGAGCGGTGAGAGGCTATCGAACAGATCGTCCCAATCGGGATTGAGTCCCTCGATCTCGCGTATCTTCCAGGCTCGCTGCCATTCCTTCATCTGAAGCTCGCGCAATCGCGCCGCCTCCACGCTGTCGCACACCTGATACCAGACGAGCAGCTTGCACCGATATTTCCTGGTGAACCCCTCGACGACGCCGTTGCGGTGCTCCCACGCCCGCTTCGGCAGATCGCTGGTGGCACCAGTATAGAGCGTCCCATTCCGCCCGCTCGCCATGATGTAGACAAAGCCTTGCAAAGGCTCAGTGCTCCCCGCCCCCCGGCCGCTCGTCCATCAAATGCCGCACCAATTCCTGCATCTTGCCGTCGAACTTCGCCAGCGGCACCGGCTCTTCGGCGAAGTCGAACATCGTCACCAGCTCGCCCCCGTCCCACCAGTGCAGCGCGAAGCCCGGCATGTCCGCGACCACCATCGGCCGCAAGTCGGGGTGATCCGGGTCCATCGGCCGCAGGTCCAGCGCCACCCCCGGCGCGGTGGCGGGACAGATCGACACCGTCGTCCCCTTCCACTGCGACACGATCGGACGGTGGAGATGCCCGCACCAGATCGCCCTCACCTGTCCATGCCCCGCGATCGCCGCCGCGAAGCGCGCCACCCAGGGCTCGTCGCGGTGCGTGCGCATCCAGTCGATCCCGACATCGATCGGCGGATGGTGCATCACGATCACCGTCGGCACCTCAGGGCTCTCGGCCAGCCGCGCGCTCAGCCACGCCGCGCGCACTTCGCAGAAGGCGCCGCCGTGCCGCCCTTCCTCCAGCGTATCGAGCAGGATCAGCCGCAGCCCGTCGAGCTCGACCGTGTACTGCGCGAACCCGCCCGGGGTCGGCACGTCGGGAAACGCCCGGGAGAAATTGGTGCGCAGGTCGTGGTTGCCGACGATCGGATACCAGGGCACGCCGCACGCCTCGAGCAGTTCCTCGCAGCGCTTGTAGCTCGCCGCATCGCCGCGCTCGGTCAAATCGCCGGTCACCAGCATCAGGTCGGGCCGGTTCGGCCCCTCGAGGATGCGCTCGAGCACCTTGGCCAGCCGCTTCTGGTTATACTCGTCCGGATTGTCCGGCTCGAACCCGACATGCACATCGGTGATCTGGGCGATCAGCATGACGTCGCCTCCCCTATTCGCGCCTGCCGCCCGCCGCGGCACTCGTACGCATGACCTGCCGCCGCGGCTGCCACGGGGCGCCTTCGACGGCATGGTAACTGTGGCACATGGCGCACCCCGAAGGAACCTTCGCCTTCGAGCCTTCGCCGCCATGGCAGGTCCGGCATGTCTCGATTCCGGGCAGAAGCAGGTCCGCCGCGCTGCCGCTCGTCCCGGCCTTGTGGCAGGTCGAGCAAGTCTCGGTCTTGTGCGCAGCATGGTCGAACCAGCCATGCAGCATATAGCGTTCGGGCTGGTGCACCGGCATCACGCTCCAGCTGGCGCCCGCCGAGGGCGGCACCACGGTGTGGCACTCGGCGCACGCCCCGCTCTGCGAGAAGAGCCGGCGGATCGCGCTGTCGGCGCCCTGCTGTCCCGCCGATCCGAAATAGACGCCGTAGACCTGGCTCTGCGCATAGAGGCCGGGGCGCCGCCGCCCGCCGCCCATCTCGATCGGCCGCGGCCGGCCATGGCCCTGGTAATAGGCGCGCAGGTCGGCGATCGCCGCCGCCGCGTCGCCATGGCGAAGCGTGCGCACCGTATCGCCGACCCGGTCATAGGCGAGGCTGTGGCACATGCCGCAGCTCTTCTCCATTTCGACCGGCTGGAAGCGCACACCATTGGCGACGGGGGCGTGGCAATCCTTGCAGTCGAGCGCGTCGCCGAAGCCGTATCTGCCGCGCAAAGTCTGCGCCATCCGCGCCACCCCGCCGCGCGTGTCGAGGTGCAGATCGTGCGCGAACTTGAGCCCGCCCGCGGCCATCGGCTTGCCATCGATCGACACGCGCTTGCCGGCGACAACCGGCCGGAACTGCGGATGCGCGGTCCCGAAATCGCCGGCATTCGGCAGCTTGGTGTCCCTCAGCCTTTGGTCCAACGACGCATGGCAATCGGTGCAGAAGGCCTGCCGCGTCGCCTGCATCCGCCCCGCGCCTTCATGCTCGGTATGGCAGTCGACGCACGCGCCCGGCCCGGGCTTGTTGAAGGCGCTGGCGACCGACTGCATCAGGCGGCCCCAGGCGGTGGGCTCAGCGCGCGCCCTGCCGATCCGCTCGGGCATCGCGTGATCGTGGACTTGCCTGTGGCAGGTCAGGCACGCGGTATCGCGCACCGCGACGAAAGCCTGCTGGTGGCACGCCTCGCAATTGCCCTCGAGCCCGTGATGCGCCTCGCTCAGCGGCCCGCTCGACCAGCTATGCTCGGCCTGCATCTGGTAGATCGTCTTGCCGCCCGACTGGAAGAAGCTCCACACCGGCAGCGCGAGGAAGCCGAGCAGCACCGCCGCGATCAGCAGCCACGCGGTCATCCGCTTGCCCGGCAGCTTGCCGCGCAGCGAGAAGGCCTTGACCTCGTCGCGCTCCTCCTCGGCGTCGGACACCGCATCCACCCGCCGCACCGCCAGCACCACATCGTCGCCGCTGCGGCTCACCGTTACCCGGTGCCCGCCGAACGCCAGCTCGGCGCCCTTGGCGCTGTCGATCTCGACTCGCTTGGTGCTGCGCCCGTCGACTCCGAACGCCAGCCCCTTGGCGGACACGCTCACCCGCCGCCCGTCGCGCGTCGCGATCACGGCGTGCCGGGGATCGACTGCGAGATCGGGGAGCGACAGCTCGTTTTCCGCGGCGCGCCCCACCCCGATCGTCTCGCGCTCGACTCGAGTCTCGCGGACGATCTCGCGGCCGTCGGCAGTGACGGTGAGAGTGCGGATCAGGAAGGCCATCGGTCCCCCCTCACCAGTAGAAGAAGACGCTGAAGACATGCGCGGTCAGCGCGGCGATCAGCGCGAAGGTGGCGGGGACATGGACGTAGAGCCACACTTCGAGCATCGCCTTGAGCTGCAGATGCCGCCGCAGCCGCGCGAGCATCGCCTGCTTGCGGGTCAGCAGCGAATCGACCTTCTCGCCGCCGTTCCGGATCCGCCTGAGCGCCCTGGCCGTCGCGCACCCGCGATACCGCCCCGACAGCCGCCGCCAGAGCCCGCCCGCGAACGGATCCTGCTCGAGCGACTTGCGCACCAAGGCGGCCTCGCGCGCCTCGAGCGGCTGCGCCGCCTCGTGGAGCTGCCGGTCGACCGCGCGCAGCGCCTCGAGCATCTGGGTCTGGGTCATCTCCTCGCGATTGTTGCTGAGCGCCGCGGGCAGGGTCGCATAGACGATGATCCCCCAGATGCCGGAGACGATCACGAGGATCATCAGGCCCCATGCCAGCGTGTGGACGTTCCACCCGAACTGGAACCCGGTGTGGAGCGTGCCGATCACCACCAGGCTGAGCCCGAGATAGACATGCGCGCTGGTCCACGCCTTGAGTGACCAGCGCCCCCGCGTCATCCAGCGCTTGCGCACCCCCAGCAAGGTCAGCCACAGGATCAGCAGCACGCCCGTAGTGCCCAGGATGTAGCCGTACCAGCTCCCGCCATTGGGCCGCGGCTTCACATCGGCGAAGAAATAGCCCGCAGTCACCGCGAGGCTCAGCAGCAGCGCGACCTTGAGCCAGCGGAAGTTTTTGTGGCGCAGGAAACCGTCGTGCAGCGTCGCCTCGCGCACCCGCCCCCGGCGATCGAGATCGCGGTCTTTCAACCCTCGGTCTCGCGCTCGAGCCGCGCGACGCCGAGGAACTTCTCGGGCGCGACTCGGATCGCCGCCCCGGTCGGGCACGCGCGCACGCACGCCGGACCGCCCTTGATCCCCGCGCACATGTCGCACTTGATCGCCTTCTTGGGCTTCTCGACGCCGTCCTTCTTGCCCCGATACTTCCACGCCTTGTCGGGCTCGCCCGGCCCCGGCCCGAGCCCGAGCAGCAGCCAGGCGAAGATCGGCGGCTTCCTGGGCGGCACGCTGTCCATCCGGATCACGCCGTACGGGCAGTTGCGCTGGCAATTGCCGCAGCCGATGCATTTCTCGTCGATGAAGACCTCGCCGTCGGGCCCGCGATGGATCGCGTTGGGCGGGCAGTCGATCATGCAGTGCGGGTGCTCGCAGTGGCGGCAGCTGGTCGGCACGTGCAGGTGCGCATAGGTCCGTCCCGCCTCGCGATCGAGCCGGCTGAGCCCGTCATGGCTGTCCGCGCACGCCTTCTCGCAATTGTCGCAGCCGACGCAGAGATTCTCGTCGATCAGCAGCACGTCGGTCGCCTCGCCGATGCCGTTCTCGACGAGGAAGCTCGCGGTCTCCGAATACATGTCGACCACGCCCGAGAAGCTGTCCTTGCGGCTCTCGATGAACGCGTTGATGTTCTGCCGGTCGGCCATGTCGAGCCGCAATTTGTCGAGCAGCCGCGGCTTGGCGGCGAGCAGCTTGAGGAACACTTCGCCCGGCAGCCGGATGACCTCGGACTTGATCGCCGCCTTGACCGTCGCGGTGCGCCGCCCCCCGGTGATCAGCGCCATCTCGCCGACATAGGACCCGGCGGGGAGGTAATTGAGGAACACCGGCTTCCCGCCGACGACCTTCTCGACGATCATCGATCCCACCCGGATCACGAAGATGTCCTGCCCCTCGTCGCCCTCGGTGATGATATGCTTGCCCGCGGGCACGGTGCTGATCTCCGAGGCGTCGAGCACTTCCGCCAGGTCCGCCGCGGTCAGCCCCGATCCGAACAATTGCAGCAATTGCCGCTCGATCGAGATCCGCGTCACCGCGCGCTTGGCCGCGGGGACCGACGCCATCAGCTTGAGCGCCGCGGTGCGCGAGACCTCGACGATCACTGCATTCTCGCCCGCGCGGATCGTCGCCCCGCGCCGCCGCCCCGAGATCAGCCCGACCTCGCCGAAGATCGAGCCCTGCGGCACCGGCACCGTCACGCGCGGGTCGTTCTTGTCGACCTCGACCAGCACCGACCCTTGCGCGATCGCGAACAGCGACGATCCGGGATCGTTGCGCTCGAAGATGACTTCGCCCGGCTTGTACGAGCGCACTTCGGAATCGAGCATGAACTCGCGCATCTGCAGCGGCGACAGCTCGTTGAGGATGCCGACATTGACTCGCAGCAGTTCGAGCCACTCGTCGACGCTCCGCCGCGCCTTGAACCGCGCGAACTTGGCTTCCAGCAGCGGCTCGTCCGCGGGCTTCAGGCTGCGGTTGCCGTTGATGAACTCGATGACGTCATAGCCCTGGTTCATGCAGTGCTTGATCAGCGGATAGCCCGCCAGCGCGCCGATCACGAAGATGCCGGGCTTGGTCGTCTCGAAGGTCGGCGAGAGCCGCGGGAAGGCCTCGCGGTCGGGGCTGGAGAATTCGATCCCGCAGCTCTCGATGAACGCGCGCGGCGCCGCCGATCCCATCCGCGCGATCACTCGGTCGCAGCGGATCGTCTCCTGCCCGTCGCGGGTCTCGAGCACCAGCTCGCCCGGCCGGATCTCGGCGGGCGTCGTCTCGAGCCGGATCGCGATGCGCCCCCGCTCCGCCGCTTCGTTGAGCAGCTTGACGTTCGCCCCCTTGGCGCGCGCGAAATCGGCCGATCGGTTGAGGATGGTGACGATATTGCCCTGCGCCGGATCGGCGGCGAGCCCCAGCGCATTCTCGATCCCCGCATCGCCCGATCCGATCACGGTGATATGCTCGTCGACATACTCGCCGGGATCGTCGAGCTGATACTGGACGTGCGGCAAATTCGCGCCCGGCGCGCGCACCAAATTGGGATTGCCCTGCGTCCCGATCGCCAGCACCACCGTCTCGGCATGGATCGTCGCGCCGTCGGTCAGCGTCAGCGCGAAATTGCCCGCTTCGCCGGCGATTCCCCGAACTTCGCTGCGATAGCGGACATTGACCTTGTGCTCGCCCGCCTGCTTGTCCCACGTTCCCAGCACCGCCTCGCGCTTGCCCGCGCCGAAATCCATGTCGGATCGCAGCACCAGCTGGCTGGGCGTCGCCATGACGTGCTTGCCCTTCTGGTATTTGTAGATCGTGTCGCTGAGGTGGTCGGTCTTTTCGAGCAGGACGTGCGAAAGCCCCAGCTGCGCGGCGCGTGCGGCGGCGCTCAGGCCCGCCGGGCCCGATCCCACGATCGCGATCTTCACGCGATCTGTCACACCTGCCCCCTTTGCACTTGCAGCTTCGTGCAGCACAGTATCATGGCAGGCGCGGTGCGCCACACATTACGGCGGGGGAATCAGGGCAATGGATTCGGACGGGCAATTGCTCAAATGGGCCAAGCCCGCGCTGATTCTGGCCGCGGTGCTGCTGGTCGCGACGCTCGCCTATGCTTCGTTCCGGGACAAGGGGCCGGTGCCCGAGGCCAACGTCACCGCCGCCGCCGACGACGCCCCCTCGATCGAATCGCTCCAGGCCGCCGCGGCGTCCGCCCCGAAAGACCCCGATGCCTGGGCCCGCCTCGGCATGGCGCATTACGACCGCGACGAATTCGCCGATGCCGTCGTTGCGCTCGAACGCGCCACTTCACTCGCCCCCAGCCGCGCCAATCTCTGGTCGCTGCTCGGCGAGACCCGCGTCTACGCCAGCACGCGCGATCCGATGCCCGCCGCCGCGGTCGAGGCCTTTGGCAAGGCGCTGGCGATCGACCCGAAGAACCCCGTCGCGCGCTATTTCATGGCGGTGCGCAAGGACCTGGCGAAGGATCACAAGGGCGCGATCGACGACTGGCTCGCATTGCTCGCCGACACGCCCCCCGGCGCGCCGTGGGAGGCCAATCTCCGCCGCACGATCGAGCAGGTCGGCGCGATCAACAAGATCGAGGTCGCCGGGCGGATGGCCGCGCTCCGCCAGCCCGCGCCGCCGTCCTCCGCGGCTCCGCTCCCCGGCCCCAACGCCCAGCAGGTCGCCGAAGCCGCCCGCCTCTCCCCCAGCGACCAGGACATAATGGCGCGCGGCATGGTCGACAGCTTGGAGGCCAAGCTCAGGGCCAATCCCCGCAACGTCCCCGGCTGGATCATGCTGATGCGCAGCCGCATGACGCTGGGCGAACCCGCCAAGGCGGCGGCGGCGCTCAAGGATGGGGTGGCGGCGAATCCGGGCGCGAAGGCTGAGCTGGAAGGCGAGGCGCGGACATTGGGTGTGCCGCGCTAGCCTTCTTTCCCCGGCGACTCTTCTTTCCCCGGCGAAGGCCGGGGCCCAGTTGCGAGCCATTTCAGATGGCGGGATGCCGCCTGGAGTGCGTCGGTACTGGGCCCCGGCCTTCGCCGGGGAAAAACTCCTGCTGATCTGGCGTATCAAAATGCAGCCCTAGGAGCACTACTTCTCCGTCGCCCCGAACACCCCGTCCCAATCCGTCCCCGGCGGAGCGGCGCGATAGGCTTCGATCCGCGTCCGCATCAGCGCGTAGAGCTTGCCCAGCCCATAGCTGTCGGCCGCCCCCGCCTGCGCATCGACCAACGCCAGCGCGCCGCTCCAGTCCTGCGTCCGGTACGCCAGCAGCATCGTGTCATGCGACGCCACAAACGCGCGGAAATCCTCGCTCCCCGCCAGCGCTTCGTCTCCGATCAGCGCATGCACCGTCTCGGGCGCGTCGCGGCCCACCACTCGCACCCGGTCCAGCTCCACGGTCGCGAACTCGCGCAGCCGCGCCTGGAGATCCTCGCCGATTGCGATCGTCACCCCGTAATATTTGGTCAGCCCCTCGATCCGCGAGGCGAGGTTCACCGTGTCGCCGATCAGCGAGTAGGACAGCCGCTGCGCCGATCCCATATTGCCGACGCAGCACGGCCCGGCATTGAGCCCGATCCCGATCTGCACGTCCCCCGGCCACGGCTCGACGCTCTGCGCCGCCATCTCGACATTGAGCTGCTTGAGCCGCTCGACCATCGCCAGCGCGCCCCGCGCGGCGTTGCCGTATTGGTCGGGATCGTCGAGCGGCGCGTTCCAGAACGCCAGGATCGCGTCGCCGATGAACTTGTCGATCGTCGCGCGCTTCGCCAGCAGGATGTCGCACATCGGCGTCAGGAACGCGATCAGGAAGCGGATGATCTCCTGCGGCCCCAGCCGCTCCGAGATGCGCGAGAAGCCGCGGATGTCGCAGAACAGCACGGTCATCTCGCGCTCCTCGCCGCCCAGCTCGAGCCGGCTCGGATCGTCGACGATCCGCTTGACGAGGTCGGGCGAGAGATAACGGTCGAACGCGCGGTGGATATAGGCGCGCTGCCGCTCCTCGCGCCAATAGGTATAGGCGGTCTCGACCAGGTAGACCGCGGTCAGCGCGAGCACCGGATAGGTCGGGTCGAGCAGGAAATGCTGTTGGCGGAAGGCGAGCCAGCTCCCCAGCGCCATCCCGCCGACCATCACCGCGCCGAGCACCGCGCCGCGCGCCGCGCCCATCCACGGCAGCAGCAGCGCCATCACGATCCCCAGCGCCAGCAACAGGCTCCGCTCGAGCCCCGGCGCCCAGTCGGGCCGCTGGAGGAACTGCTTGAAATACATCTGCTCGACCGCCTGGGCGTGGACCATCACTCCCAGCTCGCGCTGCTGGAGCGGCGTCGACTTGAGGTCGTACAGCCCCTGCGCGCTGGTGCCGATGAACACGATCCGCCCCTCGAACGCGTCGCGCATCTGCGCTTCGCTCAGCTTGCCGCCCAGCACTTTCCACGCCGGCACGATCCGCTCGGGATGCGGCGCGGTGTAATACATCCACAGCTCGCCGGCGTCGGTCGTCGGGATTTCGAAATCGCCGTTCTTGACGCCGACCACGCTCGCGCCGTCGCCGCCGCTCTCGCCGCTGGCGTTGCTCGACTTGACGATGATCGATCCCGCCCCCTGCGCCATCCGCAGCGCCTCGGTCGACAGCGAGGGCAGCAGCGCGCCGTTCTGGGTCAGGATCATCGGTGCGCGGCGGATGATCCCGTCGCTGTCGGGCACCAGAGTCACGAAGCCGCTGCCCGGCGCGGCGTCGCGCAGCGCCGGCAGCGACTGGATCGATCCGGTGAAGGTCCCGCTGGTCTCGGGCATCGTCCCCGCGACGGCGATCCCCGCCTTGGGCTCGACTTGCCCGCCCTTGCCGTCATGCGTCAGGAAATAGGCGAGCAAAGTCGGGGTCTCGGCGAACGCGCCCGCCAGCACCGCGTCATTGTCCGGCAGCGCCTGCAGCGCCGCGATCGTCTCGGCGGGGGCGCCGTCGCGCTGGGCCTGCTCGGCGAGCCGCGTCGGCGAGGTCCGGTCGGGTTCCGAGAAGACGACGTCGTACGCCACCACCGAGGCCCCGGCGTCGGTCAGCTGCCGCGTCAGTTTCGCGATATCGGTGCGCGGCCACGGCCATTGGCCGACCTGGCGGATGCTCTCGTCGTCGATGTCGATGACGCGGACCGGCCCGTCCTTATATTCGCGCGGCGCAGTGCGCTGATAGGTGTCGAACAGCAGCAGCCCGACCCGGTCGACGGCCGAAAAGCCGATTAGCTGGAGCGCGGACACGATCGCCAGCGCGCCCAGCCCCGGCAGCGCCAGGCCCGCCTTGCCGCGCAGCCGGTCCCAGAAACGGCGCTCCTTCGCCATCGTCGCCCTCCCTGGCCCCGCTGTATCACAGAAAGCCCGTTCCGGAACCTGCCCCGGGGTGATAGCGCGTCCCGAACCGAAGCGGAGTATGCCCCATGGCCGAGAAGTTCGAACGCCATCGCCAGCCCTGGCGGCAGGACGAGATCCAGAAGCTCCACACCCTCGCCAAGAAGGGCATGGCGCTGAAAGCGATCGCCAAGGCGCTCACCCGCAGCGAGGAATCGGTCAAGGACCGCGCCAAGGCCGACGGGCTGTCGATCGCCAAGCTGCACTGATGCCCGACTACGACGCCATCATCCTCGGCGGCGGCGCTGCCGGGCTGATGTGCGCCGCCACCGCCGGCCGGCGCGGCCGCCGCGTGCTGCTGGTCGAGCAGGCCGATCGGGTGGGGAAGAAGATCCTGATCTCGGGCGGCGGCCGCTGCAACTTCACCAACATCCACACCGCGCCCGACCGCTATCTCTCCGCCAACCCGCATTTCGCCAAGTCCGCGCTCAGCCGCTACACCCCCCGCGACTTCCTCGACCTCGTCGAGCGCCACCATGTCGCCTGGCATGAGAAGACCCTCGGCCAGCTGTTCTGCGACGGCTCGGCGCGCCAGATCGTCGACCTGCTGCTCGACGAATGCGCGATGGGCGGAGTCGAGATCGTCACCGGCGTCACGCCGCACGTCGAGCATGCCGACGGCCGCTACCGAGTCGGCCAGGCCAACGCGCCGAGCCTCGTCATCGCCACCGGCGGCCCCTCGATCCCCAAGATGGGCGCGACCGGCTATGCCTACGACCTCGCCCGCCGCTTCGGCCTCAAGGTCGTCGAGCCCCGCCCCGCGCTCGTCCCGCTCACGCTCAGCGGCGAGGAAGCGCTGTTCCGCGACCTCTCGGGCGTCTCGACCGAAGTCGTGGCCAAAGCCGGCAAGACCCAGTTCCGCGAAGCTGCGCTGTTCACCCATCGCGGCCTCTCGGGCCCCGCGATCCTCCAGATTTCGAGCTATTGGCGTCACGGCGAGACGATCGGCATCGACTTCCTCCCCGACCGGCAGCCCGGCTGGCTGACCGAGGCCAAACGCGCCCGCCCCCGCGCCACGCTCCGCAAGGCGCTGTCCGACCACCTCCCCGACCGCCTCGCGGAGACCCTCGCCGAAAAGCTCGCCCTTCCCGGCGAGCTGGTCGGCCTCACCGACCGCAAGCTCCAGGACGCCGAGCGCGCCCTCGCCGACTGGCGCTTCGCCCCCGACGGCACCGAAGGCTTCGCCAAGGCCGAAGTCACCATCGGCGGCATCTCGACCGCGGAGCTTTCCTCGCAGACGATGGAAGCCCGCAAGGCCACCGGCCTCTACGCCATCGGCGAAGCGGTCGACGTCACCGGCTGGCTCGGCGGCTACAACTTCCAATGGGCCTGGGCGAGCGGCGTCGCCGCCGGACAGGCAATCGCAGGCGGAGCAAGCGTATGAGCTATCCCGAAATCCAGGCCCTGGTCGATCGGCTCACCGAAGAGAATATAGGCCGCCCGAACTTCCAGCCCGCGCTCAGCCGCGAGGCCACCATCGACGCGCTCCACGCTATTTCGGGCATCTATAAATCCCGCCCCACCGATGCGAGCGTGATCTACGCCTATGACGCGCTCTATCGCGCGCTCGGCATCGACTGGAGCGCATCCGATATCGTATTCCTGCCCCGGCCTCATTAGCCGCGCACCCCCCACCCACAACTTCCGCTTGCCCTTTCCCCCTCACGCGCCCATGTGCGCGGCTCCATGCCATTCTCAGAACTCCCGCCGCTTCTTTCGGAAGCGCTCGCCGCGCGTGGCTATGCCGCGCCCACCCCCGTCCAGGCGCATGTCCTCGAGCCCGAAGCGAAGGGCCGCGACCTGATCGTCTCGGCGCAGACCGGCTCGGGCAAGACCGTCGCCTTCGGCCTCGCCATCGCGACCGAGCTGCTCGAGGACGGCCAGCTGCCGCCCCCGCGCACCCCGCTCGCGCTGGTCATCGCGCCGACCCGCGAGCTCGCGCTCCAGGTCAGCCGTGAGCTGATGTGGCTCTATGGCAAGGCCGGCGGGCGCATCACCACCTGCGTCGGCGGGATGGACGCCTCGAAGGAGCGCCGCTCGCTCAGCCACGGCGCGCACATCGTCGTCGGCACCCCCGGGCGGCTGCGCGACCATCTCGAACGCGGCGCGCTCGATCTCTCCGCGCTCAAGGCCGCCGTCCTCGACGAAGCCGACGAGATGCTCGACATGGGCTTCCGCGAGGATCTCGAGGAGATTCTCGACGCCACCCCCACCAGCCGCCGCACCCTGCTGTTCTCGGCGACGATGCCCAAGCCGATCGTCGCGCTCGCCAAGCGCTACCAGCGCGACGCGCTGCGCATCTCGACCGTCGGCGAGGATCGCGGCCATGGCGACATCGCCTATCAGTGCGTCACCGTCGCGCCGTCGGAGATCGAGCATGCGGTGATCAACCTGCTCCGCTTCCACGAAGCCGAGACCGCGATGCTGTTCTGCGCCACCCGCGACAATGTCCGCCGCCTCCACGCGACGCTGCAGGACCGCGGCTTCTCGGTCGTCGCCCTCTCCGGCGAGCATTCGCAGAACGAGCGCAACCACGCCCTGCAAGCCCTTCGTGATCGCCGCGCCCGCGTCTGCGTCGCCACCGACGTCGCCGCGCGCGGGATCGACTTGCCGACGCTCAGCCTCGTCATCCATGTCGAGCTGCCGCGCGACGCCGAGGCGCTCCAGCACCGCTCGGGCCGCACCGGCCGGGCGGGCAAGAAGGGCACCGCGGTCCTGATCGTCCCCTATCAGCGCCGCCGCCGCGTCGAGCAGGTGCTGAAGGGCGCGCGCATCGAGGCCGAGTGGATCGAGGCGCCGACCCCCGAGAGCATCCGCATCAACGACCGCGAGCGCCTGCTCGCCGCCCTGCTCGAGCCGATCGAAGCCGATGACGAGGACCGCACCCTCGCCCAGCGCCTGCTCGCCGAGCGCAGCCCCGAGGATATCGCCGTCGCGCTCGTCCAGGCGCATCGCGGCAAGATGCCCCAGGCCGAGGAGCTGATCGACCGCTCGCAGTCCGCCGGCCGCGAAGACCGCCAGGCCGGCCACCGCCCCGGCTTCGAGGATATCGTCTGGTTCCGCATGGATATCGGCCGCCGCCAGAACGCCGATCCGCGCTGGATCCTGCCCTTGCTCTGCCGCCGCGGCCACATCACCAAGAACGAGATCGGCGCGATCCGGATCGACGCCAACCAGACGATGTTCCAGGTCCCCCGCGCGATCGCCCCCAAGTTCAGCGCCGCGCTCGCCCGCACCGCGAGCGACGGCGCCGAGGATGAAAGCGGCATCACCATCGAGCTCGCGCCCGGCGGCCACCCGGATGCGGGGCCGCCGCCGCGCGCCCAGCTCCGCCCGAGCACCGGCCCCCGCCCCGATCGCAACGGCCCCAACCGTCCGGCCGAAGGCGGCTTCCGCATAGACGGCCCGCGTCCCGCTGCGCAGCCCAAGCCGCCGCGCACCGGCAATGCCCGCGGCAATGACGGCCGCCCGCCCCCGCGCCACCAGGCCAAGCCCTTCCACAAGGGCCCGCGCTCGAAGTGAATCCGGCGATGGCTGCCTGCCTCCCTTCTTGCTCCCCTGCGAAAGCAGGGGTCCAGGGCAACGAGGGTAATCGCGTGAGACCCTGGGCCCCTGCTTTCGCAGGGGAACATGGAAGTTCGCGCAGCTGATGCCGATGACTCCGGCGATCCTCGTCGATGCCGACGCCTGCCCGGTGAAGGAGGAGATCTACAAGGTCGCCTTCCGCCAC
The DNA here is from genome assembly GCA_040388355.1 of Pseudomonadota bacterium. Classification (GTDB taxonomy): domain Bacteria; phylum Pseudomonadota; class Alphaproteobacteria; order Sphingomonadales; family Sphingomonadaceae; genus Sphingomonas. The sequence goes on along the minus strand of JAZKCD010000004.1, from coordinate 499 downwards.
GAGGTGCCGGTGACGATCGTCGCCAACAGCCATTTCCGCGTGCCCGTCCACCCACTGCTCAGCCGCGTGGTGGTGAGCGACGGCTTCGACGCGGCGGACGACTGGATCGCGGAGAATGCCGGCCCCGCGACGGTGGTGATCACCGCCGACATCCTGCTTGCCGACCGCGCGCTCAAGGCCGGGGCGACGGTGCTCTCGCCGACCGGCAAGCCCTTCACCACCAGCTCGATCGGCAGCGCCATCGCCACTCGCGCGATCATGGCCGACCTTCGCGCCGGCGGCGACGTCATCGGTGGCCCGGCGCCGTTCGCCAAGACCGACCGCTCGCGCTTTCTCCAGGCGCTGGATACCGCGCTGGTGACGCTGAAGCGGCGCTAAACCCCACTTCCCCTCTCCCATAGGGAGAGGGTTGCGAAGACTTAGCGGAGCGAAGCGGAGCTTAGTCGTAGCTGGGTGAGGGGTTACGACAGTCGTGAGCTTCCTAACCCCTCACCCAGCT
>JAZKCD010000003.1:9243-13604 GCA_040388355.1 Pseudomonadota bacterium | reverse complement strand
CCACCCGATCCCATCCCGAACTCGGCCGTGAAACCAGACTGCGCCGATGGTACTATCGCTCAAGCGATGGAAGAGTAGGTCGTCGCCAGGCATTGCAGCCGGTGTGCGCTGAGACAGGTTTCCTTGGAAAAGCCCATTCACAACGTCAGAGACAAGCCCTCCGGAGCCGACAGGCTCCGCAAGGCCGAACGGCCGCCCGAGCGTATGCGAGGACGCCAAGCGTAGGTGCCGCGGGGTGGAGCAGTCCGGTAGCTCGTCAGGCTCATAACCTGAAGGTCACAGGTTCAAATCCTGTCCCCGCAACCAACGCGCCGAATTCAAAAAGCCGCCGATCCCCCGGGATTGGCGGCTTTTTTGCGTCCGGGGCTCAGCCGTTCCAGTCGAACGGCTGGAGCTGGGTGCGGCGGCCGAGCAGGAAGGCGTCGGCGACGTGGCGGAACGGCGCCAGGTCGACATCGCTCTCGCGCCGCGCGAGCAGGCCGGCGAAGCGGCGGTAGAGGCGGGCATATTCGGGATCGTTGCCAAGATCGACGGGCACGCCGTCGATCGCGAGCTGCGAGGCGCCCATCGAGAGCTTCAAATGGCCGTTTTCGGCTTCGATTTCGATGTCCCAGGTCTGCGGGCCGCGCTGGTCGAAGTCGAACGCGACGCTCACCGGCGCGCCGGCATGGTCGAACGCGAGGTTGGCGGCGATCGGCGCATCCTTGTTCGCCGGAAAGCCGAGCTCGGCCGATTGCAGCAGCAGCGGCGCGGGGAGGATGCGGGTCAGCACCGACAGCGCGTTGATTCCGGGATCGAACACGCCGATCCCCGGCTCCCAGATCCATTCCTGCCCGGGATGCCAGACGCGGACATCCTCCTTCCAGGTGCAGGTGACCTGGCGGATCGCGCGCCCGGCGATCCATTGCCGCGCGGGCTCGACCCCCGCGGCCTCGCGCGAGTGCCAGGTGGCGTAAAGCACCTTGCCGGCGTCGCGCGCGAGAGCGGCAAAGGCCTCGGCCTCGCTCAGCGTCGCGGCAGGCGGCTTCTCGATCATGACGTCGAGCCCGAGCCCGAGCGCTTCCTCGATCAGCGCCAGCCGGCCGCGCGGGGGCGTGCAGATCGAGACCGCATCGACTTCGACCGAAGCGGTCATCTCGGTGAGCGTGCGGAATCCGGGCACGCCCGCGGGCGGCTCGTGCCCGGTCACCGCGGCGACCAGCTCGAAGCTGGGGCTCGCGGCGATCGTCGGGACATGCTGGTCGCGCGCGATCTTGCCGATGCCGGCCAGCGCGATGCGGGTTACCGGGTTCGAACCATCTTGCGGCATTCGCGCCTCCCCATCTTCAGTCCTGTCCCCCAAAGCAGATCGCCGCGGCGAACGCCATGGCTTGTCGCGCGCGGCCGGAAGCCTATGACGCGGCCATGCGCCACGACGATAATCTCACCACCGATCGCCCGACCTTCGTCACCCATCTCGAATGCTCGATGACCGGCGAGCGCTACGAAGCCGACCGCCTGCACGGGCTGTCGAACCTGGGCCGGCCGCTGCTGGTCCGCTACGATCTCCCGGGCGCAGGGCGGGCGCTGACCCGCGAAAAGCTGGCGTCGCGCCCCGCCGACCTCTGGCGCTACCGCGAGCTGCTGCCGGTCCGCCACACCCGCAACATCGTCAGCCTGGGCGAGAATGCGACGCCGATCGTCCCGCTCGAGAAGATCGGGCGCGAGGCCGGCAGCGCGAACCTGTGGGTCAAGGACGAGGGCCGGCTGCCGACCGGATCGTTCAAGGCGCGCGGGCTGGTGATGGCGATCGCGATGGCGAAGGAGCTGGGCGTCACCACGATCGCGATGCCGACCAACGGCAATGCCGGCGCGGCGGCGGCTGCCTATGCGGCGCAGGTGGGGATCGAGGCAGTGATCTTCTGCCCCGCCGACACCCCCGAGATCAACGTCCGCGAGATCGCGGCGCAGGGCGCACGGGTCTACCGCGTCAACGGCTATATCGACGATTGCGGCAAGCTGGTCGGCCAAGGCGCGAAGGAACGCGGCTGGTTCGATCTGTCGACGTTGAAGGAACCATACAGGATCGAAGGCAAGAAGACGATGGGGCTCGAGCTTGCCGAGCAGCTCGGCTGGGAGCTGCCCGACGTGATCTTCTACCCCACCGGCGGCGGCACCGGCCTTATCGGCATGTGGAAGGCGTTCGACGAGATGGAGGCGCTCGGCTGGATCGGTGCTGCGCGGCCGCGCATGGTCGCGGTCCAGGCCGAGGGCTGCGCGCCGATGGTCCGCGCCTGGGAAGCCGGCGAGCGCCACGCGACTCGCTGGGAGGATGCGCACACGATCGCGATGGGCATCCGCGTGCCGCAGGCGGTGGGCGATTTCCTGATCCTCGACGCGGTGCGCGCCAGCGGCGGCTTTGCCTGCGCCGTGAGCGATGCGGCGATCGAGCAGGCGGTGGCGGATGCGGGGCGCAAGGACGGCGTGCTGCTGTGCCCCGAAGGCGGCGCGACGCTGGCGGCATGGCGCGCGGCAGTGGCCAGGGGGCTGGTCTCCCCCGATGACCGCGCCTTGCTGTTCAATTGCGCGACGGGGCTCAAATACCCGATGGCGGACGCATCGGTGACGCTCGACAAGGACGCGCCGATCGACTGGGCGGCGCTCTGACGCGCGGACGGGATCGACATTCAGGTCTCGGTCGATGAAGCACCTCCGCTTGTCACCCCGGCCTTGTGCCGGGGTCCACGCTTGCCACACCGGTAATATTATAGGCCCCACGGGCAGCTGCCGCGGCGAGATCACGCGTGCGGCGGGGAGCAGCCGTTGAGCCTCTCGAGAGTGCCCGTGCGGAAAGCGTGGACCCCGGAACAAGTCCGGGGTGACAGAGGACTTGGGCGGCACGCCAACGGGAATGTCGATCCGCCTCAGACCGGCCAGGCGATCATCGCGGCGCTCCGGTCAGAGCTTCGCGATCTCGAAATGCATGCCGTCGCGCTTGCCGAAATGCCCGCCCCAATAAATGCCCATGTCGTTCGCCACCTTGGCGAGCTCGCGGATACAGCCGCGTCCCCCCATCAGGACGGGCCTGGCGCTCTGGGGATTGAGGTCCGCGTTGATGTCGAATGTCGCGCCCCAGCTATGGTTGGACAGATTCTTCGCCAGCGGCTGGGTCAAGCCGCGCTTGAGCCGGGCGTTGAACGAGCCGTCGAAGGTCAGGATGCGATCGGTCAGGCCCGCCGCGTCCCAGGCAGCGAAGAGCTTGACCAGCTTGTCTTTCGCCAGCTTGTGGCAGCGCAGCTTTCCCTTCGAAAGCGTGGCCTTCATCTTGTCGAGCGGGATGGGCACACCAACGAGTTGCGGAATGTCCACCGTCACGATGTTTGCGGCCTCCCAGCCGCCCAGGATGCGGATGCGCTCCTTTTCGCCTTCCCCGGTGCCGGGATTCGCTTCGAACTGGAACACGCCGAACATGCCGGTGGTGATCGCGGCGGTCGGCTGGGGCAGCACCGCCTCGCTCGGCGTCGGTGGCCAGGCGTCGGTTTCATTGCCGTCGCCGACTTTGAACTCGACGGCCTTGTAGCCCAGATCGCGTGCCTTTTTCAGCGTGGCTCCGGCGCATTGCCCGTCGACGGGAAGTCCGAATTTCTGCTGGAGCTGCTTGACCGCCGCCAGGGTCCCGCCGCCATAGACGCCGTCGATCGTGAGCGAGAGGCCGAGCGCGTCGTTGAGCACCCGTTGCAGCCGGACGACATCGGCACCGATGACGCCGTGGCGAATGTCGTAGGTAACCGTCGTCTTGCCCATGTTTTCCCCCCGATGACATCGACCCCGGCGTATGGTGAGGCGGCACCCGCCTGCCGGTCAAGGCATATTCACGCCGGAGCGGACGCGTTCGCTTCCTTCACTCGCGTCATCGCCAGCGCCGCGACCAGCAGCGTCGCAGCCGCAAACGCCATCGTCCAGATCGGCTCGGTCGGGAAGAAGCGCTTCATGATCGATCCCATCGCCGTCGCGACCAGCAGCTGGGGCACCACCACGAAGACGTTGAACAGCCCCATATAGATGCCGAGCTTGCGCTGCGGCAGGCTCGAGGCGAGGATCGCATAGGGCATGGCGAGGATCGACGCCCAGGCGATGCCGATCCCGACTTCGCTGAGCAGCAGCCAGTGCGGGTCCGTGATGACGAAGAAGCTGGCATAGCCCGCCGCACCGCAGAGCAGGCCGACGATGTGGGTGCGCGCCTTGCCGATCCGCGCCGAGAGCAAGGGCAGCAGCGTCAGCGCGGCGATCGCGGCGACGCCGTTATAGGCGGCGAACAGCACGTCGACCCAGCTCGCGCCCTCCTGGTAGAGCGGGCTGGCCGCGTCGGGCGCGCCGTAAAA
>JAZKCD010000003.1:0-9143 GCA_040388355.1 Pseudomonadota bacterium | reverse complement strand
CGCGTCGGGCGCGCCGTAAAAGGCGCCGGCGACGATCGGGGTGGTGTTGATCCACATGATGAACAGCGCCGACCAGCTGAAGAACTGGACCAGCGCGAGGCGCTTCATCAACGGCGGCATCCCCGAGAAATCGCCGACGATGCTGCTGAGCATGTTGGTGCCGCTGCCGCGGCGGGCGAGCTGGATCGCCAGCAGGCTCGCGGCGCCATAGGCGAGCAGCAGGCCGCCGAGCAGATAGACTTCCTTTTCGAGCCCGAAGGTGTGAACCGACTGGATCACCGCGGCGCCCGCGGCGATCCACAGCAGGCTTGGCAGCGGGCCGCGCGCGGCGAGGGCGCGGACGGTGTGGCCGTCGTCCTGGGCGGCGGCGCCCTCGAACGCCGCCATTTCGCCGGGGGTATATTCCTTGGTCCGGAGGACGGTCCACAGCACCGAAAGGAACAGCGCCGCGCCGCCGAACCAGAAGGCGATGCGAACGGTGTCGGGCAGCGTGCCCGCCGCGGCGACGTTCGAGACCCCGAGCCGCTCGAGCGCCCAGGGGAAGATCGACCCGACCACCGCGCCGGCACCGATAAAGGCGGTCTGGACGGCGTAGCCCGCGCTGTGCTGGTCCTTGCGCAGCATGTCGCCGACGAACGCGCGGAACGGCTCCATCGAGATGTTGAGCGAAGCGTCGAGCACCCACAGCATCACCGCGGCGAACCACAAGGCCGGACTTTCGGGCATCACCAGCAGCGCGAAGGCGGCGAGGATCGCGCCGGCGAGGAAATAGGGACGGCGGCGGCCGAGGCGCCCCAGCCAGGTGCGGTCGCTCATATGGCCGATGACCGGCTGGACGAGCAGCCCGGTGAGCGGGGCGGCGATCCACAGCCAGGAGAGATCGTCCATTTCCGCCCCGAAGGTCTGGAAGATGCGGCTCATATTGGCGTTCTGCAGCGCGAAGCCGATCTGGATGCCGAAGAAGCCGAAGCTGATGTTCCACAGGCCCGCGAAGGACTGGCGGGGTTTTTCGGTCATTGGGGGCTCCGGGGGGGTGGGGCTGGGATTGTGGGGCGCGTGTCGTCGAACACGGGTAAGCACCTCACTTCCTTGTTCCCCTGCGAAAGCAGGGGCCCAGGGTCACACGGGCCGACCTGCTTGGCCCTGGGCCCCTGCTTTCGCAGGGGAACAAGGGTGTGTTTGGCGGCGGACGGGTGCAGCCCGGCACAAGGCCGGGGTGGCGGAGTATGGAAATCACTTTCAAACCGCCGACCCGCACGACCGCCGCACCACCAGCTTCGTCGGCAGCAGCGCCGATCCGACCGGCGCCTCGCGGATTCGTCCGATCAGCGTCTCGACCAGCTTGCGGCCGGCGAGGCGGGGGTCCTGCATCACCGTCGTCAGTGGCGGATTCGCGATACTTGCGGCGGGAATGTCGTCGAATCCCACGATGGCGACGTCTTCGGGGATGGTTTTTCCCGCGGCCTGGAGCGCGCGCATCGCGCCGATCGCGATCAGGTCGCTCGCCGCCAGGATCGCGTCGAAGCGCTCGCCGCTGGCGAGCAGCGCCTCGGCAGCGGCGGCGCCCGATTCCTCGGTGGTGATCGCGTCGAACTGGAGCCCGGGGCGCGGGATCACCCCGCCTTCCTTGAGCGCGGTCTGATGCCCGCGATAGCGGTCGTGGAATTCGGGATAGTGGCTCGAGGCGCTGCCGAGAAAGGCGATGTTGCGCCGGCCGAGGCGGAGCAGGTGCCGCGTCGCCTCGGCGCCGCCGCCGTGATTGTCGCAGCCGACGGTGAGGCCCGCGGCTTCGGACTGGACCGATCCCCAGCGGACGAAATGCGTTCCCGATTCCTCCATCGCCTGGAGCCGCGCGCGGTAGAGTTCGTAGTCGCCATAGCCGAGCAGGATGATGCCGTCGGCCTTGCGCGAATCCTCATAGTCGTTGTGCCAGTCGCTGGAGAGCTGCTGGAAGCTGATCAGCAGGTCGTGATCATGCTCGGCACAGGTGCGGATGATCGAGCCGAGCATCGACAGGAAGAAGGGGTTGATCAGCGAATCGTCGGGGGTCGGATCCTCGAAGAACAGCAAAGCCAGCGTCTGCGAATGGCGAGTGCGCAGGTTCGAGGCGGCCTTGTCGACGCGGTAGTTGAGCTGCTTGGCGATCGATTCGATGCGCATGCGAGTCGCGGGATTGACGCCCGAATCGCCGCGCAGCGCGCGCGACACGGTCGGCTGGCTGACACCCGCGAGTTGCGCGATGTCGAATGAGGTCGGCTTGCGCTGCATGGCCCCCGCGCGGCTTCTCCTGCGTGCGGCCGTCCCCGCCGCATCGCTCGCGCCAAGTAGATTGCAGAACGAGGGCAAGGTCAATCGCGGGGTGTAGCGCCGCGGACACGATCGGGTTGCGATGCGACTGAATACGTATGTGGTCGGCTGGCTCCCCAAGCCCAATCACGGGCACAAGCGAGTCAAGCAGCGGCGGGAGGGATCCGCATCTGCACGATCGCATGATTGCAGCGAACCGGCCGACGAAGCCGGCGCGACCATGCGAAAACAGGGGAGAGAGATTTTGATCACCGCATTTCGTGCCCGCCGGGCGAATCGATTCGTTTCGGGCATTTCCGGCCAGGCGCTCGCCGCCGCGCTCGCGATCGGCGCCTTTGCCGTTCCCGCCTGTGCGCAGGACGCGCCCGCCGACCAGGCCGACGAGACCGAGCCCGCGATCGTCGTCACCGGCTTCCGCGCCGCGCTCGAGACCGCGGTCAACACCAAGAAGACCTCCGAGCAGATCGTCGAATCGGTCTCGTCGGAGGATATCGGCAAGCTGCCCGACGCCTCGATCGGCGAATCGATCGCGCGGCTGCCGGGCCTGACCTCGCAGCGCACCTCGGGGCGCAGCAACTACATCTCGATCCGCGGCTTCGGCCCCGATTTCTCGAGCACCCTGCTCAACGGCCGCCCGCAGACCTCGACCAACGACAATCGCGGCGTCGAGTTCGACCAGTATCCGTCCGAAGTCGTCAGCGGCGTCAACATCTACAAGACGCCCAACGCCGCGCTGGTCGGCCAGGGCCTGGTCGGCACGATCGACATCCGCACGATCCGCCCGCTCGACTATGGCAAGCAGGTCCTCGCGGTCGGCGCGCGCGCGATCTATACCGACATGGGGGCGCTCAACAGCGGCTCGACCGACAAGGGCTATCGCCTGACCGGCACCTTCGTCACCCAGTTCGGCGTCGACGACAATATGGGGCTGGCGCTGTCCGCCGCCTATGTCGACGAGCCCTACCAGATCGAGGAGTTCGAGGCCTGGGGCTATGCCGACGGGCCGAACAGCACCAAGATCGTCGGCGGCGTCAAGCCGTTCGTCACCTCGTCGCAGCTCAAGCGCTTCGGCGTGACGGGGACCTTCCAGGCGCGGCTCTCGCCCGAATTCACCGTCACGCTCGACAGCTTCTACTCGCATTTCGACGACACCCAGATCAAGCGCGGCATCGAATTGCCGATGGCGTGGTCGGGCGCGGCGCTCTCTCCCACCGGGGTCGAAACCCGCGACGGCGTGATCACCGGCGGCACCTTCACCGGCGTCGACAGCGTTATCAATAACCATAATTTCCAGCGCCAGGCCGATCTCTATTCGGGCGGCCTCAACCTCGCCTATCGCGGCGACAGCGGCTGGAACGCGACGCTCGACATCGGCTATTCGCGCACCGACCGGCACGAGCTGATCCTCGAATCGAATTCGGGCACCGGCCCGGGCGCGCTCGGCGCGCAGGACAGCGTGACCTTCGTCACCGACGAGAACGGCACGCACTTCACCAACCACGCGCTCGATTATTCGAATCCCGCGACGATCCTGCTGACCGATCCGAACGGCTGGGGCGGCGGCGCGCCGGGCGGGCATCAGGAAGGCTATTACAACGACCGCATCGTCGTCGACGAGCTCAAGCAATATCAGGGCGAGATCGAGCGCGAGTTCGAAGGCAGCTTCCTCTCCGCGATGAAGGTCGGCGTCACCTTCACCGACCGCGACAAGTCGCTGGTGCCCGACGAGGCGTTCCTGCAGCTCGCGAACGGCTCGCTGTCGATGCAGGTGCCGCAGCAATATCTGCTGCGCTCGACCGACCTGACCTATCTCGGCCTGGGCCCGATGATCAGCTACAGCCCGCTCGCCCTGCTCGACGGCGGTGTCTACAAGCTGGTCGTCAACAACACCCAGGACGTGCTGTTCAAGAGCTTCGACGTCAGCGAGAATGTCCTCAGCCCCTATTTCATGGCCAATATCTCGTCCGATTTCGGCGGGGCGACGCTGACCGGGAATATCGGCGTGCTCGCGCAGCATACCGACCAGTCCTCGACCGGCTATATCATGACCCCGACCGGCCCGGCGCTGCGCACCTTCGAGGCACAATATTGGGACGTGCTGCCCAGCCTCAACCTGTCGCTGCGCTTCGACAGCGATTTCGTGATCCGCTTCGGCGCCGCGCGCGAAATCCAGCGCCCGCGCCTCGACGACATGCGGATCAACATCGCCTATGGCCCGAACGTCCAGGAAGGCATCGTCACCGGCAGCGGCGGCAATCCGTACCTGCGGCCGTACCGCGCCAACGCGCTCGACCTGACCTTCGAGAAATATTGGGGCACCAAGGCCTATGTCGCGGCGCAGTTTTTCTGGAAGGACTTGAAGAACTATATCTACACCGCTGAAGTGCCGTTCGACTTCACTGGCTTCCCGGTGACCCAGCCGGTGCCGCCGGTCAGCCTCCAGGGCCGCATCTCGCAGCCGTTCAACGGGAACGGCGGCTCGCTCTACGGCGTCGAGGCGGCCGGCACGCTGCCGCTCGAGGAGATGTGGGGCGCGCTCAGCGGCTTCGGCCTGACCGGCGGCGCTTCGTATACGAAGACCTCGATCGAGCCGACGCCCGGCGCGCCGCCCGAGGATATTCCCGGCTATTCGCGCTGGGTTGCCAACGGCACCGCCTATTTCGAGAAATGGGGCTTCTCCGCGCGCGGCAGCGTCCGCTACCGTTCGAGCTTTGTCGGCGATTTCTCCGGCTTCGGCGCGAACCGCGTCCGTCGCCGGGCCAAGGCCGAGACGATCATCGACGGCCAGATCGGCTATGAGTTCCAGAAGGGCAGCCTGCTCGACGGACTGTCGGTGTTCCTCCAGGGCCAGAACTTGACCGACGAACCCTTCGTCTCCACCAATCCCGGGGAGCCGCTCCAGGTGCTGAACCATCAGCGCTACGGGCGCCGTTACCTCGCCGGCTTCAACTTCAAGTTCTAGGTTGAGCCACCCCGGCGGCCGGGTGGCTGCCGGGGCGTTCGTGGGGAGTAAGCGGGCCATGGCCAACCCATTGCCGCGCAAGGTGGTGATCGTCGGCGGGGGCACCGCCGGCTGGATGACCGCGGCGGCGCTGGCGCGCTTCTGCGGCGGCGGCTGGCACGTCACTGTCGTCGAATCGGACGAGATCGGCACCGTCGGGGTCGGCGAGGCGACGATCCCCGCGATCCGCAACTTCAACGCGGCGCTGGGGATCGACGAGGCCGAGTTCCTCGCCGCGACCCAGGGCACCTACAAGCTGGCGATCGAATTCGCCGGCTGGGGCGGGTTCGACCAGCGTTATCTGCACGCGTTCGGGCTGGTCGGGCGCGGGCTCGGGCTGCTGCCGTTCCACCATTACTGGCTGCGCGCGCACCGCGCGGGACGGGCGAGGCCGCTGGGCGCCTATGCGCTCAACGCGGTCGCGGCCGAGGCCAACCGCTTCGCGCATGTCGTCCGGCGCGACGGCAGCCCGTTGCCGCCGATGCCCTATGCCTTCCACTTCGATGCCGGGCTCTATGCCGCCTTCCTGCGCCGCTATGCCGAGGCGCGGCAGGTCGAGCGGCGCGAGGGCAGGATCACCCGGGTCGAGCGCGACGGCGAGAGCGGCGACATCGCCGCGGTGGTGCTCGAGAATGGCGAGCGAGTCGCGGGCGACCTGTTCGTCGACTGTTCGGGGTTTCGCGGGCTGCTGATCGAGCAGACGCTGGAGACCGGGTTCGAGGATTGGGGCCAGTGGCTGCCGTGCGACCGCGCAGTGGCGGTGCCGTGCGCGGGAACCACGCCCTTGCTGCCCTACACGCGGGCGACCGCGCGCGCGGCCGGGTGGCAGTGGCGGATCGGGCTCCAGCACCGCACCGGCAACGGCTATGTCCATTGCTCCGAGCATATCAGCGAGGACGAGGCGACTGCGACCCTGCTCGCCAATCTCGACGGCGAGGCGCTGGCCGAGCCGCGGACGCTGCGCTTCCGTGCGGGCAAAAGGAAGCGGTTCTGGAACCGCAACGTGGTGGCGATCGGGCTGGCATCGGGGTTCATCGAGCCGCTGGAGTCCACCAGCATCCACTTGATCCAGACCGGCATCAACCGGCTGCTCGACTTCCTGCCGAACGGGCCGGTCGCGGCGGCGGACACCGCGAGCTTCAACCGGCTCTCGGACTTCGAGATCGACCGGATCCGCGACTTCGTGATCCTGCACTATCATGCCAACGGCCGCACCGGCGAGCCGTTCTGGGATCGGCTGCGGACGATGGCGCTGCCCGAGCCGCTCGCCGACCGCATCGCGATGTTCCGCGCCTCGGGGCGCATCATCCGCGAGCATGACGAATTGTTCGACGTGCCCGGCTGGGTGCAGGTGATGATCGGGCAGGGGATCGTTCCAGACAGCTGGCATCCGCTCGCGGACCAGCTGAGCGACGAACAGCTCGACGGCTTCCTGCGCACGGTGGACGAGGCCTTCCAGGCCGATTGCGCCAAGTTGCGCGACCATGACGAATTCGTCGCGAGCTTCGCCGCGACCGCTCGCAACCAGAGGCAGAAGATCGCATGAAGAGCCTGATTTCGCTGGCCGCTTTTGCCGCCTTCATCGCCGCCCCCGCCATGGCGCAGACCTATCGCGACCGGCTGCCCGAGGACGAGGTGCTGTACTTCCTGCTGCCCGACCGGTTCGAGAATGGCGACACTGCCAACGACCGCGGCGGGCTGACCGGCGACCGGCTGAAGACGGGGTACGACCCCAGTTCGAAGGGCTTCTTCCATGGCGGCGACCTGAAGGGGCTGACCGCCCGGCTCGACTATATCCAGGCGCTCGGCGCGACTGCGATCTGGCTGGCGCCGGTGTTCAAGAACAAGGTGGTGCAGGGCCCGGCGGGGCAGGAATCGGCGGGCTATCACGGCTATTGGGTGACCGACTTCACTCAGGTCGACCCGCATCTTGGGACCAATGCCGACTTCAAGGCCTTTGTCGACGCGGCGCACGCCCGGGGGATGAAGGTCTATATGGACATCATCGCCAACCACACCGCCGACGTGATCCAGTATCGGGAGTGCGGCGCCTGCGATTATCGCAGCCGCGCCGACTATCCCTATCGCCGCAAAGGGGGCGTCGCCGGGGAGCCCGTCAACGGGGGGTTCGCCGGCGACGGCATTCAGACGGCGGAGAATTTCGCCAAGCTGACTCGGCCCGATTATGCCTATACGCCGTTCGTGCCCGAGGCCGAGAAGAGCGTGAAGGTCCCGGCCTGGCTCAACGATCCGATCTGGTATCACAATCGCGGCAATTCGACCTTCGCCGGCGAGAGCTCGACGATGGGCGATTTCGTCGGGCTCGACGATGTGATGACCGAGAATCCGCGCGTGATCGCGGGGATGATCGAGATTTTCGGGAGCTGGATCGACCGGTTCAAGGTCGACGGCTTCCGCATCGATACCGCGCGGCACGTCAATCCCGAATTCTGGCAGGCGTTCGCGCCGGCGATGCTCGAGCGCGCGCGCGCCAACGGCATCCCCAATTTCCATATCTTCGGCGAGGTCGCCGATCCCGACACCTCGGCGCTGGCGCGGCATACCCGCGTCGACCGGTTGCCTGCGGTGCTCGACTTCGCCTTCGCGCTGACCGTCAACGAAGTCGTCGCGGGCAAGGCGGGGACCGACAAGCTGGCGCGGGTGTTCGCCGCCGACCCGCTCTACGAAGGCGGCGAGGCGACCGCGCGGCGGCTGCCGACCTTCATCGGCAACCACGACGCCGGGCGCACCGCGACCTTCATCCGCGAGGCCAACCCGAATGCCGGCCCCGACGAGCTGCTCCGGCGTGACATGCTGGGGCATGCGATGCTGCTGCTGCTGCGCGGAGTGCCGACGATCTATTCGGGCGACGAGCAGGGCTTTGTCGGCGACGGCGGCGACCAGGACGCGCGCGAGGACATGTTCCCGAGCAAGGTCGCGATCTACAACGACAACAGGTTGCTGGGGACGAGCAAGACCACCGCGGTGTCCAACTTTGACGTGGATCACCCGCTGTTCCGCGAGATCGCGGCGCTGTCTAAGCTGCGGCTGACGCATCCGGCGCTGACCCGCGGGCGGCAAGTGCTGCGCGCGGCGGGGGACAAGCCCGGAATGTTCGTGGTGTCGCGCTTCGATCCGGCCACCGGGGCCGAGATCGTGCTCGCGTTCAACACCGCGCCGACCGCCTGGACCGGCGCCGTCCAGGTCGAGACTGGATCGGCCGCCTTCACTGCGCTCGCCGGCGCCTGCCCCGCCACCCCTGCCGCGCCGGGCAGCCTTTCCCTGTCCCTCCCCGCCTTCGGCTATGCCGTCTGCGCCGCCGGAGCGCCCGAATGAACGGAATGCCTGCCCTCGACGTCCACGCCGACACCCGCGACTGGTGGCGCGGCGCGGTGATCTACCAGATCTATCCGCGCAGCTTCGCGGACTCGAACGGCGACGGGATCGGCGATCTTGCCGGGATCACCGCGCATCTCGACCATGTCGCGTCGCTGGGGGTGGATGCGATCTGGCTGTCGCCCTTCTTCACTTCGCCGATGCGCGACTTCGGCTATGACGTCGCCGATTTCTGCGATGTCGATGCGATCTTCGGGACGCTGGCGGACTTCGACGCGCTGATCGCGCGGGCGCACGGGCTGGGGCTCAAGGTGCTGATCGACCAGGTCTATTCGCACAGCTCGGACCAGCATGTCTGGTTCCGCGAGAGCCGGGCGAGCCGCGACAACCCCAAGGCCGACTGGTATGTCTGGGCCGATCCCCGCCCCGACGGGAGCCCGCCCAACAACTGGCAATCGGTGTTCGGCGGCCCGGCCTGGACCTGGGACGCGCGGCGCGG
>JAZKCD010000002.1:0-68809 GCA_040388355.1 Pseudomonadota bacterium | reverse complement strand
CCCCCCGCCGCGAAGCGGTCGCCCGGAGAAGGCTGCTGGCTGCGTCACGCCGCTTGCGCGTGGCGCCGCCACGCGACTGCGCGACCTTCCTTGCCAGCAGCCTTCTCCGCGCGATCATGGCCATTGTGGCTACTAAGTACGGACCCTAGTCCGGCAAGCTACGCATGGGGCAACTCCAGAGGGGCAGGTTAGGCGCTTGAAAGCATTGTCCCGGGCATTCGGCTTGCAGGAAAGGGATTTCGCATGCCGACCACCTTCGATCCGGGCGCTTCGAAACTTGCCGTCATCGCCGATGTCGGGCGCCGCGCCGTGCGGCTGGGGCTCACCGATGAAGCGGGGCAGCTGCGCCGCGAGACGATCCGCGCCTTCGAGCCTTCCGAGCAGTCGACCATCTCGGGCGCGCTCAGCGCCTTCGGCCATGCCTGCCGGCTCGACCGCCTGCCGCGCCGCTGCGCGATCGCCGTGTCGGGCGCAGCGGTCGGCGACATCATCTCGGTGACCAACAGCCGCTGGTTCGTCTCGCGCTCGGGGCTGGCGGCGATGCTCCAGGCGCCGCCGCTGATCCTCAACGATTTCGCCGCGCATGCCTGGGCGATCAGCGCGGCCGACAGCGGCGCCCGGTTCGATGCCATTGCCGGCCCCGCGCTGGCCCCCGCCGGCCCGGGCACCCGCTGCCTGATCGGGGTCGGCAGCGGGCTCGGGGTCGCCGTGGTCTCGCAGGATGCGCGCGGCCGAGTCACCGTGCTGCCGACCGAGGCGGGTCATTGCCACTTCATGGACGGGCTGCCCGAGCTCAGGCCGGTGCTGCTCCACCTGCGCAAGACCAGGGGCGCGCTCACCGCCGAGGACCTGCTGTCCGAGCGCGGGCTGCTCGCCATCTACCGCGCAGTGGTCGAGATCGACGGCGGGATCCCGCGCGCCACCGACACCGCGGGGGTGATCCAGCTCGCGCTCGCCGCGCGCGACGCCTCGTCGGCGAGAGCGGTCGATCTGTTCGCGCGCGCGCTCTGGTATTTCGCAGGCAACATGGCGCTCGCCTATGGCGCGTGGGACGGCATGATGCTCACCGGCAGCATCGCGCACGCGCTGCGCGGCCTGATCCGCCAGCCCGCCGCCAGCTTCATCCTCGACGGCCCCTATCACCGGCAGCTGCGCGAAATCCCGCGCGCGATGGTCGCGCTCGACCATGCCGAACTGCACGGCGCGGCGCAGGCATTGCTGCTGCACTGAACCAAGGGTCTGCACTCGGCCCCCGGCCGCGCCGTGCAATAACTCGGACAAGCCTCTTGCCCTCGCCGCCGCTTGGCGGCACCGTTACCGCTAACAGGCGCCTGCACGCACGGGCCGCCGCGGGAGAGGTGCAATGACATTCTGGCAACGCACGCACGCCCTTCGCTGGTGGATCATCGCGATCGTGATGCTCGGCACGATCCTCAACTACATGCTGCGCCAGGTCCTGGGGGTCGCGGTCGCCACGCCCGGGTTCAAGGCCGACGTGCCGATGACGACCGAGCAATATAGCTGGGTCACCGGCGTCTTCCAGGCGTTCATCATGCTCCAGCCGGTCGTGGGCTATATCCTCGACAGGATCGGCCTGCGCGTCGGCATGGGCATCTTCGCCGGCGCCTGGGGCCTGCTCACCATCGCGCATGGCTGGGTGACCGGCTGGCAATGGCTGGCCATGCTGCGTGGCGCGCTGGGCTTTACCGAGGGCACCGCGCACACCGCCGGGCTCAAGGTCGTCTCCGAATGGTTCCCGGCGCGCGAGCGTGGCTTTGCGGGCGGCATCTACAATCTGGGCGCGTCGGCCGGCATCGCGCTGGCCGGCCCGCTCGTCTATTATTCGGTGAAATATTCGGATTGGCGCGCGGCCTTCTACGTTGCCGGCGGCCTCGCCTTGCTCTGGGTGATGCTGTGGCTGCGCTGGTACCGCACGCCCGAGACGCATCCCGATCTCTCGCCCGAAGAACTGACGCTGATTCAGAGCGGGCAGGAAGCGCATGTCCAGGCGACCGGCGCGAAGCCGCGGATACTCTCGCTGCTCGCCCGCCGCAATTTCTGGGGGATCGCGCTGACGCGTTTCCTCGCCGATCCGACCTGGGGAACCCTCACGCTCTGGCTGCCGCTCTACCTGAGCGAGGCGCGCGGCTTCGACTTGAAGCAGATGATGATCGGGATCGTCATCCCCTTCATCGCCGCGGACCTGGGCTGCCTGTTCGGCCCGGCGGTGGTGGTGTGGCTCCAACGGCGCGGGGTCGCGCTGATCGATGCCCGCCGCTGGACGTTCACGCTCGGGGCGCTGCTGATGAGCAGCATGTTCTTCGTCGGCGGCGCGGCGAGCCCGATCACCGCGGTCGCGCTGATCAGCGTCGCCGCCTTTGCCCATCAGACCCTGTCGGTCACGGGCATCACCATGGCGAGCGACCTGTTCCCCAGGAACGAGCTCGGCACCGTCGCGGGCATGGCGGGCACCATGGCCAATCTGGGGGTGATGATCTTCTCGCTGGTGATGGGCGCGCTTCTGCCCACGGTGGGGTACACGCCGTTCTTCATGGCGCACGCCGTTCTCGTGCTGATTGCAGCAGCGATCCTGTGGACGCTGGTGCGCAAGCCCGGCACGCCGCAGGGACGCGAGAGCGGGATCATCCCGATCCTGCTCGGCGGTTCGGCGGCGGGCTATATCGGCCTTGTCGCCGGGGTCGATGCGGCGGGGATCGCCGGCTATGTCGCTCTCGGCTTCGGTGTGCTGCTGTTCGTGCTCGGCATCGTCATCGAAATCCGTGCCCGCAACCAGAGAGCCCTTGCCGCATGATCCGAAATCCGATTCTCAGGGGCTTCAACCCCGACCCGTCGATCGTCCGCGTGGGCGACGATTATTACATCGCGACGTCGACCTTCGAATGGTTTCCCGGCGTACAGATCCACCACAGCCGCGACCTGGTGAACTGGCGGCTGCTCGCCCGCCCGCTGATGCGCGCGGCCCAGCTCGACATGCGCGGCGATCCCGACAGCTGCGGCGTGTGGGCGCCGTGCCTCAGCCATGACGGGGCGCGCTTCCACCTGATCTACACCGACGTGAAGCGCTATGGCCGCACCACTACCGGCGGCGCGTCGGGCGCGAGCCTGCGCGACTTCCACAACTACCTGGTCACCTGCGACACCATCGACGGCGACTGGTCCGACCCGATCCATCTCAATTCAAGCGGCTTCGATCCCTCGCTGTTCCACGACGAGGACGGGCGGAAATACCTGCTCAACATGCTGTGGGACCACCGCCCCGGCCGCAACCGCTTCGCCGGGATCGTCCTCCAGGAGTACAGCCCCGAAGAACGCCGGCTGGTCGGCGAGCGCCACAACATCTTCCCCGGCACCGCGCTCGGGCTCACCGAGGCGCCGCACCTCTACAAGCGCGAAGGCTGGTACTATCTGCTCACCGCCGAGGGCGGCACCGGCTGGAACCACGCCGTGACGATGGCGCGCTCACGCGATCTGCTCGGGCCGTACGAGCTCCACCCCGACGCCACCATCCTGACTTCGCGCGCGCGCCCCGACGCACCGCTCCAGCGCGCCGGCCATGCCGACCTGGTCGAGACCCAGAATGGCGACACCTTCATGGTCTATCTGTGCGGCCGGCCCTTGCGGAACCGCGGGCGCTGCGTGCTCGGGCGCGAGACCGCGATCCAGCCGATGGGCTGGACGCATGACGGCTGGCTCTACACGATGCACCAGGACGCGATGCCCGCGCTCGCCGCCGACGAGCCCGACCTGCCCGCATCGCCCTGGCCCAAGGCGCCGGCCCGGTCGGACTTCGACGACCCGGCGCTGCCGATCGACTTCCAGTGGCTGCGCACCCCCGAGCCCGGCACGATCTTCAGCCTGACCGACCGCCCCGGGCATCTGCGCCTCCACGGCCGCGAGACGATCGGCAGCCTGTTCACTCAGGCCCTGGTCGCGCGCCGCCAGCAGGCGCATTGCTATTCGGCGTCGTGCGCGATGGACTTCGCCCCGCAGGATTTCCAGCAGGCCGCGGGCCTCGTCGCCTATTATAACGGCGCCAAGTTCCACTATCTCCATGTCAGCCAGGACGCGGAAACCGGCCGCCACCTCCGGGTGATGTCCGCGCTTCCCGACTCCCCCCAGGCCGATTCCTTCACCGCCCCGATCGCGCTTCCCGAGGGCCGCATCGAGCTGCGCGCCGAAGTCGATCACGAACGCCTGCGCTTCGCGTACCGGCTCGAGGGGCAGGACTGGACCTGGCTCCCCGAAATCCTGGATGCCTCGATCCTCTCCGACGAAGCCAGCGCCCCCGGCCAGCCCAACTTCACCGGCGCGTTCATCGGGATGGCGTGCCAGGACATGTCGGGCGCGGGGCTTCACGCCGATTTCGACTGGTTCGAGTATCGCGAGCGCGATTACATCGCCGATCCGGAGGACGACGGCTAGCGGCGCTCGAGCGCGGCCTCGAGGCTGGCGAGCAGGTCGGCATGGCCGCGGAAGGCCTTGTCCATGTCGCTGGCCGGGAGCGGGACGAGGAACTCGCAGCCATGCCGGAGGCCGTCGCGGCGCACCACGCTGGCTTCGCGCGCGCCCGGGCCCGAAAGCCCGATCGAGACCAGCGTGCCCACCGGCAAGTCGGCGTCGCCCGTGAACAGGAACCCGGTCCGCGAGAAATTCTCGACGATGACGTCCATCGGCGCGCCGTCCATACCGCGCGCCACGCTCGCCTGATCGACCGCGAAGCGAACCCCGCCCCGCGCGTCGATTTCACCCAAGACCTCTACTCTGGCGACCAGCACCCTTGCCTCCCGTGTCGCGGCGCCCGGCGATTTTAATGCGGCAATCGTTAACGCGAATTCTCCGTGGATTAACTGCCGGTAACTTCACGGATTCCCGGCAGCGTCCTGATCGGCTCGATGCGGATATTGCGGAAATAGGTCACTGCACCTTCGGACTGGAGCTGAATCCGCCCGCGGGTCAGCGGCAGGCGGGCACCCGCCGCGTCGAGCTCGGCGATGTCGCGCAATTCCATCACCGGCACGCCGTTGACCACCTGCACCGCCTGGTCGCCGACGACATAGAGATCGATGCGGTTCCATGTCCCCACCGGCTTCTCGGCATCGCTGGCATGCTCGACGCTATAGGCGGGGTTACCGTTGGCGAGGTCGATCTCGCGGCCGCCGATGCGGAACACGCGGTACGGATAGCGCACGCTCTTGTCCTGCGCGATCGTGACATGCGTGCGCACGGCGTTGCCCATCGGGATCGCCATACCGTTCGATCCATGCTCGAGCTGGAATTCGATTCCTGTCATCCACGTCCCGAACACCGCGCCCGGGCTGCCGTGCGAGAAATAGACCAGGCCGTTGTTGCGCTGCTCGCCTTCGCGCAGTTCGCCCCAGCGATATTCGAGGCTCAGATGATAGTCGGCGAAATCCTCGATCGTCGCGAGGCTGCCCCAATAGCGCCCGCCCGCGCGGATCACCGGGCCGCCGTCGACCGTCTCGACCGCGAAGATCTCGCCGGTGTCGATGCTGACCCCGAGCGGCGCGACGGTCTGCGGCCGGAAGGTCAGCGCCGTGTCGGCATAGCCGAGCCACGGCGCCCAGCCGGCAAGGTCGCGGCCGTTGAACAGGTCGCGCGCGGGGCCGGTGGCCCTGGGCAAGTCGACCAGTTCGAGCCGCTGCGGCGCCGCGGCCGGATCGTCCTTGATGATCGCCGCCTGCTCCGGCGTGATCTGCGCCTGCGCGCCCGCCGGCACCAGCAAGGCGGCCGCCATCGCCACGATCCGCATCGCTATCCTCTCCTCGATTGTTAGCGCTAACTTGCACAAGAACCCCGCCTGCGCCAGCACGCGATTCCGCTGGTTCGCATGGCGAACGCAAGGCATGCTGCGGCGAGGGGAGAGAGGCATGGCGCGCCGGGCGCTGACGACCGTGCTGGTTCTGATCGGGCTCGCCGCCGTCGCGCTGCCGGGCTGGGCGGTGCTGACTCGTCGCCCGCCGGCGCCGGCGCAGGTCGTGGCCCGCAAGCTTCCCACCGCTTTCGAGCTTGTCCGCCTCCAGGCGATGGCCGACCAGGCATGCCGCTGCACCCGCGAACGCAAGGAGGATCGCTGGGACAGTCCCTGCTGGGATGCGTTCGACAAGCGGATCGCGGCGTTCGACCATGAGGAGGCGGTAGCGGGGTGCCAGGACTTCACCGCCGGCGGCGAGACCCGCTCGGTCTGCTTCGGGGAGGATTGCCTGTCGCTCGACCGGTCTCCGGCGGGGGTCTGCTCGGCAGCGGAACGCCGGGCGGCTGCCGCGCCGCCGCCCGCGCGAACGGCGGCCGCGGGCGAGGCGTTCGGCTGTTGAGCGCAACGGTGCCACGATGGCCGCTGACGCTTGTACTGATCTCGATCGCCGCCGCGGCCATCGCGCTGCCCGCATGGATCGTCGCGACCTTCGACTGCGCCTCGATCGCGCCGAGCGGCAAGCAGGTTGCCCGGCTTCAGGCGCAAGCCATCGCCTCGTGCAAATGCGCGCGGCGGCAGGCGGCGAAGCAGGGCAAGACCAGGTGCTGGCGCACCTTCGACGCCGCGATCATGCCGCATATCGGCGAGCGGCCGGGCGGCGAAGCGTGTTTGCCGCTCACCCGCAACCAGGTCTGCCTCAAGGGCGGGCCGTGCATCGACAAAAGCTACGACATCGTCGTCGGCGACGGTGAAGGCGCCTTCTGCACCCGCGCGGAGGCGATGGCCGCCGAGAGGCTGTATGACCAGCAGGAGGACGCGCCGGACGGCGGTTTCGACGCGCTTTACCGGTTATCGCGCGCGTTTGCGGACTATGATCTGACGCCCGTGGTCGAGTTTCACGGCTGCGTCGGCGGGGCGCAACCCTGACCTAAGTCAGCGTCTCCGCCGTATCCGCCTCGGGCTGGATCCGGCTGGAATATCGGGACCGGGACCTATAGGCTGGACCGGTGCCCAGCTTGATCGCGCCGCTTGTCCTGCTCTCCCTCGCCTTTGCCGCTTTCAGCGGCCAGGCCGCGCCGGACGACGAGATCGCGCAAACCCGCGTGCAGCTCGAGGCGGAACGGCGCGAATTGCTTGCGAACATCGCCGACCCGGCATGGATGCGGAATTCGGCCCGCGCCACCATCGTCCGGCTCGCGATCGAGCGGAACTGGCGGAAGTGCACGGCAAACGAAGGCGCGGCGCTTGCCAGGGCTTCGGAACGGCCGGCACGGCTGCTGGCGGAGGCGGCGCTGGCCGCGTGCCGGCCGTGGGAAACGGCGCTGGTCGACGCGCTCGAGAACGGGGCCGACCCGTATCTGGGTGGCCGCGTCTCCCGCGAGGACATGGTCGCCGGGGCGCAGCTCCAGTCACGCGACGCGGCGCTCGCCCGCATTCTGATGTGGCGAGGCGTACCCGCCAGGTCCGCCGCCGCGGCTCCCGCACCCCCGGCCCCGCCGCCGAACGCGAACCGCGATCTCGTCGGCGGCAGTGCGCCCTCCGTCCTGCTGCAGCCGTTTCCCAAGCCCCCGGTGCGCGAACCCGCGCCGGTGGCGCCCGATGCCGCGGCGGACGAGGCGGAGATCGTCGTGGTCGCGCGGCGACGAAACGTGTGCGAGGTGCGCTTCGCGGACCGCATGCTCAGCGAGCGCGAGCTGGCCGACCGCGCGAAGCAATGGGCGGCGGCGGGCGTGCCGCTGCGGATCGTCCGCCCGCCCGGGGCGACTTATGGCTGCGTCGCGAAGATCACCCGGCATCTGGGAAGGTACGGCGTCCGCCTCTTTCAGGTCGTCGAACCTTGACTTAAGTCAGCCTCTCTGCCATATCCGCTGCCATCGAGGCATCATGCAGCGTGATCGGGCAACTCCCTTACTTCGGTAACGGCGACGCCCCGGCTCTGCCTCGGTTCAATTTCCGGCTTCCCTATTCACGCGGGTCGTCATTTTTGACACCGCTTTCGCGCGCCCTTTTGTCGTGCGCGCGCCGGCCGTATTCGCAAGGTTACCCAATGCAGTTCAATCAACTCGGCCTCTCGCAGGCCGTCCTCTCCGCGCTCACCGCGAAGGGCTATACCGTCCCGACTCCGATCCAGGCGCAGGCGATCCCGCCCTTGCTCGAGGGCAAGGACCTGCTCGGCATCGCCCAGACCGGCACCGGCAAGACCCTCGCCTTCGTCGCGCCGTCGATCGACCGGCTCGTCGCCAGCGGCAAGCGCCCGCAGCCGCGCGGCTGCCGGATGCTCGTCCTCGCCCCCACCCGTGAGCTCGCCGCGCAGATCGCCGAGAGCGCGCGCGGCTATTCGAAGGGCACCGGCCTCAGCGTCGTCACCGTGTTCGGCGGCACGTCGGTCCACAAGAACAAGGTCGACCTCGCCCGCGGCGTCGACATCCTCGTCGCCACCCCGGGCCGCCTCGTCGACCTGATGGACCAGCATTACCTGATCATGCTCGGCATCGAGATCTTCGTGCTCGACGAGGCCGACCAGATGATGGACCTCGGCTTCATCCACGCGCTGAAGCGCATCGTCCGCGAGCTGCCGTCGAAGCGCCAGTCTTTGTTCTTCTCGGCGACCATGCCCAAGGCGATCCGCGATCTCGCGAGCCAGTTCCTCAAGTCCGATCCGGTCGAGGTCAAGGTCGCGCCCGTCGCGACCACCGCCGAGCTGGTCACGCAGTCGGTCACGTTCGTCCAGCAGGCCGAAAAGCAGTCGCTGCTGACGATCATGCTGCGCGACCCCGCGGTCGAGCGGGCGCTGATCTTCACCCGCACCAAGCACGGCGCCGACCGCGTCGTGAAGCTGCTCGCGGGCAACGGCATCGCGTCGAACGCGATCCACGGCAACAAGTCTCAGCCGCAGCGCGAGCGCGCGCTCGGCGAGTTCAAGGCGGGCAAGGTCAAGATCCTGATCGCGACCGACATCGCCGCGCGCGGCATCGACGTGACCGGCGTCAGCCATGTCTTCAACTTCGAGCTGCCCAACGTCCCCGAGCAGTATGTCCACCGCATCGGCCGCACAGCGCGCGCCGGCGCCTCGGGCATCGCCGTCAGCTTCTGCGCCGATGACGAGCGGCCCTATCTGCGCGACATCGAGAAGCTGACTCGCCAGCGGCTCGCGATCCAGCCGCTGCCGGGCGACTTCGTCAACGAATCGGGCAAGATCAAGTCGACTCGCTCGCCGGTGTCGATGGACCGCGACGAAGCCAATGGCCGCAACGGCCGGGCGATGCAGCACCAGCGCGGACCCCGCGCCAACCCGGCGCGTCCGCAGGGCCAGCCGCAGCGTTCGGGCGAGCCCCGCCGCGACGGCGCCCCGCGCTCGGACGCGCCGCGTGCCGATCGTCCCCAGGGCGACGCCCCGCGCAACTATGCCCGTCCCAAGAGCAAGTGGCACGCCCGCCCCGCGCAGGGCGCGCCGCGCCCCGGTGGCGGCGGCAATGCCGGCGGCCAGCGCTCGGGCCAGGGCGGCAACCGCCCGCGCTGATCGCTCGGGAGCGAATCGACGGTCGAACATGCAAGGGCCGGGGCCGATTCCCCGGCCCTTCTGCCGTGTCCAAATTCACTTGGCGGTGATGGTGAGCGCCACTGCCCGCGCGCGCGCAAGCACTTGCTTGAGCGTTTCCGGGTCGTTGCCCCGCGCATAATGGTTGATCACCAGAACCCGGCCGTTCACCGCGGTCATGCACGCGCCAAGCGTGATATAGGCTTCTCTGCCCGCGCCCACGCTCACCTTCATCGTCCCGCCGATATAGGCGCAGACATCGTCGATCCCGCGGGGCCCGACCGCCGAGGAAAGCTCGACCGCCGTTCCGAGATCCCTGGATATGGCCTCACCCATTTCCTTGTCGGTGTCGCCGATCAGGATGTCCGCCGTGCCGCGCCGGGCGAATTCTGGCCGGAGCAACGCGAGCAGCTGGGCGCGCGTCATCGGCGTGTCGACAAGGTTCGTCGGCGTCTTGACGATGTAATAGGGCGAACCGGGGGCATCGCCGCAGGTGTAGATCGTCAGGTCGGTGCGGTTGTCCGTGTCGAACGCCGCCATCTCCTCCGCCGAGGCGATTTGCTTCGCAGTGGCCGGCAGGCAGAAGCCGGCGGGGAGCGGCATGGTGAACCTGGCCGATCCGACCGAGAAGTCCGCGGTCTGCGCCGCCGCCGGCGCGGCATGGCCCAGCACCGCGATCGCCACGAGCATTGCGAGCTTCCCCATGGTCAGCCCCGCCGCGCCCGCTCGGCGGCGTCGGCATCCGCCACCATCCGGCTCTGCACCCGGCCCGCGCCGGTCCCGGCCTCGCTGCGCTGCCCGAGCAGCCCGATCGCCTGCTGGTAGAAAGCCAGCGCCCCGCGCAGGTCGCCCGCCGCCTCGGCGCACAGCCCGAGATTGAACACCACCGAGGGGTGGTTGGGCGAAGTCTGGTTCATGCTCGCCCAGTCGGCGCAGGCCGCGCGCAGGTCGCGCTGGCTGAGCTTGACCGTCGCCTTGAAGCGGTTGTTCTGGTCCTTGGGCAACCCCTTGGTGCTCTCGCGGAAGCGGATACGGTAGGTCTCGGTGTGCGGGGTGATCTCGGCGCGGACCGCATTGGCGGCCTCGCCGATCATCGAATTGATCATCTCCTCGGCGGTGCGCGACGGCGACTGGCCCTGGCACCAGGTGATTTCCTGCCGGTTGGGCTTGTTCGACGAATAGACGATCCGCCCGTCCTCGGCGCGGACGATGCGGAGGTCGGCGTTCAGATTGGCGACGCGGCGCGTGCAGTTGACCTGGACCTCCTCCTCCTTGGTGCACTTGCCGTCCTTGTCCTTCTCGGCGCAGCGCTTTTCGGGCCGCTTGTAATAGCTGTCCTCGACTCCGCTCGAGACCGCGCCCGACAACGCACCGTCGGCCCGCCCGCTGCCGCGGCGCCCGTCATAGACCAGGTCGAAATAGCCGCCCGACAGCGCGCGCTCGATCGCCATGCTCAGCGCCTGGCCGTCACGCCCGCCGATGCGGTCGACCGACAGCGAGCGCAGCATCGCCGCCTCGCGATACTGGGCGGGGAAGCGCCCCGTCATCTGCGCGGTCTCGGCAAGCGCCGGCGCCGCCGCCATTAGCGCCAGCCCGAACGCGCCGATCCACCCAATCCTGTTTCCTGCCATCTGCTCGCCCCTTTGCTTGCCCGGGCCAAGCGTATCGTCGCGCCGGTGAGGCGACAAGAGGCGGAGGCGTCAGCCCGCAGGCCGCCGCCATACCGGCGACGCGTAGCGTTCCTCGAAGCCGAGGCGACGATAATAGCCGTCCGCGAACGAACCCGATTCGGTGTGCAGCGTCAGCGCCTGCGATCCCCGGCGCGCCGCTTCGCCAAGCGCGCTGGCGAGCAGCGCGGTGCCGAGCCCCTTGCCGCGCGCTTCGGGCCGGGTCGCGACGGCATAGAGCCCCGATACCCCGGCGGCGTGCACGACCAGCACCGCGGCACTCGCGCCGTCGCCCGCATCGGCGATGAGCATGTCCTGGCCCGGATCCTGATAGTTGCGGACCGCGGCGAGCGCGAAGAAGCTGCGCCACCACACCGATATCCCGTCGTCGCCGGTCAGGAACGCCGCGCTCTGGACTCGCGCAAAGGCCAGCGCATCCTCGCGGCTCTCGACCCGGCGGACCGGCACCTCGGGCACCGGAAAGCGCGGGCTGAGCGCCCGGCCGCAGGCGAGCGCCTGATAGCTGAAGGTCTCGGCCTCGACATAGCCCGCCGCGCCGAGCCGGGCGGGCCAGCCTTCGCCCGATTGCGGCAGCAGCCGCACTGCGCCGAAATCCTCCGGCAACCGCGCTGCATCATGAAGCGGCGTCCAGAACGACACCCCCGGCGCCTCGCCGACCATGTAGACGCCGTCGCGAGTCGCCAGGAAATCGCCGCGGTGCCGCCGCAGGAAATGCAGGTGATTCCGGAAAAGCGCGTCCACGCACAGGACCTTTCTGCAGCGACCCGATCGCCGCCATCCTAGCCCGTGGCGGCGCGGGCCGCCTCCGGTTATTTGCTTTCGACCCGCCCGGTTGCATCGCAGCGCACACGATGCTAACCGCCCCGCGACCCATCGGGGACGCCCCAATCGGGTGCGGCCCAATTATCGCATGGGGCCAAATTCCGAACCCTCCAAGAGGAACCCAATCGCGTGGAGAATTCCGGCGGTATCCAGGCTAGCTTAAGCGGACGGTATGCTACCGCCTTGTTCGAGCTCGCCCGCGATTCGAAGAGCCTTCCCCAGGTCGAGGCCAGCCTCGCCACGGTGCGCCAGGCGCTCGACGAATCGGCGGACTTCAAGGCGCTGACCAGCAGCCCGCTGGTCGCGCGCGGCGCGGCCGCCAAGGCGGTCTCCGCGGTCGCGACGCACCTCAAGCTCGATTCGACCACCGCGAACTTCCTCGGCGTGCTCGCCGACAATCGCCGGCTGAACCAGCTTCCCCAGATCATCCGCGCCTTCCGCGACCTCGCGGCCCGCCAGCGCGGCGAGATCGCCGCCGAAGTCGTGTCGGCGCATCCGCTCTCCAACGATCAGGTCGATGCGCTCAAGGCACAGCTGCGTGCCCGCACCGGCCGCGACGTCACTATCGACCTTTCGGTCGACTCCTCGCTCCTTGGCGGCCTGGTCGTGAAGATCGGCTCCGAGATGATCGATTCGTCGATCAAGACCAGACTGAACTCCCTCGCGCACGCGATGAAAGGCTGAAGGCTAAGACAATGGATATCCGCGCCGCTGAAATCTCGAAGGTCATCAAGGACCAGATCGCATCGTTCGGCACCGAGGCCCAGGTCTCGGAAACCGGCCAGGTGCTCTCGGTCGGCGACGGCATCGCGCGCATCCACGGGCTGGACAATGTCCAGGCCGGCGAGATGGTTGAATTCTCGAACGGCATCCAGGGCATGGCGCTCAACCTCGAGGCCGACAATGTCGGCGTCGTGATCTTCGGGTCGGACTCGGAGATCAAGGAAGGCGACACCGTCAAGCGCACCGGCACGATCGTCGACGTGCCCGTCGGCAAGGGCCTGCTCGGCCGCGTCGTCGACGGGCTCGGCAATCCGATCGACGGCAAGGGCCCGATCGTCACCGACCAGCGCTCGCGCGTCGAAGTGAAGGCCCCCGGCATCATCCCGCGCAAGTCGGTCCATGAGCCGATGCAGACCGGCCTCAAGGCGCTCGACGCGCTCGTTCCCGTCGGCCGCGGCCAGCGCGAGCTGATCATCGGCGATCGCCAGACCGGCAAGTCCGCGGTCGCGATCGACACCTTCATCAACCAGCGCGAGGCGCACAAGGGCACCGACGAAAAGGCCAAGCTCTACTGCGTCTATGTCGCGGTCGGCCAGAAGCGCTCGACCGTCGCGCAGCTGGTGCGCACGCTCGAAGAGAATGGCGCGATGGAGTACTCCATCGTCGTCGCCGCGACGGCGTCGGAGCCCGCTCCGCTCCAGTTCCTCGCGCCCTATACCGGCACCGCGATGGGCGAGTATTTCCGCGACAACGGCATGCACGCGCTGATCGTATTCGACGATCTGTCGAAGCAGGCAGTCGCCTATCGCCAGATGTCGCTGCTGCTGCGCCGCCCGCCGGGCCGCGAAGCCTATCCCGGCGACGTGTTCTATCTCCACTCGCGCCTGCTCGAGCGCGCCGCCAAGCTGAACGAGAAGAACGGCTCGGGCTCGCTGACGGCGCTGCCGATCATCGAGACCCAGGCCGGCGACGTCTCGGCCTACATCCCGACCAACGTGATCTCGATCACCGACGGCCAGATCTTCCTCGAGACCGACCTGTTCTTCGCGGGCATCCGCCCGGCGATCAACGTCGGCCTGTCGGTGTCGCGCGTCGGTTCCGCCGCGCAGACCAAGGCGATGAAGAAGGTCGCGGGATCCATTAAGCTGGAACTGGCCCAGTATCGCGAGATGGCAGCGTTCGCGCAGTTCGGCTCGGACCTCGACGCCTCGACCCAGCGCCTGCTGAACCGCGGCGCGCGGCTGACCGAGCTGCTCAAGCAGGCCCAGTTCTCGCCGATGCCGTTCGAGGAGCAGGTCGTGTCGATCTATGCCGGCACCGCGGGCTTCCTCGACCCGGTCGCGGTGACCGACGTGGTCCGCTACGAGCAGGCCCTGCTCGGCCATATGCGCAGCAACCACGCCGACATCCTCAAGAAGATCCATGATTCGAAGGATCTCGCCGACGATACCCGCGCCAGCCTCAAGGACGCCCTCGAAGCGTTCGCCAAGACCTTCGCGTAAGGACCGGCAATGGCCAGCCTCAAGGCACTCAAGCTCCGGATCGGGTCGGTCAAGTCGACCCAGAAGATCACCAAGGCGATGAAGATGGTCGCCGCCGCCAAGCTGCGCCGCGCGCAGGAAGCGGCGGAGGCCGGGCGCCCCTATGCCCAGCGTCTCGAAGCCGTGGTCGCCAGCCTCGCCGCCAAGGTGACGGTGAGCGAGAGCACGCCCAAGCTGCTGGCCGGCACCGGCAAGGACCAGGTCCACCTGCTCGTCGTCGCGACCAGCGACAAGGGACTGGCCGGCGCGTTCAACACCAACATCGCCCGCCTCGCCCGCAAGCGCGCGCAGGAGCTCACCGAGGCCGGCAAGACGGTCAAGATCTACACGATCGGCCGCAAGGGCCACGCCGTGCTCGCGCGCTCGTTCCGCAACCAGATGCTGCATCTGATCGAGCCCGGCGATCTCGGCCGGCTGAGCTTTGCCGACGCGCGCGGCTATGCCGAGGACCTGGTCGCCCGCTACGAGGCCGGCGAGTTCGACATCGCGACTTTGTTCTACTCGACCTTCAAGTCGGTGCTGACTCAGGAGCCGACCGCGCAGCAGATCATCCCGGTCAAGGTCGAAGGCACCGGCGACACCGGAACCGCCGCAGTCGATTACGAGCCCGACGAGGAGGAAATCCTCGCCGACCTGCTGCCGCGCAACCTCGCGATCCAGCTGTTCCGCGCGATGCGCGAGAATGCAGCGTCCGAGCAGGGCAGCAAGATGACTGCGATGGACAATGCCACGCGCAACGCCGGCGACCTGATCAAGCGGCTGAACATCGTCTACAACCGCCAGCGCCAGGCCGCGATCACCACCGAGCTGGTCGAGATCATTTCGGGTGCCGAGGCGCTCTGATGCGGCTTGGGCCTGTCCTTCTCGGCGGCCTTGCAGCCCTCGCGACCGCCGGATGCGGCGGCGCGAAGCCTGACGCGTCGGCGACGGCCAACGCCCAGGCACCGATGGGGAACGCGCTGCTCGACCCCGACAAGGAGCTGGCGCGGCGCTGGGACAAGCTGTTCTCCGATCCCGCCGCCGCGGTCGCCGCAGCGAACGAGTTCGGCTACAAGGCCGGCCCCTATGCCGCGAGCGGAACGACGTTCGGCGCTACGGGCGAGCAGCTGCTCCCCGATGCCAAGGCGCCGGTGACCGTCAGGACGCGCTTCGCCGCGACCGGCGCCGCCGCCGGACGCGTCGACGCCGTGACCTTCACCTTCGACATCAGCGACACGACCCGGAAGAATTCGGCCCAGCTCGACAAGATCCAGGCCTATCCCTCGCGGATCGTCCGCGGCTTTCTCGGCCGCTTCGACGTGAGCGCCGGCGACGATGCCCGCCGCGCGATCCAGGAATTCCAGTCGGTCACCGCCGATCGCCAGGGCGGCGGCACGGTCAAGGTCGACACCGCTTCGATCCCCGGTGCCGGCGCCAATGCGCGCCGCATCACCGTCATGATTTTCAAGACCGGGGCTCCCGCTCCGGCGCAACCGCTAGAATCAGCCGCAAGGAAGTAAGAATGGCCACCGCAGCCCCGACGACCAAGAAGCCCGCCAAGCCGCGCGCACCCAAGGCAGCCGCCACCACTGCCGCCGCGCCCGCGACGACCAACAATGTCGGCCGCATCAGCCAGGTGATCGGCGCGGTCGTCGACGTGTCGTTCGACGGCGGCAACCTGCCCGCGATTCTCTCGGCGCTCGAGACCAGCAACAACGGCAACAAGCTCGTCCTCGAGGTCGCCCAGCATCTCGGCGAGAACACCGTGCGCACCATCGCGATGGACGCGACCGAGGGCCTGACCCGCGGCCAGGAAGTCACCGACACCGGCTCGCAGATCCGCGTGCCCGTCGGCCCGATGACGCTCGGCCGCATCCTCAACGTGATCGGCGAGCCGATCGACGAGCGCGGCCCTGTCGGCCACACCGACACCGCCCCGATCCACGCCGCGGCGCCCTTGTTCGTCGATCAGTCGACCGAGACCAGCATCCTCGCCACCGGCATCAAGGTGATCGACTTGCTTGCGCCCTACGCCAAGGGCGGCAAGATCGGCCTGTTCGGCGGCGCCGGCGTCGGCAAGACCGTGCTGATCCAGGAACTGATCAACAACATCGCCAAGGGCCATGGCGGCACCTCGGTGTTCGCGGGCGTCGGCGAGCGTACCCGTGAGGGCAACGATCTCTACCACGAGTTCCTCGACGCAGGCGTTATCGCCAAGGATGCCGACGGCAATCCGCAGTCCGAAGGTTCCAAGGTTGCCCTGGTATATGGCCAGATGAACGAGCCGCCGGGCGCCCGCGCCCGCGTCGCGCTGTCGGGCCTGACGATCGCAGAATATTTCCGCGACGTCGAAGGCCAGGACGTGCTGTTCTTCGTCGACAACATCTTCCGCTTCACCCAGGCGGGGTCGGAAGTGTCGGCGCTGCTCGGCCGCATCCCGTCGGCGGTGGGCTATCAGCCGACGCTGTCGACCGACATGGGCGCGCTCCAGGAGCGCATCACCTCGACCAACAAGGGTTCGATCACCTCGGTCCAGGCGATCTACGTGCCTGCCGACGATCTTACCGATCCCGCGCCGGCCACGTCGTTCGCCCACCTTGACGCGACCACCGTGCTCAACCGCGCGATCTCGGAGCTGGGCATCTACCCGGCGGTCGATCCGCTCGATTCGACCTCGCGCGTGCTGACCCCGGCCGTCGTCGGGCAGGAGCATTACGACACCGCCCGCCGCGTCCAGGAGACGCTGCAGAAGTACAAGTCGCTCCAGGACATCATCGCGATCCTCGGCATGGACGAGCTTTCCGAAGAGGATAAGGTCACCGTCGCCCGCGCCCGCAAGATCCAGCGCTTCCTCTCGCAGCCGTTCCACGTCGCCGAGGTCTTCACCGGCATCCCCGGCAAGTTCGTCGCGATCGAGGACACGGTGAAGTCGTTCAAGGCCGTGGTCGACGGCGAGTATGACCACCTGCCAGAGAGCGCGTTCTACATGGTCGGCGGCATCGACGAGGCGATCGCCAAGGCGCAGAAGCTGGCCGAGGAAGCGTAAGCTCCGTGCTCAGCCGCTCGATCCTGGTCCCGGCGCTCGCCGCGCTGCTGCTTCCCGCGGCGGCGCAGGCGCAGGCGGCCCAGTCGACCGGCGATTTCGCGGTCGAGCTCGCCTATGCCTATTGCCCGAAGCTGATCGACGGCGACCTCGCGATCGAGGGCCCCGAGCTGAAGGCGCTCGGCTTCACCGACGCGCCAATGAAGAAGACCCATCCGCGCGTCGGGGCGCTCACGATGCTGGGCACGCGGCGCGCCGATGCCGAGGTCAGCATCTCGGTCAACGACGGCAGCAGTTTCTGCCAGGTCAATGTGATCGGCGATGCCAGCGGCGCGGCGTACCCCAAGCTGCGCGCGGGCCTGCCGCGCCTCGGTCACACTTTCGAAGCCGACCCGGCGAATTCGGGTGTGCGCGGTCCGGCGACGGTCGAGACGCTGAAGGCGCGGCTCGACAAGGACCTCGTCCTGAACGTCCAGTTCGTGCGCGGCAATCTGAGCACGGCGCCGATCGCCGGCTTCCAAATGATTATGATGGATCAATAAGATGCCCCTCCACTTCGAACTCGTCACCCCTGAGAAGCTCGTCCGCTCCGAGGACGTGTACATGGTCGTCGTTCCCGGCACCGAGGGCGATTTCGGCGTGCTCGAGGGCCATGCCCCGGTGATGTCGACGATCCGCGACGGCAACCTCGCAGTCTATCGCGCCGAGAAGGACCAGCCCGAGCTGATCGCGATCGAAGGCGGGTTCGCCGAAGTCAACGCGGCGGGCCTGACCGTGCTGGCCGAAAAGGCCTGATCGCCGCGTTATACCCCAAATGGGGGCACTCCCGCGCTGCCCGGCAGGGTATCCCGCCCCCATGAACCGTACCCTTCTCGCCGTCGCCACAGGAGCCGGCCTCGCGCTCGTCCCGCCCGCTGCGGCCCGGACGGCGGGAAATGGCAACATCGCCAATGCGGTGCTCGCATCGGTGCTGGAAATCTGCATGAAGGCGGTCAGGGGCAATTACGATCTCGACGACGCCGCCGCGCTTGCGGTCTTCGGCCTTGCGCCCGCGCCGGACGAGGCGGACCTGCGCGCCCGTTTCCCCGGCATAGAAGCGGTGCGCGGCAGATTTGCCGGCGGTGCCGTTCAGCTCGCGCTGGTGCCTGGCCAGCCGTGCAAGGTGCAAGTCATCGGCACGGATCGGCTGAAGGCGCGTGATGCGCTCCTGTCCGAACTCGCCGGCACCGGCGCCGAAAGCGAAAGCGACTCGGGCGCCGATCATGAAACCCGGACCTATTTCTTCACTGACTCGACGATCCTGGTGCAGACCAGGCAAAGCGCGAACATCGTCAACATCGCCGTGAAGCGCAGGGAATCATGAGTCTGCTGATCGCTGCGGCGCTCGCTGCCAACGCCGCGCAGGACGCGCCTTCGGGGCACAGCCTGATCGATACCGCGCTCGCGACGATCCTCCTGGTCTGCACCAGCGCGGTACGCGACAAGCTCGACCTCAAC
The DNA here is from genome assembly GCA_040388355.1 of Pseudomonadota bacterium. GTDB lineage: Bacteria > Pseudomonadota > Alphaproteobacteria > Sphingomonadales > Sphingomonadaceae > Sphingomonas. The sequence goes on along the minus strand of JAZKCD010000002.1, from coordinate 50,025 downwards.
GACGAGGCCGCGCTGGCCCGCCACGGCCTTGTCCCGATCGATGACGAGAGCGAAGCCGAGATGCGCCGGAACCGCCCGGGTATCGAAGCGGCGCTCGCGCGCTTTCCCACCGCCACAATATTGGTCGGCCGCAGCCCGGGCGGCCCCTGCAACACGCTGATCACCGGCGACGGCCATGCCGCGGTGCGCGAACGGCTCGTGTCCGAACTGACCAGCCACAACTTCAAGAGCGTGCGCCGCGATGGCCCCAACTATCAGGACCAGGTCTTCGATTTCGGCGCGGCGGAAATCAGCGTCCGGACCATGCAGGGCGCGAACAACGTCGCGGTCTCCGTCACCCTGAAGGAATAGGCGCCATGCGGCGGTTCGAGCCTCGTCTGACAAATCCGGAGTCGATTCGGCTCATCTGAATTCTTTCCCCGGCGATGGCCCGGGCACAGTTGCGAGCCGGCCTGGATGGCGGGATGCCGCCTGGAATTCGCCGATACTGGGCCCCGGCCTTCGCCGGGGAAATGCTTGTTCGATCCATCGGGATCATATCCAGCCACCCGCGACGCAATCGCGGCCTATTGCCGCCGGTAGCGCCAGCGCATCGGCTTGCTGCCGTCCGCCATCGAAATCTCCGCCATCAGCAGCTCGCCTTCGCGCCAGTAGCGGATGCGCTGGGGATAATCGTGCGCGGCGTTGACGAAGGTCACTCCCGGCCCGCTGCCCGGCGCCCACGCGAACACCGTCGCCGCGCCGCCGCCCGGCGCCGCGCGATAGGCCATGGCGGTCGGCGGTCCGTCGCCATCGGCCAGGTCGAGGACGATCTGCATCGCCTCCCATTCGACTGTCTTGTCGCCGCGGCCGGTCCGGCTCGATCCCATCATCATCCCGCCGCGCGCGCCGGTCCAGCATTCCTCGGTCCAGCGCTCGCCCGCCTCCTGCACCCAGCATCCCGCCATCCATCCGGGCAGCGTCGCCGCCTCATCCGCCGCCCCCACGCAGAGCATCACTGCGCCCGCCATCGCCACTCGCCACATGTCAGCCTCCCTGTTCGACGCCCTGCCATGGCACCGCCCGCCCGATGCTGGCTTGAACCGACGCGACATGCCAGACCGGCGGGGTGAATTATGCCGAGCTCCCCTTGCCGCCCGCCCTCGACGGGCTGGTCGCCGCGGTCTGGACCGTGTCGGTCGAAGGCAGGGGCTGGGTCGAGCATGAGGCCACCCCCGACGGCTGTATCGAGCTGATCCGCCGCCACACCGGCCGCTCGGTCTGGCGCGACGAGCAGCCCGCCTTGTTCGCCACCGGCCTCAGCCAGGCACCGGTCGCGCTGCGCTTCAGCGGTGATGCGCGCTTCACCGGGATCAAGCTCTGGCCCTGGGCGTGGCACGCGCTGGGCGGCGCGCCCTGCCCCGGCTTCGCCGACCGCTGGATCGCCATCGCCGAAGACGCCCCCCTCGCCGCGCTGCTGCCCGAGGCGGGCGACCCGGTCGCCCAACTCCTCGCCGCCGGGCTCACGCTCCCGCCCCTCGCCGCCGCGATCCTCGGCGCAACCGGCGTCGCCGACATCACTGCCCGCACCGGCCTGGCCCACCGCCGGCTCCAGCGCATCTTCGCCCGCGAGCTCGGCATGCCGCCGCGCAGCTATCTGCGCCTGCTCCGCTTCCGCAGCGCGCTGATCGAGGTCCAGGCGAGCGCCGCGCATCTCGCCGATACCGCGGCCGGCCGGGGCTATGCCGACCAGGCGCATATGGCCCGCGACTTCCGCGCGCTCGCCGGCCTGCCGCCGCGCGAAGCCCGCATCCGCGCCCGCGGGCCCTTCCTGTGACCGTCTCACGATTTGGGAACGACACGACGTTTCCCGCCCGGGGTTAGTCAATTGTCAAACCTTGACCCCTAATCATCGGGCAAGCGGGCGCGTCTTGGGGGGTTTGAAGGACATTCGATGAGTGCATTCGGTCGACGCAGCGGACTGGGAGGCGGCGCCACGGGCGGCCGGCCCGCGTTCGGCGTCGCGCGGCCGATGCAGGGCGGCGGTTCCGCGCGCCCCTCCGAACCGCCGATCGGCGGCGGCGAGCAATTCCCGCCTTTGGGCAGCGTTCCCCTCCCCGGTGCCGCGGCGATCGAGCCCGAGACACCCACCAGCAATCCCAATTCCAACGACGGCGCCCTCGCCCGCCTCGCCGAGCGCCAGGCGACTTCGGGCGATGCCGGCAATTCGCGGATGGAAGGCTTCGAAGCCTCGGTCCACCGCATCAAGGAACAGGTGCTCCCGCGCCTGCTCGAGCGGGTTGATCCCGAAGCCGCGGCGACGCTCTCCAAGGACGAGCTCGCCGAGGAATTCCGCCCGATCATCGGCGAGGTGCTCGCCGAGCTCAAGCTCACCCTCAACCGCCGCGAGCAGTTCGCGCTCGAAAAGGTGCTGGTCGACGAGCTGCTCGGCCTGGGACCCTTGGAGGAATTGCTCAACGACACGGCGATCACCGACATCATGGTCAACGGCCCCGAGCAGACCTATGTCGAGCGCAAGGGCAAGCTCGAGCTCGCCAACATCCAGTTCCGCGACGAGGAGCATCTGTTCCAGATCGCGCAGCGCATCTGCAACTCGGTCGGCCGCCGCGTCGACCAGACCACCCCGCTCGCCGACGCCCGCCTCAAGGACGGCTCCCGCGTCAACGTCATCGTGCCGCCGCTGAGCCTGCGCGGCACCGCCATCTCGATACGTAAATTCTCGGCCAAGCCGATCACGCTCGACATGATGGCGGGCTTCGGATCGATGAGCCAGAAGATGGCGACGATGCTCAAGATCGCCGGCGCCAGCCGCTTCAACATCGTCGTGTCGGGCGGCACCGGCTCGGGCAAGACGACGATGCTCAACGCGATCTCGAAGATGATCGACCCCGGCGAGCGCGTGCTGACGATCGAGGACGCCGCCGAGCTTCGTCTCCAGCAGCCGCACTGGCTGCCGCTCGAAACCCGCCCGCCCAACCTCGAGGGCCAGGGCGAGATCAGCATCCGCGACCTCGTCAAGAACGCCCTTCGTATGCGCCCCGATCGCATCATCCTCGGCGAAATCCGCGGATCCGAGTGCTTCGACATGCTCGCGGCGATGAACACCGGTCACGACGGCTCGATGTGCACGCTCCACTCCAACTCCCCGCGCGAGGCGCTGGCGCGTATGGAGAACATGGTGATGATGTCGGACATCAAGGTGCCCAAGGAAGCGATCTCGCGCCAGATCGCCGACTCGGTCGACCTGATCATCCAGGTCAAGCGCCTCCGCGACGGCTCGCGCCGGGTCACCAACATCACCGAGGTGATCGGCATGGAAGGCCCCGTCATCGTGACGCAGGAGCTGTTCAAGTTCGAATATCTCGACGAGAGCGCCGACGGCAAGATCATCGGCGAATACCGCTCGATGGGCCTGCGCCCCTACACGCTCGAGAAGGCGCGGCAGTACGGCTTCGACCAGGCGATGCTCGAGGCGTGCCTCTAGCCCCAGTCGGCGCCGAGGAGGTGCAGGTGCTGGGGCTCGGCGTGGATTGCCGGGAGGTGCGACTCGCCGTGGAGATCGCCGGTGCTCGCGCTCGCAGGCAGCGCATCGACAAGCGCGGCGAAGTCGTCGGAACCACCCTCGTCGAAATGCAGCATCGCCGCATTCGACGCGACCTGGTGGATCAGCATCGCGCGCGTGACGGCGCCGTCGAACGCGATCGCATCGCCGCTGCCGCTATCGGGCAGGATCGCGTCGCCGCCGGGCACGAACACCGCCCGCGCCATCTGGTTTCCGGCAGCGGTCGCGGTGTCGGCGGGCTTCACGATCGTGTAGGTCACCATGTTCGGCGTCTGGTCGGTATCGGTACCGCCATTCGCGGTGCCGCCATCATCGTGCACCTGGAAGGCAAAGCTCCCGGTCGGTCCCTTGGTCGTGCCCGGCGCGGTCTCGAAGGCGAGCTTGCCCGCGGCGATGTCCGCGGCGGTGATCAGCTGGCCCGCGGTCAGCTTGGCGCCGTCGAGCAGCAGGCGTCCGCCGGCCGGCTGGCCCGAGACCGTCACGCCGGTGAAGGCGTTGCCTTCGACGGCGTCGGTAAAGCCGAACTCGGACAGGGTGACGACATGGTTCACCCCGCGCACGATGGTGAGAGCCGAATCGGCGCCCGAAGGCGCGTCGTTGACCGCGGTGCCGGTGAACGCCTTGGTCCCGGTGATTGGCGCCGAGAGGCCGTCGGTGACCGAAGTCGCGATCGAGAAACCGGCGTTGAAATCGGCGGCCGGCTTGAATTGGACCTTGGCGAGCAGCGCGTTGACGTCGGCCAGCGCGCCGCTGGCGGTCCACACGCCATTGACGAAAGTCGCGGTCACTGTGCCGCTGGTGCCGATCGACAATTTGCCCGCGGCGGGGTCCGACAGCGTCAGCGTCGCGGTGATCGTGTCGCCCGCATAGGTATCGGTGACGGTGATCGCGCTCAGCCGCATCCTTGTGTCTTCGACATAGCTCTCGGCCGTGCTCAGATTGGTCGCCATCGGCGGTGAATTGGGCGGCGCGACGTTGAAGCTGATCTTGTTCGGGGACAGATCGAAATTCTTGCCGCCATTCGCGGTGCCGCCATCGTCCCACACCTGGAAAGTGAAGCTGGCATAGGGGTAGCCGCTGCCGCTCGCGCCCGGCTTGTAGGTGAGGCCGCCCAGATAGCTGGCGAAGATGAACTGGCCCGCGCTGACTTCCTCCGGCCCGAAACCGCCCGACCCGTCCTCGTCGAACCAGAGCGCACCGGCGCCCGGGAGCGTGGTGATGGTCACCGCGAGGAAGCCGTTGCCCTCGGCGTCGACGAAGCCGAACTTGTCCGCGGTCAGCGCGAAGGTCGCGCCCTGGGCGACCGAATAGCTCGCGTCGGTCCCCGTCGCCGCATCGTTGATGCCCGAGGTCGTGACCTGCACCGTCGCGGGCAGGCTGTCGGCGTTGCCGTCGTTGACCTTCACTTCGATATAGCGATTGGCGTTGGTGCCGCTGACGGTGGGGTCGTCGCCGGTGTTGGAATAGCCGATCTGCGCGAGCGCCGCCGCATAGGCAGCCCCGCTTGCCGACCCGACGAGCTTCAGCACGGTCGCGGTGCTGCCCGGATCGAGGGTGATACCGGCCGGCAGCGATCCCATCAGGCCGACCAGGTCGCCCGCGGCGGGATTGGTGATCGTCACCGTGGCGCCGGTGATCGGCGCGCCCTCGTTGTCGACCACCGAGATCGCCGATCCGATGCGCGACGGCGACGCGTTCTCGACATAGGCGGTCGCGTTGCCGACTCCGGCGGCAGCGGTGTTCATGTCGACCACCGGCCGGTGGTTCGCGGGATCCTCGACCGGCGGCGTGGTCGTCCCGGTGACGTTGAAAATAATCGTGTTGGGCGACGGATCGGTGCCGCCGGCGCTGTCGCGGACCTGGAAGGTGAAGCTGGTATAAGGCGTGCCGCTGCCGCCCGGCGCCGGGGTGTAATAGAAATGGCCCGGCGCGAAATCGGAGACCGTCTGGCCGACGGTCACTGCCAGCGCCGCGGCGCCGCCCGGTCCATCGGCGTCATAGTAGAGCGCGCCCGCGGTCGGGAGCGTGTTGATCCGCACCCCGCCGAAAGCGTCGCCCTCGGGGTCGCTGAACGCGAACTTGTCGGCGGTGAGCGCGTAGCTCGTATCCTGGTTGAACGTGTAGGTCGCGTCGGCGCCCGACGGCGCGTCGTTGCTGCCGAACACGGTGACGCGCATCGTCGCGGTCGCGCTGTCGGCATGGCCATCGCTCACGCTCACGGCGATGTAGCGATAGGGCTCGGTGGCGACGGGCCGCGGGTTTTCGCCGGTGTTGGAATAGCCGATCTGCTGGAGCGCGGCGGTATAGGCCGCGGCCGTCGCGTATCCGATGAGCTTGAGCTGAGTCGCGGTGCTGCTCGGGTCGATCGTGATTCCGGCCGGCAGCGTGCCGGCAATGCTGATCAGGTCGCCCGCGACGGGATTGGTGATCCGCACCAGCGCCGCGACGATCGCGTCGCCATCGACGTCGAACACCGAGACGGCCGGTCCGATCGGCGAGGGGCCGTCATTCTCGATATAGGAGCCCAGGGCATCGACGCCGCCCGAATTGATGTTCAGATCGACCACCGGGATATGCTGCACCGGGGGCGTCGGATCGTCCTGCGGGGTGACGTTGAAGGTGATGGTGTTGGGCGACCGGTCGATCGGCCCCCCGACATTGCCGTTCACGCTCGGGCCGTTGTCGACCACCTGGAAGGTGAAGCTGGCATAGGGCGCGCCGCTGCCGTTCAAGGCCGGCGCGTAGAGGATATGGCCCGGCGCGAGGTCGTAGATCGCCTGCCCCGCGGTCACCGCGACCGGTGCGGCGCCGCCCGGCCCGTCCGAATCGTAATAGAGCGTGCCCGCGCTCGGCAGGGTGGTCGCGATGATGCCGAGGAAGCTGTTGCCGTCGACATCGGTGAAGCCGAACTTGTCGGCGGTGAGCGTATAGGTCGCGTTCCGGTACAGCGTGTAGGCCGCATCGGTGCCCGAAGGCGCGTCGTTGACTCCGAACACCGTCATTCGCAGAGTCGCGGTCGCGCTGTCGTCGTTGCCGTCGTTCACCGTCACGGCGATGTAGCGGTAGGGCTCGCTGCTCACCGGCCGCGGGTTGTCGCCGGTGTTGGAATAGCCGACCCGTCCGAGCGCGGTCGCGTACGTGGCCGCCGATACATATCCGGTCAGCCTGAGCTCGGTCGCGGTGCTGTCGGGGTCGCGGATGATCCCGGACGGGAGCCGTCCGATGATGCTGAGCAGGTCGCCCGCCACGGGATTGGTGATCCGCACAATGGCCCCGCCGATCTTGCCAAAGTCGGGATCGGCGACCCAGATCGCCGATCCCAGGGCGGTCGGGGCGTCGTTCTCGATATAGGAGGCCTGGGCGTCGATCCCGCCGGAATTGAGATCGAGATCGACCACCGGCACCTGGTTCGCCTGCGGCGCGGGCCCGTCGATCCGGACGAGATCCGCCGCGGCGACGGTGGCCCGGTTGTCGCTCGGCGCGGCTTCGGCGCGGTCGCTGGCGAGAAGCGCGGTCGACCGCAAGCCTGCCGGAAAATGCTTCATCCTGTATCCATTCCCAGACTTACGCCGCGGTAACGGCTCCCGCTAAGTCACGGAGTAACCGTAACACCGCCGGAAAGGCGCGCCTAGGGTCCGGTCAGGCGTGCAGCGCCACGCTTGCGAAGATCAGCGTCCCGAGGATCGCGAGCACCTGCACCGTCTGCCACGGCATGAACCCCACCGCGTCGAAATCGCGCCGCTTGCGCCGCCGGAATTCGCCCAGCCCGGCGATCACCGCAAGCGCCAGGCACACGCCCGATCCGATCCATAATTGCTGTTGCATCAAACCCGCCCGACCCTCATTCCGGCCCCTCAGATATGCACGGAGTTGAAATGCGCCAGCCCCTCCTCCTCGCCGCCATCGCCGTCGCGACCATCGCCGCCGCCCCGTCACAGCGCCGCGACATCGTCGCCGCGGTTGCCGCCCCCACCCGCACCCCGGCCAACGTGCTGCGCGACCAATACCGCCACCCGGTCGAGACGCTGACCTTTTTCGGAGTCAAGCCCGGCGACACCGTGGTCGAGATCTGGCCCGGCGGCGGCTGGTATACCGAGATCCTCGCCCCGCTGACCCGCGGCAAGGGGACGCTCTACGCCGCCGATCTCACCCCCAACGCCGCCGACCGGCTCAAGGCGCGCGACGCCGCCACCTATGGCGCGATCAAATACGCCGCTTTCCCCTGGGCCGCGGGCCAGCCCAAGGTGCCCGACGGCAGCGCCGATGTCGTCCTCACCTTCCGCAACGTCCATAACTGGCGGATGGGCTATCAGCGCAGCGGCACCGATTATTCGGCCGAGGCCTTCGCGCAGATCTTCGCGATGCTGCGCAAGGGCGGCACGCTCGGCATCGAGGACCACCGCCTCCCCGAAAGCGCGAGCGAGGACCGCGAGAAGTCGAGCGGCTATATCAAGGTCTCGACCGTCCGTCGCCTCGCCGAGGCCGCTGGGTTCCGCTTCGTCGGCGCGTCGGAGGTCAACGCCAACCCCAGGGACACCGCCGACTGGCCGCAGGGCGTGTGGACGCTGCCGCCGAGCTACGCGCTCAAGGACGTCGACCGCGCCAAATACCAGGCGATCGGCGAGAGCGACCGGATGACTTTGCGCTTCCGGAAACCCTGACGAGAAACAGCGTCGTCGGCGCCGGGATATCGGCGCCGGGCAAGTCGCGGTTGGGCGGGCGCGCCGCCCAGGCCAGCGCCAGCCCCGATCCTCCGGGGTCTTCGGCGGTGTCGAGTTGCATCCCCGGCGGCACCGCGACCAGCGGCGCCAGCCTTTGGGCGAGCGTGCTTCCCTCGACTTCGCCGAGCCGCGCCAGCGTGCGCCCGTCGAGCAGCAGGTCGACCGGCTTGCCGTCGCGCACCACCGGCACGCGGATGCGGTCGCGGCCCAGCGGCACGGGCGCCCCCACCGACAGCCGGAACACCAGCGTGCCCCCGCCGCCAAAGTCCCAGCGGAACCCCCGCCAGTCGCTGGCCTGCGCGATTCGCCACCCCGCCCGCCCGCGCCGCGCGACATAGACCTGGGTGTTCCCGCCCGCGTCGAACTTGTGGAACGCGATCACCGGCGCGCCGGCCGGGTCGAAGCCCACCACGGTGTTGTTGTTGATCATCCCCCTGCCCGCAGGCACCGGGTCGACGATCTCGGCGCTGGCCAGCATGATCGGCAGCGCGAGCGGCGTCCCGTCGGATCGCTGCCAGTGAACCAGGTCGCGGCTGCGCGCATAGCTCAGGTCGTGGTTGGTCGCCGCGTCGGGGGTCTCGCGCCAAACCCAGGTCAGGTGGAACCACCGGTCCGGACCGAGCACGGGTCCGACGAAATAGGCATTGCGCTGCCCCTCGCCATCGGTCAGCGGCGCTGCGAGCAACGGCCGCCACCGCCCGGTTTGCGCGTCGAGGACATTGTAGATCTCGTTGCCGTTGCCGCTCCCGCCGTCGCGATACTTGAACACCAGCCGCCCCGCGCCGTCCTTGAGGAACACCGGGTAGGTCACCCGCCGCTCGCGCGCCGCCTCGGCCATCACCGGCACCCGCCGCATCGTGCCGATGTCGCCGGGCGCGGCGCTGCGGAAATAGATCAAAGGATCATTGTGCATGTTCGCCGCGACATGGATCCGCCCGCGCACATCCACGGCGATCGCGATGCCGTTATGGCTGTCCCATCCGGTCACGCTGTCGAGCTTGCTATAGGCCCAGGCGCCGCCGCGCCGCAGCCGCGATGCAAGGCTCAACCGCCGCTCGGCGTCGTAGTAAGCGACGATCACTGCCCGCGGGGTCACCGCCAGCGCGAACGGCACGCTATGCCCGGACCAGACGCGGTCGACCGGGGCCAGATCGACTCGCTGCGCCAACGCGCAGACGGGCGTCAGCAATATTGCAGCGAACACCAGACTCAGCAGCCGCGGCTTAGCTTCACACTTTTGACGCGAATCGTGAATTTTCGTTGCGCAGACACGCAACATCGTTGCGCAGTGCATTAAAACCATATTGAGCAGCCCGCCGAACATAGTGGGAACGTAGCAACACGCCGCCTTGTAGGACAGGGAAACCTGCCTAGCCCAAAGGCACCGCCAGCCCCTGCCCGACCGCGAAGGGCAGCCAGCCCGCAATACGCGGATCGGCGGAGGGCGCGGGGAGCCCCGCCAGCCAGTCATATTGCCACGCCTCGATTGCGTGGACCGCAAGCCGGTAATGCACCCGCGCCACTGCGACGAGCGACGGCGTGAAGGCCGGCAGCACCGGCGCCTCTCCCTGCTCCGCCGCCGCCAGCGTCGCGGTGAAGTCGAACGGCAGCGCCAGCAGCCGCACGCTGTCGGGCAGCGCATGCGCCCCGACCAGCCCGAGCATCGCCGCCAGCACCGGATCGAGCCCGCCGCCCGCCGCGGGCGCCTGCGCCTGCTCGATCCCCCGCGCGCGCAACATCTCGGCCTTGGCCCGCTCGATTCGCGCCAGCGCCGCGGGGATCGCCTCGACCGTCTGCGGGGTGCCGTCGCCTTCGGGCCGCGCCGCCTCGAGATAATCGGCGAACCCCGCGCCGAAATCGTAGAGCGTGTAGGACTGCGACGGATGCGCGGCGATATAGCCGCGCGCGAACAGCGCGAACGCAGTCGGCCCGACCAGCGCGGCAAGGATCGGATATTCGGCCTCGAGGCATTCGAGCAGCCGCTGGCGATAGCCCGACGCATAGATCGCCAGCCGCGCCTCGGCGGTCAGCCGGTTGCCGTCACGGATCTCGTCTCGCGTCCGCGCGTCGCCTTCGCCCGCGAGGATCGCGGCCTGCATCCATTCCTGCAGCGCGGCGGTCCCCGGCATCACGCCGCCGCCGCCACGCCGATGCCGGCGCGCACCGCCCGCGCCTTGTCGAGCTCGGCGATCAAGGTCGCGAAGGGCGGCACCTCGGCATCCCATTCGATCATCGTCGCCACCGGCCCGCACCGCTCCCACGCCCGCGCATAGAGCGGCCACACCGCATCGGGCACCGGCCCGTCATGCGTGTCGATCAGGTGCGTGCCATAGTCGCGCGGGCCCGCGAGATGCACCTGGACGACATGCGCCGCGGGCACTGCGTCGAGATAGGCCATCGGGTCATAGCCATGGTTGAACGCACTGACATGGACGTTGTTGACGTCGAGCAGCAGCCCGCAGCCGGTGTCCTCCGCCAGCCGCGCGAGGAATTCCCATTCGGGCATCATGCTCGACGAGAATTCGAGATAGGTGCTCGGATTCTCGAGGATCAGCGGCCGCCCGAGGAAATCCTGCACCGCGCGCACCCGGTCGGCGACGTGGCGCAAACTCGCCTCGGTCAGCGGCATCGGCAGCAAATCGTGGCTGTTGATCCCGCCGATCCCGGTCCAGCAGAGATGGTCCGAAATCCACAGCGGCGAGAGCATCGCCGCAAGGTCGCGCAGCTTGCCCAGATAGCCATAATCGAGCGGCGCGGTGCTGCCGATCGACATCGACACGCCGTGCATCACCACCGGGCGGTGCGCCGCGACATGCTCGAGCACGCGCATGCCGTAGCCGTGATTGTCGAGGCAATTCTCCGAGATCACTTCGAACCAGTCGACGCCCCATTCGCTCGGGGGCGTCGCCATCAGATGCGCATGATGCTCCTCGCGCAGCCCGACCCCGTCGCCGGGATCGGGCAGGCCAAGCCGGGACTCCACCGCCATTCCGCCCTCAGGTCGAGGGCGGGAAGGCGAGGCGCAGGTCGTTGGGCGGCTGCTGCACCGGCTCGGGCGCGCCCATCTCGGCCGCCACCATCTTGAACGCCGCGAAGGCGATGTCCTCGACCTTGTCGCCGATGTTGAATTGCAGCGTGCCGATCTTCTTGTTGGTCGGCGTGCTGCAGCTCGAAGGGGTCGGAGTCGGGCTCGGGCAGAGATTCTTGGTCTTCACCCCCGGCACCCCGGCATCGCTGCCGCAGCCATGCGGGTTGGGCGTCGGGGTCGGCGTCCCGCAGCTCGACTTGGTGCCGAGCAGATAGACGTCCATCGTCCCCGCCTTGGGATAGACCTGGCACGCCGAGATCGGTACCGCGCACCCGCCGAAGCCGCCGCAGATATTGTCGCTCGGCGCAGTGTAGGTGATCGACGGCGGCGGCGTGGGCGAAGGCGTCGGGGTCGGCCCGCCGCACAGCCCGCCCAGCATCCGCAGCTTGACCGCCGAGCAGCCGCCGCCCTTGGGCACGCCCGGCGTCAGCGTCACCGCCGCGACCGCCTGCGCCGGCGTCGACGCCGCGACCGCGGCGCCGCACCCGCTCGACGCGCCGCCGCAGCTGCCGCCGCCGGTGCTCGCCTGGACGAAGCCGCACCCGCCCATGCCCTTGCACAGATTCGATCCGCGGCAGCTGTGGAAGATCGGCGTGAGGGCGCAGCTGTTGTTGCCGACCGACCCGCGATCGGGCGTGAGGCTCAGCCCCTGGCAGGCATGGTTGACGACATTGGTGTCGGGCCCCGGGATCCCCATGCTCAGGTCCGGAGTCTGCCCGAACGCCGCCCAGCATGCCGACATGCGGTCGCCCGATCCCACCATCGACGGGAAGGGGAAGGAGCCGGTGCCCGCCCAATACTGGTTGAGCACCGTGGTCACGCCCTTGATCGCGCCGACCACTGCCTGGCTCAGCTTGGCGAAATTGGCGTCGCGCACCGCCTTGGGATCGGGGACGCCGGGCGGGCTGTTGAGGTTGTTGAGCGCAGTCGCGATCGCCTGGGGCGCGGGCAGGCCGAGCGGATCGGCGGGGTCGAAATCCACCGTGGTCAGGTCGGCCGCGGTCCATTTGCCGACCTTGGGCGACTGGTCCCAGGTCTCGATGCCGCCTTCGCGCATCAGCTTGCGCACCCAGATGAAGCGCCCGTAATGGTCCTCGCCGTCATTGACGTAGCGCGCCTTGGCGTCGGCCGAGGGCTCCTGCGCGCCGGTGTCCGAGAAGCTCGGATAGTCCGACTTGAGCGCGTCATTGTCCGAACGGTACTGCGTCTCGACCGATTTCTTGAGCAGCCCGGCATTGGCGACCTTGAGCCGCGCCTTGAGCGTCGCGCCTTCGCCCTGGTCGGTTATCGCGTTCATCATGTTCAGCGCCTGCTTGAACGCGATCGCGCTGTCGGTGAGCGCGATGGTGGTCTCGAACCCCATGAACTCGCGCATCGGGTGGCCGGGGAAGCTGAAATTGTTGAACAGGTCGTTCTGCTGGCCGCTGGGGTTGAACACATGGTCCCACAGGCACGATCCGTCGTTATACTGGATCTGCAGATAGTCGCGGTAGCACTGGTACATATAGCCGATCGAGCCGAACATAATGCCCGCAGTGGCGGGCTCGTAATCGGGGTCGCCCTTGTCGAACGGCACCGGCGGGAAATATTTGCCGGTCTTCTTCACTTCGGGGTCGATATCGGCCTCGGCCTCTTCCTGCGGCAGCTCGATCGCGAGGAACAGCTCGATGCGGTCCTCGTCGAGCGGGCCGACATTCACCTTCACCTTCTTGAAGGTGCGGGTGTCCCTGAGGTCGACGATGTCGGGGATCACGGTCAGGTCCTTGCCGTAGCAGGTCCAGCCATTCTCCTTGTCCTGCAGCGCCGGGTCGGTGAAATCGGGCACCGCGCCGATCGCAGTGGCGATGTTCGCCGCCATCTGGAGGTGGAGCATCTCCTGGATGAACACCGAGAAGATGATGTTGTACGCCTCGCGGTTGCCCCAGCCCGGCTGGTCGCGCGGTGTGTCGACGAAATAGCTGGTCTTGGCGCCGGGCCACAGCCGGCCCTTGTAGAAGGCGTTGCCCTGCCCCGTGATCGGATGCATCCCGGTGATCGAATAGAGCGTGGTCATGTAGAGCGGGATGGTGAAGAGCTCGACATTCACCGCGGCCTGGGCGATCCACCGGACGACGCGAATATCGGTCGCGATGAATCCAGTGTCGCGGTCACACAAGCTCCCGCTTTTGTGGGTCTGGTGCATATCGAACTCCCCCTAAATCAGTTGGATATTATGGGAGAGACTATCTCACTGCACTAAACACCGGTCAATCTATCGGCCCACAATGAAATGAATTTCGCAGTTAAGCGGTCATTAGTGAAATCGTCGCGATCGTTACTTGAAGATATCGAGTCAGTGACTTGGGGTTTTAGTCGCCCGGCGGCGCGTCGCGCTCCAGCCGCCACGCGGTGGTGAGGTAATCCTCGGCCGCGCGGCGCAGCGCGGGGTGCTTCTCGAACGCCTCGGCGGGCGGCGGCGCGAAGCCGAACGCCTCCATCAGCGTCCACAGCGCGAAGCGCCGGCTCGGATCGCGCTCGAGGCCGAAATCGACCGCGAGCTTCTCCTTGCCCGCCGCCAGCCGCGCGGAGTCGATTGTGTCGGGATCGTCCGACTCGAAATAATGGTGGAGGAGCGTATCGAGGTCCATCGACCCCGGCCTACTTGGCCAGCTTCTCGATCTTGTCCTGCAAGCGCGCCAGCTCGGCCTTGAGCGCCGCGACATCGTCGCCCTTGGCCTCGGGCTCGGCCGCAGCCGCGGGCGCCTCGGCCGCGGCGGCGCCGCCCAGCCCTGCCGCACCCGGCTTGAACGCCGAGGTCGCCGCTTCGTAGAAGGCCATGTTGCGCTTCGCGAGATCGGCGAACGGAGTCTTGGCGAACGCGCCTTCGACCGCGGCCTTGAACTGGTCCTGGTTGCGGCGGAAGCTGTCCATCGACGCCTCGAGATAGCCCGGCACCATCGCCTGCATCGAATCGCCGTAGAGCGAGATCAGCTGGCGCAGGAAATTGACCGGCAGCATCGTCTGGCCGCGCGATTCCTCTTCCATGATGATCTGGGTCAGCACGTTGTGGGTGATGTCCTCTTCGGTCTTGGCGTCGATGACCTTGAAGTCGCGGCCTTCCCGAGTCATCGCCGCGAGATGCTCGAGCGTGATATAGGAGGAGGTCTCGGTGTTGTAGAGCCGCCGGTTCGCGTACTTCTTGATGATGACCGGGCCATTGCCGGGAGTCGCTTTTTTCATGGTGCCCTCGCGTGACTGTAACATCCCTATCATCGTTTCATTCCGCAGCGCAACAAGTTGCAGTGCAGCGGGGGCCGCGCCCCCTGCCGCTGTTTCTCGATCTGCTGCGCAGCGAAACCGCAGCATCGCCCGAACGCCGCGCCGCGGCATTGGCCGGATTGCGCGCCTATCAGGACGCCGATCGCGGTCCCGAACGCGCGCTGGCGCCTGCAATCGCCGAGGCAGGGAGGGCGCGGCTGCGCGATTATGGCGGATCGGGGGTGCCGGTCGTGTTCGTCCCCTCGCTGATCAATCCGCCCTTCGTGCTCGACCTGGCGGAGGACCAGTCGCTGCTCCGCTGGCTCGCGACGCAGGGAATGCGGCCGCTGCTGGTCGATTGGGGCACCCCCGATTCCGCGGCGCGGCACGAGGATGTCGATTTTCATGTCGAAAAGCTGCTGGTGCCGATGCTCGACTCGCTCGGGCAGCCGGCCGTGCTGGTGGGCTATTGCCTGGGCGGGACGATCGCGCTCGCCGCCGCCTGCGCGCGGCGGGTGGCGGGGCTCGCGCTGATCGCGGCGCCGTGGAAGTTCAACCGCTATGGCGCCGCGCTGCCCGCGATCGCCGCGCATTGGCAGGCCGCCCGCCCCGCCTGCGACGCGATGGGGCTGGTGCCGATGGAAGTGCTCCAGGCCGGCTTCTGGCAGATGGACCCCGCGCGCACCGTCGCCAAGTTCGAGCGGTTCGGCCGGCTCGATCCCGCCAGCGCGCAAGCCCGCGCCTTCGTCGCGCTCGAGGACTGGGCCAATGGCGGCGCCCCGCTCCCCTTCGCCGCGGGCGAGCAGATGTTCGGCCATTTCTTCGCCGCCAACCGCCCCGGCGCGGGGCGCTGGCACGTCGGCGGTGCCCGCGCCTCGCCGCGCGCGCTCGCCTGCCCGGCGGTCGAGTTCGTCTCGGCGACCGACCGCATCGTCCCCGCCGCGACCGCCGCGGGGCTGCCCGAAAAGCGCCTGCTGCAATCGGGCCATGTCGGCATGATCGTCGGCGGCCGCGCGCGTACCGAGCTGTGGGAACCCTTGCGCGACTGGATAAGCGCGCAGACCCGCACTAGATAGCCGCCAACCGAACCCCGCAGGAGCCTGCCCCATGCCCGACACCGCCGCCGACGACGTCGTCATCACCGCCGCCAAGCGCACCCCGGTCGGCAGCTTCCTCGGCGCCTTCGCGTCCACCCCCGCGCACGAGCTGGGCCGGATCGCGATCGAGGCCGCGCTCGAGCAGGCGGGCGTGAAGGGCGAGGACGTCAGCGAAGTCATCCTCGGCCAGGTGCTCACTGCCGCGCAGGGCCAGAACCCCGCGCGCCAGGCGTCGATGGCCGCGGGCGTCCCCAAGGAAATCCCCGCCTGGGGCGTCCAGCAGGTCTGCGGCTCGGGCCTTCGCGCGGTCGCCTTGGCATTTCAGGCGATCAAGACCGGCGACGCGACGATCGTCGTCGCGGGCGGGCAGGAATCGATGTCGATGAGCACGCACGCCCAGTCGCTGCGCCCGGGCACCAAGATGGGCGACCTCAGCCTGGTCGACACGATGATCAAGGACGGGCTGACCGACGTGTTCAACGGCTATCACATGGGCATCACCGCCGAGAATCTCGCCGAGCAGTACCAGGTCACCCGCGCCGACCAGGACGAATTCGCCGTCGCCAGCCAGAACAAGGCCGAGGCCGCGCGCGCCTCGGGCCGCTTCAGGGACGAGATCGCCCCGGTGACGATCAAGGGCCGCAAGGGCGACACGATCGTCGCCGATGACGAATATATCCGCGCCGGCGCCACCGTCGACGGCGTGTCGGGCCTGCGCCCGGCCTTCAAGAAGGACGGCACCGTCACTGCCGCCAATGCCTCGGGCCTCAACGACGGCGCCGCGGCGCTGGTGATCATGAGCCGCGCCGAGGCCGAGCGCCGCGGCAGCCCGATCCTCGCGCGGATCGCCAGCTGGGCGTCGGCCGGAGTCGACCCCTCGATCATGGGCATCGGCCCGGTCCCCGCGTCGCGCAAGGCGCTCGAAAAGGCCGGCTGGACGATCGCCGATCTCGACCTGATCGAAGCCAACGAGGCCTTTGCCGCGCAGGCGCTGTCGGTCGGCAAGGAGCTCGGCTGGGACCCCGCCAAGGTCAACGTCAATGGCGGCGCGATCGCGATCGGCCACCCGATCGGCGCGAGCGGCGCACGCGTGCTCACCACCCTGCTCTACGAGATGCAGAAGCGCGACGCCAAGAAAGGCCTCGCGACTTTGTGCATCGGCGGCGGGATGGGCATCGCGATGTGCGTCGAGCGGTGAGAGCCTGTTTGAAAACTCGCGAAAGAGCGAGTTTCGAAGCGGTGCCGGCCCGCTCCCCCTCCCGGCCACCCACAGCGTAATCCTGAAATGAGTGGCCGGGAGGCGGAGCGGGCCGGCACCGCAAACGCGCCTCGGCGCGTTTCCAAACGGACTCTGACACCGTAACGGCTGCGAAACTGAACCACGGCTGTATCTGGCGAGCCTGTTGCGAGCAGTTCGCACTTCACACCTGTGTGTCGTATTCTTGCAACACTGCCGCGGCAAATCCCGCGTTGCAGCACGAACTGCCTTGCAACGGGGGTCCAACTGCTGTTCCCATACCGCCTTTCAGGCATTCCGCCTGTAGGGGCATTGATACATGAAGACCTCTCACCTGCTGAGCGCGACGGCGCTTGCCAGCGCGCTGATCATGGCGCCGAGCGTCGCTTGGGCGCAAGAATCCACCGATACGCAAGATTCCACCGAAGCACCGGCTGCGCAGGCCAGCGAAGGCGAGAGCATTGTCGTCGTCGGATCGCGCATCCGCCGCAACAAGTTCAACGGCGCCGATCCGGTCCAGGTGATCACGCGTGACGAAGCGACTCAGGCCGGCTTCAACTCGACCGCCGAGATCCTTCAGAGCAACGCCATCACCGGCGGCACCGATCAGATCAACGACACTTACGGCGGCTTCGTCGTCGCCGGCGGTCCGGGCGTCAACACCGTGTCGCTCCGCGGCCTCGGTACCACCCGCACGCTGGTGCTGCTCGACGGTCGCCGCGTTGCGCCGGCCGGTTCGCGCGGTTCGGTCGGCTCGGCCGATCTCAACGTGCTCCCGAATGCGATGATCGACCGCGTCGAAGTGCTGAACACCGGCGCTTCGTCGATCTACGGTTCGGACGCCGTCGCGGGCGTCATCAACATCGTGACGCGCAGCCGCGTGACGGGCATCAATCTCGAGGCGCAGCACAACGTCACCGAAGAAGGCGGCGGCAACTCGTACCGCTACTCGCTGACCGCGGGCTTCCAGACCGGCGGCTTCAACTTCGCCGGCTCGCTGGAATATTACAAGCGCGACACGCTGCGCGTCGGCCAGCGCGACTGGACCAGCTGCCCGACGGCACGCTACGGCACCAACGGCTCCGATTTCGGCGCGGGCGACTTTATCGATCCGAGCACCGGCCGGCCCAAGTGCTTCCCGCTCGAGAATGGCGGCGTCACCGTCAACACGATCGGCACGCCGAACTTCGCCGGCTCGGCAGTCGCCCTCGCCCCCGGCGTCCCCGCCGGTTATGTCGGCACCTGCAACCGCTTCCGTCCCCGCGCGGGCGCACCGGGCTCGGTTCCGGGCTACGAATGCGTCGGCGGCGGCACGCTCAGCACCAACATCCGTGACACCGGTCCGTATTCGAAGCTGACCGCCGATCTGATCGCGCCGGCCGAGATCTACACTGCCTATGGCAAGCTCTCGTACGACTCGCACGTCCTTGGCGACGCCGAGTTCTACCTCGACGTGCTGCTCAACCGCCGCCAGTCGAGCCAGCTGGGCCAGCGCCAGTTCACGATCGACTATAATTTCGGCAGCCCGCTGATCCCGGTCGAGCTCCGTTACCCGACCGCGTTCCTCGGCGCGACGGCGACTGCCCCGGCGGTCGGCATCCGCGTGTTCGCCGACTATGGCAACTACAACAACTACCAGACCGTCGACTTCGCCCGCATCAACGGCGGCGTGCGCGGCGATCTGCCGTTCAGCGGCTGGCGGTACGACCTGTTCTTCGGCAAGTCGTGGTCGGATTCGGACTATACCAGCGACCTGATCCTCACCGATCGCTTCTACGCGTCGATGGACGTCGTTGCTTCCGGCGGCGGTTTCGCCTGCCGCAACAACACGATCCCGGGCTGCGTTGCGGCGCCGGCGCTGACGCCGGGGATCGTCAACGGTGACTTCCGCTCGGCCTCGCCGGCCTGGTTCGATTTCGTGACCGATCCGATCACGGGCCACACCAGCTTCAAGGAAACCACTGCCAACCTCACGCTCGACGGTCCGCTGTTCGCGCTGCCGGGCGGCGACATCGCGGTCGCGGTCGGCGTCGAGTATCGCAAGTCGACCATCGACGATTCGCCCGATCCCGAGAGCGTCCGCGGCAACCTCTACGGCTTCACGTCGTCGACGCCGACTCGCGGTTCGGATGCAGTGTGGGAGGCCTTCGGCGAAATCGAGCTTCCGATCATCACCGACTCGTTCATCTACAACCTGACGCTGAACGGCTCGGGCCGCTACACCCACTATGACTCGTACGGCGGCCAGTCGACCTACAAGTTCGGCGGCATCTTCTCGCCGGTTAAGGGTCTCTCGGCACGCGGCAGCTACGGCACGTCGTATCGCGCTCCGGCGCTGTACGAGCAGTTCCTTGGCGCCACTTCGGGCTTCCTCGCCAACACCGGCGATCCCTGCAACGATCTCGCGTCGGTGACCAACCCGCTGATCCGTGACCGTTGCATCTCGGAAGGCCTGCCGGTCGGTACGGCTGCTGCGGTTCCGCCCTTCTCGGACGGCTTCCGTCAGAACTCGAGCATCACCGTCATCGGTCTCGGCGGCGCTGCTGCCGGCCTGAAGGCGGAAACCTCGCGGGCGCTGACCTTCGGCGGCGTGCTCGAGCCGTCGTTCGGCGAAGACTTCGGCAACTTCTCGTTCGCTGCCGATTACTTCCGCATCAACGTCGACAACGGTGTGTCGCAGCTGAGCGCGGCCAACGTGCTGGCGCAGTGCTACAACAACATCGCCCGCACCACGTGCGACACCGGCCTGATCACCCGTACGCCGTATACCGGCCCGGGCACGGGCACGCTGCGCGTGATCCAGAGCTTCGTGAACATCTCGGACGCGAAGGTCGAAGGCATCGACTACACGCTGCGCTATTCGCGGAACATCGGCCCCGGCCAGCTCCGCTTCAATGCGCAGGTGACGCAGTATATCTCGCGCTACAACCGGACCTTCCCGACCTCGGCGATCATCGAGCAGATCGGCCTGATCGAGAATCCGGAGTTCACCGGTACGTTCGACGTGGCCTATAAGTGGGACCACTGGAACATCCGCTATGGCGTGGAGTGGGTCGATGCCACCGACGCGCAGGCGTACGCGCTGTCGCAGAACCCGGCGTTCACGACCGCCAAGTACGACTTCACGACGCCGGACTACTACATGCACTCCGCATCGGTCCGGTACGAGACCCGCAACTTCGCGCTCACGCTCGGCGTTCGGAACCTGTTCAACAAGGCTCCGCCGGTGATCTCGGCAGACTACACCAACCTGCTCGGCAACGCGCCGCTGTACAGCGGCTACGACCAGCTCGGTCGCAGGTTCTTCGTCGGCCTGCGCGCAGGCTTCTGATCCGGCCGCTCCCCCTCGCGGGGGAGCGACTGATCGGATACGAAAAAATGCCGGCGGTCTCGCAAGAGACCGCCGGTTTTTTTGTGCCCGGGCCCGCGAGAGCCGGCGCGTCCAGCGGGACTATTTGGCGGTGCGCACCTTGTCGTACGGCACGAAGTCGCCGAGGATCACGAAGCCGCTCGGCATCCGCGAATAGCGGTCGACCAGATCGACCGTGTCGACGTTGCACAGCATCCCGCCCGAGGTGCGCGTCACCAGGATATTGTCGTCCTTGAGCGCGCTCGCACCGCTCCGCGGCCGGTTGACATAGAGCCGCGAGCCTCGCTGGTAGACGATCGCGACGCCGTCGATCACCTGGCTCGAGCCGAGTCCCGGCAGGCGGACGCACGCCTCGGCCTTGCCCGCGACGCGGCCCTCGAGCAGCGCCTGCAGCGCCGCCTCGCCGTCCTTATGCTGCGGGACCGCTGCCGAGACCGGCGCGGCGGCCGCCACGGTCAGCGCGATGAGAAAAGCCGTATGTCGCATGATGCTCTCCGTCCTGCCCCTGTTGTTCTAATGTAGGCGCGGCGGCGGATTTCGCAAATCAGCTCCAGAATCCCTATTCGCTCCACAGCCGGTCGAAGCGGCGGCCGAGCCCGGTCAGCAGCTCGTACTGCGAAAGCCCGCTCAGCGCCGAGGTCGCGGGGAGGTCGTAATCGAGCGCGACCCAGTCGCCTTCGCGCAAATCCGGCGCGGCATCGACTCCGATCGCCACCAGGTCCATCGACACCCGCCCGAGCACCGGCAGCACGGCACCCCCTGCCCGCGCCATTCCCCGGCCCGAGAAGCAGCGCAGATAGCCGTCGGCATAGCCGATGTTGAGCACCGCCACTTCCATGTCCGCGGGCGCGGCATAGGTCGCGTTGTAGCCGATCGTCGCCCCGGCGGGCACGCGCCGCCGCTGGAGGATCTGCACCTCGGGAGTCACCACCTGGACGATGCGCCCCGCCAGCGCCGGCAGCTGCACCCCGCCATAGAGCGCGATCCCCGGCCGGGTCAGGTCGAACGCATAGTCCGCCCCGAGCGCGATCCCCGCGGAATTGGCGAGGCTCAGCCGCCTGGCCGACGTCCGCCCGCGCAGTCCCTCGAGCGCATCGCGCTGCCGCGCGTTGAGCGGCACTGCCTCGTCGGCACAGGCGAGGTGGCTCATCAGCGTCTCGATCGTCAGGCCGTCGAGCAGCCCCGCCGCGACATCCGCGACCGACAGCCCGAGCCGGTTCATCCCCGTATCGACCATCACATCGCACGCGCCGCCGCCAGCCGCGCGCCACCGCGCCACTTGCTCGGCCGTATCGAGCACCGGCCGCGCATTCGCCGGCCGCGGCCCCGCCATATCCGCGTCGCGCACGCCGTGGAGCACCGAAACCGCCGCGCCCAGCCCGGCCAGCTCGCCCGCCTCGGCCCAGGTCGCGACGAAGAAGTCGCGGCATCCCGCCGCCGCCAGCCGCTCCGCCACGCCGCGCGCGCCCAGCCCATAGCCGTTGGCCTTGACCGCCGCGCCGCACGCCGCCGCCCCGCTCATCGCGTCGAGCGCGCGCCAGTTGGCGGCGAGCGCGGCGCCGTTCAGGCGCAGGCGGAGCGGGGACGCAGTCATGCGCGGACGGTTAGCGGCGGTTCCCGGCCGGCGCTAGGCTCTGCGCGGCGGATTGGTTTCCTTCAGCCCCCAGACCGTCACCACCAGCGCCATCGCCACCACCGCCATCGTATACCAGAGGCCCGCATAGGGATCGCCGCTCTTGGCAACGATATACTGGCTGATGACGGGCAGGAATCCGCCGAAATAGCCCGTCCCGAAATGATAGGGGATCGACATCGAGCTGTAGCGGATCCGCGACGGAAACATTTCGCTGAGCAGCGCCGCCACCGGCCCATAGGTCATGCCCGACAGGCACATCAGCACCAGGATCGCGCCCACGATGACGACGATGTGGCGGGCGTCGGGGATGACCGGGGTGAGGTCGTACCCCGCTCCCTTCAGCGCCGCATCCAGCCCCGCGACGCTGGTATCCGCCACGCGCGTGCCGCCGACCGTGACGTCGATCGCCGAGGCTTCGGCCTTGGTATAGGCGACCCCCTTCTTCGAGAAATAGTCGAGCAATTGCCCGCATTCGTCCTTCTGCCCCTTGGTCGCGAAGGGGTCGTACGAGCATTGCGGCCCCGAGACGACGACCGGCGCGCGCAGCGCCGCCTCGGCCAGCGCCGGATTGGCCGCACCGCCGATCACCCAGAACATCGGGAACAGCAGCACCAGCGTCAGCGCATAGCCCCACACGATCGGCTTCTTGCGCCCGATCCGGTCCGACAGCGCGCCGAAGATGATGAAGAACACCAGCCCGCCCGTCGCCGATCCGCCGGCGATCAGCTGCGCGGTGGTCGCATCGACATGCATCGACGCCTGCAGGAACGACAGCACCGAGAACATCGAAGTGTACCAGATCACCGTCAGCCCCGCGGCGATGCCGAACAGCGCGACGAACAGCCGCTTCTTGTTGCCCGGATACGTGAAGCTCTCGACGAACGGGTTCTTCGCGGTCTCGCCCGATTCCTTCATCGCCTTGAACACCGGGCTCTCGGACAGCTTCAGCCGCATCCACAGCGACACGCCGAGCAGGATGATCGAGAACAGGAACGGCGCGCGCCAGCCCCAGGCGTCCCACACGCTCGCAAGCCCCAGCTTGAACCCCAGCACCACGATCAGGCTGAGGATGAAGCCGCCGACCACGCTCGCCTGGATGAAGCTGGTGTGGAAGCCCGACCGGCCCCCCGGCGAATGCTCGGCGACATAGATCGCAGCGCCGCCATATTCGCCGCCCAGCGCCAGCCCCTGCGCGACCCGCAGCAGCAGGATCAGCACCGGCGCCGCCATCCCGATCGTTGCATAGCCCGGCACCAGCCCGATCCCGGCGGTGGCGAGCCCCATCAGCGTGATGGTGACTAGGAATGTGTATTTGCGCCCCAGCCGGTCGCCAAGATAGCCGAACAGGATCGCCCCCAGCGGCCGGAAGCCGAAGCCGACCGCAAACGCCGCCCAGGTGAGCAGCAGCCCCAGCGTTTCGTTGTCCGCAGGGAAGAAGGTGCGACTGAGGATGCCGGTGGTGGCCAGCGTCCCCCAGATGAAGAAGTCGTACCATTCGAAGATCGTGCCCAGCGACGACGCGCTGATCACCAGCCGCATCTCCTTCGGAGTCGGCTCGGCCGCTCCCGGCGGCGCCCCTTCCGCTGTTGTCGCCATCGCTCACCCCTCCCCATTTCGGGAAAGGTTTAGCGGCTTGGGGCGGGGCGGCAAGATGGCTGGTGCGGTTTGAGCGGCGCGTGCCCGGGGGGGGGGGGGAGGACACGCGCCGCTCGGGGGGGGCTCGTCAGTCGTCGCAACTGTCGATCGGGATCGCGACGAGGGATTCATAGGCGTGGACCCGCGCCGTATCCTTCCAGAAGTTGCGGTAGGTGATGCTGGCGTTGGGCATCACCCGCACCCGCGGTGCCGGACCCGATCCGCACACCCTGCCGATCGAATCGGTCTTGAAGGTGTCGAACCCATCGGTGCCGACGAACTGCGGATAGTCGCGCGCGATGTGGCAGGTCCGGCAGGTCTGGCCATAGACGAGGCGATAGTCGGCGTCGGAGACCGTGCCCCAGCCCGGCGCCGCTGGCGGCGCGTCCGGGGTTCCGGAGAAGCTGCCCGAATACCAGTCGTCGATGGTGCGCGCGATCTCGTTGCCCACATTGGTGTCGCGTACATAGTGGTTGAGGATGGCGAACTTGTCGAAATCGGCATTCGACGGCGCCACCCCGCCGGTCGCCTCGCCATAGTCCCAATGCTTGCCGCCGGGATAGCGGAAGCTCGGCAGGTCGAACTCGCGGAAATGCGCGAACTCGACCTTGTTGCTGCCGGTGAGATACGGCCCGCCGCCATGGCAGACCTGGCACAGGAAGGGCACCGGCTTGGGGCCGAAGCCGTCGAGATCGGCAAACTTCAGCCGCGGCGATCCGGTCGCCGCGCCGCCATAGACGTAGAATTGCACGGCTTCGTCGCCGCCCGCCGGATCATATTCCATCGCCACCGTCGCGCCCGGCCCGGTCTGCGCCAGCGCGGCGTCGGCATTGGCATCCTTCTGGTCGGGCAGCCCGTAATTGGTGACGTAGCAGGCGAGCTTGCCCCCCGCGCCCGGCAGGCAATGCATGTTGCGCCCGAAGCCGAGGTCATTGTGGTTGAGATAGGCGACCTGGACGAAGGCCGGATCGGCGCTCAGCCCGGTATTGATGTCGAAGCCATTGGCCTGCCACCAGTCGCCGAGCGTCGGCTTGGGGGTCGGGCTGTCGAGCGCGGCATAATAGGCAGTCGCCTGCGCCTCGCCGTCGGCTGGGTTGAACCCGCCGAACACCCCGGCGAGGAAGGCCGGGCGCCCGAACGCGTCGGTGTCGCCATAAGTGGGCACCACCCCCGGCTCCTCGGTCAGCACCAGCGGGGTGCAGTCGCCATAGGGTGTGTCGGGCCACAGGTCGGGGGTGGTCATCGCGTGGAACGGCGCGGCATTGGCGTCGACGATATTGTCGAGCAGCACCACGGCGGTGCCGTCGCCCCGCTTGCCGCGCAGCTCGAGCCTCAGCGTGTTGGCGAAGCCGGTGTTGAACGGGATGCGGAAGATCGCGTGATACTGGTGCCCGTCGAGCAGCGTCTCCTTGACCTGCGGCGGTGGCGCGCCGCCATAGGAGACATAGGCGCGCAGCGTCAGCTCGGTCCAGCCGACGAAGCTCCCCGCGCCGAGCTCGACGCGCGCGCAGGTCGCATGGGCGGGGTCGAGCCCGGCCACGTCCATGTTGAGCTCGGAGAAATGCCGGGTCGAGCCGACATAGGCCCAACCGCTCGGCGTGTTCTGCAGCGTTGCGGTGCCTTCCTCGACCCAGATGCCGCGGACATTGTCGTAGGACCACAAGGCGATCGTCGGCGGCGCCGCCGCCCGCGCCTCGGCCGACACGGGCACATGGACCTGCGCGGTCGTCCCCGCGCGCAGGTTGAGCTTGCGCCCCGCGGTATCAGTGAACGACGCATAGGCCGCGCCATAGCTGAACAGCTCGGCGCGCGGGCCCGAGGCGGGCTGCGCCTGATAGTCGCCGGGGATCGCGCGCCGACCGGGATTGAGCGTCGCCGACATCGCCCGGATCGTCGCGGGGGCATTGCCCGCGCTGTCGACCAGCGCGCCCGCGGGGATGGTCAGCTGGATGCCGCGCGGATCGCACGGCGCAGCCCGCGCCGCCGCCGCCAGCAGCGCCGCGTCGCCCCGCGCGTTCTTCCGGCCTTCGTCGCCGGGGAAGCGATAGACCGACGGCTTGACCAGCCGCTGCTCGCGCCGCTTGCGATCGCTGCCCTGCGGATTGCCGCACGGCCCCGAGCTGCGCGTATCGGCGATCCGGATCACCCCGGTCGCAGGCAAGGTCTGTACCTGCGCGCGGATCATCTCGTAGGTGGTGTCGGTCACGTCCTTGTCGAACACCCGCGAGACCGGCGCATAATTGCCGCTGGCGATGTTGAGCACATAGCGGTCGTCGGCGCGCGGCTTGGTGGTGGTGGTGAACCAGCCGGTGGCGTTGGTCGTCGCCGAGCCGGTGCCGACGCTCACCGCCGCGCCGACGATCGGCTGGCCGGTGACTTCGTCGACGACGCGGCCCGAAAAGGTCAAGTCGGGGCTGCCGCTGCGCAGCGAGATCCGGCGATAGGCATAGCCGCCCTTGCCGTCGCGCGCGACGACATAGGCCGCGTCGAACCCCGGCTCGGCGGAAAGCTTCCACTTCTCGTTCGGCCCGGTGCTGCCGCCCAGCGTTCCGTCGCCGCCCAGCGTCCGCCACATATAGGTGACTGCGTCGCCATCGGGATCGCGAGTCTCGGCGGCGAGCCTGACCGTCGCGCCCGGCGCGGCGTGGGTCAGCGCCTTGGCGCCGTCGCTGACGAACGCCGTGACCAGCCGCGGCGCGCGGTTGGGCAGCGCCAGCGCGAGGCGCAGTCCTGCCGCGCCGAGCGCCGCCGGCGCGCTGACCTGGGCCTTCTCGCAATTCGCGGTGACGGTGTAGTTCCCCGCCGCCAGCCCGGGAATCGCATATTCGCCGCGGACATTGGCGCGGACCTTCTTGGCTCCCGCGCGCACGATGGTGGCGACGTCGAGCCCGAAGAAGCTGTCGTTGACCCAGCACGGCCGGTCGTCGCCGGTCAGCACGATACCCCACAGCAGAGGCGCCTTGGCCTGGGCGAGGACATCGTCGGCGCTGACCGCGATCTTGCCGACCGCGAGTGCCTTCGAGCAGCCCGTCGCTCCGGCGATGTCCCAGCAGATTTGATAGCTGCCGCTCGACGGCGCGCGGAGCTCGAACCTGCCGTCGAGCATCGTCACTGCGCTGCCGACATCGCCGCCGCCGACGCGGCGCAGCGTCACCTTCTGGTCGGGCAGCGCGAGGGCGCCGGTCTGCGCGGCGGCCGCGGCGATCGAGGGTGGGCGCGGCACGACCAGCTTGAGCGTGCCGAGCACGCGGATCCCGCGCGGCACCGCGCGGGTCTGCGCCGAACCGGCGAACTGCGCCGCGACCATGGTTCCGAGCAGGACCAGCGCCGCGATCAGCAACAGCATCAGGCCGCGCCGCGATCCCCGAAGCCGTGCAAGCGATGTCATGAGCATGCCGCTGTCCCCATGCCGACTGTCTTCCATAACCGCGCGTGCCGCCGCCTTCTTCGGCGGCGCAGAGGCATCGGCCAAGCGCAAGCAAGTTCGGAATCTCTCGATCCGAGTTTCTGACGACGTACTTGGGGCGCCCCATTTTTTGTTGCATGTCTATTCTAGCACGATTGCAGCTTAGTACAATCTATTTAGCAGGAGACTCTCATGGACTCGGGCACTTCGGAATTTATCGCCGATTCCATGGACGTTACCCTGATCTTTATTGGCGCGTAACTGTATCTACCCGAAATGCGGCCCCCGGCTCAGGGCCGGTCCGGAGCGCGCGTTAACGTTGCGGTAGCGTCGCCTGGCTATGCCCGGACCCCATGGGAGAAAGCCGCGCATCGAAGGAGTCGAGGGTTGAGTCGCGGCCCCCGGGACGCGGCGCGCGGATCGGACGCAGCGCGCTCGTCGCCAACGCCAAGTTCGAGGCGCTGATCTTCCTGCTGCTGCTGGTCACCTTCGCGGCGATCGAGTGGGAAGACCGCATCCTGCTGCGCACCACGCATATCACGCCGGCCACGCTCGGCGCGTACACCACGCTCGCGCAGACCGATTCGGTGATCGGCGGCCGCTCGACGATCACCCCGGGTGCGAAGCCGCTCGCCTGGAGCTGCGATCTCAAGCCCGGCTTCGACTATCCCTATTGCGGCTATGAGCTGCTGTTCGACGGCCAGCGCGCCGCGAAGGGGATCGATTTGTCGAATCTCCATTCGATCGCCTTCACGATCCGCTACACCGGACCCGCCAAGACGCTGCGCTTCCACCTCAAGAATTTCGACGCGCGCTACAGCACGCCCGGCGTCGGCAAGAGCGGCAAGTTCAACAAGGTCGAGTTCCCCGCCGAATCGGGCAAGGTCCAGACCGTCGACTTCAACCTCTCGGATTTCAGCGTCGCCGACTGGTGGCTGCGCGACAGCGCGGTGCCGCCCAAGCTCAGCCACCCGCAGTTCGACAATATCGTCTCGCTCGATTTCCAGACGGGCACCATCCCCGCGCTCGGCACCCACCGCTTCGAAGTGCGCGAGATCACGCTGCGCAAGGCGGCGCTGACCAGCGCGCAATGGTATCTGATGCTGCTCGGCATCTGGGTGGTGCTGATCGGCGCCTTCCTCGTCTACCGCATCCGCAATCTCAAGCACGAGCTGGTCAAGCGCCAGGCGCTCCAGGACCTCACGCTGCGCCAGGCCGAGCAGGCCGAGGAAGCCGCGCGGCTCGATCATCTCACTCAGGTCTATAACCGCCGCGGCGTCGCCGAGCGGTTCGAGAAGCTGCCGCTCACCGGCGCGGTCGCGCTGATCCTGATCGACATCGACCGGTTCAAGATGCTCAACGACCGTCATGGCCATGCCCGCGGCGACGAAGTGCTCGCCGCGATCGCCGCGCTGATCCGCCGCAACGTGCGCCAGGGCGACACCGTCGCGCGCTGGGGCGGCGAGGAATTCCTGATCCTCTGCCCCGGCCTGAGCGAGGCCGACGCGCTGTTCATCGCCGACAAGATCCGCCGCCGGATCGAGCATGCCCGCTTCGCCGATTGCGGCAAGGTGACTGCGAGTTTCGGGGTCCATACCGCGGCGTCGACCGAAGCCGATCTCACCGAGCTGGTCGCGAGCGCCGACCTCGCGCTCTATGCCGCCAAGCGCCAGGGCCGCAACCGCGTCCTCGCCTATCGCGACGAAATGGCCGACGCCGCCTGATCAGACCTTGCGGCGGATCCGCTGGCGCGGCGCCTTGGGCTGCTGCTTGAGGTCGCGCGCGCGAAGCTCGCGCACGGGCTCGGACACGGTGATCGGCTCGCGGTGCCATGAGGGACCGACGCGGCCCGCGGTGATGATGATCTCTTCGCCCTCCGCCGCCGCGACCGCCGGCGCCTCCTGCGCGGCCGCCGATACCGGCATCGCGATCGCCGCCGCCGCAAGCGCCGCTGCCAGCGCCGGGCGCGCCGGGAACCGGTACGAGACGCACACCGATTCGCCCGCGCAGCCGCGGAGGAACGCCGCCCGCGCGCTGTCGTCCATCGCGGTCAGGTCGAACACCTGGCGCTCGCACATCCGGCACTGGTCGCCGTCCATGATCGCGTCGAACCGGTCGAGATAGGGGCATGGCCCGTCGATCTTCGGAAACATCGCCGCTCTCCTTGCCGCCGGCCTTAGCGCGAATCGCGCCGCGGCTCCACCGTCGCAAGCGGCGCCGGTGGCCGGGATTCGACCGGCTTGACCGGCTCCCGCGGGGGCACCACCTCGACCCTCTGCGGCGGCAGCGGCGCACCGGCGAGGAAGTAGAGCGGCTGAGGCGGCACCGGCCGCACCTGCGCGGGCCGCGCCTTGTGCCGCTGCGCCAGCGCCGGGGACGGCATCACCACGATCGCCGCCGAAGCCGCCAGCGCCGCCGCGGCGAGCGCCGGGCTCATCCGCGTGGTGTACGAGATGCACGCATCGCCTCCGCACGCCGCCATGAACGCCGCGCGTCCGGCCTCGTCCATCGCGGTCAGGTCGTGCACCGTGCGCTTGCACATCCGGCAGAAATCGCCGTCCATCACCGAGTCGAGCCGGTCGAGATAGGGGCACGGACGCTCGATCTTCGGGAACAGGGCCATGGCGCATCCTCCGGTGTGATACGTTATCACATACCGGATGCGTCGCGTCCGATCAATCCAAATTCGGCCGCAGCCACCTTTGCGCCTGCTCGAGGCTGACCCCGCGCCGCGCGGCATAATCCTCGGCCTGGTCCTGCCCGATCCGCGCCACCCCGAAATACTCGGCCTGGGGGTGCCCGAAATAGAAGCCCGAGACCGCCGCGGTCGGCAGCATCGCGAAATTCTCGGTGAGCGTGATCCCCGTCGCATGGTGCGCGTCGAGCATCTTGAACAGGATCGGCTTGAGGCTGTGCTCGGGGCAGGCCGGATAGCCCGGCGCCGGGCGGATGCCGCGATACTGCTCGCGGATCAGCGCTTCGTTGGTCAGCTGCTCGCCCTCGGCATAGCCCCACAGGGCGGTGCGCACATAATGATGCAGGCGTTCGGCAAAGGCCTCGGCCAGCCGGTCGGCCAGCGCCTTGAGCAATATGTCCGAATAATCGTCGATCGCCGCCTTGAAGCGCGCGAGGTGCGGCTCGATCCCGTGGATGCCCACCGCGAAGCCGCCGATCCAGTCGCCGTCATGGTCGATGAAGTCGGCGAGGCACATGTTCGCCCTCCCCTCGCGCTTGGCGACCTGCTGGCGCAGCATCGGCAGCGTCACGTGCTTCTCGTCCTCGACATGGACGATGATGTCGTCGCCCTGCCGCCGGCACGGCCACAGCCCCGCGACACCCTTGGCGACCAGCCAGCGCTCGTCGACCACCTTGTCGAGCATCGCCTGCGCATCGGCGAACAGCGAGGACGCGCTCTCGCCGACCACCTTGTCGGTCAGGATCGCCGGGTAGTTCCCCGCCAGCTCCCAGGCGCGGAAGAACGGCGTCCAGTCGATATACTGGCGCAGATCCTTGAGGTCCCAGTCGGGAAAGCCATGCACGCCCGGCTGGCGCGGCCGCCCAGGCTTGAGGCTCATATCGGCCTCGAACGCATTGTCGCGCGCCTTGTCGAGCGGCACCAGCTCGCTCTGCCCGCGGCCCGCGCGCGCGGCGCGGACCTGCTCATATTCGGCGGCGATCTTCGCGACATAGTCGTCGCGGATCGTGTCGCTGACCAATGTCGTCGCCACCCCGACCGCGCGCGACGCGTCGAGCACATGCACCACCGGCCCCTTGTACGCCGGCTCGATGCGCAGCGCGGTGTGGACGCGGCTGGTCGTCGCCCCGCCGATCAGCAGCGGCATCGTCATCTCCAGCCGCTGCATCTCCTCGGCGACCGTCACCATCTCGTCGAGCGACGGCGTGATCAGCCCCGACAGCCCGATCATGTCGGCGTCATTCTCGTTCGCCGCCTCGATGATCTTCGACCACGGCACCATCACCCCGAGATCGACCACGTCGAAGCCGTTGCACTGCAGGACCACCCCGACGATGTTCTTGCCGATGTCGTGGACGTCGCCCTTGACCGTGGCGAGGACGATCTTGCCCTTGCCCTTGGCGCCTTCCTCCTTCGCCGCCTCGATGAAGGGCAGCAGGTGCGCCACCGCCTTCTTCATCACCCGCGCCGACTTGACCACCTGCGGCAGGAACATCTTGCCCGATCCGAACAGGTCGCCGACCACGTTCATTCCGTCCATCAGCGGGCCTTCGATCACTTCGATCGGCTTGGGGAAGAGCAGCCGCGCTTCCTCGGTATCCTCGACGACATATTGGTCGATGCCCTTGACCAAGGCATGCTCGAGCCGCTTGGCAACGCCCCAGCCGCGCCACTCGGCCATCTGCTTCTCGGCGACCGCGTCCTTGCCCTTGTAGGTCTCGGCGAGCGCGATCAGCCGGTCGGTCGCCTGCGGGTCGCGGTTGAGGATCACGTCCTCGCACGCGGTGCGGAGCACGGGGTCGATCATGTCGTAGACGTCGAGCTGCCCGGCGTTGACGATCGCCATGTCCATCCCCGCGGGGATCGCATGATAGAGGAACACGCTGTGCATCGCCTTGCGGACGGTCTCGTTGCCGCGGAAGCTGAAGCTCAGGTTGGAGAGCCCGCCCGAGATATGGACGTGCGGACAGCGCGCGACGATCTCGCGCGTCGCCTCGATGAAGTCGACGGCGTAGTTGTTGTGCTCCTCGATCCCCGTCGCGACCGCGAACACGTTGGGATCGAAAATGATGTCCTCAGGGGGGAAGCCGATCCCCGTCAGCAGCTTGTAGGCGCGCTCGCAGATCTCGATCTTGCGCGCCATGGTGTCGGCCTGGCCGGTCTCGTCGAACGCCATCACCACCGCCGCGGCGCCGTACGCCATGCATTTGCGCGCCTGTTCGAGGAACTGCGCCTCGCCTTCCTTCATGCTGATCGAATTGACGATCGGCTTGCCCGAGACGCACTTCAGCCCCGCCTCGATCACCGACCATTTCGAGCTGTCGATCATCACCGGCACCCGCGCGATATCGGGCTCGGCGGCGATCAGCTTGAGGAAGGTGGTCATCGCGTAATGCGCGTCGAGCAGCCCCTCGTCCATGTTGACGTCGACCACCTGCGCGCCGTTCTCGACCTGCTGGCGCGCGACTTCGACGGCCTTGGCATAGTCGCCCGCCATGATCAGCTTCTTGAACGCCGCGGAGCCCGTGACGTTGGTGCGCTCGCCGATATTGACGAACCGGGCGGAGGAGGGGGAAGGGGAATCAGTATTCACTCAACGAACCAGTCTAATTGTCTGCGTGCGAAACCAGTCCAATGATTTGACGTAATTTTTGAATTTTCCTTTGTACACGTCGGTATATTCGATCGTTATTGTCATGCCTCCGATAATATTTAGGCACTCGTTAAGGTAGTTCTCTGCCTCGCCACTCTCGTTTTTTGCTACGATCTTTAAGATATTAAACCCACCGCGAGGCGGTATCGTCCTGTCCTTGAGTCCGGTAGTCGTATAAATTTCTACAGAGCTGACGGGCCTTGGCAGATTGGCGAAGATATTATGATCGATTCTATTCGGCATATCCAAAATATACTCTTTTATCTGGTAAAGGCCCGGGCCATCATTCACCAACTCTACTTGGATAAATCTCCCTTGAGTCCGCAAATGCAGGAAAGGTATTGGCCTAACCGAAAAACGGTTGTGCCGATCCTGATTTCTCAGAGACCACCAACTTAGAACAATTGACAAAAATGCCACCAGCAGCGCCACCGATGCGATGCCAATATTTACCCAAGCAGCCATATCGTTGCTGTTCGACACGTCGATTGAAAGATTCATATTCATTACGCCGCCATGATCATCGGCTCGAGCCCGGCGAGCCGCGTCTTGACCTCGGGCACCGCTACCGTCCGCGCGGGCAATCCCGCCACCGCCTTGGCGATCGCCGCGATATGCGCCGGGGTCGACCCGCAGCACCCGCCCAAAATGTTGACCTGCCCCGCCTCGGCCCATTCGTGCACCAGCGCCGCTGTCTCTTCGGGCAGCTCGTCATAAGCCCCCAGCTCGTTCGGCAGGCCCGCATTGGGATAGACCATGATCAGCGTGTCGGCGATCTCGCTCAGCGTCTTGACGTGCGGCCGCAGCTGCTGCGCGCCGAACGAGCAGTTGAGCCCGATCGTCAGCGGCCTGGCGTGGCGCACCGCGTGCCAGAAGGCTTCGACGGTGTGTCCCGACAGGTTGCGCCCCGACAGATCGGTCAGCGTCATCGACATCATGATCGGCAAGTCGCGCCCGAGATCGTTCGCCGCCTCGATCGCCGCCATGATCCCCGCCTTGGCGTTGAGCGTGTCGAACACCGTCTCGATCAGGATGAAGTCGACTCCGCCCTCGACCAGCGCGTCGATCTGCTCGCGGTAGACGTCCTTGAGGAAATCGAAGTCGATCTCGCGATAGCCCGGATCGTTGACGTCGGGGCTCAGCGACAGCGTCTTGTTGGTCGGCCCCAGCGCCCCGGCCACGAACCGTGGCCGCCCGTCCTTCGCCGCGAACTGGTCGGCCAGCCGCCGCGCGATCTGCGCCGAGGCGAGGTTGATCTCGCGCACCAGATGCTCGGCGCCATAATCGGCCTGGCTGATCCGGTTGGCAGAAAAGGTGTTGGTCGAGACGATGTCCGACCCGGCTTCCAGATATTCGCGCGTGATCGTCTCGGGCACTTCGGGCTTGGTCAGCGCGAGGATGTCGTTGTTGCCCTTGGGATCGTGAGTCAGCCCGAGGTCGCCGGCATAATCCGCGGTCGCGAGCTTCCAGTTCTGGATCTCGGTCCCGAACGCGCCGTCGGTGATCAGGATGCGCTTGGCCGCCTCGGCCAGGAATTGTTCGCGAATGGTCATGTCGGTCCTCGTCAAACCTTCGGCCGCAGCCCAAGCAAATGGCAGATCGCGTAGCTCAGCTCGGCGCGGTTGAGCGTGTAGAAGTGGAACTGCCGCACCCCGCCCGCATAGAGCTTGCGGCACAATTCCGCCGCCAAGGTCGCCGCCACCAGCTGCCGCGCCGCGGGATGCGCGTCGAGCCCCTCGAACAGCTTGCCCATCCAGCCCGGAACCTCGGTCCCGCACATCGCCGACATCCGCACCACGCTGGCATAGTTCATCACCGGCATGATCCCCGGAACGATCTCGGCGTCGATCCCCGCCGCCGCGGCATCGTCGCGGAAGCGGAAGAAGCATTCGGGGGTGAAGAAGAATTGGGTGATCGCGCGGCTCGCGCCCGCGTCGATCTTGCGCTTGAGATTGTCGAGATCGGCGGCCGCATCGGGCGAATCGGGATGGCATTCGGGATAGGCCGCGACCGAGATCTCGAACGGGTGGAGCTTCTTCAGCCCCGCCACCAAAGCCGCGGCATTCGCATAGCCGCCCGGATGCGACTGGAACCTGGCGCCCGCGGTCGGCGAGTCGCCGCGCAGCGCGACGATGTGCCGCACCCCGGCGTCCCAATAGGCATTGGCGACCGCGTCGATCTCCTCGCGAGTCGCCTCGACGCAGGTCAAATGCGCCGCCGCCGGGATCGCCGTCTCGCGCGCGATCCGCGCCACGGTGTTGTGAGTCCGCTCGCGCGTCGTCCCGCCCGCGCCATAGGTCACGCTGACGAAGCGCGGCCCCAGCGGGCTGAGCGTCTGGAGCGACTCCCACAAAGTCTCCTCCATCTTCTCGGTCTTGGGCGGGAAGAATTCGAACGACACGTCGATATCGCCGCCCAGGTCCGCGAACAAAGGCGCCGCGAACGGGTCGACCGATTGGCTACTCATGCCGCCTTCACTCTCTCTTCCATCTGGCCGGTCTTGCGGCCCAGCCATAATTTGACGGTCAATTCGCCGCCTTCGAGCGTCTCGATCAGCACCGGCGCCAGGCCGTAGCTCTCGAACCAGCCCAATATCTGCTCGTCCGAAAACCCCAGCCGTGCGTGGGCGTCCTGGGTCCGCAATTCCTCGCGCTCGTGCGGCGCGAAATCGGCGATCAGCAGCCGCCCGCCTGCCGCAAGCACTCGCGCCGCCTCGGCGATCGCCGCGCCCGGCTGCTGCGCGAAATGGAGGACATGGTGGAAGATCGCAGTGTCCGCCCCGCCATCGGGCAGGGGCAGCGCATAGAGATCGGCCTGGCGCAGCTCGGCATTGGCGAGGCCGCGCTCCGAAAGCTTGGCGCGCGCCAGCCGCAGCATTTCCGACGAGCGGTCGATCCCCAGGGCCTGCTTCGCCTGCGGGCCGAACAGCTCGAGCATCCGCCCGGTGCCGGTGCCGATATCGATCAGCGTGCCCAAAGGCGCATCGCCGAGCACCCGCGCCATCGCCGCCTCGACTTCGCTTTCGGCGACGTGGAGCGATCGGATCGCGTCCCAGTCGCCGGCATGCGCCTCGAACCACTCGTTCGCCGCCGAGGCCCGGTCGGCGCGCACCGCCGCCAGCCGCGCCTCGTCGGCCACGGCCCAGTGATCGGGGTCGCGCCACGCGTCCAATGCCGCGAACACCGGCGCGGTCCGCTCCGCCGCGCCCAGCGCCACGAACACCCAGCTGCCCTCCTTGCGCCGCTCGGCGAGCCCGGCGTCGCACAATATCTTCACGTGCCGGCTGACTCGCGGCTGGCTCTGCCCGAGCACCTGCGCGAGCTCGCCCACCGACAGCTCCATCGCGCGCAGCAGCGCGAGGATGCGCAGCCGCGTCGAGTCCGCCAGCGCGCGGAAGATGCCAAGGGCCTGGTTCATGCGGATAAGGATATAAAGATATCTTTATATCAGGTCAACGCAGTTGCCCGGGTCCGCCCCGCGCTGTAGCTCATGATCGTCACTTTCGAAGTCAGGAACATCATGCGCAAGGCCTTCCTCATCCCCGTCCTCGCCCTCACGGCCTTCGGCCTCGCCGGCTGCGGCAAGAAGGCCAAGAACGAAGCGATCGAAGCCAATGAGACGATGCCCGGCGACAGCAACACGATGGGCGAGGCGGTGAGCGACGTGAACGCCGCGCAGGACGCCGCCTTCAACGACGCCGAGGCGAGCTATGCCGGCAACGGCGCCGCCGACGAGGCCGGCGCCGCGGGCGACAACGAGATCTTCGACTGAGCGTGCGCCCGCTCCTCCTGCTCCTCCCCGTGCTGCTCGCCGGCTGCGGCCAGTCGGACAGCGATCCCGATCCGAGCGGCGTGACCGTCGGCGAAGCCCGCGCGCTCAACCAGGCCGCCGCCGACACCGACATCAATGCGGCCGAGCCCGCCAACGCCCAGGACGCCAAATGATCCAGCCCCGCCCCTTGGGCGCCTCCGGCCTGACGGTCGCTCCGCTCGTCCTCGGCGGCAACGTCTTCGGCTGGACCGCCGACAAGGCGGCGAGCTTCCGCATCCTCGACCGCTTCGCCGAGCGAGGCCCGGAGGGTGGGAAGGTGATGATCGACACCGCCGACGTCTATTCGGCCTGGGTCGCCGGGCATCAGGGCGGCGAGTCCGAGAGCGTGATCGGCGAGTGGCTCCGCCAGTCGGGCAAGCGCGACCAGGTGCTGATCGCCACCAAGGTCGGGATGCTCCAGGGCGAGGGCGGCCACCATCTCGAGCCCGCGCGCATCGCCGCCGCCGCCGATGCCTCGCTGGCGCGGCTCGGCATCGACACGATCGACCTTTATTTTGCGCACCAGGACGATGCCGCGACGCCGCAGGAAGACGTGCTCGCCGCGTTCGGCAAGCTGATCGACGCGGGCAAGGTCCGCACCCTCGGCGCGTCGAACTTCCACGCCGCGCGGCTCAAGTCCGCGCTCGACCTCGCCCGCACCGCGGGGCTGCCGCACTACCGCGTGCTCCAGAACGAGTACAACCTCGTCAGCCGCCACAAGTTCGAAGGCGAGCTCCAGGACCTGTGCATCGGCCACAATATCGGCGTCGTGCCCTTCTACGGCATCGCCTCGGGCTTCCTCACCGGCAAGTATCGCAGCGAAGCCGATTTCGCGAAGAGCGTCCGCGGCGGCCGGATGGCGGCCTATCTCGCGGGCAAGGGCCCCGCGGTGCTCGCCGCGATGGACGAAGTCGCCGCCGAGAGCGGCGCCACTCTCGCCCAGATCGCGCTCGCCTGGCTCGCCGCGCAGCCCGGCGTCACTGCCCCGATCGCCAGCGCGACCTCGGTCGAGCAGCTCGACGAGCTGCTCGGCTTCTGGGACGTGACGCTGACGAAGGACCAGCTCGACCGCCTGACCGCCGCCGGGGCCTGATGCTGGGCGGCATCGACACCGGCTACGAGCCCGGATTCGATTTTCCCCCCGGCGGCCGGCCGACCAGCCTGTTCTACATGATCGCCACGCTGCCGCGCACCGGCAGCACCTGGCTGAGCCATTTGCTGTGGGGCACCGGCTGTCTCGGCGCGCCGCTCGAATATCTCAACTTCGACGCCGAGGGCCCGTACGGCTTCGCGGCGAACGACGCCGCGGCGCAGCAGCGCCTCTGGGGCGAGGCGCTCGACCGGCGGACCTCGCCCAACGGCGTGTTCGGAGTGAAGTGCTTCCCGGTCCAGCTCCAGACGCTCGCGGGCACCAACCCGCAATTGCTGTCCGCGGTGATGTCGGGCGTGCTCACCGGCCGCGTGCCCAGGCGGATCGTCTACTTGCTCCGCCGCGACCGCGCCGCGCACATCGCCTCGTTCGCGCGCGCGGCGATGTCGGGGGTGTGGCGCGAGGAGCAGGAAGCCGGCCTCGCCCGCCCGCTCGATTATTCGCAGGAAGCGCTCGACTCGGTCGGGCAGGGAATCGACCTGATGGCGAGCGTCTGGGAAGCGATGTTCCGCGACCTCCGCATCGATCCGCTGCGGCTATGGTACGAGGACGTCGTCGCCCGCCCCGCCGAAGCCGCCGCGCAGGTCGCCGCCTATCTCGGAATCCCCCTCGACCCCGCCGCCGCGGTCCCGGTCCCCGAGATCCGCAAGCAGACCGGCGCCGAGATCGGCGACTGGGCGCAGCGCTACGCCCAGTCGAAGGCCGACCCTTCCTGAATCCCTGTTCTCCTGCGAAAGCAGGAGCCTAGGGTCACAAGCGATGACCTGCTTGGCTCTGGACCCCTGCTTTCGCAGGGGAACAGGATGGATACTCCCGGGTTTCGAGACCATGACCCGGAACCCCGCATGACCCAGCGCTGGCCCGAACGCCTCTGGCTGGTCCGCCACGGCCAGAGCGCCGGCAACGTCGCCCGCGACGCCGCGCATGAAGCAGGCGTGCTCCGCATCCCGATCACCGGCCGCGACGTCGACGTCCCCCTCTCGCCGCTCGGCGAGCGCCAGGCCGACGCGCTCGGCCGCTGGTTCGCCGAGGGCAATACCGGCGCCCTCCCCGACGTCATCCTCGCCAGCCCCTATGCCCGTGCGCACGAGACCGCGCGCCGCTTTCGCGACGCCGGCGGCGCCGATCCCGGCGAAGCGATCTGCACCGACGAGCGGCTGCGCGAAAAGGAGTTCGGCATCCTCGACGGCCTCACCACCGCCGGAGTCGCCGCGGCGATGCCCGACCAGGCCGAGTTCCGCCGGATCCTCGGCAAATTCTACCACCGCCCGCCCGGCGGCGAGAGCTGGTGCGACGTGATCTTCCGCCTCCGCTCGCTGCTCGACACGGTCTCGCTCCACCATGGCGGCCGCCACGTCATGATCGTCGCGCACCAGGTCGTGGTGCTGTGCCTGCGCTACATCCTCGAGAATCTCAGCGAAGCCGAAATCCTTGGCATCGACCGCGAAGGCGATGTCGCCAATTGCTCGGTCACCGAATACCGCCACGATCCGGCGGCCGGAAAGGACGGCGGCCTCGTCCTCGCGCGCTACAACGTCACCGCGCCGATGGACGAGGACTCCGCCGCCCAGGTCACCCGCGCGCCCGACGCGATGGTCGCCGCGCGCGGATGACCCAGCTCGACGCCATCGAAATAGATCGGGACTGGCTCGCCGCGCACCCGCTCCCCCGGCCCGCCGCCGATACCGACAAGAACAAGCGCGGCCGCGTCCTCGTCGCGGGCGGATCGGCAAGCGTCCCCGGCGCGCTCCGCCTCACCGGCGTGGCCGCGCTCCGCGCCGGCGCGGGCAAGCTCCAGCTCGCCACGGTCGCCGGCGCCGCGCCCGGCCTCGGCCTCGCCATGCCCGAAGCGGCGGTCTTCCCGCTCCCCGCCAATGCCGAAGGCGAGCTCTCCGCCGAGGCCGGCAGCGCGCTCGCCCCCCTGCTCGAACGCTGCGACGCGCTCGCGCTCGGCCCCGGCATCGGCGCAAAGGCCGAGGCCGCGGCGATCCTCGAAGCCGTGCTCGCCGCCGCCGGCCCCGATCTCGCCATCCTGATCGACGCCGGCGCGATCGGCGACAGCACCGCGCTGGCGCAGGCGATCCGCGGCCATGCCGGCCATATCGTCTTCACGCCGCACCCCGGCGAGATGGCGCTGCTGGCGGGCTGCAGCGAAGCCGAGGTCGCCCTGGATCACGCCCGCGCCGCCGCCGATCGCTTCGCCGCCACCCTCGTCCTCAAATCCAGCGAAACCTGGATCGCGACTCCCGGCGAGCCGATGCTCCACTATTCCGGCGGCGGTCCCGGCCTCGCCACCGGCGGCTCGGGCGACGTGCTCGCCGGGATCATCGCCGGCCTGCTCGCACGCGGCACCGATCCGCACGTCGCCGCCGCCTGGGGCGTCCACCTCCATGGCGAAGCCGGCCGCATCCTCGCCGCGCGCATCGGCCCGCTCGGCTTCCTCGCCCGCGAGCTGCTCCCCGAGATCCCGAGCCTTATGGCTGCTCGAACGTAAGCGTCACGCTCCCGGCGGATCGCTCCGCCTCGCCGTGATACACCGCCTCGATATTGTTGCCGTCGGGATCGAGCAGGAACGCGGCATAATAGCCCGGATGATAGGGCCGCTCGCCCGGCGCGCCGTTATCGGTGCCGCCGGCGGCAAGCCCGGCCTTGTGCCACGCCTCGACCGCCGCCTTGTCCTTCGCCTGGAAGGCCAGATGCGTCGGCCCGGTCAGCTTGCCGGCCGCGGCCGGACTGTCCGCGCTCGACACCGCCAGCTCGTCGAACCAGAAGAACCCCTCGCCTTCGCCGCCGAACGGAATGCCCAGCACCTCGAACTGCGCCTCGTAGAAGCGCCGGCTGGCGGCGAGGTCCTTCACCACCAGCTGGACATGGTCGATCAGCCGGCCGCGATGCAATTCCATGGCTGCCATCGGGACTCTCCTTCGCGCCAGCCAACCCGCACGCGCCTGCCCGGTTCCGCGCGTGCGGCGAACCGGGTAGGACGGAGGGATGAACGCCTCCGCCGATCTCGCCATCCGCCTGGCGCGCGCCGCCTTCAACCGCGCGCTGGCCGAGGCCGATCTCGCCGCCATCCGAGCGATCCTCGCGCCCTATGCGGTGGTCGTCACCGGCACCGACAGCGCGGTCCGCACCGATCGCAAGGCGCAGCTCGCGATCTGGAAGGCCAATTTCGCCTCGCCCGAGCGCGCGATCTACACGCGGCTGCCCGACACCATCACCGTCTCCCCGGTCGAGCCGATCGCGATGGAGCACGGCCAATGGCAGGGCGTGACGGCCGCCACCGGCGCGCCGTTCGCGTCGGGCAGCTACACCGCGAAATGGCGGGAGACCGGCGGGGCCTGGGTGATCGAGGCGGAGATTTACCTGACGCTGGCGTGAGGTGCCCTCTTCTCGAATCGGGAAGCGCGTTGGCGTAACCGGAAAACGATGTTAACTTTTTCAAAACAACCGGGGAAATGATCTTATGAGCGTCGTGAACGGTGGATCGGGGAACGATACGCTGACGGGAACGTCGGGCGACGATCAGATCAACGGCTTCGAGGGCGATGATGGGATTACCGTCACGGCGGGCCATGACGT
Source organism: Pseudomonadota bacterium (assembly GCA_040388355.1). GTDB lineage: Bacteria > Pseudomonadota > Alphaproteobacteria > Sphingomonadales > Sphingomonadaceae > Sphingomonas. Next base: position 9,146 of record JAZKCD010000002.1, on the reverse strand, counting down.
AGTCGACGGCGGAATCGGAAGCGATACGCTGATCGCGAGCGGCAACGGGACCTTCATTCTCGGCGCGAGCAGCTTCACCAACACCGACGCAGGCGTCGACACGGTCTTCTCGAACATCGAGATGTTCCACTTCACCAAGGAAAACGGAAACGCCTCGATCGACGCCTCGGCTTTCACCGGGACCAACGCGACGTTTCGGCTCCTCGGCGGAGACTCCACCGTTGTCGGCAATGACGGTTTCAGCTTCTTCGAAATTCACGGCGGAACGAATCAAATCGACGGGCGCGGCAACTATGACCATGGCTTTTTCTGGGGGAGCGACGCCGGCGGATACATGATTGCGCCGCCGACGATCTATTTTACTGATGTCGGCAACACGGTCGTCGTCACCCAGAGCGGATATATGTCCGCGACGATGGCGAACGTCGAATCCTTCTCGGTGCTGTCGGGCAATTTCATCGCCGGATTCAACTTCGACGGATCGGCATCCTCGGCGATCGTCACCATCAACATGACAAGCTATGCGGACACGCTGATCGGCACGTCCGGCACCAATTATTTCTTCTCCAACAACGCCGTCTACCAGGCCGGGGACGTGCTCACGGGTTTCGGCGGTGCGGACGGGTATTATTTCGATCAGTTGGCCCAAATTCGCGGGACGCGGATCACTGATCTGGGTGAGGACGACCGGATCGACCTTACGGGAACGGTCGATCATGACAGCGTCACCGCGCAGTTCATCGGCAGCGGTGCCTTCACCAACGTGGCCGGCCAATACCGGTCCCGCATCGTCGACGGGGAGACGCTGCTCGAGGCCGATACCAACGGGGATGGTTTCCCGGATTCGGTGCTGACCATGAACGGGACCTTCTTCCTCGCGGAGACGGCGCCCGGATCGAAGATCCTGGCGATCTCGGGCCGGCAAATCACCGGCGACGAGGGCGCCAACAGGCTGTCGGGCGGCAGCGGCAACGACGCGATCATCGGCAAGGGCGGCGACGATCGCATCGATGGCGGCACCGGCGCGGATGCGATGACCGGCGGCACCGGCAACGACAGCTTCGTCGTCGACAATGCCGGCGATACGGTGTTCGAAGCGGCGGGCGAAGGCACCATCGACCGAGTCGCCACGACCGTCAGCTGGACGCTGGGCGCGGGCCAGGAGATCGAGCAGATCACCGTCGCCAACATGGCCGGCACCGCCGCGATCAACCTGACCGGCAACGAGCTCGCCAACAAGATCGCAGGCAATGAGGGCGTCAACGTGCTGAACGGCGGCGGCGGCAACGACAAGCTCTCGGGCTTCGGCGGCGACGATGTCCTCAATGGCGGCACCGGCGCGGATCAGATGAACGGCGGCGCGGGCAATGACGGCTATGTCGTCGATGACGCCGGTGACACCGTGATCGAGGCCAATACCGGCGGCGCCGACAGCGATACCGTCACTGCGCTTGTCAGCTACACGCTGGCGGTGGGCCAGGAGGTCGAGCGACTCCGCACAGGTCCAGGCTCCGACCCGCTCAACCTGACCGGCAACGAGTTCGGCCAGAAGATCCAGGGCAATGAAGGCGCCAACATCTTGAACGGCGGCGGGGGCAACGACAATCTGATCGGCGGGGGCGGCGCCGACAGGCTCGTCGGCGGCACCGGTGCGGACAAGCTCACCGGTGGCGACGCGGCCGATACCTTCGTGTTCGAGGTCGGCGGCGGCCTCGACATGATCATGGATTTCGCCACCGGTACCGACAAGATCGACCTGGCCGTTTTCGGACTGAGCTGGGCGCAGGTGCAGGGCGCGATGACCGAGAATGCCGGCACCACGACGATCAACCTCGGCGGTGGCGATCTGGTCCGGATCTCCGGCGTGGCCAGCGCTTCGCTCGGCGAAAGCGATTTCCTGCTGGCCGGCGGAAGCGGATCGGCGTGGTTCGACGCGTTCGACAGCCAGCTCTGGGAGGGCGGCACGGTCGACATCGACGGTCCCCTTCCCGCGTTGCTCGGCGCCGAAATGTGGCACGGCGGATTCGACTGGCACACGCTCTAGGCCCGCGCGCCCTAATCCCCCGCAAACCCGAACGGCGTCAGCCCGGTCTCGCGATCGCTGACCAGCATCGCCCGCCCCGCAGGCGGCGCCGAGCGCTGCGGGCAATCGGGCCGCGTGCACGCCCGGCACCCCAGCCCGATCGGCACCGCGCCGCCCCCCAGATCGACTCCCCGCGCCGCCGCCAGCGTCCCCGCGTCCTTCGCCGCCAGCCCCAGCCCGACCGCGAAGCGCGCGCGCACCCCGCCGGCGCGCGATCCCTGCGGCTGGACGGTCCGCGCCAGGGTGAACCAGCGGCTGCCGTCCTCGAGCGCGACCAGCTGGCGCACTTCGTCGCCCGCCCGGTCGAACGCCGCGAACAAATCCCATAGCGGGCACACCCCCACCCCCTCGACCAAAGGCGATCCGCTCGCGCCCGAATAGCGTTTCGAGACCTGCCCCGCCCGGTCGGTCCGGATCATGAAGAAGGGCAGCCCCCGCGCGCCCACGCGCTGCAGCGTGGTCAGCCGGTGCGCGACTTGCTCGTGGCTCGCGCCGAAGCGCCGCTGGAGCAGCTCGACGTCATAGCCGGTCGCCTCGCAGGCGCGCAGGAAGCGCGCATAGGGCATCACCAGAGCCGCCGCGAAATAGCCGGTCAGGTGCCGCCGGTAGAGCCGTTCCTCCACCCGGTCGAGCCCGGCGCCGCGCACCAGCGCGTCGATCTCGGCCCGCGCCTCCTCGGCCAGCCGCTCGGCCAGCGCGAAGGCGCGCGACGGCGCCTCGAGCAGCTCGGACAGCTGGACCTGCCGCGCATGCAGGTCGAGCCGCTTGAGCCGGTCGGGCATCACCTCGACCGGCAGGATCCGCACCGAGAGCTGGTGCTTGACGCGCAGCCGCTCGGCCATCGCGCCATAAAGGTCGCCCGCGCCCATCCGCAGTTCGTCGGCCAGTGCCTCGGCCGCGGCGTCGAGGTCGGCGAAATGGTTGCGCCACCGCTCGATCTCGCGCCGTACCGCCGCCGTGGAGTCGGGCGCCGCGTCGGCCACCGCGCCCCCGCCGATCCGGTCATAGGCGCGCGCGAACGCCTCGGCGCCGCCCGGCGCGCCCGCCAGCCATTCCTCGACCTGCGTGCGGTCGACTTCGAGATCGGCGAACATCGGGTCCGCGAGCCGCCGCCGGATCGCCTCGGCCCCGCCCCCCGGCTCGCTTGCGCCCAGCGCGCGCGGGTCGAAGTCGAACGCCTCGGCCAGCCGCAGCATCACCGTCGCGGTCAGCGGACGCTGGTTGCGCTCGACCAGGTTGAGATACGAGGGCGAGATTCCCAGCACCTCGGCCATCGCCGCCTGAGTCAGCGCGGCCCCGCGCCGAACCCGGCGCACGGCATGTCCGGCAAAGAGCTTGGTATCGGCCATGCGCCATCATTCCTGATCCGGAGTCCGTTGTAAATATATTTACAACGTGACCGACAGGCAGGCGCGCTTGCCAACAGCGTGACTGCCATTTTGGCATGACGGGTCCTGACCTTCGTGACCTTTGCACGTACAAAACCGCAACAACTGTAAAGGGACTGACAATGACCAGCTTCGAAGACCTCGTCCCCGCGCCCACCGGCCGCTTCGACGGCATTGTCCGGCCCTACGGCGCGGACGACGTGGCCACGCTGCGCGGATCGTTCGCGATCGAGCACACGCTGGCGCGCAGGGGCGCGCTCAAGCTGTGGGAGCTGCTCCGCAATGAGGATTACGTCAATTCGCTCGGCGCGATGTCGGGCAACCAGGCGATGCAGCAGGTCCGCGCGGGGCTGAAAGCGATCTACCTCTCGGGCTGGCAGGTCGCCGCCGACGCCAACACCGCCGGCGCGATGTATCCCGACCAGTCGCTCTACCCCGCCAATGCCGGCCCCGAGCTGTGCAAGCGGATCAACAACGCGCTCCAGCGCGCCGACCAGATCGAGCATAGCGAAGGCGGCGCCAGCCGCGACTGGTTCGCGCCGATCGTCGCCGATGCCGAGGCCGGCTTCGGCGGGCCGCTCAACTGCTTCGAGATCATGAAGGCCTATATCGCCGCGGGCGCCGCGGGGGTGCATTACGAGGACCAGCTCGCCTCGGAGAAGAAGTGCGGCCATCTCGGCGGCAAGGTGCTGATCCCGACCCAGGCGCATATCCGCAACCTCGACAGCGCCCGCCTCGCCGCGGATGTCTGCGGCGTGCCGACGGTGATCTGCGCCCGCACCGATGCCGAGAGCGCGAAGCTGATCACGTCGGACATCGACGAGCGCGACCATGAATTCCTCACCGGCGAGCGCACCCCCGAGGGGTTCTACCGCCTCAAGGAAGGCACTGGAGTCGACCATTGCATCAAGCGCGGGCTCGCCTTCGCCGAACATGCCGACCTGCTGTGGTGGGAAACCAGCAAGCCCAACATGGCCGACGCCCGCCGCTTCGCCGAGGCGATCCGGCGCGAGCATCCGAACAAGATGCTGGCGTACAATTGCTCGCCGAGCTTCAACTGGGAGGCCAATCTCGACCGGGACGACATCGCCCGCTTCCAGCGCGAGCTCGGCGCGATGGGCTACAAGTTCCAGTTCGTGACGCTCGCGGGCTTCCACCAGCTCAACTACGGCATGTTCGAGCTGGCACGCGGCTACCGGGATCGCGGCATGGCCGCCTATTCGGAGCTGCAACAGGCCGAATTCGCCGCCGAGGCCAATGGCTACACCGCGACCCGCCACCAGCGCGAAGTCGGCACCGGCTATTTCGACCTCGTCGCCCAGGCCGTCGCCGGGGGCGAGAGCTCGACTACCGCGCTCGCCCATTCGACCGAAGCCGACCAGTTCAACAAGCAAGCCGCGTAAGAGGAGAGAATATCATGACCGGTGAACCCCAGCGCAGCCGCGCCGTTTTCTCAACCGAGGACTTCCGCCTGATCCGCGAAGCCGTCGGCACCCATATCCAGAAGGTCAAGGATTCGCCCGATTCGGTGAAGTTCTCGAACCTCTACCACCGCCTCGGCCGCGTCGCTTAAGCGGCGGACCAAACCCGCTTCCTGGGGAGGAAAGGATGCCCGTCGGACCCCAAGGTCCGGCGGGCATTTACATGGTCAGCCTTCCCGGATGTGCGTCCGGAACCACTCGGTGAGCGCCTCGACCGTCAGCTCGCCCGCTGCCAGCGACAGGAAGGTCATTACGAGTTCGACGTCGTCGCACGCCAGCCGATAGCCATTGAGGACAAGGAAGGTTTCGCTCACTACCGCCGCCGTCCGCTTGTTGCCATCGACGAAGGGATGGTTGCGCGCGATGCCGAAGGCGTAGCTCGCGGCAAGCTCAGCCACGTCCGGCTCGCCATAGGCGACTAGATTCAGCGGCCGCGCCATCGCGCTTTCGAGCATGTTCGGATCGCGCAAACCCTCGGCCCCGCCATGCTCGGCGAGCTGCTCGTTATGCGCCGCCTCGGCGACTGCCGAGTCGACCCAGATCCAGTCCTGCCCAGCCATGGCTATTTCGCGAGTTCGCGCAGTGCGTTCCGACGCCGGGCCATGACCTCACGCGCCGCTTCCATCTGTTCCTCGAAACCGGAATCGTGCCGCTTCAGCGTGAAGCCGCCGGGCACTTCGGTAAGACTAAGCTCGTCGCCCAGGCCCACCCGCAAATAGGCAAGCAACTCCTTGGACAGGATGACACCCGTCGAATTTCCAACGCGGACGAGCTTGAGCGACTTCGCGTGGACCGGCTTGGCGATTGGCTTGTTCATACGTATGTTATAACACACTCACCGCGAAGCGCCACCCTCCGCCAGCGCCGCGATCCGCGCCTCGTGCTCGGCCTTGCCGAACGGGAAGCGGCTGTAGAGGAACGCCGCGGCGAAGCCGAGCGCCATGTAGAGCAGCGCGAAGATGATCGTCAGCCGGTCGATCGTTCCCACCGGCACGCTGCCCTGCGGCGCCGCGGCGGGGAAATGGGCGACCGCGAGGATCACCCCGCTGGCGAAGATGCCGATCCCGCTGCAGCATTTCTGGATGAAGAAGGCCCCGGCGAAGAACACGCCTTCGGAACGCCGCCCGGTGGTGATCTCCGAATGCTCGACGACATCGGCCATCATCGACGCGCCGAGGATCGTCGAGGAGACGCTGCACGCCGCGTTGACGGTGAAGATGCCGAGCAGCAGCGGCAGCATCATCGGGTCGCCCAGATCGGGAAACAGCCCGGCGAGCCGCAGCAGATAGGGGCTCGCGATCAGGATCGCCGCCGCCACCATGAAGCCCATCGCCGCGCGCGGCTTGCCGGTGCGCTTCGCCACCCGCGGCGCGATCAGGAACGCCGCGACCACCCCGATGAACAGCGTCAGCCCGAGCAGCTTGAGCTGGTCGCCCTTCATCCCCCAGGCATGGACATAGAGATAGTTGGACAGCGCGAAGCTGATCCCCTGCGCCGAATAGAAGCAGAAGCCCGCCCCCATCAGGATCGCGAAGGCGCGGTTGCGCACTGTCTCGCCGAGCTCGCGGAAGCTGGCGCCGAGCGGCTGGCGCTCGATCTCGACGCGGGGAAGCTTCGCGATCTCATGGTGCGTCCCCCCGGCCGAGACGAGGATGGCGATCAGCATCACCACGGCGCCGACGATCGAGAAGCCGACATAGTTGCTGCGGATCAGCAGCCCGTCCGGCTGCCCCGGCGCCGCGGCGAGCAGCCAGCTGTACGACGCGATCAGCATGCCGAGGCCACCCGCCCAGCCGAACAGATAGCGGTACGCCATGATCCGGGTGCGCTCGTTGTAATCGGCCGAAAGCTCGGGGCTCAGCGCCTGCGAGGGGACTTCATAGGCCGAGACCGCAGTGCGCAGCAGCACCGCGCAGGCGAATACCCAGACCAGCAGCGCGCCGTCCGACATCTGCGGCGGGTTCCACAGCAGCAGCCATCCCGCCGCGATCGGCAGCGCCGAGGCGTACATCCACGGATGCCGCCGCCCCCAGCGGCCGCGCGTCCGGTCCGACAGGAAGCCGATCGCCGGATCGATGACCGCATCGACCAGCAGCGCGCACATGATCGCCAGGCTGACTTCGAACGAGGGCAGCCCCATCACCTGGTTGAAGAAGAACAGCAGGAAGGTCGCGAAGCCGAAATCCTTGACCCCGTACGCCACCGCGCCAAAGCCATAGGCCAGCATCGTCGGCCGGCCGAGCCGTCGAACCGGGGGCAAACTCGCAGGCTCGTCGGGCATATTCTCTCCCTTGTCGCACCCAGCATAGGTGCCCGCGGGAGGGCGTCAATCGAAAGCGCTTGGAAGATCGGGTATGGCTTGCCGGACTAGCGCAGCGCAGTATAGCGTGACCGCTTCGAACGGAAAGAACGGTGAGGATGGCGCTGGATCCCGAAATCTTCGACACGCTGATCGATACCATCCGGCGCTTCGTCGCCGAGCGGCTCCGCCCGCTCGAGGCCGCGGTCGAGGAAGCCGATGCGATCCCCGCACATATCGTCGAGGAGATGAAGGCGCTCGGGCTGTTCGGCCTGTCGATCGCCGAGGACTATGGCGGGCTGGGACTGACGATGGTCGAGGAGTGCCGGGTGGCGATCGAGCTGGGGCGCACCACCCCGGCATTCCGATCGACCTTCGGCACCAATGTCGGGATCGGCAGCCAGGGCATCGTCATGGCCGGCACCGAAGCGCAAAAGGCCGAGTGGCTGCCGAAAATCGCCAGCGGCGAAGTCGTGTCGAGCTTCGCGCTGACCGAGCCCGATGTCGGATCGGATTCGGGCGCCGTGAAGACGCGCGCGGTGCGAGACGGCGATGTCTACCTGCTGAGCGGCACCAAGCGCTTCATCACCAATGCCGACAAGGCGCATGTCTTCACTGTGATGGCGCGCACCGGCGAAGAGCCGGGGGCGCGCGGCGTCACCGCTTTCCTCGTGCCGCGCGACTTGCCGGGCGTGTCGATCGGCGAGCCCGAGAAGAAGATGGGGCAGAAGGGCGCCAAGGTCGCCGACGTGATCTTCGACAACACCCCCGTCCCCGCCGGCCTTCGGCTCGGCGACGAGGGCCAGGGGTTCAAGATCGCGATGCAGGTGCTCGATCGCGGGCGGCTGCACATCTCCGCGGTCTGCGTCGGCGTCGCCGAGCGGCTGATCGCCGACTGCGTCGCCTATGCGACGACACGCAAGCAGTTCGGCAAGCCCATCGCCGAGCACCAGCTGATCCAGGCGATGATCGCCGATTCGAAGACCGAGGCGATGGCCGCGCGCGCGCTGATGCTCGAGACCGCGGCGAAGAAGGACGCCGGCGAGAACACGACGATGGAGGCCGCGGCGACCAAGTATTTCGCCAGCGAGATGGTCGGCCGGGTGGCCGATCGCGCGGTCCAGATCTTCGGCGGCGCGGGCTATATCGCCGATTACGGCATCGAGCGGCTCTACCGCGACGTCCGGCTGTTCCGGATCTATGAAGGCACCAGCCAGATCCAGCAGCTGATCATCGCAAGGGAGACGATTCGGCGCGGGGGCTAGTTTTTTCTCCCTCTCCCCTTGTGGGAGAGGGAAGGGGCCCGCCGCGAAGCGGTGGGAAGGGTGAGGGGGACATCACGTCCAACTCCCCCTCACCCTTCCGGCGCTGCGCGCCTCCTTCCCTCTCCCACAAGGGGAGAGGGAAACAGAAGGATAAAGGTATGGACACCAACACACTGTTCCGCCTCGACGGCCGCGTCGCCCTCGTCACCGGCGGGTCGCGCGGGATCGGGCGGATGATCGCCGAGGGTTTCATCCAGCAGGGCGCGAAGGTCTATGTCTCGTCGCGCAAGGCCGAAGCATGCGAAGAGACCGCGGCGGCGCTCGGCCCCAACTGCATCGCGCTGCCGATGGACGTCGGCACGGTCGAGGGCTGCAAGGCGCTCGCCGCCGCTTTGGCCGAGCGCGAGGACAGCCTCGACATCCTCGTCAACAATGCCGGCGCGGCCTGGGGCGAGGCGTTCGACACCTTCCCCGAAAAGGGCTGGGACAAGGTGATGGACCTCAACGTCAAGTCGCCCTTCTTCCTGACGCAGGCGCTGCACGGCCTGCTCAAGGCGGGCGGATCGCGCGCACGCCCGGCCAAGGTGATCAACATCACCTCGATCGACGGCCAGCGGCTCAATCCGTGGG
>JAZKCD010000001.1:0-35714 GCA_040388355.1 Pseudomonadota bacterium | reverse complement strand
GGCAGCGGCTTTTGGTGCCGCCATTCGCAGGTTCGAATCCTGCCGCCCCAGCCAGTCAGCCCTGTGTGGGTTCGGTTGGACGTCCCGGCCGGTCTCACGCGATACGCCATCGGCCTGGGGCAGGCTCGCGCCTTCCCTTTCAATCAGCTCTCCGGTTGATGCTACATTTTCGTCGGTGCCGAGTTCGAGGCGAGTCGAACCCGCACGTTCGTTCACTTATAGCAACCGAACACCTGAAAGACGTTCGCGATGACCCCATCGACAGAAGCACTACTCTCGTAATTTCTACGCACCTAGCGAGGGCAGTAGTCCGACTGGGCGAGATCTGAAGGTAATAGCTGAATTAAGAGGCTAGACGACGGCTCAAATGCAAATTGATCAAGTCAGAGGCATCATTTTGCCGTCGCTCCTGGATAGCGCATGGTATCCGGATCATGAGGGTTCAGCCGGCGACTATGAGATGCCAGACAGGCGGGAGTTTTCTGGGACCGAAAATCCAGAAAAAATCCCGGCCTACATATTATTCTGGGACAAGCTTGTTTCTATTGAGGCGGCGAACAGAGTATTGAGTCAAACCGACGCAGAAAAATATCTGGAAACCGATGGCCTGTTATCGAGGGTTCACGTCGCATCTCTCGAACCGGGCAATGTCGATCAGGTTCAGATTCAGACATTCCGAGTTCTTGAGGATCGAGAACCCGGCGTGTGGTGTATAGCGAGAAACACCCCGTTCCGGCCTCACGATCTAGGGCCTGGCCGATCGCTGTTGGTACGACTTCATGATGTTCTGCCGATCCCCACTGCCGGAGTTCCCTTGGAGGATTTGTTGCAATTTCGCGAGAGGCGTAACGCCGAACGCTTGGCGCTCAGATATTACCTAGAAAAGACCTTCCTCGAAATTGCCTCTGCTGAAGACAGTTCCCTCGCTTTTAGAACCACTGCGGATGCGCTGTCTAAATCGATTAGAGACCAGCTCGCGGTTACCGAAGAGGCGGGTCTGCGTTTCCGATTCGGTTCACTTGAAGCCCGCCTCAAGTGGGAATTCTCTTCATTGCCCGGCACTGGCGGAGCTGCGGTGGGCTTTTCATTAGGCGGATTAGAGGCGTCGATCGCTGCCGCCCTGGCGGGGATTGCCTCCAACGCGGTACCCAAAATTGAGTTATCTTGGGGAGCAGGCGTAAACCGCAAGAATGATCATGCTTATCCGCTGGAATATATCGTTCATCTCAACAGAGAGTTCGCGTCTCGTGCCCCGTGAATGCCCCGGCCGGGGTTTGTCGCCAAATGGTAGGCCTCAGCGTCGACATGGCTGAATCGCCGAGATGGGGCGCAAAGCGGTCGTGAGAGGATGGGAGCCGTTTCGGCATTTACGGTCCGTCAGCTTTCAGGTTTAGGGGTTAAAGATCTGCCTAAGAAGCAGCATGGCGAAGCGCGCGATGGAGAGAAACTGGTATGCGGCAGATCGCGTTCTTGAACGGAGATTATGTCAAGCACGCCGACGCACGGATATCTCTGTTCGACCGAGGTTTCTTGTTCGGTGACGGCGTATATGACGTTATAGCGGTCATGGGGCGAAAGCTCGTTGATTTCGACAGTCATTTCATAAGATTGGTTCGATCAGTTGTTGAAATACGTATAGCCTACGAAATAGATAGATCTGCAATGCTTGATATCTATCGGAACCTTGTCGAAATAAACGATATCGTTGAGGGAATAATATATTTTCAGATTACACGAGGTGGAACGGAAGGCCGTGATTTTCTTCCGGATGCATCGATCGCGCCGACAATCATGGCATTTTGCCAAAGCAAGAACATCGTCGGCGCCAAAATAGCGGCGGTCGGGGCGAGCGTCTGCACCACGCCGGACCAGCGCTGGGCTCGACGCGATATCAAGTCGGTGAATCTGTTACCCTCAGTCTTGGCCAAGCTTGAGGCCCAGAGGTCTGGCGCTGATGAGATATGGATGACCGACCAAGATGTCATTACCGAAGGGGGATCCTCGAGCGCGTTCATCGTTTCAAATAAAACACTGATAACCCGCGCAAATTCTCAAGCGATCTTACCCGGCTGCACGCGAGCTGCGGTCCTTGCGCTGGCCGGGATCGCGGGAATTCCACTGGAGTTAAGGCCGTTTACCTTAAGTGATGCTCATATCGCAGATGAGGCATTCTTCACGAGCGCGTCAAATTTTGTGATCCCGGTTGTCGAAATCGATAAAATTCCAATTGGAAATCGACAACCGGGACCGATTACGCGTAAATTGCAAGAACTATATCTGGATTTTGCGTTAAGAACTTCGATATAATCTGAACACTACTACGAGTCACTGATGTTATCTTGAGTTATTCCAAATCATCTCATGGTGAGTTGCGCATTCATCCGAGATCATAGCTTATCGAGAGATCTCCGTTCCGGATGCGGACTTTGCGGAACTCGATCGCTCCGATTTCCCCCGTCCGCGTCACATGAGCTCCCATGCAGGGACGATGAAACCCACGAACCGGCGAGACAAGCCGCAGGCCGCCCATCTTGCTGGTTAGATCATCGGCGTCGAGCGGGCAGAGCCGGCGAACTTCCTCCTCTGGAACATCGAGGAACGTAAGGACGGGCTCATCTCGTTCAACGATATCAGCCACCTGGCGTTTGAGCTGATCGAGGAAGCCGGGCAAGTCGTCGCCGTCGAGGTCGGTCATGAACGCGACGCGGGATTGTCCTGGAACGTGCGACGCTGCGGTCACCTGCCATCGCTTGCCAAGCTCATATATGGCGGCGCAGATCGCTTCGCCGCCGCTATGGAGGCGGGCATTTCGCAGACGGACCTCGACATCGATCGCAGCGATGACCCGATCCCCCTCGGCGATCTCGCCGTCGACGATCTCGCCATAATGCCACACGCCATCTTCGGCGGTGGAGACTCGGCAGATTTTAACGCGACCATTCGGTCCCGTGATCCAGCCCTCATCGGAGGGTTGACCCCCACCTTTCGGAAAATATGGCGAGGTGTCGAGCACAACCGCGAGACCGCTCGCTTCGACGCGGAGCGCGCGCACCGTGCTGATGCTCTCGGTGATCGAGGGGTCTTCAAGATAAAGTAGCTGCGTGCTCATTTTCCTTCCTCCCCGGGCAACGTGACCCGCACCAGCGGATGTTTGATGCGGATGTCGCGCAGCTTGTGCGTGTGTTCCAGCTCTCTGCCGCCCACACCGCCGTCGGGCGCGACGGCCAGGCGGGACCGCGCCTCGTCGCTCAACTGCCTGGCGGGCTCGGTGAGATTCTGACGGATCGCTCCTCCGTGCACTGCCGACAGCCTGGCGACCGATCGGGCAACCTCCGCCGCGGCGCGGAGCGCGTCGCGTTCGGGTCTGGGCCGAACGCCGGTGCGTGCGGCGAGCTGCGCGAGATCGATCGTCGCGAGATCCTCGCTCGTGATCTCAAGGGTCTCGGCGACCAGATCGCACAGCGTGGGAAGTCCGATCGAATATTCGATCCATTCACGCTCACGCGGCGGCATATAGGATGCGCGCTTCGACGCGGTCTCGCGAAAGTGCCCCCCAAGCAGGCCCACCGCCAGATCCAAATCGGTCCAGGCTCGCGTATACGTGGCGTTGGGGCCTTCATATTCGACACCGCCGACCGTGAAGGGCGCCAGATAATCCCGCATCGCGATAAAATCCTCGCCGAACGGCCGCTTGGCGAGATCGACCTGGATGTCGACATATTCCAGCACCAGCGTGGCGACGTCGCTCATCACCTCGGTGGCGTCGACGAACCGCAGCGTGCGGGTCCGCAGGTCGGCCAGCATTCTGGCGGCCTCGCCCAGCAGGCGCTCGGCGTCACGGACCGCTTCGCCGAAGCGACGCTCGCCCTCGCTGCCGGTAAAGCTCCAGGGCGGAGCGATCCCCCAGGTCGAATATGCGCAGTTGCGTGGCGCACGACCGGTTGCCCGCCCGAACGCAAGCATCGCTTCCTCAAGGCCCGGCATGAGCGCCAGTCCCTCGCTTGTCGACCGGTCCCCGGATTCGAGGCGCTTGTGCCGGACGAGCAACGAAGCCAGATGCCCGATCGCGCCCAGCACCCAGACCGCCTGATCCTCGCTGAGGGTATCGGCAATGCGGGTCAGGCCTTCGAGATCGGCTTGCGAAAAGCGATTGGAGATGTGCGCGGCGAAGCTGGCGGCCGAAAGATCGCCCCGGCTGGCCGCGGCGTTGAGCCGCGGCAGCCGGTCGCGGAAAAAGGCCTCGTCCAGCCGCCCGAGCCGAAGCGGCAGCATGACAACATCGCGCTGGAGTTCCGCGACCACGTCGCCGAGCGCCGCAGCATCGGGAAGCAGCGCACGGGCCGGCGCGCGCGGAGGCGGCTCGGGGCTGTTGTCGTTGGCAGGAACGAGAAGCGGCTTCGGTACCAAGAAGCCTGCCGATGCGATCGGTTCGATCGCGGTGTCGCTGATACGAATCTTCGTCACAGTTGGTCTCCTTCAAAAGAGACCAGGGCTTCCCTTGGCAGTGCCGTATTGCGACGGCCGCTCGACTGCACTACCTTGGTACTGAACGGTGTAAGCCGTTCAACCGCTGAAGAGAGGACTAGAGATCGCTCTTCGACGGCCACCCCAGCCGGTGGACTGGGCCCGACCCCTACCTTGCTTGTGCGGGGTTGGGTCGGGTCCCAGATATCAGCAAGCCGGCCCCAGAGCAAAAAAATAATTGTAGCGGAATAAGGCCTGGTTGCGCGTAAATCGCGGCGGCCCGGTGGGTGCGCCCTTAGCAAAATACGGCTGGATTCGCGCTTTTCGTTTATTCGGCGGCAGTGAGAACCGGCTGCGTTTGCGTATTTACGACCAAATATCAATTTTCCAGTTTTACGGTATTTTGCATCTATGCCTGTCAAAAGGGCTGCGACCGAAATCAATCGGAAAATTGAAGAAATCCATAATATGGAGCAATATCATATATATACATCGTATTTACTCCCGTATCAAAAGCCTATACCATTTTCTCTTAGCGTTAAGAATATGCGGTTCGAAATTTCCGAGAGTCAACCGAAATAGGTTGTAAATTTACGAAAAGTATCTCAAAATGCGGTGAGGATAAAATACGATGACACGCGCTTCTCCTCCGGGCAGTTGGGCCCTCACACCGCGGCAGGTGTCGGCATTTCGCGATCTGCGGCGGGCGTTGCGCAAGGACAGCAAATGGATGCAGGATGGCATCCTTGCTGAAAAACTCGGGATGAATCCCGCCAGTTTCTCGCAGGCTGCCAACGGAAAACCGGGACGCGTCTTTTCGCCCGATCACAAGACGATCTTGAAAACGACGTTGAGCGAGCTGGTCGAGGGGCTTCGTCGCGCTGCGAAAGACGATGTCTCCAGGCTGGGCGAGCTTCAAGCCGTGAGCGATAACTTCGAGATCGTTTTCGGCGAACACGAACAGCCGGGTAAGCGCGACTATTGCGCGCCGGGCGGCGAGCTTCCGCTTAGTGCGTGCAATTATATCGAGCGGGAAGCGGATGCTCTGTCCGAACGGATCCTCGACATTCCATCGAAGACCCATCTGGTGCTCGGCGGCCCGCGTTCGGGCAAATCAAGCTTTTTGAGGCGGCTCGAGTCGCAGGTGCGGCGATCGGGCCAGTCGTGCCACTTCGTCGATGTGATGGCCGTCCTCGAAGAGGCGCATCCCCTGCCCAGAACGGGCCCGCTTGGGAGGCTGTCGCTGATCGATCTCGCCAACGTGATCTCGACCGCGATTACCGGCGATCCCAAGCCGGTCGTCCGGCAGGATGTGCTGATCGGACAGGCGATCAGCGACAAATTGGCCGAGATACTCTCGCGTCCCAAATTCGCGGACTCGATCCTCATCATCGACGGCTTCAACTATCTTTGCGAACATGCCGTGGACTGGGGCGACGTCAACACGATCATGGCCGGCTTCGTGACGCCTCGTCGCGGCGACAATTGCAAGGTCATCATCGCCGACAGCGGACTCCATGCCGTCAGCGATATGGTGTCCGAGTGGATAAGCCGCGCCGGCCAGACATTGCTGTGCGAGATGTCCGAGTTCGATCTGCGGCGCCTGGCGAGCGTTTCCCTGCCGGCGGGTGTGGGACTGGATGAACATGATTCAAAGGCGATGACGGCCGCCTTCGGTGGCATTGCGTTCCTTCACCATGCCGCGATCGATAAAGTACGGGCTGGGTTGATCGGACGCGGATCAGAGCCGATCCCCACGGTCGAGATCAAGAACCTTGTCGAAGCGGCGATCGAGTCCGTGCTGGAGAAGGTCGTCGGCGCTGCGCCCGAGGGCGAGGGCGACCGAGTCGACCGCGAGATCGCACGCTTTGGCATCCGCGCTTCCCGCCAACTCCATCATATCAAGGCCGTTCACGAGACGCAGGTCGCGAGCGTCGGAGCGGGCGATCAGCTTCTGCGCAAGTTCGCGGATCCGACTACGCCGTCACCGGTGATGCCGAATTATATCGTACGTCGCATGCTGACCTATGCCGGCTTCGCCGACAGCGGCGAGTTTGCGTACGGCTTCATCTCGCGGATCTCGCAAAAGCTGCTCGACAGGGGTGTTTCGGCATGAGCCTCTCTTATCACACAACAGGCGAAGTGCCGCTCGGTGATCACCGGGTCTACGTCCGCCGCCCGCTGGACGATGCCTTCGCCGCGGCGATCGAACGGCTCGACCGCAACAAGATTCTGATGCTGTACGGTTGTCGGCAGATGGGCAAGTCGAGCCTTGCATTGCGTGCCGCGGAGACGATGCGCCAGAAAGGCCGCGTCATCGAGATCGACCTGCGCGAAGCCTCGGTTCATGGCGAGGCGGATCCGGGGCCGTTCACCTTCGCCTCAAAGCTTGCGATGTGCATTGCCCGGGCAATTGGGCGCGGCGACGACTTCGAGACATGGTGGAGCGCGCGATATTCGTCGCCGGCCGCCCAACTGGTGGGCAACACGGCAATCTTCAAGGATTTTCTGCTCGAATTCCTTCCCGCAAGCGATGGCCCGACGACGATTTTCATCGATGAATTCGATCGCGTGCTCGCATTTCGCCGGACCTGGGAATTCTTGCTCGACGTCACCTACGACATCACCAACAAGGAGGTTTTCGCGCACTTGAAGTTGGTGCTCATCGGGCTCAATCGCCCGGTCGATCTGGCGACCGGTCCCGATCTGCCGAAATACGAGCAATTCGAATATCTGCGCGTCAGCGATTTCGTCATCGACGATCCGCAAGTCATCGACACCTTCGCGGAAGGCCTGATTCACCTCGGTGACCCGCTCCTGCGACGCGCCATTACCGGGGAAGTGCTGCTGCAGACCGGCGGACAGCCCTTCGTCACCAATGTGATTCTCGAGCACATCGTTTCCACGAAGACGGGGTCGGTCAACGACGCGCGCGCATTGATCGCCGATCTCGTCTCGGTTTGGCGGTTCGGGCGGGATCGCAAGCGCGGCGAGCGGCCCATCCATTTCGACCAGCCCGAGAAGATTCTGCTGGAATTCGATGCGCTGCATCACCGGTCGGCGGGCGCCTTCCAGATCTACGAGGCTCTGCTCAATAACTTGCCGGCCCCCGACGCGGATCAACGCACGGCGATTACGATCCTCGCGACCGGTCTGGTCGTCGATACGGCGGAAGGGCTTCGTTTGCGCTCTCCGGTTTATCGGGGCGTCTTCGACTCTGCTTGGCTCGATATGATGCGGCGGGTGGTGGCGACTGCGCCCCCCGCAGGCACGCAACGCCGCCCGATCGGGGCGCGCGCGCTCCCGCGCGTGCTCGTGCTCAATCTGGGCGGCACGCTGGGCATGGCGGTGGATCCCGATGGACGCCTCGTCTCGCCCGAGGACCCGCAGGCCTTTTTCAGAAATATCCCGAACCTCAGCGACCTGATCGACCCGATCGTCGAGACTCCGATTGCGCGGCCGACCGACGGCGCCAACATCGTTCCTGCCGACTGGGTGAGCGTCGCGCGCATGATTCACGAGTATCGCGCGCTGGATATCGCCGGCGTACTCGTGGTGGCAGGCACCGATACCATGGCCTATCTGGCCAGCGCGGTTGCGTTCGCGCTTGGACAATCCCTGCCGTTTCCGGTGGTGTTTACCGGCGCGCAGGCACCGGTCACCAAGCTTCATGGCGATGCCCAGGCCAATATCTTGAGGGCGGCGCTGGTCGCCAAGGCCGGTGCCGACAAGCTCCGCGAAGTCGTGATCGTCTTCAACGACGCGGTCCTGCGCGCGGTGTGCACCGAGAAGGTCGACGATTATCGCTTCGCCGCGTTCGCCGCGCCGATCGAGGGGCCTATCGCCACGATCGGCGAGGAGCTGCATTTTCAGCTGGGAGTCCGTGCCGGAAATACCGCCGGCCAGTCGCTCTCTTCCTGGGAGTTGCGCGCGGAGTTCGAGGAAAGCGTCTTCAAGCTCTCGCAATATCCGGGGTTCGACCCGGATTTCCTGGAGGCGCTGCTCGATACCGGGCGCGTCAAGGGCCTGCTGATCGAATCGCTTGGTCTGGGCAATGTCCCGGTGGTCGGGCGGTACAGCCTGCTTCCGGCGATCGAAAAGGCGCGGGACCGTGATATCCCGGTGCTGATCACCGGCCGCTATCCGATCCAGCCCGAGTTCATCGAATTTTACCAGCCAGCGGCGGCGCCGCTACAGCGGGGCGCGATATCCGCGGGCAACATGACGTCCGCAGCTGCGCTGACCAAGTTCATGTGGGCAATCCGCAGCGTCGACAACGCGATCTTGCGCCGTGACATCCCGGCTTCTGCGCGCATGACGCAGATCGCTGGCGTCATGGAAACCAACTATCTCGGCGAACGTGGCCGGCAAAAGCAGACTTGACGGGGAATTATCATGGCTACCAACAAAGGCGTCTTCGTAATCTACACCGGCGGCACCATCGGCTCGATGCCGAAAGATATGAACGATCCCGATAGCCCCCAGGTGGTGGTGTCGTGGAACGAGTTCATGTCCCGCACGCCGGAACTCTCCGAAGAGACGATAGGGTTTCGGATAGACTCCTGGTCATTTCCGGATCCACTCGATTCGTGCAATATCGGGCGCGCCGAATGGCAGATGATGGCCGACAAAATCGGTGAAAAATACAAGGAATACGAAGGATTCGTGATCCTTCATGGCACCGATAGCATGGTATATACTGCGTCGGCCCTGTCATTCATGCTGGCTAACTTGGCAAAGCCGGTAGTTATTACGGGAGCGCAGCGCGCGCACCTCTTCCAGGTCCGCAATGACGCGCTACAAAACATCATTACCGCCGTCCAACTCGCCAATCCCGCTGCTTCACGCTTGCCGACGATTCCCGAAGTGGTGATCGCATTCGGACAGGACGTGCTCCGCGGCAATCGCACCAGGAAGAAGGACGCAAACGGCTATGCTGCCTACCAGTCGCCCAAATTTCCTCCGCTTGCAAAGGTAGGCGCGAATATCGTCGTCGATGAAACCCGGATCCTTCCGCTGCCCGATAAAGCGTTCTACGTCAGGCGGAATCTCGATGAGCGGGTGATCACCTTCGACGTTTTCCCGGGCATCCAGCATAGCAAATTCGCCGCTAAGCTGCTCAGCGATGCCGATCTCCGCGGCGTCGTCGTTCGAGCCTATGGGGCGGGCAATATTCCGACTGACCCCAAGTTTCTCGCGCAGTTCGAAGCGGCGACCAAGCGTGGAGTGACCGTGCTCAACGTGACGCAATGCACCGAGGGACGCGTGGAACTCGGCTTGTATGAGACCAGCAACCTCCTGCTGTCGATCGGCATGGTTTCCGGGACCGATCTCACGCCCGAAGCTGCGCTGGTTAAGCTGATGATCGGCCTTGGCGACGAGGACATCAACGACGATCCGTACGCGCTGCGCGATTTTCTCCAGACCAGTCAGGCAGGCGAGCAGAGCACCACCATCCTCGAGGTTCCGTTCCGTTCGGATCGTGGCGGCGCGGTGAGTGCAGAAACCCCCATTCTCCGCCTCGCCCCGTCGAAGGAATTGGGAGGCGACTGGGACGGGCGGTCGCTGGAAGCGGCTCAACTCAGGCTCATCGGCGCGAAGATCGTCGGCGATGAACCGCTCGAGCTGGAGGTCTATGCCAACCTTTCCTCCAACGAGGCGCCGGGAGGCCCCGACACCCAGCAGTTCGCCGGATCCTTCAGGCGATCACCTACGGAAGGCGAAACCATCCTCGCATTCGACGTGACCAACGCCACCAAGCGGCTCTTCTCGCCCGGGCAGCGGTCGCCGTTCACCATTGTCGTCAAGTCGGGGGATAGCCAGCTCTCCTGGACGCGGGCTGAACTGGCGCTATTCGTCAAGGTATAGGTAAGACTGGGTTATGGTCCCGATGATGCCCTCACATGCTGAGGCGAGCCTCGACCAGCGGCTGGCCGCCATGCTCGAGGAAAATGAGTATGTTCCGCAGTCGGTGATCGAAACGGTCGAATATTGTTCCGCAAAGAATCTGTGGTTCCTGATCGGACGCAATTCTGCAGTGCGGAGCTGCCGGGAGGCGGCTGCACGGCGGGTGCGGCTGGGCAAGTGCGGAATTCCGTTGAGGGATGAATTGCGATCCTATCTCGCGGAAGGGATTGACGGCACCGGGAACAAACGAACGATATTGTTCCATTGCCGGGGCGATCAATCGCTATCGATCGCGCGGTTGAACGAACTCGATCTGGGCCTTTCTGGTCTGACTCGCGCCGTTATCGCCGATCTTGCAGACGAGCATCTCGGCTATGGCCTGGTGAATCCGTTCCTGTCGCCAGCCCGGCAAGCTGCGCTTGGTCTGGTGCGCCAGGTCTTTGACCGCTCGCTTCTCGACGACGAGGGGGAAGCGGGAACCATGATGACCAACGCGGGAAGCCTGACCTGGTCGATCGAATTTCAGCCGGCTGCCCTTGTCAGGGCGTTGGGTCCGGAAGCCGCTTTGGTGGCTACGATCGCTGCCGAAACCGAGCTGGCTTCGACATCTCTCGCCAGCCGGACGATCGGCTTGGTGACGGGGAACGGGCCTGAGTCGGGCGCTCTGCTGTGGAAGCGGATCAATGAGGAAGTGCGTCGCCGCGGAGGTGCGAGCTTCGCTGGCGACATCTCCTACCCTCGCGTGCTGATATCGTCGCTCCCGGCAATGGGATGGTCGATGGAATTGTCGGTGCGTTCCGAACTTCTGTGGGACAAGGTGCGGGATGAACTACTGCGTCTAACCGATGACGGTGCGGACGTAATTGCCTTGGCCTGCAATACGACTCAGTTCTACCAGGATCGGATCGATAGCCTGCTGCAAAACCGTGGATCAACCTTCGTCAGATTGTCATCAGCGGTAAAAAATTGGATCGATAGCAGGGCGTCGCCGATATATGTTGTTGGTATTGGCGATGTGGTAAATAATACTACGCAGAGCGCATTCGCATTTCTACATGAATATCGTAATTGCTATCTGCCGACTCTCGATAGATCCAAGCATATGGAAAGTCTCGCCTATCTCGTAAAGCAGAAAGGCGCCAATTCATTGGGGTTGCAAAACTTTAGGCGCATAATGCGTACATCTCCGTGCAATGATGTACTTTTGCTGCTTACTGAATGCTCAATAATATTGGATAAATATAGAGGTAGAGTGGAGATCGGACGGAACGTTGTGGATAGCATGGATCTATACGCTTCTGCTATTGTGAATTCAATTTCATGGTCGGGTTTTGATCCGACTCTCGGCTCTTCGGTAACGGCGCCAAGTTCCCAGAGCTGCACCGCTAGCTGACGTAGAAATCGCGCGTTTAACGATGTTCATGCTCATGCCGGTCACCGCCTCGTCCTGCTCGCCGATCACTGCGCCCGGGGCTCCGCTGGCGGCGAGCGCGCCGATCAGGCGGCCGTTCGCGAACAGCGGTACCGCGCCGCCGTCGAGCAGCATCGAGGGGGTGATCCGCGGCCACATCGCCTTATCGGTCTTTGCCAGGTCGTTCGCCCGCGAACTCGGCTTGGCGAATTCGAGCGCGGCGATAGCCTTGCGCATCGCGACGAAATTGTGGGTGCCGTCCGAGCTGTCGGCGCTCAGCATCAGCCGGGCATTGCCGGTCGAATCGACCACCGCGACGCTGACCCGGTAGCCCGCGGCGCGGCACGCCTCGATCGTCGCGGTCGCGGCCTTGTCGTCGGCCGGGGTCTGCGCGGCGGCGGGAAGCGCGGGAGCAACAGCATCGAGGTTCGCGTCGCCAATCTCTGGGTCAATCGCCTTCGTCGCCGCGCCGACCTACCGTCCCGATGCGCCGCTGCGCCCGTCGGGGCCGATCGGCCCGGTCACCGTGCTCGGACCCCGCTGACTCGGAAGCTGTAGGCGTGGTCCGGCCCCGCGGGCTTGCGGGCGGGGAGGGTGACTCGCAACCCGCCCGCGTCCTGCGAGAAGGCGAGCGGACCGCGCCCGCCGAGCAGCTCGACGCGGGTGACGCGGCCCGCCTGCGTCCCCAGCGACGCGATTCGCAGTTCGCTGCCGGGCCATGTCGGGGCAATCGCGTAGAGCCTGCCGCCGCCGGTGGTGAAGCGGATGCCGCCCTCGCCGAACTTCACCCACGGCCGCGTGCCGTAGATCGCCGAGCCGTTGACGCGCAGCCACGCGCCGATTCCGAGCAGCGTCGCGCGCTGTGCCGCAGGGATGGTGCCGTCGGCCATCGGCGAGATATTGAGCAGATAGGTGCCGCCCTTGGCCACCGTATCGATCAGCCGCGCCAGGATCTCGCCCGGGCCGGCAACGGTCATCCCCTCGGTATAGCCCCAGGTGCTGCCGATCGTGTCGTCGACCATCCACGGCCCGGGCCGGATGTCCTTGGGCGATCGGATGCCGACCTTCTCGAAATCGACGATCGAGCCCACTTGCCGGGTGTCGTCGTTGCTCGGCGCATAGGCGACGAACTTGGTCGAGAGCGATACCGGCCGCCGCCATTGCCGCGCGCGGTTGTAGTAATAGGCGGCGACCTGCAGCTTGAGCGGATCGAGCACGCGCAGGTTCGCGCCATTGTCGAACCACAGCAGGTCGGGCCGGTATTTGTCGATCAGCTCGACATTGCGGTCCACCCAGTCGGTCAGGAAGCGCGTCATCGCCGCCGGGCTGCGGTCGGCGACGTTGTAGAAATCGCGCCACGCCGGGTCGTAGAGATCGGCATTCGCTGCCTTCAGTCTCGCGTCGAGCTCGGGCACCGGATTGACGAAGGTGAAGTTCTCCACGCCGTGGTTGGAGAGCCCGAACCGCATCCCCTGACGGCGCACCGCCCGGGCGAGATCCCCGATCAGGTCGCGCCGCGGCCCCATCCGCACTGCGTTGAACGGCGTGACCTTGCTGTCCCACAGCGCGAAATTGTCGTGGTGCTGCGCCGCCGGCATCACGAAGCGCGCGCCCGCCGCCTTGAACAGCGAAGCCCAGGCGCCGGGGTCCCAGCGCGCCGCAGTGAACAGCGGGATCAGATCCTTGTAGCCGAAGCGTTCCTGCGGCGCGAAATGCTGCGCGTGCCAGGCGCGGTCGGCGCCGTACATGTGCTTCTCGTACCATTCGTTATGGTGTGCGGCGGCCGAGTAGATCCCCCAGTGCATGAATATCCCGAACTTGGCGTCCGAGAACCAGGCCGGGGCGCGGTAATTCTGCGCGATCGACTCCCAGCGCGGCGCGAACGGCCCCGGCGCCCGCGGCAGCACCACCGCCGCGCGTGCGGCCTCGACGATCGCCGGAGTCGCTGGCGGGCCCATCACGCCATAGTCGTACAGCCCGGACTCGGGCACGCCGCCCCGGTCGGGCCTGGGCAGCGCCTGCGCGGCGGCGACCGCCGGCAGCGCCGCGATCGCCAGCGCCCAGCCGCCAATCCTCATTTCACCGGCGCGCCTAGATAATAGGACGTATGCGGCGGCTGGTTGTACGCGGTGTTCTGCCACGCGATGCCGAGCCGGTAGACCGAATCGTGCATCAGCGTGACGACTCGCTCCGAAGTCGGCCACGGCGTCTCGTACAGCCGCAGCTCGCGGCTGTCGGTGCTCGGCAGCAGCAGCTCCTCGCGCCAGTCGCCGATGATATCCGCCGAGAGCGACGGGTTGGCCTTGGTGCCGTTGTTCGACACCACGCCCTCGGGCCGCAGCAGCGGACGCTCGGTGCCCGCCGCCCAGTCCCATTTGCTGACTCGCGTCCCGTCGAGCAATTCGCGCAGCCGGTCGCCGTCCCACCAGATTCCGAAATTCGCCGCGCGCGGATGGCCGCCGGGGATCACCTTGCCCTTGACGTCGTACAGCTCGGCCGAATTGGACGCCCAGGCCTCGGCGCCGGGGTGGCGCGGATCGATGTCGATCGCGATGCCGCGGCCGGTGTCCTTGTCGGCGGGCGTCGACCACAGCAGCGCGCCGGTGCGCGCATCGAGCATCGCCGCGCCGCGATTGCCGCTCATCCGCATCGTCTCGTGCACCCCGAACTTCTCTAGCCCCGGGCGGGTCGGGTCGAGGTCCGAGACGTGCATCGCGTCGCCATGCCCAAGCCCCGACGACCACAGCCCCTTGCCGGTATCGTCGATCGCCATCGATCCGTAGATCACTTCGTCGCGCCCATCGGCATCAACATCGGCGATCGACAGCTGGTGGTTGCCCATCCCGGCGAACTTCTCGTTGCCCGGCGCGGCGCTGTCGAACAGCCAGCGCATCGTCAGCTTGCCGCCGCGCCAGTCCCATGCGGCGATGGTCGAGCGCGCATAATAGCCGCGCGCGAACACCAGGCTCGGCCGCTTGCCGTCGAAATAGCCGACCCCGGCAAGGTAGCGTTCGGAGCGGTTGGCATAGCCGTCGCCCCAGGTCTCGGTCATCTGCTCGACCGTTGGCGCGTCGGTGCGCGGATCGCGCGGCGGGGCATAGGGCGCGGTGGCGAGCGCCTTGCCGGTCAGCCCGTCGAACACGGTGAGATATTCGGGGCCCCTGAGGATGCGGCCCTGGAGCCGCGAGACCTGGCGGCCATCGGGCGTGGTGGTGGAGCCGGTGCGGTCCTTCGACGCGACTTCGCCGCCGTCGCTGCGCCAGTCGGCATTGGCGTCGCCGATCGCCTTGCCGGTGCCGTCGACGGTACCATCGGCGGTCTTCATCGCGACTTCGGCACGCCCGTCGCCATCGAGGTCGAAGACCATGAACTGAGTATAGTGCGCGCCCGACCGGATGTTGGGCCCCAAGTCGACTCGCCACAGCCGCTTGCCCTCGAGCGTGTAGGCGTCGAGCAGGGTCTCGCCGGTATAGCCCGAAAAGGCATTGTCCTTGGCGATCGAGGGATACCATTTGACGACGATCTCGTAGCGCCCGTCGCCGTCGAGATCGCCGACGCTCGCGTCGTTGGCGCTGTACGAATAAAGCTCGCCATCGGGGGTCTTGCGGTCGGCGGGCTTGTCGAGAGGGATGGCGAGATAGCCACCCGCCCAGGGCGTCACCGCGGGCCCGCGCGCGCTCAGCGAATAGCGCGAGGCGGGGCCGCCGTCGCGGTCATGGACGCTGGTCGCGCCGCGCGCGCCGACTCGCGCGATCGGCTTGCCGTCGCGGTAGAGGGTGAAGCGCACGCCCCTGGAATCGGTCGCCAGCAGCCGCCACGAGACATGGTTGCCGCCGCCTTCCGCTGCGGGCACCGCGACCAGCCCGCGGTCGAGCTTTTCGATCTGGCGCGCGCCCTGCGCCGCGGCGGGCGCCGCCGGAGTCGCAAGGGCAAGGGCAGCCAGCAGCACGCGATGGGTACGCATATCGATCCTCTCCGACGGGTTTCCCGCACGCTGCGCCGCACGAGTTACACTGTCAAGACACTCCCAATTATTGACACAGACCTTTATTATGCGGGATAATCGCAACGGGCTGGCATGCCCGCCGCCGCTGGTTCATGAAGCCGGGGCAGGAGAGGGAGAGCGACAATGGACCGGCGGAAATTCCTTGCGACCAGCACGGCCGTGGCTGCGCTCACCCCCGGGGCCGCCCGCGCGGCCGTCGCCGAACCCCGCCGTGCCTCCGACCTGCCGATGCCGCCGCCGCGCGACGGGCTCGACGCGCCCTATGCCCCCGAGGAGCCCGGCCGGCCGTCGCTCGACCGCGGCTGGCGCTTCCACCTCGGCGACATCCCGATGCCGGTGATCGCCGGACACCAGGCGAGCTACGAGAATGCCAAGGCCGGCGCGGCGCACGGCGCGGCGGCGATGACCTATGACGACAGCGACTGGCGCGAGCTCGACTTGCCGCACGACTGGGCGATCGAGGCGCCGGTCGACCGCGAGGCCAATATCGCCCAGGGCTATCGCCGCCGCGGTGTCGGCTGGTACCGCCGCACGATCCGGCTCGATCCCGCGCTCCAAGGCAAGTATCTCGAGATCGATTTCGGCGGAATCGCGACCAACGCGACGATCTGGTTCAACGGCACGATCGTCGACCGCAACTGGAGCGGCTATAACGGCATCCATCTCGACATCACGCCGCTCGCGCGTTTCGGCGACCAGCTCAACACGATCGCGATCCGCGTCGATGCCGAGCCGATGGAGGGCTGGTGGTACGAAGGCGCCGGCATCTACCGCCATGTCTGGCTGGCGGTGCGCGAGCCGGTGCATATCGCCACCGACGGCGTCCATTGCGATCCGCGTAAGGGCGAGGACGGCAGCTGGAGCGTGCCGGTCGAGGTCACGCTCACCAATATCGCCAACCTCCCGCAAAGGGTGACGATCGAAGCCGAGCTGAGCGGCTTTGGCGGGGCTATCCTGTCAGCAGAGGTTCGGCCGCTCGTGCCCGAAAGCGTGAGCCTCCTGCTCCCGGTCACCAATCCGCGCCTCTGGTCCCCCGACAGTCCGACGCTCTACACCGTGGCGGTGCGCGTTCTTTCCGACGCGGGCAAGCTGCTCGACCAGCGCCGCATCAATATCGGCTTCCGCAGCTTCCATTTCGATGCTGCGACCGGCTTCCACCTCAACGGCAAGCCGCTCAAGATCAAGGGCACCTGCAACCACCAGGACCATGCCGGAGTCGGCACTGCGATCCCCGATGCGCTGTGGGACTGGCGGGTGCGAAGGCTGAAGGCGCTCGGCTCGAACGCGATCCGCATGTCGCACAACGCGCCGCCGGTCGAGTTGCTCGATGCCTGCGACCGCCACGGCCTGCTGGTGATGGACGAGAACCGCCAGTTCAACCCGAGCCCCGATTACATGGCCCAGCTCGAATGGATGGTGCGGCGCGACCGCAACCGGCCGTCGGTGTTCATGTGGTCGGTGTTCAACGAGGAGCCGATGCAGGGCAGCGCGCAAGGCTATGAGATGGTCCGCCGCATGGCCGCGACGGTCAAGGCGCTCGATACCAGCCGCCCGGTCACCGCGGCGATGAACAACGGCATGTTCGCGCCGTCGAACGTCAGCCAGGCAGTCGACGTCGTCGGCTTCAACTACCAGATCGATCAGTACGACAAATACCACGCCGCCTTCCCCGACAAGCCGCTGACCAGCTCGGAGGATACCAGCGCCTTCTCCACCCGCGGCGAATGGGCGAGCGACAAGGCGCGCAACATCTCGACCAGCTACGACGACGACGGCGCGCCATGGGGCGCGACGCACAACACCGCGTGGAAGGCGATCGCGACGCGGCCCTATCTCGCCGGCGGATTCGTCTGGACCGGGTTCGACTATCATGGCGAGCCGACGCCGTACGAATGGCCTTCGACCTCGAGCGTGTTCGGGATCATGGACCTTTGCGGCTTCCCGAAGATGTCGTTCGACCTTCATCGTGCGCAGTGGATCGACGATGCGCCGGTGCTCGCGCTGGCGCCGCATTGGAACTGGGCAGGGCGCGAGGGCCAGCCGATCCGCGTCGTCGCGCTCGCCAATGTCGAGCGGGTGGCCCTGCGGCTGAACGGCAAGCTCCTCGGCGAGAAGGCGGTCGACCGGCTGGCGATGCCCGAATGGCAGGTGCCCTATGCGCCCGGTACGCTCGAGGCGATCGGTTATCGCGGCGGGCGCGAAGTGGCGCGTGCGAGGGTCGAGACCACCGGCCCCGCGGTGGCGCTGCGGCTGACGCCCGACCGGCGCGTGATGAAGGGCGACGGCGAGGATGCCCAGCCGGTGACGGTCGACGCGGTCGATGCGCGCGGGCGCCACGTTCCCACTGCCAATTTGCCGGCGGGCTTCGTCATCGAGGGCGGCGAGATCATCGGGCTCGGCAACGGCAATCCCACCGACCACGACCCCGAGAAGGGCGACGCGCGCAAGCTGTTCAACGGGCTGGCGCAGGTGATCGTGCGCGCCGGTGCGGCACGCGGCCCGCTGCGGCTGCGCGCGACCGCGCCGGGGCTCAAGCCCGCGCTGCTGACGGTCGACCGGATCGCCGCCGAGCCCCGCGCGTCGGTCGCGCCCGCGCGCCCCGAGATGCTGCTCAACGTCTGGCAGCGCACCCCCTTCGCCGCGACCCGCCCCGATCCGCTCGTCACCGTCGAGTCCGGCAACGACCGCTACGCGCTGGTCGTCGGCCGCCCCGGCCGGCTCGAGGGCCCCGCGCCCGAGGGCCGCTGGAACAGCTACCGCCTCGCCTTCCGCCCCCAGGCCCGCGTCCGCGCGCAGGGCGGGGTGCTGGTCTTCGCCGAAGTCGTCGGCCGCGCCGAGATCTGGCTCGACGGCGTCAAGGTCGCCGACAAGCCCGACCCCGCGCCCGCCCGCATCGACGTGCCCCTCCCCGCGGGGGAGGCCGAGCGCAAGCTCGTCGTGCTGGTCGAGGCCGAGCCGGGCAAGGCATCGGGCATGGCCAAGTTCGTCGCGGTGCGGGAGCGGAATTAGGGTTTATCGCGCGCTCCGAGCCTTTTCCCGGCGAAGGCCGGGGCCCGGTATCGACGAAGCCGAGGCGGCATCCTGCCACCTGAACCGGCTCGCAACTGGGGTCCGGCCTTCGCCGGGGCAAGATGGTCGATCAACGCGAGGGATCACCTGGCCTTTATTGCAGCCCACGCCGTATCGACGCTGTCGCCGATCAGCGCGAGGTCCTGGATCGCCGCCAGTCCCCATTGCGCCGCGGCGTTGGTCGAGACGCCCGGGGCTTCGTCGACCGGCTTGAGCACGTCCGACCCACTCACCTTGCGCGCCCGGGCGAACACGCCGAGCCGCATCCCCGCCTCGCCGCCGAAGAACTCGGCCCAGGCGCGCTGCGCCAGCGCCGGATCTTGGCGTTCGTGCGCCGCATAGGCAGTGAGGCGCGAATGGCCCTGCTTGAGGTTGCGCCCGCGTCCGGCCACCCCGGTCATCGCACGGAACTCGGCCTCGGGGGCGTTGTAGGCGACGCAATAGTCGAGCCACGCCTTTTTGTAGGCGGGCACGTCGAGCAGCTGGAACAGCTCCGAATGGAGCTCGACTGCGCCGAACACTGCGTTGAGATGGCTGATGCTGACTTCGTCGCCCGGCCCGGTGAAGCGCCCGGTCGCCAGCTCGAAATTGGCGCCGCCCGCGAACCATTGCTTCGGCAGCGCCGCGATCGAGTTCATCCCCGCGAGCAGCCGGTCGCGCCAGCGATTGTCGCGGGTCCGCTCCCATTCGGTGAGCCAGGCCGCGGCGAGCGAGCACCAGGTCGTGCCGAAGCCGACGAACACCTGGCCGGGCGGGGGCGGGGCCTCCGCCGTCATCGCCCCGGCGCCGCCCGGCGGCTGCGCCTCGGCGCTGCGCACCCCGACCTTGCGGCCGATCTCGACGCGAGTCAGCGTCTCGTCGGAGCCGATCAGCTCGCGCATCAGGTCGCCCACGCGCTCGTCAGCGGTGAGGTAATAATAGAAGCGGCGAAAGGCGGCGTTGGAGACGCGCGGCTGCTTCGAGCTGTCGCCCCAGTGCTGCACCCCGTGGCGCGTGCCCATGCCGCGCTTGGGGCCGAGATGATAGACATCGACTTCGCCGGTGTGCCGCGTCATCGCCTCGGCGAAGCGGAACAGATCGGCGCGGCCCGATCGCAGGAAGCTGGTCCATATCCACAGATCGGGCGAGAGCTCGCTGTTATCCCAGGCGAACCCGCCGATGTCGTAGCGCCACACGTGCCGGTCGGAATCGTAGGTGTGCATGACATCGCCATAGTTCCAGAAGCCGTACCAGCGGCGCTGCTCGACCTGGCCCATGTAGAAGGCGAGCAGCTGGTCGTTCTGGTCCTCGATCGCAGTGCGCGCGGGGGAAGAGCGGTCGACCAGGCTCCAGTCGCCGAACACGTTTGCGGCGTGGATGCGCGCCGGTGGGCACACCAGCCGGGGCGGCCTGGCGACCGCAGCCGCCATCTGCGCGAGCCGCTCGCGGGGCGGCGTCGCGGGCAGCGCCCACAGCATGAACTCGGTGGTGCGGGCGATGCCGTAGGGGCTGCCCCAGCCGGCCTCGTAATCCTCATAGGTGATGTCTAGGCCTTCATTCTCGGCGGCATGGTCGTTCATGCCGAGGCCGTCATGATAGAAGCGCAGGTCCATCGCCGGGGCGTCGGGCGAATGGTACCAGAGCGTGAAGCGCGCCGCGTCGCCGTGCGCGTCGCGGATGTCGAGCCGCACCGGGCAGCGCTGCCAGAAATCGCCCATGCCGAACGCGACGCCGCCCGCGGCGCCGCCGACATAGCCGAGCCCTTGCGCGCGGGTGCCGCCATCGGCATCGATCCAGCCATGGCCGGGCTCGGTGCGCTTGGCGATGGTGAAGCCGTCGGCATTGGGCTGCGACAGCGTGAAGTCGCCCCATTCGGCGATATAGTTCAGCCGGTCGCGCACCGAAGCGGGCATCTCGGCGACCGGCGGGGTCTTGCGCCCGGCGACCTGCGCGTCGCGGAATGCCCGGCCCGAATCGCGGCGGAGCCCGGTGAGCGGGCGCACCGCCTCGCCCCAGATGCCGCCATCGCTGCCGGCGAGGCGAACGTGGCGATCGTGCGCCAGATCGGCCATCGGCACGGTGCCGGTCAGCCCGAGCCCGCGGATGAAATCCTTCTTCTCGTCGCCGTCGAACACGAAGCTGTGGACGATCCGCACGCCTTCGGATCCGGCGTGGAAATAGAGCCGCATGGTGAAGGGCAGCCAGTCGCGCCCCTCGCCGCGGTGGCGGCCCTCGACTCGGATCGTCGCGCGGACCGGGCCGTTCTGCTCGACCGTGGCGCGCACCACTTCGCCGGCAAAGCGGTGCGCGGCGGTGGCCTCGCCTTCGTCGCCGGGGGCGTCCTGCGTGGTCGCGACCAGCCGGACGTCGCGCAGCGTCTCGCGCGCGCCGTGAGAGGCGGCGAGGATGATGCTCGGGCCGCTGCGCGCGACGCGCCAGCGCAGCGGACCGCTCGTGACTTCGATTGCCTCGGGGGTTTCGCGGACCGTCACCGCCGCGGGCGGCAGCGCCGCGCGGCCGGCCGCGAGCTTGAACCCCGATGGCGCGCCTTGTCCCGCGGGGATCGCGTGCGCGGTCCATTTGATCGATCCGTCGGGCCACCACGCCGTCGTCCAGCTTTGCACGGGCACGTCGCCCAGCGCGAAGCGGGTATTGGCGGCGAGGCTGCCGCGCGGCCAGGGCACGCCCCAGGTCTGGCCCTCATGCGCGGCCGGCGGCGCGCCGTCGAGCCAGACGATGTCGGCATCGCGGACCGGCGGCTGCGAAGACGCGAGCGCTTCGCCCGTGCGAAGCAGAAGCGGCGGCGTTGCACCCATGACGATCGCGCCCTGGAGGAATCCGCGCCTGCCGAATGGAAATTGCATGATCCTGCTCCCGATTGGCCGCCGCGGTTCGTGCCCGACTTGCGTGAGGTGCATATTATTTGAAACGTTGTCCCACAATATAGAAACTTGTATCAAATTGTCTCGGCAAAGCTCCGCACCCGGAAATTCTCGACCCGCAAATGGCTCTGGGTCGTCCGCAGCCCGAAATGGCCGCGCAGATAGGGCTCGGAATCGTCGAGCGTGAAGACCAGCCTGTGGTCGCGGAACAGCGCAACTCGGCTTCCCGCGGCGATCAGGCGGATATGGATGCGGCGGTTGGGGACGAGCAGGTCGGCGGGCGCGGACAGGTCGTGCTGCGGCAGCAGCGGCCGCTGGTCGCGCCGGCCGATATAGCGGCGGAAGCGCGTGGTCGTGTTCCGGTTGCCGCCGATCCCGGCATAATAGGTCCGCAGCTGGTCATAGTCGGCGAACGCGCCGCTGCGCGGATGCTCGAGGACATTGCCCGACGGGGTGCGGGTATCGGTCGCCATCCAGAAGCAATTGACGTCGCTGACCGCGTCGTTGGGTCCCCCGGCCGATACCGCGGTGACGTCATAGTCGATCGCGACCGGGCTCTGCAGCTCGGGCCTGAACCACAAGGTCACCCCCGCGGGCACATCGATGTCGAGCGCGCCCCGTTCGGCAACGATCGTCCCCGGCCGCTCGGACTCGACCACCCAATTGCCGAGCCCGGCGTCGAAATCGTCGCGATGCAGCAGCCGCTCGCGCGCGCCCGGCCGGACGCAGCCGGCGAGCAGCGCCGCGCCGCCGACCAGCGTCGCGCGGCGCGTGATCACGGCTTCACCGGTCCGTAGAATTCGGCTTCGACGATGCCGAGCGTCCAGCCCGGCGGCACCGCGTCCGCGCCGGTATCGCCCGCCGCACGCGCATTGTTGAGCTCGACGACCTTGCCGAAGGCGTCGCGGTCCTCGACCGGCCCGGTCTGGGTGATCCGCAGCACCTGTCCGCGCGCGGGAGCGAAGGCGATCGCGGCATAGCCGAGCTGGCGCTCGGTCTGCCCTTCCCAGACGGTGACGCCGTCGAGCGTGATGCGGAGCGGATAGCTGCGCGAGCGCCAGCCGACGAGCTTGAGCTCGACCTGGTTCAGCGCGACCGGCGCGTCGAAGCGATACTCGATCCACGCCGAGCCCGGCTTGCCGTCGCTGGTCCAGCGCGACAGCTCGTTGTCGTCGGTGGTGCGGGGGGCATCCGTGGCATTGGCGCCGGCGACGATGGCGGCCGGAAGGAAGGGCGTGCGGCTGACCCGGAACGACGGGCCCTGCGGAGTCGGGCCGCGCGTCAGCAGCCCCGGCTGGTAACGTTCGGCGAAGTCGGACGACAGCCCGTTGACCACGGGCCTGGGCAGCACCGTCGGGATCACCAGCACCGCGCTCTTCAACCCATCCGCCGAGGCGGTGACGCGAACCCGGCCCTTCGCCCTGCCCGCGCGGAGCAGGACGCGGTTGACTCCGCCCTCGACCGGCAGGTCGCGCGACAGGATGAAATTATCCTCGCCGCGCGCGGTGCCGGGCAAGTGGGTGACGGTGTCGGGCTGATGCGGCGCGCCCGACACGGCAGGGTCCGCACGGTCGGGCCGCGGCTTGCCCGACGAATCTCCCTGCGCGATCCCGCCGCGCCACTCGGCCGGCCCGTCGAGCGCGAAATGGATCGTCGAGTGGTCGGTCGGCACCCGGCGCCCCGCGGCGTCGACCACCTCGACATCGACCAGTGCCAGATCCGCGCCGTCCATCACGAAGCCGCGCGGCGAGGTGTGCGGAGTCAGCCGCAATGCGACCGGCGGCCCCGCGGTCTCGACCCGGTGCTGCGACCGGCGGCCATCGGCATAGGTCGCCACGGCGGTCAGCGTCCCCGGCGCCCAGGCCACGTCCTTCCAGCCGAACAGGAAGCCCGCGCTCCGCTCGCCCTTGCCGAGCGACCGGCCGCCCAGGAAAAGCTCGACTGCGTCGCCGTTCGACACCACGTTCACCGCCTTGTGCGTGCCCGCCGCATAGTTCCAATGCCCGATAATGTGCGTCGCCGGGGTGACGCTGTCGACCCAGTCGCTCCACATCACCTGGTGCGCCCAGAACCCCTCCTTGGGCAGCCGCACCGCATCGACTTCGCCCGAGCGGCGATAGTTGTTGTCGCCGCGGTAATGCGTGTTCGAATCGGAGAAGATGATGTTGACTCCGCCCGCGCTCACCCGCCGCCCGGTGCCCGGCCGCACCCGGTAGTAATCGTACCAGCGCTTCACATCCTCGATCGCGTGGCTGTCCTGGTTGCGGTTGTAGTCGGGGGAATCGGCGTGGAAGGGCGGGGTGAGCGCGTCCTGGTAGAGCCGCGCGCCCTCGTCGCGCGAATATTCCATCGCCCACATCGGGTGCTTCGCGCTCTTGTTGATGTAGAGCATCTCGCCGCCATATTCGGCCGTCTTGCTGTCGAGCATCTCGCGCGATCCGATCGCGCGGCCGCCATGCGGATCGTAGCGGTCGCGGATCGCCTTGAGCTCGGCCATGTGCGCCTCGCTGATATTCTCGTTGCCGCCTTCGTAGAACAGGATCGAGGGATTGTTGCGATTGTAGACGATCGCGGCCTGCATCTGCTCCTTGCGCTGCTCCCAGCGCCGGCCGATCGTGTCGCTCTCGGCATCGCCCGCGGGCATCGCCTGGAGCAGCCCGACACGGTCGGCCGACTCCACGTCCTGCTTCGACGGAGTGATGTGCATCCAGCGGACGAGGTTGCCGCCGCTCTCGACCATCAGCGCGTTGGAGAAGTCGCTGATCCAGGGCGGTATCGAGACGCCGACCGCAGGCCATTCGTTCGAGGTGCGCTGGGCATAGCCATGGACCTGGATCACCCGGCCATTGAGCGCGACCATCCCGTCCCCGAACCGCGTCTGGCGAAAGCCGGTGCGGGTATCGACGCTGTCGACCACGCGGCCGGCTTCGACCAGGCTGGTGGTCACGGTGTAGAGATAGCCATAGCCCCAGCTCCAGAGATGGAGCCCCTGAAGCCGGCCCGCTGCCGCCAGCGTGCGCGTCTCGCCCGGCTGCAGCACGGTCGTGCCGCCGTCGAAGCGGGCGACCCGGCGGCCCGCGGCGTCGCGCACCTCGACGCGGTAGGCGAGGGTGCGCGGCGCGCTATCCGCGTTGCGGACCTCGGTCTCGGCATGGATGGTGGCGGCGCGCGCGGCGAGGTCGAAATCGCCCGCCCAGACATATTGCCCGGTGGTGCCGAGTCCTGCCTGCAGCGCCAGCGTCTGGTAGACCGGCCCGGTCAGGTGCAGCCGGACATTCCTCGTGATCCCGCCGTAATTGACGTTGAAATTGTCGTTGTTCCACTGGAACGCGCTGCCGGTCGCGCGCTCCTTGTATTTCCAGTCATTGTCGACTCGCACCGCGATCAGATTCTCGCCGGGCACCAGCGCGGCGGTGATGTCGGCGCCGAACGCCATCGCGCCGTTCTCCGACAGCGCGACCGGGCGGCCGTTGACCCAGATCTCGGCCGCCTGGCGCACGCCTTCGAACTCGAGCAACGCGTTGCGCCGCGACTCGCCGGGGGGCAGCACGAGTCGCTTGCGGTACCAGGTGATGCCGGTCGACAGCTGCTTGATATCGCGCGCGAATGCCTCGGTTTCGTTGAAGGCATGGGGGAGGGTGACGGTGCGCCATGCGCGGTCGTCGAAGCCTGGCCGTTCGGCCCCGGCGGGGTCGCCGGTGGTCGTCCGCCAGTCCGGATTGAGGTTGAAGGTGCGCCGTGGCGAGGCGACGAGCGTCGAGGCATCCTGCGCTGATGCCGGGGTCGCGACAGCCAGCGAAGCGGCGGCGGTGATTGCATAAACCATTGCGCGCATTGGATTGCTCCTCCTCCGATCCGGCCTCGCACCATGCCAAGCAGCGATGCGGCGTCGAATTGGTCAGGCCAAATGATCGCCTTCTCCACAGCGTGTCAAGCCAATCCCAGCCTGTGAATCGGGTGATCAGACAATTGGGTTGCAACTATGCGACAACCTGCTAAATTTCTAGAACTTGGATGCGTGTTTCATATTGTGGGAATGTGAGCGCGTACAGTAATTGCCTGAGAATCAGGCTTGCCCGGCTGCGTGGTGACAAAACCATGCGCCACCGGCGGCAGGACCTGACGGACAACAACAGGGTGGAGAGGGGATTATCATGACCAACCGACTGACTCGGCGCCGCCGTCTGGGCGCAACCGCTTCCTGGGCCGCGCTCGGCCTGGTCCTTGCGTTCAGCAGCAGCGAGGCGATGGCGCAGATCTCGTCCGACGGGAGCGAGGAAGCCGAAGCCGCCGCGCAGGTGGACGACCAGGACGTGCCCGATCAGGACGCGATCATCGTCGTCGGCTCGCGCGCCAGCCAGCAGTCGGCCAACAACCGCAAGAAGAACGCCCGGACCGCGACCGACTCGATCGTCGCCGACGATATCGGCTCCTTCCCCGACCGCAACGTCGGCGAAGCGATTTCGCGCATCCCCGGCGTCGCGCTGGGCCGCAACGACTTCGGCGAAGGCGAAACCGTGGCCGTACGCGGCAACGGCCCCGAGCTGACTCGCGTCGAGCTCGACGGCATCGGCGTGCAGAGCACCGGCGCGCTCGCCATCGGCACCGGCGGCGCCCGCAGCGCCGATCTGCGCGAGCTTCCCGCCGAGCTGGTCAAGAGCGTCGACGTGGTCAAGGGTTCGACCGCGGACATGACCGAGGGCTCGCTGGGCGGCACGGTCCAGGTCCACACCCGTACCGGCCTCGATTTCAAGAAGCCCTATATCTCGCTGCGCGTCGGCGCCGGGCAGAATTCGCTTGGCCGCGACTGGACGCCGGATGCCAATCTGGTCGCCTCGCGCAAGTTCTTCGGCGACCGGCTCGGCGTGATCGTCAGCGGCACCTACAGCAAGATCCAGAGCAACGGTCATGGCTACGAGCAGACCACCAGCAACAACCGCAACTTCGCGCGCCTGTTCGATTTCGACAATTCGCCCGAGAAGACCTTCTCGTTCAATCCCGCCACGGTCGGCACCGATGCCGCCGATGTCGCCTTCGCCAACAGCACCGCGCCCGACGGCACGACGCTGACTCCGCGCGAGTTCGTGACGCTGGCGAACGGCGCGACGAGCAAGGCGCAGTGCATGACGCTCTTCCCGTATCTGGGGACCGGATCGACTGCGCTGCAGGTCCAGCAGCGCACGCTGGAGCAGCAGAGCTGCCTCAACCAGTGGAACGACTATACGCCGTCGCTGATCCGCAACTTCATGAACACCCAGACCGACAAGCGCTACGCGTTCGATGCCCGTCTGGATTACCGTCTCACCGACAATCTGACCGTGTTCGCCAAGGGCACCATCTCGTCGCGCGAGGTGCATGACCAGAATCGCAGCCGCAACCCGGTCAATCTGTTCAATCAGAACGTCGTCGGCACCTTCACCGACACGCCCGGCACGGTCCCGGCGGTCAACGGGACGCGCGGCACGCGCACCGTCAACGTCAATGCGCCGGCCGGCTACAACCTGTTCGACTCGGTCTATGGCCTCAACGTCGTCACCACCGGCACCGGCGCGACTGCGGTCAGCATTCCCTATGCGGGCCAGGTGCTCAACGTCATTCCGGGCAGCATCAAGGTCGACAGCGCGCACAACGTCACCGAGATGACGCTCACCAACAATTCGGTGAACATCGACCAGATCGAAAACAACATCGACGACAAGAGCAAATATGCCCAGTTCGGCGCCGAATATCGCGGCGAACGGCTCGAGATCGACGCGATGGCGGGCATGACCAAGGGCCGGGGCAGCCGCGGCGACATGCGCACGTCGCGTTCCTATGCCTATGGCAATGCGACACTGTCGCTGCAGCCGAACGGGCTGTACGATATCGCGCTGCCGTCCAGCTATGACGACAAGAATCCGGCCAACTTCGTCCAGCTGAACCCGCCGGCATGCATCAGCGGCGTCGCGCCGAACTGCACCGCGCAAAATGCCGTCACGGCGAGCGCCAACGGCCCCGCGACGCCCGCCTACACCCAGGCACAGCTGCCGCTGGTGACCCCGAGCTTCAGCGTTTCCTATTCGCCGCAGCTCGCCGAGACTTCGGAGCGGATCGCCAAGCTGGATGCGCGCTACAATCTCGAGGACATGGTTCCGTTCTTCACCCGCTTCTCGGTCGGTGCGATGTATCGCCAGAACAAGATCGATCGCTGGGGCGGCGGCGGCTATGTCGCCAAGAGCCCGCTCGGCACCTTCGGCACGGCGGCCTATGTGCCGGGCGTCTATGTGCCGACCGCCAACGTGCGCGGCACCTTGCGCGCCTGCCAGCCGACGGCGACCTCGACGCTTTCGTGCAATTACGGCTTCGTTCCCGCGACCAACCCGCTGAACATCCGGTCGGGCGTCGATACGCTCACGCCGCAGCAGCTGGTCGACCTGTTCGCCAAGACGCTCGAGCCGAGCGATTCGGAATATTTCGGCGACTTGCCCAACCGCGGCAATCTGCCGCCGGCATGGGACGGCATCCGCACCGACGAATTGTTCGCCGCGCTCGGCGCGTCGCAGTTCATGAACTTCGACTGCCTCAAGACCTGCGTGGGCAGCGACGGCAAGACCTATGCCCAGCCGGTCACGCGCGTGCAGGAGACGATCAAGAACGTCTACGCGATGGTCGATTTCGAGCAGCGCCTGCCGCTCGGGCTGTTGTTCAACGGCAATGTCGGCCTGCGCGGCGTCTTCGCCGATACCAAGGGATCGGGCCTGCTGACTCTCATCTCGATCCGCAAGAACGCCAATTTCGATCCGAACAATCCCAACCTCGCCGGCGGCATCGACACGGTGACGTACATCCAGAACAGCACGCTGCAGAAGAGCACGCGCGACTATCTGCCGACCTTCAATCTCAACCTGTGGGGCTTCAACGAATCGGTCGTGCTTCGCCTCTATGGCGGCAAGACGGTGGCGCGCCCGACGATGACGACCTTGCTCGCATCGGGCACCTGCACGATCGATCAGCGTCCGCTCGATCTTCCGGGCGACGATGTGTTCGGCTGCAGCGTCCGCGTTGGCAATCCGGGGCTGAAGCCCTTCACTGCCTGGAGCTACAACGCCGCGCTCGAATGGTATCCGAACGCGGATACCTTGCTCTCGGTGGCCTATGGCAAGCTCAATGTGCTGGTCGGCAATCCGATCCAGGTGACGCAGACGCTGACTCCGTTTGCGGGAAGCACCCAGACCGATCCGGTGACCGGCGCCTCGATCGCCGACTATCAGTTCGCTGTGCCCACCTACGACAACGGCCCGGGCTACAAGCGCAACATCTGGGAGTTCAACTTCAAGACCGCGTTCACTTTCCTGCCCTGGTTCTTCCGCCACACCGGCGTCGACGCCAACTTCTCGATCCTGTCCTCGGTAGTGACCAAGGGGCAGCAGGATCCGGTGACCGGCGACGTCCAGCTGCCGCCCGACGAGTCCAAATACTACACCAACGCCTCGGTCTGGTATGACGACGGCAAGCTCAACCTGCGCGTCGCCTATCAGAAGCGCAGCTCGCGCTTCTCCTGCATCACCCCGTGCGGCGGCAACACCACCGACATCAACTATCCCGGCGAAGGCTGGACCAACGTCCGGCTGGTCGCGCCGGGCTACAATCCGGGTGTCGCGCGCTTCAACGACGGCAGCACCTTCATCGACGCCAAGGCCTCGTACAACATCACCCGCAACTTCCAGGTCTATGTCGAGGGGCGGAACATCCGGCGCGAGGCGCAGACCGTCTCGACTGGAATCTACGAGCCCTTCGCCGATGGCTCGCCCAAGATCATGCGGCTTTCGTACGGCGGCCGCCGGATCATGGGCGGCTTCCGCATCCAGTTCGGCAATTGACGAGGGGGCGGGCGCTCGCGTGACGCGGGCGCCCGCCGCTCCCTGGAACAAGGGGAAGGCCGGAGCGGGCACGGGGGACGAGCGTTGACGCTCGCAAGCCGCGCTGCTCCGGCTTATTCGTTGCAGCCTTGACCGGGAGATGGCTGATGATTCGGATCTTCTTGCTGCCAGCCGCCCTGCTCGCGACCGCAAGCTTCGCGGCGCCTCCCGAACCCGCCCCCGGCCCACGCGAATGTTTCTGGGCCTCGCAGGTCACCGGATTCAGCGATGCCGGCCCCAAGCGTGCGCTGGTCAATATCGGATCCCGCGAGACCTGGGAGCTCACGCTTTCGCCGGGCTGCCCGGCAGTGAACTGGGCGCTGAACATCGGCATCCGGGCGCGCAGCGGCGAGCGGATATGCCCGGGCCGTCCGGCCGAGCTGCTCGTTCCCAACGCCAGCGAGAGCGGCTTCCAGCGCTGCCTGGTCCGCGACATCCGCAAGCTCTCGCGCAAGGAAGCCGCGGCGGCGCGCGGGGAGCCTTGAGCGGGGCGGTTCGATGACGGGGGTGGCGAAGACCGCGCTGGCGGATGGGGCTGCCGCCGCGCGCGCCCTGCTCGATCGCCCCGCAGTCGAGGCCGTCGAGATCGCGCAGCCGCCGCTCGACGAGCTGCCCTGTCGCGACTTCGTCCGGGCGCTGCTCGGCGCGCGCGGGTTCAAGCTCGATTTCAACGGCCAGGCGCCCGACGCGGTGCTGGCGATGGCGGCGAGCCAGCTGTTCGGGCCCGGCGCCTTCGCGCGCGAGCAGGCGCTGCTCGCCGAGGATATCGCCACGCTGACCGAGTTCGCCCGCCGGCTGGTGGACGGCGCGCGGCCGCTCGTCGCGATCCGCACCTATTTCGCGCCCGGCGACCTCGTCTGGCACGTCGACCGGCTCAACGACCGGACCGCGTTCCGGCTGCTCTGGCCGATCGGGCGCCCGTCGGGGATGCGCGTGACTCCCGCCGCCAACATCGATGCGCCGGTCCACCGCGCCTATATGCGCCGCGAGCATCCCTTGCTCGGCCGGATGGACACGCACGTGCTGCGCACCGGCGCCCCGGTGGAAAGGCTGTGGGCGCACCGCCCGGCGCAGATCGAGGCGATGGTCTCGGGCCGCTTCCCCTTCCTCCGCGACCCGGCGCTCGAATGGGAAATCACGCCCGGGGCAGCCAGCATCCACCGCGTGGAGACCGCCGCCCAGCGCGGGACGTACCACCGTTCATCCTGGGCAAACCGCACCGCGCCCGGCCTGCAGATCGTGATTACCGCGGCGTCGGACTCGCCATGACCGGCCATCGGCGCCTCGGCCGCACCGGGCTCATCGTCCCCGAATACACGATCGGCACCGCGGCGCTGAACGCCGACCCGGGCGAGGCGCACGCGATGCTCGCCCTCGCGCTCGAGTCCGGGCTCACTGCTTTGGAGCTCGGCGCCGGCGATACGCAAGCCGCTGCCCTGCTCGGCGAGGCGCTGCGCCGCGACGGCGCCCGCGACGCGCAAATCTTCGCGCGAGTGACGTCGCTGGTCCCGTTCGAGCTGCCGTCGCCGCATGTCCCGGCCCCGCAAGCCTATCCCGGCGCGCATATCCGCGCCGAGACCGAGGCGCTGCTCAAGGTCCTCGGCGTCGAGCGCCTCGCGCTCCAGCAGCTCCACGCCTGGTGCCCCGAATGGCTCGACGAAGGCGACTGGCTCGAGACGTTCGACCGTCTGCGCGAAGAGGGCAAGATCGCGGGTTTCGGGGTGTCGCTGTTCGATCACGACCTCGACTCGGCGTTCGAAGCGGTCGCAAGCGGCCTGATCGATTCGGTGCAGGTGATGGTCAACCTGTTCGACCAGGGCGCCGCCGCGGCGCTGCTGCCGCTGTGCCGCGAGCACGACGTCGCGGTGATCGCCCGCTCGCCGCTCTATTACGGCGCGCTCGCCGGGTCGGTCCCGGCGTTCGACGACTGGCGGCACGACTATTTCTACCCCGAGCACCGGCGCGAGACCGATGCGCGGGCGCAAAAGCTCGCCGCCGAGGTCGGGCCCGGCGGCACGCTGGCCGATCTTGCGTTGCGTTTCGTCCTGTCGGATCCCGCGGTCTCGACCGTTGCGGTGGGGACCAGCACCCGCGCGCATCTCGAGGCGAATCTGGCGGCGTTCGCCAAAGGCCCGCTGCCTGCGGAAAAGCGCGCCGCACTCGCCGGTCATGCCTGGCTCTGCTGATTTGACGCGCGCGACGCTTCGCCTAGTCTGAGTTCATGCGTCCCGTCCTCCTCGCCGCCCTTGCGCTGCTGCTCCCCGTCTCGGCCTCGACCGCCGCGCCTTCGCTCGAGCCCGCGCCGCCGGGCCTGGTCCGCATCCGGATCAACACCTCCGAAGGCGCGATCGTCGTCGCGCTCGACGCGCGGCATGCGCCCAGGACCACCGCCAACTTCCTCGCCTATGTCGATGACGGCCGCCTCGACGACACCAATTTCTACCGCGCCACGCGCCGCAGGGGCGCGCCGCAATTCGGCTTCGTCCAGGGCGGGATCGGCACCGACGCGCGCCGGATGCTGCCCTCGGTCCCGCTCGAGCCGACCAATGTCACCGGGCTCCGCCATCTCGACGGCACCATCTCGATGGCGCACGGCAGCAATCCGGACTCGGCGAACGGCAATTTCTCGATCATGGTCGGCGCCAATCCGGGGCTCGACGCCGGGCGCGGGTCGAAGGGGTTCGCGGCGTTCGGGCAGGTCGTGTCGGGGATGGCGGTGGTCCGGCGCATGCTGGCGCTGCCCACCGGCGGCGGCAGCGGCGACATGAAGGGGCAGATGCTGATCCGCCCGGTGCGGCTGATCAGCGTCCAGCGGATCGACGGCACTCCGCAGCCGACGGGACGGGTGAAGCCATGGCTGTTCGGGATACGCCGGTAGGGCCGAATTCAGCGTGTTTGAGTGTGTTTGAGTTTGCTTGAATCTTTCCCCGGCGAAGGCCGGGGCCCAGTATCAATGAAGTTGAGGCGGCATCCCGCCGCCTGAATCGGCTCGCAACTGGGCCCCGGCCTTCGCCGGGGAAAGAAGGGACAGGAGGGGAGAGGGATATGACCGGGAAGCTCATCGCCGCGATCGCGTTGCTCTGTGCCATCGCCTGTCCCGCGCTGGCCGGCCCCTCGGTGTACCTGACCAAGCCCGACGACCCCCGCGCGGTCACCGTCCAGGCCAAGGGCGACGGCCGCAGCGATGACAGCGTTGCCATCCAGCGCGCCATCGATGCCGCGGCGGGCGAGGGGCAGGGGGGCATCGTCTTCCTCCCCTCGGGCCGTTACCGGCTGACCCGGACGATCCTGGTCTGGCCCGCGGTGCGCATCTTCGGGGTCGGCCCGACCCGCCCGGTGTTCGTGCTCGGCGCCAGCACCCCCGGCTTCCAGAAGGGAGTCGCGACGATGTTCATCTTCACCGGCGGCGACCAGTATAATGTCGGCCAGGTGCCGGTGCCGCCGCCGACCAGCGTGCCGTTCAGCGACCGGGTCCGCGACGCCAATTCGGCGACCTTCTATTCGGCGATGAGCAATGTCGATTTCGAGATCGGCGCGGGCAATCCTGCCGCGGCCGGGGTGCGCTTCCGCGTCGCGCAGCACGGCTTTCTCAGCCATATCGACTTCCGCACCGGGTCAGGATTCGCCGGCATCTACCAGGCCGGCAATGTCGGCCGCGACCTGCGTTTCTTCGGCGGGCGCTACGGCATCGTCACCGAGAAGACCTCGCCTGCCTGGCAGTTCACGTTGCTCGATTCGACCTTCGAAGGCCAGCGCGACGCCGCGATCCGCGAGCATGAGGCGCAGCTGACCCTGGCCAATGTCAGCATCCGCAACACGCGCGTCGGGATCGACATCGATCGCGGCTACAGCGACGAATTGTGGGGCAGGGACGTCCGCTTCGAGAATGTCTCGCACGCCGCGGTGGTGATCAGCAACGAAGCGAGCCCGCTGACCCAGATCGGCTTCGAGAACGCCGTGATCCGCAATGTCCCCGTCTTCGCGCGCTACCGCGACAGCGGGACCAGCCTGGCCGGATCGCGCCGGGCCTCGCGCTTCCGCAGCTTCAACCATGGCCTTGCCGTGCCCGAGCTCGGCCAGATGGGCAAGCTGGCCAGCGTCTCGATGGCCGAGGATCTCCCCGCCATGCCCCCGCGCGGGCCGTCCGCGCTCCGTTCGCTGCCGCCCACGGCCGAATGGATCAATGTCCGCACCCTCGGCGCGAAGGGCGACGACGAAACCGACGACACCGCCGCGCTCCAGAAGGCAGTCGAAACCCACCGCGTGCTCTATTTCCCGATCGGCCGCTACCGCATCACCGACACGCTGCACCTGCGCCGCGACACCGTGCTGATCGGCCTCCACCCGAGCCTCACCCAGATCGTCCTCCCCGACGATACGCCCGCCTGGCGCGGAGTCGGCGACCCCAAGCCGCTGGTCGAGAGCGCGAGCGGCGGCGAGGCGATGCTGTTCAGCCTCGGCCTCCAGACCGGCGCGATCAATCCGCGCGCGACTGCGCTGCTGTGGCGCGCCGGGGCGGGCTCGCAGGTCGACGATGTCAAGATCCACGGCGGCGCCGGCACGTCGTTCCCACCGGGCAAGCGCATCGACTTCAGCGACCCGCGCTATCGCTGGGACGGGCAATATCCCAGCATCATGGTAGTCGACGGGGGCGGCGGCACCTTCAACTCGGTATGGACCGCCAACACCTTCGCCCAGTCGGGTCTCTACGTGGCGAACACCAGGACGCCGGGGACCGTCTACGAGATGTCCGCCGAGCACCATGTCCGCAACGAGATCGTCCTCGACGGAGTCGAGAACTGGACCTTCCTCGCCCCCCAGACCGAGCAGGAAGTCCGCGACGGGCAGGATACGGTCGCGGTCGAGATCCGCAACTCGCGAAACATCCTGCTCGCCAATTATCACGGCTACCGCGTCACCCGCTCGATCAAGCCCGCGCCCGCGGCGATCCGGCTGTACAATTCGGACGATATCCACCTGCGCAACGTCCATGTGAACGCCGAGAGCGGCTATGCCTTTTGCGACGGCGGCGGCTGCGGCACCTATCTGCGCGCGAGCAAGTTCCCGTTCGAGAATTCGGTGCAGGACATGACTCGCCGCCTCGAGGTGCGCGAGCGCGAGTTCGCCTGGCTCGACATTTCCGGCGACTCCACGCCCGCGCCGGCGAGCGGCAAGGTCGAGAAGCTAGAGACCGGCTTCTATTCGATCTCGGGCGCCGCGGTCGACGGCGCCGGCAATCTCTATTTCGTCGAGCGCCGCTTCCACCGCATCTATCGCTGGTCGAAGGCGCACGGGCTCGAGATCGTCCGCGACGCGCCGCTCGATCCGGTCAATCTCGCAGTCGACGCCTCGGGCCATCTTATGGTGCTGTCGATCGACGGGCCGGAGGCGACGGTCTATTCGTTCGACCCGGCGAAGAAGGACGGATCGATCACGCTGATCCCGCCGACTCCCGCCGCCAGGCGCCCCGGCGCGGCCGTCGCGTTGCCGGCCAATTTCTGGAACA
This sequence comes from Pseudomonadota bacterium, assembly GCA_040388355.1. GTDB lineage: Bacteria > Pseudomonadota > Alphaproteobacteria > Sphingomonadales > Sphingomonadaceae > Sphingomonas. The sequence goes on along the minus strand of JAZKCD010000001.1, from coordinate 592 downwards.
ATGGCGAGTTCCGCGACCAGCTCGATTTCGAGACCTTCGAGTTCACCACCCTCGCCACGCTGTTCGCCCGCGACATGGCCACGCCGAAGCCGCGCGAATATGTCTCGCCCGACGGCAGCCTCGTCCTCCCCGCCTTCCGCACCATCCAGCAGGGGCCGCCCAACCATCTCGGCTGGCGCTTCTCCGACACGCTCGACACCTATGGCTTCGTCACCGCGCGCCCGGGCGAGCGCGTCCATATCGTCAACAGCTCGGAGGACGCGGTCTATGCCGGCCGGGTCGAGCATGGCGGAGTGGTCACGGACCTCGAACCCCTCACCAACCGCGGCGGCGAGAGCGTCGCGGCAGGCCCCGACGGACGCCTCTACGTCGCCAACGGCCAGGTGTGGATCTACGACGCCAAGGGCACGGAGATCGGCCGCATCGACGTCCCCGAACGCCCGATCCAGCTGATCTTCGGCGGCCCGGACAAGCGGACGCTGTTCATCCTGACGCACCACAGCCTGTATGCGGCGGTGCTCTGACCAGGTTCGCATCTCTTAAGCCCCTCCCCTTCAGGGGAGGGGTTGGGGGTGGGGCCTGTCAGTCTCAC